>NZ_SCRP01000025.1 GCF_004298475.1 Paraburkholderia sp. | reverse complement strand
GGTGGCCAGGGAGATCGGGCCGATCGCCAAGCCGCGCGACATCCGCTTCGGTGAGAATCTGCCGAAGACGCGCTCGGGCAAGATCATGCGCCGCCTGTTGCGCTCGCTTGCAAAGGGCGAGGCGATCACGCAGGACGTTTCGACGCTTGAGAATCCGGCGATCCTCGAACAGCTCGTGCAAACCGTGTAACGGATCAGGCTGTAGCAGCAAAGCATTAATCAACGGGACAACGATCCCATTATCAAGGAGACGACAATGAGCAACGCAACCGAAGTGAAGAAGTTTCCCAATCCGGCGCCGCTAGGGCTGGCAGGTTTCGCATTGACGACCTGGCTGCTCAGCATGATCAACGCCGGATGGTTCTCCGGGGAAGCAATGGGTATGGTGCTGGCCGTCGCCCTCGCTTTCGGCGGTACCGCTCAGATGATCGCCGGTGTGATGGAGCTGCCGCGCGGCAACACGTTCGGTGCGACGGCATTCACGGCGTACGGCGCGTTCTGGTGGTCGTTCGCGCTCTTCGTTCTGTTCCTGCACGACAAGGTGCCGGCAGGCTTCGTGGCGTGGTACCTCTGCCTGTGGGGCGTGTTCACCTTCTACATGTGGCTCTCCACGTTCCGCTCGCCGCGCGTTTTGCAAGCCATCTTCTTCGTTCTCTGGATCACGTTCTTCCTGCTCGCCGCCGGCGACTGGACCGGTTCGGCTACCCTGCACGCAGCAGGCGGCTACATGGGCCTGCTGACCGCCGTTCTGGCCTTCTACCTGTCGGCTGCTGAAATGATGATCGAATGCTATGGCCGCGAAGTCCTTCCCATTGGGACGGTCAGCGCTCCGCTCGTGACGTCGGCGGCACGCTAATACAGTTTCACCAGGGTTGATCCTGGTAGCAAGGCACGATAATCCCGCATGATGTTGGCCCGCGCTTTTTCGAAAGCGCGGGCCTTTTTTATTGGTGGCCGAACGCGTTGTTGGTTGTCCGATGAATTTGTCTCGCTGCCGTTGAACACCTTGCCTCATTCGCCGAAGCGGCGATTCGATATCAGGATGTCGTTAACCTGTTGGTGTTCGCGCACCCTGAACTGCAGGGGCGACGCTACCCGCTATCATGGATAGCCATATCGATCGGGACTGAGATGCTAACCACGCTTGCCATTAGTAACTACCGCTCAGTGCGAGATCTCGTGATGCCCATGACGAGGCTTAATTTGATTACGGGCGCCAATGGGAGCGGTAAGTCAAACCTCTACCGGGCTTTAAGGTTGCTGGCGAGCACGGCGCAAGATGGAATCATCGCGCCGCTCGCTCGTGAGGGCGGTCTGAATTCACTGATGTGGGCGGGCACGGAGGATCGCTCGGGACGCGTGCGCCGTGGCGAAATTCCGGCCCAGGGACGGGCCATAGGCACGCCAGCGCCGCGACTCAAGCTGGGATTCGGCAGCGACGAGTTTGGCTACGCCGTGAGCATGGGAATCGTCACGCCGCAAGGCAATGAAACCCAGCGTAAAGGGTCTTCATTCGCACTTGACCCGGAATTCAAGCACGAGTCCATCTGGGCGGGGCCATTCCTGCGACCGGCAAGTTTGTTGGTCGAGCGTGTCGGCAGCGTGGTTCGCCGCCGGATCGATCGCGAATGGGACGTGCTCACGCAGCACTTGCCGCTCTACGAAAGTCTTTTCTCTCAAGTCGGCCGCGACGCTTTCAGCCCGGAGGTCTTTGCCGTCCGCGAAACGATGCGGAGCTGGCGGTTTTACGACCATTTTCGTGTCGATGCCGATTCGCCCGCCCGGCATCCGCAAATCGGCACGCGAACATTGGTGCTACATCACGATGGACGCGATCTTGCGGCGGCATGGCAAACGATTCGCGAGATTGGAGACTGGCGATCGCTCGACGAGGCGGTCGCCGATGCGTTTCCTGGTGCACGAGTCGAGATCGATGCTCAACCTGGCGGTCTGTTCGCGCTGCATTTCTATCAGGACGGCTTGTTGCGGCCGCTCACTGCGGCGGAGTTGTCCGATGGGACGTTGCGATATCTGTTGCTCTGTGCGGCGCTTTTCACGCCGCGTCCGCCCGAACTGATGATTCTCAACGAACCGGAATCAAGTCTTCACCTTGACCTGATGCCTGCGCTTGGCCGTCTCATTCGGCAGGCGTCGCAGCGATCGCAAATTTGGGTCGTCTCACATTCCACGCGTTTGGCCGCCGCGCTGGAGGAGGATGCCGAGTGCAACAGCGTGGTGCTCGACAAAGTCGCCTCGGTGACGACGATCATGGGGCAGCAATTGCTCGATAAACCGGCCTGGCATTGGGCCGATAAGCATAAGTAGTGCGAGCAACGCGATGAGATAGCTGCTGAAGTTGAACGACTGGTGCTTGCCCACCCCGCCCTCATTCATGTTGCTGTCACGTTAGGTCGGCATTATTCCTTTCAATTGTGAAAGAAACGACGCTGGTGAGTATCGGTGGCATGAATCAATTGTGTCCCACCTTATAGCGGCAAATCCGGTGTGGCGACGGTAAAGCTGCCAGATCTGGTAAATAGGAAATTTAGTAGTCTTTAAAGGTATTGCCGATATCGATAAAGGACGGCTTGAAGCGATTAACGACGGGGTTATCGAGGCTGCAACGTTAAAAGATTTCCTTGCCGTTGATTCCGCGGTATTGAGCGCGAAACTTTGCCAGCGATCGAAGAGGGTACGCACGAGTCCGCACAACTCTCGCACGAATCGGCCAGCGCCTGCCAAGCGACGTGCCAGGCAGCGCCATGTAAGCAAAGGCAGCAGCAGCCCCCGACCCGACATTGACTAGCGATCAGACATCTGCCTCCGTTCAATTGGCTGACAGGACTGAATTCATGACTTTACTGGCGGAATGCTACATCAAGGAAAAATTCCCTTTCAGGGAGTCAAAGCCATTGGGCTTGCGCATGCAGGAGCATTTCTTCTCACGCGTGGCGATCACCTATGACATGACGCCGCACGCACCAGATGATCCGAAAGTTCGCGATGCATACGAAGCGCTCAAGGAAGAGATTCTGATGCAATTCGAGTTCATGTCCAGGCACGGCATCAAGATCCGCCCGTTTCTCGGTCAAGGTCAGCCCTATGCAAATTCAGGCGACATGATCGCCCGGGTGGCGTCGACCAGCACGCTATACGTCTATCTGACCTCTTGTGGATACGGAAGCGACGTCGCTGCACCGACCGACCATCCGATGCTGGAACGCAGCGACATCGTGATTGATGGCTACCGGTTTGCGTATAACGACCTGTTTCGAGCGGTACATGACTACTACTGCCACTACTTGCCACGTCAGGACTTCTCGCTGCATGGTGAATGCATGGCGGCCCTGCATCACCTCCAGTTGTTGTCATCCACGGCAGGTCACGCCGTCTTTACCGAAACGGTCGGCCAGATATGCTGGTTCTACCGCGGTGCCCATCTTCTCGACCGAACGCTGCACTTGCCAACACGTGTCGACAGCGACTACAGGCCACCGTGCTCGCGGCGCTATCCTCCGCAAAAGGCGATGCTGCTACCAGCCTGCCTGATCGAACGCTTTCGTGAAAGCGTCGTAGAACCATGGGCGGGTCAACCGACATGAGCGATCAAACGCTCATGTCACTTCGCTTGAGGCTTGCCTCGAAAATGCCCGTGCTGCTCGACGGTGCCACCGCCACCGAACTGCAGCGCCGCGGCTTCAAGTTGCGGCCGCCCTTGTGGTCTGCCGAGATGTTGCTGACGCCCGAGGGCCGCGCGGCGCTACTGGAAATTCACGGCGAGTACGTCGAGGCAGGCGCCGACATCATCACTGCCAATACGTTCCGGACCACTCGGAAGGCAGTCGCAGAAAGCGACCGGCATATTACGACCGCGGAACTCACCGCCATTGCCATCGGCCTTGCCCGGCAAGCGGTCGACCAGGCTGATGGCGATCGTCAGGTTCTGATCGCTGGATCGCTCGCTCCCGTCGCCGACGCCTACCGCCCTGAAGACACGCCGTCAATCAGCATCCTGCGCAAAGAACACCGTGACTCGATCGCCGGTCTGCTGGACGCCGGTGCCGATCTCATCCTGGCGGAAACAATCAACACGTGGCGAGAGGCTCAGGTAATCGGAGCGATATGCCGCGAGATGCAGGCTCCCTTCATCGTCAGCTTTGTGTGCGATCCATATGGTCTGTTGCTCGGCGGTGAGAACTACTCGCCGCTGCAGGACTTCGTCGCCGAATTTGCTCCGCTCGCGATCAGCGTTAATTGCAGCAATCTTGCGGCGACACACCTGGCACTGACCCACCTGGCGTCGGTCGGCCATCTTGCTCTCGGCGCCTATCCGAATGTCGAAGATCGCGCCGAAGAGTCCGTCGGCATCCAGGGTGGTTACTTGCGTCCCAACGTTTCTACACGACAGTTCGTCGAATTCATCAGCGAGAGCGCGTCACGCTATGGACTGAGCCTCGTCGGCGGTTGCTGCGGCACATCGCCCCGGTATATCGCGGCGCTGCGAAAGCTCGTTGACACCGGCGCAATTTGAGTGCCACCTATAAGGAATGCATATGAAGACGACATCCGCGAGCCAGGAGCAGCGGGAAATATGGAATACGCTCGCTCAAGCATGGGAGCATTGGGGCGACGCATTCGAACGCGGCGCAAGCCATGTCAGCCGTACGCTGATTGACAGCGCGGCCCTCGAAGTTGGTGATCGCGTTCTCGACGTGGCGACGGGCCTCGGTGAGCCGGCCTTGAGCATCGCGGCACAGGTGGGGTCCACCGGCCATGTGACAGGTATCGACGTCTCCGAAGAAATGATCGCGGTAGCGCGGCGGCGCCAGGGTAAGGTCGCGAACGTATCGTTCGTCGCGGCCGATGCCGAACATTTCGTGCCGGATTCGCGCTTCGAGGTCGTGACGAGCCGGTTCGGGCTGATGTTCATGCCGAATCGGCAGGCGTGCCTGCTGCGCCTTCGGGAAGCCATGACACCCGGCGGGCGACTTGTGTTTTCTACCTGGAGTACGCCGGGCCAGGTACCTGTGATCAGTCTCGCCGTCGGCTTCTTCGCACGCGAGCTGGATCTGCCGCCACCGCCGCCAGGCAAGCCCAATCCGTTCAGCATGGCCGACGAGCGGGCCGTGCTCGCCGAGCTGGACGCCGCGGGCTTCAAGCAGACTCGTTGCGAACAGGTCGTCGCACCATTCATGTTCGAGACGTTGACTGAATTCGTCGAATTCTCGCGCGACCTGATTCCACCCGGTATCGGTGCGGCCATCGCCGAACGCGCTTCGCCGGAACGGCTCGCCGCCCTATGGACGAAGTTCGCCGAAACGGCTGGCCACTTCGTGCGTGCGGACGGCACGGTATCGCTGCCCTCACATGCCCTGTGCTTCTCCGCCAGACGATAAGCGGCCAAGCCATCCCTTTCTTCATTTTCGTTGCTCTAGACAAGGAACCTGCATGCACACGCATCCGTCTCATATCGCCGACATTAACCTGGCCAATGAAGGTCGTGAACTGACCGAGTGGGCACGGCGCAACATGCCCGTTCTCGAATCGATTCGCCGCCGCTTCGAGCGCGAGCGACCGCTGGCGGGCCGCGTCATCGGCGCATGCCTGCATATCACGGCCGAGACCTCCAACCTGATTGAGACGCTGCGCGCTGGCGGCGCCAAAGTGTACCTCTGCGCATCCAATCCGATCAGCACGCAAGATCCGGTTACTGCCTATCTTTCGTCGCAGGGCGTACACGTCTACGCGATTCACGGCGAGGATCTGAAGACCTATGAAAGTCACTGCTATATGGTGCTCGACGCGCAACCGCATGTGGTAATCGATGACGGCGGCGATCTCACCAAGCTGCTGCACTCGGACTATGCGTCCGCTGCCACGAACATCGTCGGTGGACTCGAGGAAACCACTACCGGCGTGATCCGGGTGAAGAACCTGGAGCGCATGGGCGGACTCAGGTATCCAATCATTGCGATCAACGACTCCAAGACCAAGCATATGTTCGACAACCGGTACGGCACCGGTCAATCAACCGTCGACGCGATCCTGCGCGCGACCAACATGTTGCTGGCCGGCAAGAAATTCGTCGTGGCCGGGTTCGGCATGTGCGGGCGTGGCGTAGCCATGCGCGCGGCAGGGATGGGTGCCGACGTGATCGTCACCGAGATTGATCCGGTCCGTGCGCTCGAAGCGGTCATGGAGGGCTTTCGCGTCATGCCGATGGAGCAGGCTGCTCCGCTCGGCGACGTGTTCGTCACGGTGACGGGCAACAAATCGGTCATCGACGACCGTCACTTCGCCGCCATGAAGGACAACATTGTGCTCGCCAACGCCGGTCACTTCGATTGCGAGATCGACCTCGTTCGCCTGCGCGATCTGTCCTCGGGCACCCAGAAAATTCGCCGGGATATCGAGCAGTTTACGCTCGCGAGCGGACAGCGCATTTCGGTACTGGCCGAGGGGCGCCTCGTCAATCTCTGTGCGGCCGAGGGACACCCGGCGGAAGTGATGGACATGTCGTTCGCAAACCAGGCGCTAGGCTGCGAATATCTCGTCAAGCATCCGGACCTGCCGATCAGCGTGCTGGACATGCCACCGGAAATCGACACAATGATCGCAGCGATGAAGCTCGCTTCGCGCAACATCGAGATCGATGTGCTCACGCCGGAGCAGCAAAGCTATCTCGACGCGTGGGAAGAAGGCACGAAGAAGAGCCTCGAAGTCGAGAGCGTCGCCTGATGCAATTCGATACGATCGCGGTACATGTCGGCCAGAGGCCGGATCCGGTCACGGGGGCGGTCGTCCCGCCCCTTCATCTGGCTTCGACGTTCGCGCAGGAAAATCAGGCGCCGCTGCGCTATTTCTACGGTCGAGGTGAGAATCCGACGCGTGAAGCGCTTGAACACTGCCTGGCGGCACTGGAAGGCGGCGCACACGCACTCGCCTTTGCCTCTGGGCAGGCGGCAGGCGCTGCGGCGCTGAGCCTGCTGCGTCCGGGCGACACTTTCCTGTGCTCGGACGATGTCTATGGAGGGACGCTTGATCTGTTCCAGATGCTCGATGCGACCAGCGGCCTGCGGCACCGCAAGGTCGACATGAGCGACCTGGATGCGGTGGATGCTGCCCTCGCCGGCGGGATCCGCTTGGTGTGGATCGAGACGCCCACCAACCCGACGCTAAAACTGGCTGATCTGCAGGCGATCGGCGCGATCGCAAAACGACGCGAGGCACTGGTGCTGGTGGACAACACGTTCGCCAGTCCGTATCTGCAGCGCCCGCTTGATTTTGGCGCTGATTTCGTTCTCTACAGCACGACCAAATACCTTGCCGGTCACGGCGATGTCATCGGCGGCGCGCTGATTTCGCGCGACGAGTCATTTCATCGCGTTCTTGCCCGGCATCGCACAGTAACGGGGGCGGTGCCCGGTCCGCTCGACTGCTATCTGGTCCACCGGGGCGTCAAGACACTGGGCCTGCGCGTCGAGCGCCAGGTCGCCAACGCGCGGGCGCTGGTCGAATTGCTTCAGCGCTCACCGAAGATATCGCGTGTCATCTATCCCGGCCTCGAGTCGCATCCGCAACACGCGTTGTGCAAGCGGCAGATGACCGGTCCCGGCGCGATCATCTCGTTCGAGTATCTCGGCGACATCACCGAGCTGATGCATGGCCTGAGGTATTTCCATTGCGCGGTGAGCCTCGGCGCCGTGTTCTCGCTGATCGAATGTCCTGCGCTCATGACACACCGCGTCGTGCCGGACGAGCTCAAGCACAGCCTCGGCATTACCCCGAACCTGATTCGCCTGTCGGTCGGTATCGAGGATATCGCTGATCTGTCCGCCGATCTGACTCGCTATCTGTAACCCCACCTTCATCTTTTCCAGCAAAGGCTCATCGTGTCCATCAACCAGGCCAAAAAAGACTTCCCCATCTTCACGCGTGAAGAAAGCCTGATCTATCTCGACAACGCGGCAACGACACAAAAACCTGCCGCTGTCATCGATGCCATGACGCATTACTACAGTCATATCAATGCGAATGTCGGGCGCAGCGTCCACAAGCTCAGCACCCGATCACACGAAGCCTACGAGGCCAGTCGCCAGACCCTTTCGCAGTTCATCAATGCCGCGTCGGCCAGCAGCATCATTTTTACCAAGGGTACAACCGAGGCGATTAACTTCGTCGCGCAGAATTTCGCCAAGCGACGCTTGCAACAGGGCGACGAGGTCGTGGTGACTGGTATGGAACACCACTCCAATCTACTGCCTTGGCAGACGGCCTGCCAGGAAGCCGGTGCCACCCTGCATGTGGTGCCGATCGACGCGACGGGACGGATCCGGCTGGAGGACTTTCAGACGCTGCTGTCGCCCAAAACCCGACTGGTTGCGATCGCCCATGTGTCCAATGTGTTGGGCGTCACCAATCCGGTGAGAGACATGGCCCGTCTGGCGCGCGAACGCGATATTCCCGTCCTGGTAGACGGCGCGCAGGCCATCGCGCATGTGAAAGTGGATGTGCAGGATCTCGACGTCGACTTCTACTGCTTCTCGGGTCACAAGATGTATGGGCCGCAAGGCATCGGCGTCCTGTATGTCAACCCGCGCCAGACGGAATGGCTCGCACCGTTCCAGACAGGCGGCGGCGTCGCGTATGGCGTCAATTACGAGCGTGTGACGCATTTCCTGCCAGCACCGCATCGCTTCGAAGCCGGCACGCCTAACGTGGCGGGCGCCGTCGGACTTGCTCGCGCGGCCGACTACCTCGCCGCTCTGGACCTCGATGAGGTTCATCGGCACGACCAGGCACTGTTCTCCCACGCGGCGAAGCAGCTCGGCGCGCTGCCCCACGTACAGCTGTTCGGTGCGCCCGGCGAACAGGGCAGCATCCTTTCGTTTGGCATTCGGGATCTGCATCCCTACGACGTGGGAAATCATTTAAACAGCTTCGATATTGCCGTGCGCACTGGCGTGCATTGTGCAATACCGCTTGTCGACAGCCTGGGTGTGCTGGGTACCGTGCGCATATCGTTCAGCGTCTACAACACACTGGCCGATATTGACACGGTGGCGGAGGCACTGGTCAGCGTCAAACCGGGACCATGGACGAAGGAACGCCCAACGTCCCGCTTCATGCATTGACCGGACCGGCCACCATGACAACCTCCTCGCGCTCCGCCCGGACCTGGACGCCCGTCCTGCTGGCCCTGTTCGAACTCGTCGTCTATCTGTCCAACGACATGTTCCTGCCCGCGCTGCCGGTCATGCGCAGCGATCTATCCGCAGATACGCGTCTGGGTCAGCAGACACTGACGCTGTGGTTTCTCGGTGGCGCTGTGTTCAATCTGCTGCTGGGTCCGATCTCCGATCGTTTTGGACGCAAGCCGGTGCTGCTGCTTTGGGGCGCGCTGTTCTGCGCAAGTTCGCTGGTCTGCGCCACAACCAGCGACATCGCGGTTTTCCTGACCGCACGTTTCTTTCAGGGGACAACCGTAGCCGCCGTCGCTGTGTGCGGCTACGCGATGATCCACGAAACGATGGACGAGGCAGAGGCTGTCAGAGCGCTCGGCTTGATGAGCCTCCTCACCGTGCTGGCGCCGGCCTTCGGCCCCACGCTCGGCGGCATTGTCGTCGAGTGGTGGGCATGGCGGCCCATTTTCGGGCTGATCGGTGTGGCGGCCATGATCGCCGTACTGCTGATAGCCTGGCTCGTGCCGGAAAGTCAGAAGGCACACAGCCGTACCGCGCTGCGAACGGGCGAGATCATGGCGCGCTACGGCCGCCTACTTCGCAATCCTGCCTTTACGGTCAATACCGTGTCCGCCGCGATCCTGTTCGGCGGCACGATGGCATGGATCGTATCCAGTCCGCATCTGCTGCTCGACTTGCGGGGCTACAGTCCCATTCAGTACGGGTTGACCCAACTGCTGGTGTTCGCAGGCTTCATGATCGGCGCGGTCGTGATAAGCGGGCAGACATCGGCGCTGCGAAAGGGCGGCTTCACGCGCGCCGGCATCACGCTCGCGCTCGCCGGTGGCCTGCTTGTCATGCTGCCCGGTTGGGTTTCCGAATCGGTGTGGCCATTGTTGGCCGGGGTATTCGTCTACAACGTGGGGAATGGCCTGACGTTCGCGACGTTCCAGCGCATGGCAATCGACGGAAGCGTCGAGCCGGCCGGTGCCAAGATGGCGATGTTCGCCACCGCCATGGTGTCGTGCGCCACGCTGAGCAGCCTGCTGGCCAGCTTCGTTGAGCAGAACATGTGGCACTTCGTGGCAATCATGTTCGTCGGCTCGGCGATCGTTGTTAGCGCGATCCGCCTGCGCTGGCGTTACTGGCGGGTCCTGGAATCGTCCGGCGAACAGACCTGACACGGTCAAACGATCGGGCCTGCGCGAGAAGGCTGCGACCGCGTTTTTACCGTGTAGAAATCGCGGCTCCCGACACAACGCTATTTCCACTCGGCGACACCGTGATGACGCGAGCAGGTGCCCGAGCGATGCTGGCTGAAGCTATACGTTCCGTCGCGACACTTCGCGGTGGCGCCGGCCGGCATGCCGCCATTTCGGGAGTGAGCAGGCGAGTGCACGACATTTCCGTCGCGGTTGACGTAGTGGCCGTGCTCCTGCAGTTGAGACTCGTCGGGAGAGGGCGGCTGGTAGGCGTGGGCGGCGCTCGCGAGCGCCAGCAATGCCACGAGACTGGAGCAACGGACTGCGGCAAGCATCTGTGCGGCATGACTGCCGCCACTCAGGCTGATCCCCATTATTCAATTCCCCGTTCTGGTTTTATTTCACTCGCACGTCTGGCTCACCTGTGGGCCGACGCAACGAGCGTCATGCTACGCGGACGGCACGACTGAAAAATGAAAGCGCCCGACGTTTCTCTTCCAGCCTCGCCGCCCCAAAAGCTGATTCTCTAATATTCTCTACCGGGTAATACCGATACAGGTATTGCCACTACCACCCAACTCACTGTTTTTTATCGACTTTTTAAATCGTGCGCCCACAGCGCGCAGGTTTCGCGTGGCATAATCGTTCGACACCGTATTGCCCCGCAGTCATTTATTCCCCGCATATCATGGCAAAGACGCTCTACGACAAGTTGTGGGACTCCCATGTGGTCCACACCGAAGACGACGGCACGACGCTCCTCTATATCGACCGTCATCTGCTGCACGAAGTCACCAGTCCGCAGGCCTTCGAGGGCCTGAAGATACACGAGCGCCCGGTCTGGCGCATCAGCGCGAATCTGGCCGTTTCCGACCATAACGTGCCCACCACCGACCGCAGCCACGGCATCGCCGATCCCGTCTCGAAGCTCCAGGTCGACACGCTCGACACGAACTGCGACGCCTACGGCATCACGCAGTTCAAGATGACCGACCGGCGCCAGGGCATCGTCCATATCGTCGGCCCGGAACAGGGTGCGACGCTGCCGGGCATGACGATCGTCTGCGGCGACTCGCACACATCCACCCACGGCGCGTTCGGCGCGCTCGCGCACGGCATCGGCACGTCGGAAGTCGAGCACGTGCTCGCCACGCAAACGCTGCTGCAGAAAAAGAGCAAGAACATGCTCGTGAAAGTGGAGGGCACATTGCCGCGCGGTTGCACCGCGAAGGACATCGTGCTCGCCATCATCGGCAAGATCGGCACTGCGGGCGGCACGGGCTACGCCATGGAATTCGGCGGCTCGACGATCCGCGCGCTCACCATGGAAGGCCGCATGACCGTCTGCAACATGGCGATCGAAGCGGGCGCGCGCGCCGGCATGGTCGCCGTGGATGACACCACGGTCGATTACCTGAAAAACCGTCCGTTCTCGCCGCAGGGCGCGGAGTGGAATCAGGCCGTCGAATACTGGAAGACGTTCCGCTCCGACGAAGGCGCGCAGTTCGACCGCGTGGTCGAGCTGAATGCCGCCGAAATCGTGCCGCAGGTCACGTGGGGCACGTCGCCGGAGATGGTCACGTCGGTGGACGGCCGCGTGCCCGATCCCGAGCGCGAGAAGGATCCGGTCAAGCGCGACGCGATGGAGCGCGCGCTGCACTACATGGCGCTCGAACCGAACACGCCGATCGAGTCGATCAAGCCGGACAAGATTTTCATCGGTTCGTGCACGAACGCGCGCATCGAAGACCTGCGCGCCGCCGCCTACGTCGTCAAGAAGCTCGGCCGCCGCGTGGCGCCGAACATCCGTCTCGCGCTGGTGGTGCCGGGCTCGGGTCTCGTGAAGGCGCAGGCCGAGCGCGAAGGGCTCGACAAGGTGTTCGTCGATGCCGGTTTCGAGTGGCGCGAGCCGGGCTGCTCGATGTGCCTCGCCATGAACGCCGACCGGCTGGAGCCGGGCGAGCGCTGTGCGTCGACGTCGAATCGCAATTTCGAAGGCCGTCAAGGCGCGGGCGGACGCACGCACCTCGTGAGCCCGGCCATGGCTGCGGCCGCGGCGATCGAAGGCCATTTCGTTGATATTCGCAAGCTGGGATAAAGCCATGACGGCAGGCATTTTCTGGCGTCGAGCCGCGCTCATTTCGCTGGCGGGTGCGCTTTTTGCCCTGACGGGCTGCAACACGGTGGCCGGCTTCGGCGAGGACATCACCAATTCGGCGCGCACGGTGCAGCACGCGCTCTAATTTCCGCGTGAGCGACGGCCTGGCAGCGCGGACCGCGTCCGCGCCCTGGCTCGCCCAGCATCCTTCTGGATCACGGATCATGGATAAATTCATCGTACACACCGGCGTCGTGGCGCCGCTCGATCGCGAGAACGTGGACACGGACGCGATCATTCCGAAGCAGTTCCTCAAGTCGATCCAGCGCACCGGCTTCGGCCCGAACGCCTTCGACGAATGGCGTTACCTCGACCACGGCGAGCCGGGTCAGGACAACTCGAAGCGTCCGCTCAATCCCGACTTCGTGCTGAACCAGCCGCGCTACCACGGCGCATCGGTGCTGCTCGCGCGCAAGAACTTCGGCTGCGGCAGCTCGCGCGAACACGCGCCGTGGGCGCTCCAGCAGTACGGTTTTCGCGCGATCATCGCGCCGAGCTTCGCGGACATCTTCTACAACAACTGCTTCAAGAACGGCCTGCTGCCGATCGTGCTGACCGAGCAGCAAGTGGACACGCTGTTCAACGAAACCACCGCATTCACGGGCTTCCAGCTGACGATCGACCTCGACAAGCAGGTCGTGCGCACGGTGGACGGCGCGAAGGAGTACCCGTTCGAAGTGTCCGCGTTCCGCCGCTACTGCCTCCTGAACGGCTTCGATGACATCGGCCTCACGCTGCGTCACGCCGACAAGATCCGCGAGTTCGAAGCCGAGCGCCTCGTGCGCCAGCCGTGGTTGAACAACCGCGTGCTTTGAGCGCGCATTCGAGCTATCGAGCAGGCGCTCGCGCAAGACAGACGCATAACGCAATACAACGAGGAATCGCAGAATGAAGATTGCAGTGCTGCCGGGCGACGGCATCGGTCCCGAGATCGTCAAGGAAGCCGTCAAGGTGCTGAACGCGCTCGGCGAAAAGTTCGAGATGGAGACGGCGCCGGTCGGCGGCGCGGGCTACGAGGCGAGCGGCCATCCGCTGCCGGAAGCGACGCTCGCGCTCGCGAAGGCCGCCGATGCGATCCTGTTCGGCGCCGTGGGCGACTGGAAGTACGACTCGCTCGAACGCGCGCTGCGCCCGGAGCAGGCCATTCTGGGCCTGCGCAAGCATCTGGAACTGTTCGCCAACTTCCGTCCCGCCATCTGCTATCCGCAATTGACGGGTGCGTCGTCGCTGAAGCCCGAAATCGTGTCGGGCCTCGACATCCTGATCGTGCGCGAGCTGAACGGCGACATCTACTTCGGCCAGCCGCGCGGCACGCGCGAAGCGCCGGATGGTCTCTTCAAGGGCGCGCGCGAAGGCTTCGACACGATGCGCTACGCGGAACCCGAAGTGCGCCGCATCGCGCACGTTGCGTTTCAGGCTGCGCAGAAGCGTCAGAAAAAGCTCACGTCGGTCGACAAGGCCAACGTGCTGGAAACGTCGCAGTTCTGGAAGGACGTCATGATCGATGTCGCGAAGGAATATCCGGACGTCGAACTGTCGCACATGTACGTCGATAACGCGGCGATGCAGCTCGTGAAGGCGCCGAAGGCCTTCGACGTGGTCGTGACGGGCAACATGTTCGGCGACATCCTCTCGGACGAAGCCGCGATGCTCACGGGCTCGATCGGCATGCTGCCGTCCGCCTCGCTCGACAAGAACAACAAGGGTCTTTACGAGCCGTCGCACGGTTCCGCGCCGGACATCGCGGGCAAGGGCATTGCGAATCCGCTCGCAACAATTCTTTCGGCCGCCATGATGCTGCGCTACTCGCTGGCGCGCGCCGAACAGGCCGATCGCATCGAAAACGCCGTCAAGAAAGTGCTCGAACAAGGCTACCGCACGGGCGACATCCTCACGCCGGGCTGCCAGCAGGTCGGCACCGCGGCGATGGGCGACGCCGTGGTCGCGGCGCTGTAACGGCACCGCTATAACGGCACCGCTTTAACAACGCAGATTACGGGCATGTCCGTGGACATGCCCGTAACGCTTGAGCGGCCAGATGCGGCGTCTTATAACCAGAATCTTGATGCGACGCCTTGCCGCAAATGCTCGAACAGGCGGCTTTTACCGCGCGAATATGCGGTTTTCGTGTAGACTCTCCCGATGGCGACGATCCCCCAGATCACGATTGTTTCGAAAATCCGCGGCACGCAGGCAGCCCGTGCGATTTCCCTCGCCATTACCACGAAAACGATTATCAAAACGATCATCACTCGTTGATCGCTCGTCGTGCCCGCTCATCTTCCCCGCGCGGCCACGCCGGGCGAGCGAAGCGGGGAAGTGTCCATATCAAGGGTAAGTCATGAATGTAGGTCTCGTAGGTTGGCGCGGCATGGTCGGCAGCGTGCTGATGCAGCGCATGCAGGAAGAACGTGATTTCGACCTGATCGAACCGGTGTTTTTCAGCACCAGCAACGCAGGCGGCGCGGCTCCGTCGTTCGCCAGGAACGAGACGAAGCTCAAGGACGCGAACAGCGTCGAAGAGCTGAAGAAGTGCGACATCATCATCACCTGCCAGGGCGGCGACTACACGAACGACGTGTATCCGAAGCTGCGCGCCGCGGGCTGGAAGGGCTACTGGATCGACGCGGCTTCGGCGCTGCGCATGAAGGACGATGCGGTCATCATCCTCGATCCGGTCAACCTCGACGTCATCAAGGACGCCCTCGTCAAGGGTCAGAAGGATTTCATCGGCGGCAACTGCACGGTCAGCCTGATGCTGATGGCGCTCGGCGGCCTGTTCCGCGAAAACCTCGTCGACTGGATGACGGCCATGACCTACCAGGCCGCTTCAGGCGCGGGCGCGCAGAACATGCGCGAACTCCTCACGCAGATGGGCGCGCTCAACGGCGCGGTGAAGGACGATCTGGCGAACCCGTCGTCGGCGATTCTCGACATCGACCGCAAGGTGCTGGCGACCATGAACAGCGACGCCATGCCGACCGCCCACTTCGGCGTGCCGCTCGCGGGCTCGCTGATTCCGTGGATCGACAAGGATCTCGGCAACGGCATGTCGAGGGAGGAGTGGAAGGGCGGCGCCGAAACCAACAAGATTCTCGGCAAGCCCGCCATGGGCGAGCCGGGCTCGATCCCCGTGGACGGCCTGTGCGTGCGGATCGGCGCGATGCGCTGCCACTCGCAGGCGCTCACGATCAAGCTGAAGAAGGACGTGCCGCTCGACGAGATCGACGGCATCCTCGCTTCGGCCAACGACTGGGTCAAGGTCGTGCCGAATCAGCGCGAAGCGTCGATGCGCGACCTTTCGCCCGCCGTGGTGACGGGTACGCTCTCGGTGCCGGTCGGCCGCCTGCGCAAGCTGGCGATGGGCGGCGAGTACCTGTCGGCCTTCACGGTCGGCGACCAGTTGCTGTGGGGCGCTGCAGAGCCGCTGCGCCGCATGCTGCGCATTCTGCTCGAGAAGTGAATGAATTAAACTACGCGGCTAATGACGCGTAGACAGGATGGAAAAGCGCCGCGCCAGTCGCGGCGCTTTCGTTTTGAGCGCGCGCCCGGGTTTTCTTTCTATCGTGCAGTTCGTATCTGATTCGTCGACAGCCGCGTGAGCGGCGCGCCAGGGCATCTGATGATCGTTCGATTTGATTCTGTTCCCGTCGCCATCGCGCGGCGGGCCGCACACGTCGCCATGGCGGCGGCATTCCTCGCACTGAGCGGCGTCGCCAGCGCACAAGGCGGCGCGACGGCGGCGCAGGCGGCTTCAACGGCACCGGCTGTGCGCGTGATCGGCAAGTACCCCGTCAAGCCTGGCCAGTCATTGCACGGCATTGCCGCCGATCTCGCACAGTCCCGCGATAAAGACGTGATCGCGCGCTTGAGCAGCGCACTTTTCGAGGCGAACCCGGGCGCGTTCGCGAAGCACGATCCGAGCCGCCTGAAGATCGGCTCCGTGCTCAACGTGCCCGCCGTGCCGGGAATCGTGGCGGCTGCATCGCAAGCTGCGCCGGCTGCGCCCGCTGCTGTGGTTTCGGCGCCTGCCGCACCCGCAGCGCCGGCGGCGCCTGTCGCGCCTGTCGCGCCTGTGGCTCCGGTAGCGCCTGCCGTGGCCGCGCCTGGTTCGGCTCCGGCGGCGAACGCCGCTGCAGCGACTGCGACGGGCGCATCTGCTGCGGCGAGCCTGCCCGCCAATGCGAATGCGGCGGCCTCCGGGCCGTCGGTATCCGCTAGCTTGGCGGCGGCGGCCAGCGGTGCGAGCGCGCCGGCAGTTGATGGGGCGGCACAGGCCGCAGCGCAGGCAGCGGCGCTTGCGGCCTCGGGTGCGTCGTCCGCGTCGGCTGCATCTGGCACCTCGGCGGCGAGCCAGCCTGCCGCGGCCACGTCGCCGAGCGACGCGCACGTGTGGACGGGGGCCGTCCAGGCGGCACCCGCGGCCAGCGCAGCGTCGGGCGCGGCGCATGCACCGGGGAGCATCACGCTGTCGAGTCTCCAGCAATTGCTCGCACTGAAGAACCGCGTGCTCATGGCACTGCAGCAGCACGGCATCGGCAAGCACGCCCAATCGGCGGGCGCGGCGAGCGGCGTAGCGGGCCATGTGGCGGCAGCGGCTGGCGGGAACGGCGCGGCGGGCGTCGCGGGGCATGGCGCGAGCGAAAGCCCGTTCGAGTTGTCGCCGGTGCTGCTGGGCATTGCGGGGGCGGTTGGCGTGGCGGTGTTCGCGCTGATGTTCGTTTTGTTCGCGCGCAGGCGCAAAGCACGGGTCGACGACGCGGCGGAAGCCGCGCCGATGCGCGAGGAACCACCCGTCCTCGACACGCCGCTGGTCGCAAACGAGACGCCTGCCGTCGAACCGGACAAGGATGCCGCGCTCGCACCGGCGCAGCGCAAGCAAACGCTCGATCGCACGACGAATATCGCTGCCCTGACGGCTGCGGCGTCGTCGGACGATGAAGCCGTGCAGCCGGGGGATGACTCCGCGGCATCGCACGAAGACCGCGTGGAACGTAGCGTGAGCGCGCACGGCATCGAGCGTGGCGTGCACCAAACCGTGGCCGACGCGAGCGAGGCCGCAGGCTTCGCAGCTGCGGCGGAACTGGGCGCGTCGACGCTGTCTCATGCGCTTCCTCCTGAACACGTAGCAGCGCCGCATGCGCCGGGCGAAACCGGCGAACTCGAACGCGCGGCAGAGCCGGAGAACGCACCGGGCGCGTACGAAGCCGAAACGGCAGAGCACACGGATACGCCGGTTCACACTGAACCGCCATCCGAAGCCGTCGAGCCGACAGCAGCGGCTTCCCAGGCTGAGGAACCGCAACCGGCGCCGCCTGCACTTTTCGCAGAACCCGCGTTCCCCCTCGCACCGCCGCAGGATCTGAGCCACGCTGAAGCGCCGGGCGAATTCCCGCCCGCTGCCGTCAGCGCACTCGGCGGTATCGACATGCCGTTGCCGCCGCGCGTGGCGCAGCCTGTCGCGTCGCCCGAGGCGACTGCGGCACAGGCTTTGCCGTTGGACGAGCCGCCGATGCTTCCCCCGATCGAGGAGCTTGCGGCCGGGATGACCGGGCCTGGCACGACGGCGGGCCTCGGCGCGCCGCGCTTTGGCGCATTGACGCTCGACTTCGATCTCAACCTGCCGCCCGATTCCGCCGAGCCGCTGCCCGTTTTCACGCCAGACCAACTGGCGCGGATCGCACGCAACAAGCTCGAACTCGCGCGCGAGTACATCGCGCTGGGCGATCTGGCGGGCGCGCGCGCGCTGATCAACGAAGTGATCGAGTCGAACGACCGCGACACCCGTGCCGACGCGCAGGCGCTGCTGTCGACGCTTGCGCCGCTGTCGTGACCGGAACGCCGCAGACCGTATGCCAATCCGTATGCCAATCCGTATGCGAATAGCGCTAGGCATCCAGTACGACGGCGCCGCGTTTTGCGGCTGGCAGTCGCAGCCGCACGGCAAGACCGTGCAGGACGTGCTCGAGCGCGCCCTGCGCGAGTTCGCGTGCGTGCCGCTGCAGACGGTCGTGGCGGGGCGCACCGATACGGGTGTCCACGGTCTCGGCCAGGTCGTCCATTTCGATACCGACCTCGACCGCGCGCCGTTTTCGTGGGTTCGCGGGACCAACGCGTTCCTGCCGCAGACGGTTGCCGTGCAGTGGGCGCAACCGATGCCGGAGGCGTTTCACGCACGTTTTTCCGCGTTCGAGCGCACGTATTACTACGCGCTCTACGTCAATGCGGTGCGCTCGCCGATGCTGGCGGGCCGCGCGGGCTGGATCCATACGCCGCTCGACGTCGATGCCATGCGCGAGGCCGCCGCGCACCTGATCGGCGAGCACGATTTTTCGGCGTTCCGCTCGTCGGAGTGCCAGTCGAAGACGCCGGTCAAGCACCTCTATCAGATCGACATCCGGCCGCAGGGCGACTTTATCCACTTCCGGTTTCGCGCCAATGCGTTCCTGCATCACATGGTCCGCAACCTGATGGGCTGCCTCGTGGCGGTGGGCCGTGGCCGCTATCCGGCGGCGTGGATGGCCGAAGTGCTGGCGGGGCTCGACCGCACGAAGGCCGCGCCGACCTTCATGCCCGACGGTCTCTACCTTGCTCAGGTAGGCTATCCTGATGCGTTTCAGGTGCCGGGACCGCATACGGCCAGCGTGCCGTGGAGCGCGATCTGGTCCGACGATGCGAACGGCGCGGCCTGATAAGCGCACGGCAACCCGCACAGCGACGCGCACGGCAACCCGCAAAGCGCCGGGGCCGGGCGCATCGAACAGCCATACACGAACCATCGCGAGGGCAATCCGCTTCATCCGCCATGACAGCAGCCGATCTTTCCGCAACAAGCTCGACGTCCGCCAGCGCTCAAGCTGCCGGTGCGAGCGCGCACCGCACGCGCATCAAGCTGTGCGGCCTTTCGACGCCCGAGTCGGTTGCACATGCCATCGCGCTTGGCGCCGACGCGATCGGCCTCGTGTTCTATCCGCCCAGCCCGCGCTCGGTGAGCGTCGCCGAGGCGGTGGAACTCACCCGTGACATTCCGCCATTCGTCTCGGTAGTGGGGCTGTTCGTGAACGCCACGCCAGAGTGGATCGGTGAGGTGGCGAGCAGCGTCTCGCTCACGCTCCTGCAGTTCCACGGCGACGAAACGCCCGCGCAGTGCGACACGCTCTCCGCCGTTGCCGGTTTGCCCTGGTTGCGTGCATTGCGGGTGGGGACGGATACTCGCGAAGCCGATTTGATAGAATCGGCGAACAATTATTCATCGGCCAGCGGCCTTCTGTTCGACACGCATGTCGACGGATACGGCGGTGGCGGGAAGGTCTTCGATTGGTCACTTATCCCCGCAGGGCTCGCGCATCGGGCCGTTTTGAGTGGTGGCTTGAACGCGCAAAACGTCGGTGATGCGATTCGCCAGGTGCGTCCGTTCGCTGTCGATGTCTCCAGCGGCATCGAGGTTCCGGGCGCAAAAGGCGTGAAGGATCACGCCCGTATGGCGGCGTTCGTGCGCGCAGTGCGCGAAGCGGACGCGGGATAAACCCTTTGACCCCATGGCCGGCCGGCTCTGCGCAACGCAGGGCGCCCGTGCCAGGTCGAGCGAGTGACTTATGTACAACTTACCGGATGAACGCGGCCATTTCGGCCCCTATGGCGGCGTGTTCGCTGCCGAAACCCTCATGCAGGCAATCGACGAACTGCGCGACGCCTACGAGAAATACAAGAACGATCCCGACTTCGTCGCCGAATATCGGCGCGAGTTGAAGCATTTCGTCGGCCGTCCGTCGCCGGTCTATCACGCGCAGCGCTGGAGCGAAATGGTGGGCGGCGCGCAGATCTACCTGAAGCGCGAAGACCTGAACCACACCGGCGCGCACAAGGTGAACAACGTGATCGGCCAGGCGCTGCTCGCGAAGCGCATGGGCAAGCCGCGCGTGATCGCCGAAACGGGCGCGGGCCAGCACGGCGTCGCCACCGCCACGATCGCGGCGCGCTTCGGCATGGAGTGCGTGGTCTACATGGGCGCCGAGGACGTGCGCCGCCAGGCCGCGAACATGTACCGCATGAAGCTGCTCGGCGCGACGGTCGTCCCCGTGGAATCGGGCTCGCGCACGCTCAAGGACGCGCTCAACGAAGCCATGCGCGACTGGGTCACCAACGTCGAAAACACCTTCTACATCATCGGCACCGTGGCGGGCCCGCATCCGTACCCGATGATGGTGCGCGACTTCCAGCGCGTGATCGGCGATGAATGCCGCGTCCAGATGCCCGAAATGACAGGTCGTCAGCCCGACGCCGTGATTGCTTGCGTGGGCGGCGGTTCGAACGCGATGGGCATCTTTTACCCGTATATCGACGATAGTTCGGTGCAGCTGATCGGCGTCGAACCCGCTGGCGACGGCATGGAGACGGGCCGTCACGCCGCCGCGCTCACGGCCGGCACCGTGGGCGTGCTGCACGGCAACCGCACGTATCTGCTGCAGGACGAGAACGGCCAGATCATCGAGACGCATTCGGTGTCGGCGGGCCTCGACTATCCGGGCGTCGGCCCCGAGCACGCGTGGCTCAAGGACAGCGGCCGCGCGCAGTACGTGACGATCGACGACGAAGAAGCCCTCAAGGCGTTCCACGACTGCTGCCGCATCGAAGGCATCATTCCGGCGCTCGAATCGAGCCACGCGCTCGCCTATGCGGCCAAGCTCGCGCCCACTTTGCCGAAGGACAAGATCCTGCTGGTGAACCTGTCGGGCCGGGGCGACAAGGACATGCACACGGTCGCCGAGCGATCGGGCATCACGTTCTGAGCGCCCACGCGATGCGCGACGAGTTCGACGAACCGCAAGCCCCGGCATCCATGAGCGACGCGACCCCGCAAGCGGCCGGACAGGCCGTTGCAGACCTGCCCTGCGCGCCGCCGCGCGCGGGTTCCACTGTGCCTGCTGCTGCGGGTTCTCTCGCCACGGTGCCGGATGGCATCCGGCTCTTGAACCGCGATTTTCTGACCGATGCAGCGAATCTGCCCGACGCCTCGATCGATCTGATCGTCGCCGACCCGCCCTACGGGCTCGGCAAGGACTACGGCAACGACTCCGACAAGCGCTCGGGCGAGGATTTTCTCGCCTGGACGTGCGAATGGCTCGAACTGGCGATCCCCAAGCTCAAGCCGAGCGGCTCGCTCTACGTGTTCTGCACCTGGCAGTACGCGCCGGAAATCTTCGTCTTCCTGAAGTCGAAGCTCACGATGATCAACGAGATCGTCTGGGACCGGCGCGTGCCGAGCATGGGCGGCACGACGCGCCGTTTCACGTCGGTACACGACAACATCGGTTTCTTCGCGGTGTCGAAGAATTATTACTTCGATCTCGATCCCGTCCGCATCCCGTACGATGCCGTCACGAAGAAGGCGCGTTCGCGGAAAATATTCGAAGGCAGCAGGTGGCTGGAGCTCGGCTACAACCCCAAGGACGTCTGGTCGGTTTCGCGTCTGCACCGGCAGCACGCGGAGCGCGTGGATCATCCGACCCAGAAGCCGCTGGAGATCGTCGAGCGCATGGTGCTTGCGAGCTGTCCGCCAGGCGGCCGGGTGCTGGATCCCTTCATGGGCAGCGGCACCACGGCAGTCGCCTGCGCACGCCAGAAGCGCGAATTCGTCGGCTATGAGATCAACGAAAGTTACTGCGCAATCGCGCGCGAACGCGTAAGCGCGGCGGCTGCCGCGACCGCGTTGGCGGCGCGGCCCGTCGCGGTGAGCGCCTGAGGCGCCGCCGCTGTTGCCACCGCAGTTGCCACCGCCGTTGCCGAAGTTACCCGCGGCGCGCAGTAAGTTTTTATTCAGAGGACCCTGAAATGTCCCGTATCAAGAACACGTTCGACGCGCTGGCTGCCCAGCGCAAAAAAGGCCTCATTCCGTTCATGACCGCCGGCGACCCCGATCCGGCACGCACCGTCGAATTCATGCACGCGCTCGCTGCGGGCGGCGCGGATGTGATCGAACTGGGCGTGCCGTTTTCGGACCCGATGGCCGACGGCCCCGTGATCCAGCAGTCGTCGGAGCGCGCGCTCGCGAAGGGCGTGACGTTGCGCAGCGTGCTGGCCGACGTGAAGCGCTTTCGCGAAACCGACGACAAAACGCCGGTCGTGCTGATGGGCTATGCGAATCCCATCGAGCGCATGGGCGCCGACACGTTCGCCGCCGCGGCGAAGGAAGCGGGCGTCGATGGCGTGCTGATCGTCGACTATCCGCCGGAAGAGTGCGTGGATTTCGCTCAAAAGATGAAAGCGGCGGGCATCGATCCGATCTTCCTGATCGCGCCCACCTCGACTGACGAGCGCATCGCCGACGTCGGCCGCGTTGCGAGCGGCTACATCTATTACGTGTCGCTCAAGGGCGTGACGGGTGCAGCGAACCTGGACGTTGCGAGCATCGCGAGTAAAATCCCGGCGATCAAGTCGCACGTGACGGTGCCGGTTGGCGTCGGCTTCGGCATCCGCGACGCGCAGACTGCCGCCGCTGTCGCCGCCGTGAGCGATGCCGTCGTGATCGGCAGCCGTATCGTGCAGCTGCTCGAACAAACGCCGCCGCAAGATGCCGCACAGGCGCTCGAGCAGTTCGTCGCGGGCATCCGCACGGCCCTGGACGCGCAAGCAGGGGGCGGGGCACACGACCTGCGGTAAAATCCACTTTTCGCCATGCGCGGTTGGGGTCGGATCCCGGTAACTATTGCCGGATTCGCTGTCCGCCCGCGCCGCGCATCACGAAGGTCATGGAAGGAAAATAAATGAGCTGGCTCGACAAACTGCTGCCGCCGAAGATCAAGCAAACCGATCCGAAAAGCCGCAAGAGCATTCCGGAAGGGTTGTGGATCAAGTGCCCGTCGTGCGAAGCGGTGCTGTACCGCAACGACGTCGAAGCGAATCTCCACGTCTGCCCGAAGTGCGATCACCACATGCGCATCGGCGCGCGCGAGCGCCTTGACGGGCTGCTGGACCCGGAAGGCCGCTACGAGATCGGCCAGGAGATCGTTCCGGTCGACTCGCTCAAGTTCAAGGACAGCCGCAAGTACCCGGACCGCATCAAAGAAGCGATGGACGACACCGGCGAAACCGACGCCATGGTCGTGATGGGCGGCGCGATCCACACGCTGCCGGTCGTGGTGGCGTGCTTCGAGTTCTCGTTCATGGGCGGCTCGATGGGTTCGGTGGTCGGCGAGCGCTTCGTGCGCGGCGCGCAAAACGCGCTGGAGCAGCAAGTGCCGTTCATCTGCTTCACGGCTTCGGGCGGCGCGCGCATGCAGGAAAGCCTGCTTTCGCTCATGCAGATGGCCAAGACCACGGCAATGCTGACCAAACTCTCCGACGCAAAACTCCCGTTCATTTCGGTGCTGACCGATCCGACCATGGGCGGCGTGTCGGCGAGCTTCGCGTTCCTTGGCGATGTCGTGATCGCCGAGCCGAAGGCGCTGATCGGCTTCGCCGGCCCGCGCGTGATCGAGCAGACCGTGCGCGAGAAGCTGCCGGAAGGCTTCCAGCGTTCGGAATTCCTCCTGCAAAAAGGCGCGATCGACATGATCGTCGACCGCCGCAAGCTGCGCGAAGAACTCGCGCGCCTGATGGCGGTCCTGTCGCGCCAACCCGCCGACGCCGTCGCCTGATTCCCCGTGCCTTCCTGCGCGTGCCCTTCTCATGCGGCGCGCGCGAGAAGGGCACGCGCTTGCAGCACAGACTGCCTCAGCACAAACCCCCGCAGCACACCCGCCGCAGTCCAGCCCACATACCCCCGCGCGCCGCATGCGTAAGCGAGCGGCGCGCTGTCGTTTCCGCGATAATGCCTGTTTTAAGCGGATCTTTAGCGTGACCGGCACGAGCGCCGGACGCGAACCCCGCAGGCTACGACTTCTCCGATGAGCACCTTTTCCTCCCTCGACGCGTGGCTCACGCACCTTGAAACCGCACATCCGGTCGGCATCGACATGGGCCTCGAGCGCATCCGCCAGGTCAAGGAAGCGCTGCAACTGGAGTTCGCCTGCCCGATCTTCACGGTCGGCGGCACGAACGGGAAGGGCTCGACCTGCGCGATTCTCGAAACCATCCTGCTGAAGGCCGGCTATCACGTCGGCTGCCATACGTCGCCGCATCTGCTCGCGTTCAACGAGCGCGCGCGCATCGACGGCAACGAGGCGAGCGATGCGGATCTCCTGGAGCATTTCGAGGCGGTGGAAGCGGCCCGTCTGTCGCTGGCGCAGCCGGTTTCGCTGACCTACTTCGAATTCACGACGCTCGCGATCATGCACCTGTTCGCCTCGCGCGGGCTCGACGCCGTGATCCTGGAAGTGGGCCTCGGCGGCCGTCTGGACGCCGTGAACGTGCTCGATACCGACTGCGCGATCGTCACCAGCATCGATATCGACCACACCCAGTACCTGGGCGATACGCGCGAGAAGATCGGCTTCGAAAAGGCCGGCATCTTCCGTGCGGGCAGGCCCGCCATCTGCGCCGATCCGATGCCGCCGCAAACGCTCGTCGACCACGCAAAGGCCATCTGCGCCGATCTGTGGCTCTTCGGCCGCGATTTCCGCTACGAAGGGCAGGCGGGCAGCGAGCGCCAGCAGTGGAGCTACGTGGGCCGCGCGCAACGCCGTTCCGCGCTCGCGTATCCCGCGCTGCGCGGCGCAAATCAGCTCATCAACACGTCGGCGGCGCTGGCGGCGCTCGAAGCGATGCGTGATCGCGTGCCCGTTTCGGCGCAGGACATCCGTCTCGGCCTCGCGAACGTCGAGCTGTCGGGCCGTTTCCAGGTGCTGCCGGGCAAGCCTGCGGTGGTGCTCGACGTCGGCCACAATCCGCATGCGGCGGCTGTGCTGGCGCAAAATCTCGGCGGCATGGGCTACTTTCCCTACACTTACGCCGTGTTCGGCGCCATGCGCGACAAGGACATCGCGGGCGTGCTGCGCCACCTCAAGGGCGAGATCGACCACTGGTGCGTCACCGATCTGCCCGGCACGCGCGCAGCCTCGGCGGAAGAGCTTGAAGGGACGCTGCGGGCGGCGGGCGTCGTCGATAGTCCCGACAGCAGCGTGACGCGCTACGAATCACCGGCCGCCGCGTTTCAAGATGCGCTAAAACGCGCAGGCGAAAATGATAGAATTCTCGTTTTCGGCAGTTTCTTGACAGTCGCGGGCGTGATTGCTTTGCGAAAGTCCCAGCAGCATTGAACGCACGGCATCTCGCACGCCGCCACGCAGATACCAGGCCAAAAGCAGCCATACATGGGAATTTTCTCGTTCGGCAAGAAAGACGACTCGGCGCCGCGACGGCGCAGCGCCGAAACCGGCTCAAGCAATGGCTCTAGCAGCAGCTCACGCCGGCGTAATGTGAGCCAGGGTGGCCAGGGCAGCCAGAGCGCGCGCGTCGAGCGGCGCAGTCGTCGGCCGGACGTCTCCGGCAACGCCGAGGCGATGCTCCTCGATCCCACCTTGCCCGAAAAGCAGCGCGCGCGGCGGCGGCTCGTCGGCGCAATCGCGCTCGTCGTGGCGGCCATCGTGATCCTGCCGATGGTGCTCGATTCGCATCCGAAACCCGTCACCGACGACATCGCGATCGATATTCCCGGCCGTCCGGTTTCCCGGTTCGCGCAACGCGACCAGGCCGAGGACACCCAGGCGGGCGTTGCGCCGGATAATCCCGTCGCGTCGGGCCTGAGCGCGGCGACGTCCGGCGCATCGGCGGCCGTCCCGGCCGCTCCGGCTGCGGCGCAAGTCGCGCAGAATGCGCCCGCCGCACCGGCCAGCACGCCTGCTACGGCGAAGGCTGCGGCGAAGGCTGCGGCGAAGGCTGCCGCGACCGCATCTGGCCCTGCGGCGCCTTCCGGCAAGGGGGCACAAACCGCACAGAATCAGCCGAGGCAAACGCAGCGCGCGAGCAAGCCCGCCGCCCAGGCCGCTGCAAATACCGCAACGACGGCGGCAAATTCGGCCGCGATCACGGCAACGAATACATCGGCGAACACCCCCGAAAACACTGCGGCAGCGGCGTCGCGCGGCAAGCCGCTCGACGCATCGAGCCAGTCCGCCAGGGCGAGCGCGGACAACAGCGGGAACGGTTCGGCCACGCCGGCCGTGCCGCCCGGAGCGCGCTTTGCGGTGCAGCTCGGCGCATTCCCGAGCGAGGCGACGGCGCGCAACTGGGTAGCGAAGTTGAAAGCCGCGGGTGTGCCCGCATATATGGAACAGCGCAAGCAAGCCGATGGCTCGATGCGCACGCTGTTGCGCGCGGGGCCGTTCCCGGACCGCGCGGCGGCCCTCGATGCGATTGCGAAAGTGCGCGGTGCGGGGCTGATGGCAGGCGCGAACGGGGCAGCGGAATAACAGGCCGATGTTCACCGCATTCGACTACGCTGTAATGGCGGTGATTGGCGTGTCGGCGCTGCGCGGCGCGTGGCGCGGATTCATCGGCGAAATTTTTGGCTTGATCGGCTGGGTCGTGGCGTTTCTCGTGGCGTGCCGCTACGTGGAACGCGTGGTGCCGTGGATGCCGGCGCACTGGCCGGGCGGCGCCGTCACGCAGTGGCTGATTGTTTTCGCGCTGATCGTGATCGCGGTCGTGTTCGCGGCCGGTGTGGTGAACGCGTTGCTGGGACGGTTGGTGCAGGTGACCGGACTGTCCGGCGTGGACCGGTCGCTCGGATTGATGTTCGGCCTCGTGCGAGGCGTCGTGCTGGTGCTGATTCTCGTCATCCTTGGCGGACTGACCGAGCTGCCCCAGCAGGACTTCTGGCGCGATGCGCTGCTGCGGCGCTATGCCGAGCAGGGCGTGCGCGAACTGAAGCCGCTGTTGCCCCAAACGCTCGCTCACTACGTTCACGTCTGACGTGACGCTGGCGGCGCGGTGCGGCAGCACTGCACCCACGCGGCGCAGGACCGGCTCCGACCGTCCCCCGCTACCGATTTCGCTTTTTTGAAGGACCTGCCATGTGCGGCATCGTAGGCGTAGTTTCCCGCTCTCCCGTCAACCAGCTCCTCTATGACGCGCTGCTGCTCCTGCAGCACCGCGGTCAGGACGCGGCCGGCATCGCCACCGCGAACGGCACCCGGTTCCATATGCACAAGGCCAACGGCATGGTGCGCGACGTGTTCCGCACGCGCAACATGCGTAGCCTCCCGGGCACCACCGGCATCGGCCAGGTGCGCTACCCGACCGCCGGTTCGGCGACGAGTGAAGAGGAGGCCCAGCCGTTCTACGTGAACGCGCCGTTCGGCATCATCCTCGCGCATAACGGCAACCTCACGAACTGGCAACAGCTCAAGGAAGAGATGTTCCGCGTCGATCGCCGGCACATCAACACCAATTCCGATACCGAAGTGCTGCTCAACGTGCTCGCGCACGAAATGCAGACGGCCAGTTCCGGCCTCGAACTCGATCCCACGGCGCTCTTCAAGGCCGTCTCGGGCGTCCACCGGCGCGTGCGCGGCTCGTACGCGATCGTTTCGCTGATTGCCGGTTACGGCCTGCTCGCGTTCCGCGACCCGTTCGGCATCCGCCCGCTGTGCGTCGGCAAGCGTGAAACGTCCGAGGGCACGGAATGGATGGTGGCCTCGGAATCGGTCGCGCTCGAAGGCATCGGCTTCGAATTCGTGCGCGACGTGGCGCCGGGCGAAGCCGTGTTCATCGACTTCGACGGCAACTTCCACGCGCAGCAGTGCGCGACGACACCGAGCCTTAATCCCTGCATCTTCGAACTGGTCTACCTCGCGCGTCCGGACTCCGTGCTCGACGGCGTGCCGGTCTACAACGCGCGTCTGCGCATGGGCGACTATCTCGCCGAGAAAATCCGGCGCGTACTGCCCGACGTGAAGATCGACGTCGTAATGCCGATTCCCGATTCGTCGCGTCCCGCGGCGATGCAGGTCGCGGCTAAACTCGGCGTGGAATATCGCGAAGGCTTCTTCAAGAACCGCTATGTGGGCCGCACCTTCATCATGCCGGGCCAGGCGGTGCGCAAGAAGTCGGTGCGCCAGAAGCTCAATGCCATGGGTATCGAGTTCAAGGGCAAGAACGTGCTGATCGTCGACGACTCGATCGTGCGCGGCACCACCTCGCACGAAATCGTGCAGATGGCGCGCGACGCGGGCGCGACCAGCGTGATCTTCGCTTCGGCGGCGCCGCCCGTGAAGTATCCGAACGTGTACGGCATCGACATGCCCACGCGCGGCGAACTCGTCGCGCACGGCCGCACGGATGAAGAAGTGGCGCGCATCATCGGCGCGGATCACCTCGTGTATCAGGACGTCGACGCGCTCAAGCAGGCAGTGCGCGACATCAATCCGGAGATCACGGGCTTCGAGGCTTCGTGCTTCGACGGCGACTACATCACCGGCGACGTCACGAGTGCGTACCTCGACAACATCGAAGCGGCACGTCTTGCGCCGCAGGCGCAATCGGACCGCGATGCGGCGAGCGATGCGATGGACGGCGGCACGACGCGCTCGCAACTGCATCTGCAACTCTCGGTGGATTGACGCGCGAGTTGACGTATGAGGGCAGGCGCGTGTGCCGTGCGCTTTCGCGTGTTAGCATAGGCGCCTGCGTCGATTTGATCTCAGCTTGCGGACGCGGGGCAACCCGAAACAGCTAAAGCGAAGGGCATCGAACCGGAAGTCTGAATTCGAAACGCCTCGCTGCTGCCCCGATACCCGAAAGCCCGCTTCTGCCGACGCAAAGCGGGCTTTTTTGCGCCCGATGATCTTCGAATGGGAAACAACACGAACATGGACGACACCTTTAACTTCGACACCCTCGCCGTGCGCTCGGGTACGCTGCGCAGCGAATTCAACGAACATTCGGAAGCGCTCTACCTCACGTCGAGCTTCTGCTTTTCGAGCGCCGGCGAAGCCGCCGAGCGCTTCAAGACCGCCGAAACCAGCTACACGTACTCGCGCTTCACGAACCCGACTGTGACGATGTTCCAGGACCGGCTCGCGGCGCTCGAAGGCGGCGAGGCGTGCATGGCGACGGCGTCGGGCATGTCGGCGATTCTCTCGGTCGTGATGGCGGCGCTGCAGGCGGGCGATCACATCGTCAGCTCGCAGAGCATCTTCGGCTCGACCATCGGCATGTTCTCGCAGATCTTCGGCAAGTTCGGCATCACGACCACGTTTGTCGATCCCGCCGATCTCGACGCGTGGCAAAACGCCGTGCGCCCCGAGACGAAGATGTTCTTCCTCGAAACGCCCTCGAATCCGCTGACCGAAGTGGCCGATATCGAAGCGATCAGCAAGATTTCGAAGGCTGCGAACGCGCTGTTCGTCGTCGACAACTGTTTTTGCAGCCCCGCATTGCAGCAGCCGCTCAAGCTCGGTGCCGATGTCGTGATGCACTCGGCCACCAAGTTCCTCGACGGCCAGGGCCGCGTGCTCGGCGGCGCGCTCGTGGGCTCGCGGCAATTCATCATGGAAAAGGTGTTCCCGTTCGTGCGCAGCGCGGGCCCGACGCTCTCCGCGTTCAACGCGTGGGTGCTGCTCAAGGGCCTGGAGACGCTGTCGCTGCGCGTCGAAAAGCAGTCGGCCAACGCGCTCGAAATCGCGAGCTGGCTCGAAGCGCATCCGGCTGTCAAACGCGTGTTCTATCCGGGCCTCCCGTCGCATCCGCAGCATGCGCTCGCGATGCGTCAGCAGAAATTGGGCGGTGCGATCGTCTCGTTCGAGCTGAAGGGCGACACGCCGGAACAGCAGCGCGCGAACGCCTGGCGCGTGATCGACAACACGAAAGTGTGCTCGATCACGGGCAATCTCGGCGATACGCGCACGACGATCACGCACCCGGCCACGACCACGCATGGCCGGATCGCGCCGGAAGCACGCGAGGCGGCGGGCATCACCGAAGGCCTGATCCGGCTTGCCGTCGGCCTCGAAAACGCACAGGACATCCGCAACGATCTCGCGCGCGGGCTCGACGCGGCGGCCTGAGCGGCTTCTTTATCGCTTCGTCCGGGTTAGTTTCGCGTTGTGCAGCAGTTTGGGCCGCGTTTTTTACCGTATAACGCGGCCCGCATTTCATCATCGCAGAGGTCGATTGCCATGCCTGTTATTCGCGCGTTGTTCGTCTACCCCGTCAAGTCGTGCGGCGCTATCGCGCTCGATCACGCGCAGCTCGAAGCCAGGGGGCTGAAGTGGGACCGTCACTGGATGGCCGTGGACGAGACGGGACGCTTCGTCTCGCAGCGCGAATACGCGGCAATGGCGCGCATCGTGCCCGCGTTCGTCGAGGACGGCGTGCGGCTTTCGAGGGACGGCATGGCGTCTTCGCTGCTGCTGCCTTTCGAAGCGCCGGCCGCAGCGCGCCGTGTGAGCGCGACGGTCTGGAGCGATACGGTCGAGGCGCTCGACGAAGGCGACGAAGCGGCACAGTGGTTGACGAAGGCCGTGGGCGTGCCGCTGCGCCTCGTGCGATTCGCGCACGACGTCACGCGTCTTGCGAGCCGCAAGTGGACGAACGACGAGGACGTGCCGGTGCGGTTCTCGGACGCCTTCCCGCTGCTCGTGACGAGCGAGGCGTCGCTCGCGGACCTCAACGCGCGGCTCGTGGCAAAGGGCGCGCAGCCCGTGCCGATGAGCCGCTTTCGTCCGAACATCGTCGTGGACGGCGAGGGTGCGTTCGACGAAGACTTCATCGAGACGATGGAGATCGACGGCGACGTGGTGCTGCGCTTCGCGAAGCCGTGCGCGCGTTGCCCGATCACGACGATCGACCAGCGTACGGGCGAGCACGACCCGCAATGGCCCGCCGAGCCGCTCGACACGCTGGCGGCGTATCGCGCGGACCCGCGCGTGGACGGCGGCCTGGCGTTCGGCCAGAACGCGATGATCCTGGCAGGAGCGGGCAAGCGTGTGGCTGTGGGTGCGCAGGCGCAGTGGGCGTTTCGTTTCGACGAGTAAGGCTAAGTGAGGGCAAATGAGCGGCGGGACCGCGCTTACGGGCGCGCGCTGCTGTCCTGGGGCGGCAACGTCCGCCATTGCCCCGGTGCGAGGCCGAAGCGGCGCGTGAACGCATGGGTGAACGCGCTTTGATCGCCGAAGCCCACTTCGAGCGCGACGTCGATGAGCGAGCGGCGCGGATCGGCGAGCAGCGTCAGGGCGGTATCGAGGCGCAGCCGCTGCAGATAGCGATGCGGCGTTTCGCCGAAAGCCTCGATAAAAAGCTGGTGGAAGCGCCGCATGCCGAAGCCGCAATGCGCGGCCAGGTCGGCGATGCGCAGCGGTTCTGCGAGATGCGCGCGCAGCCAGCGGTCGATGCGCGCGTAGTCGAGACCGGCTGCGGCTTCGAAGGCCGCGCCGCCCTCGATGCCGGTTTGCGCGATGACGGCGGCGCACAGCCGCGCCGACGCGTCCCAGTGAAATCGTCTTGCGTATGAAGCGGTGAAATCGGCAGAAGCGGCGAAATCAGTGGAATCGGCGCTGACGCGCGGCGGCACGGCCAGGACGGCCTGCTGCGCGATCTGCTGCACGAGCTGCGTGAGCGCCGGATCGATGCGCACCGCGCGTGCCGCTCTAAAGAGCCGTTCGGGCACGGCGAGCGACGTGGCGGGCAGATCGAGCACCAGTTGGCAGTTTTCGCCGATTCCCGCGTAGTCGTGCTGTGCGCCGGCCGGGATCAGCCAGGCGGAACAGCAGTCGATACGCTCGCCCACGCCGTCGACGGTCATCTCCATCGCACCGTCGAGCCCGAGCACGATCTGGTGAAAATCGTGCAGATCGGTCGCTTCGGCCGCGCCGTAGCGGCGCAATGCGACGCCGGGCGCGGTGACCGGCGCGTGGTGATGGGGATTCACGGCGGCAAGAAGGGCAAGAAGGGCAAGAAGGGCGAGGAGCGCGAGTGCGCGACGTATCGACCTGTCGATGTATTAAACGCCGAGCAGTTCCACTTCGAACACGAGCGTGGCGTTCGGGGGAATCACGCCGCCCGCGCCGCGCACGCCGTAGCCGAGTTGCGGCGGAATCGTCAGACGGCGCACGCCGCCGACCTTCATGCCCTGCACGCCTTCGTCCCAGCCCTTGATGACCATGCCGCCGCCCAGCACGAAGGCGAACGGATCATTGCGGTCCTTGCTCGAATCGAACTTCTGGCCGTCCGTCAGCCAGCCGGTGTAGTGCACGCTGACGGTCTGGCCCGCGCGCGCTTCGGCGCCGGCGCCTTCGGTGACGTCCTCGTACTTGAGGCCGGATGCGGTGGTCACGATAGACATGTAAGACTCCTGATTCGGAAGGTAAAACCGGTATTGTAGGCGGTTTGCCCGGCTGACAGGCACGCGTGGCGGCTCCTGCGGCACGGCTGCCTATAATGAAAGGCCGAGAAAAAAAGCCGATCCGGGACCGGCGCGGCACGCCGCATGCGAGCCACTAATGCCCGCCACGGGCGCAAACGAGGACACTGATGGCGCCGACTCCCCATTCCCGCTCCGAACGCATCGCACGGCTGTGCGCGGAAACCGCGCTGTTCATGCGCGATCATGTGCTGTCGCGCGTGTCGCACGATCTGCGCAGTCCACTCAATGCAATCCACAGCTGGGCTTACGTGCTCGAACGCAAGATCGAGACCGTGGATGCGGCTGCGCAGCGCGCGCTGGGCGGCATTCGCACCGGCGTCGAGCAGCAGGTGCAACTGCTCGAAACGCTGGTCGACAAGACGCGCGCCGAAACGCGCAAGCTGCACGTCGAGCGTGCGCCGTTCGCGCTCGACGCATTGATCGGCGAAGCGGTGGACGACGTGCGCGTGGCGCTCGCCGATGCGCGCGCGGTGACGCTGACCGTGCACGGCACGCCGACGGGCGCGACGCTCGATGGCGACCGCGAACGGATCGCACAAGCGCTCTGGCTGATGCTCATGTTCGCGGTGGAGGCGAGCGCGCAGGGCGCTGCCGTGACGCTCGACGTGAATGCGACTGCCGCTGCGGCGGGGTTCGAGGTGACGTGGACCGCTGCGCCGCAGGCGTTGACCGACGAAGCCGTGCCGCATCTGCTCGAACCGTTTGCGCGCGCGCAGGCACGCGAGCCGCTGGAGGCGGGGCGCGCGGCGTGGGTGCTGTCGCTGTGCCAGCGCGTGGCCGAGGCGCACGGCGGACGCTTCCAGCAGCAGCCGCTCGTTGAAGGCACAGTTACAGCGCTCGCATTGAGCGTGCCCGCTGCAGCCGTGTAACGCCGCCATTTAACGCCGCCGTCCAACTCCTCATGCACGCGCAGGCGCGAGGTTGGACAGGACTGCCACCGGCATGGCCTGAAGCACGTCGCGCAGATAGAGCGTGTTTTCTCCTTGCGCGGCTTTTTCCGCGTCGCTTGTTTGCGTGTCACTTAGCCAGTCGTGCCAAAGCGGCGCGGCACAGTCCTTCGGTATGGCGATAGCGGTATCGCGCCAATCCTGCGCCGCGACGAGCGGCAACTCCCCGTCGAGCAGCCGTGCCGCCAGTCGTGTGCCGATGACGACCGCGCAGGCATCGTTGCGCTTGCGCGCGAATGCGACGACGTGTTGCGCCAGCGCCCCGCGCACTTCAAGCGGCACGTAGCGGCCCTCGCGCAACAGTTCCGGTGCGAGCGCGCGCAGCGCCAGCAGCCGCTGGACAATTGCGAGTTTCACCCGCGCGTCGCGCCAGTGCGGAAGTTTCGCCGCGGGCGGCGCGCCATCGAGCGCCGCCGCACGCGCCGCGAAATCGACAGGCCGCCGGTTGTCCGGATCGACGAGACTGAAATCCCACAGTTCGGTGCCCTGATACAGATCGGGCACGCCAGGCGAAGTGAGCCGCAGCGTGGTCTGCAGCAGGGTGTTGAGCGCGCCTGCGGGCGCGATGCGCGCCACGAATCCGGCGAGCGCGTTCAGGAAACCGTCGCGCCGCTGCGTCGCCAGGATATCGAATAAAAACGCCTGGCAATCCGATTCGTACGTCTCATCGGGTGAGAGCCAGTTCGTGCGCAGCTTCGCTTCGCGCAGCGCCTTGCGCTGCCACTGCGCCACGCGTTCGGCGAGCGCGTGCACGCCCGCTTCGTCGCCGGGATCGAGATCGGGTGGCCAGCAGCCCACGAGCGTCTGATAGAGCATCGCCTCCGCCGCAGCGCCCGGCGCCCAGTCCGCATTGCCCGTGGTGTCGTTGCGGCGGTGCGCCTGGTTCAACGTCGACCACGCGCGCAGCGTTGTGCTCCACGCGTCGGGGCATTCGCTCAAGACGGCGAGGCGCGCGCGCACGTCTTCGCCGCGTTTGTGATCGTGCGTCGCCGTGGCGAGCATGCTGTACGGCGCATGCTGCTCGCGCCGTTTATTCGCGGCGTGAAAGTCCTCGACGCTGCGCGAGAAATCATCGGGATCCGAGCCCACTTCGTTGCGCGACAGCAGCCGACCATAGCGGTAGAACGCGGTGTCTTCGGTGGCCTTGGCCGCGAGCGGCGCGGTGAGCTGCGAGAAGAGCGCGAGCGCCGTGCGCTGCACGATGAGCGCGTGGCTCAGCGGCACATTCTGCATGTTGGGCACATGCTGCGCATTTTGCGCAGCGTTCTGTGCGCTGTTCAGCGCGATTTTGGCCATATGTGGCGGCTTGCCGTTCGCTGCGGGCGTAGCGGCATCGGGTGAGCGGCCGCCGAGCCAGGCAGCGGTCTGTTCCAGCGCGGCGCGGTTCGCGCGCGGTAACGCCTGCCGCGCGGCGGCGAGCGCCGTGTCGAAGTAGCCGTTGTCGAGCGGCCCGCGCATCCCGTTGACCGGATAGATGCGATACACGGGGAAGTGCATGGCGAGCTGTGCAACGGCGCGATGCAGGCTCGCGTAGGTGAAGTCGCGCGTGACCGTCTGCTCGCGCGCGATGCGATGCAGCGCGCGCGTCGCGTGGTCGAGTTCGGCGGCGAGATAGGCGGCCAGCACTTCGCGCCGCGCATCGAACTGGACGAGCGCAAACGGCGCGGACGTTCCCGCGAGTGCGGCCCACGTTTGCGCGAGCGGTGCCGCGCCCGCCGGATCGTGCAGCAGCGCGCCCACGTCATCCATGAAGTCGTAGCCCGTCGTGCCGTGCACGCGCCAGTCGTCGCGCAGTGTTTCGCCGTGCGCGAGCACTTTCTCGACCACGATATACGGCACCGCCGCGCGCAACGGCACGAGCCGTTGACGCAGCCGCTCGCAGTATTCGCGCGGGTCGGCGAGGCCGTCGATGTGATCGACGCGCACACCGTCGATCACGCCGTCCGCGTAGAGCCGGAACACGAGCTTGTGCACCGCTTCGAACACGTCGTGCCGCTCGACGCGCACGCCCGCGAGCGCGCTCACGTCGACGAAGCGCCGCCAGTTCACTTCATCGGTGGCGGTGCGCCACCACGCGAGCCGGTAGTGCTGGCGCTCCAGCAGCCGGTGCAGCCGGTCGCGTCCGGCCGGGTCGGTGCCCGCATGCGCCGCGCACACGGCGTCGATGGCCGCCGTGCCGTTGCGCTCGACCAGGGCGCGCAGCGCATCGCGGGCGGCCACGGCGCGCGGCTGGTCGTCGGGCTGCGTCGTCAGGCCCTGGAACGACGCCGCGAGCGCATCGAGTTCGGCGTGGCCCGCCAATTGCAGCAGCGCCGCATAGTCGGCCGGGCAGACCGGACACACATGCGGCCCATATGTGACGACGAAGCGGGCGTCGCTCGCATCGAACTTCAGTTCGATGCGGCCCGCCGCGAGTTCTTCGCCATATTGCCCGCCGAGAAACGGCATCAGCACCTTGCCGCGCAGCGCGGGGTCGGGCGAGTGCCAGTCCACGTCGAAGTGCCGCGCGTACGCGCTGTGACGGCCCCATTCGAGGATGTCGCGCCACCAGACGTTGTGCGCGCCGCCCACGCCCATGTGGTTCGGCACGATATCGACGATGATGCCCATCCCACGATCGCGCAGCTTTGCGGCGAGCCTGCGCAGACCCGCTTCGCCGCCGAGTTCCGCGCTGACCGTGCCGTAATCGGCGACGTCGTAGCCGTGCGCCGATCCGGGCTGCGCCGTCGTGACCGGCGACGTATAGAGATGGCTCACGCCGAGCGCCGTGAAATAGTCGATCTGCGCGAGCGCGTCGGCGAACGTGAAGCCGCGATGCAGTTGCAGGCGGATCGTCGCGCGGGGAATGGTCATGGCGTCGGCCCAGTGGGCGGCGCCGCTTGCACGCCGGGTTCGGATGAATCGCCCGCCGCGTCTGCTGCGGCTGCGGCGGACGCGGCGGACGCGGCGGCCGTCGCGGCCGTCGCGGCTTCGCGCGCACGCACGACGGTTTCGACGCGCGCCGCGAACGCCGGATCGGCGTAGAGCGCATCGACGCTGAGCGGCAGGCGCTGACGCCAGTTCGGGTGTTCGTCGATCGAGCCCGGCAGATTCGGCTGATTCGCGAGCGCGAGCAGATCTTCGAGCGGACACATCATGAGCGGGCTCGCGCTCGACGCGACGTAGCCGAGCGCGCCTTCCACGGGCGCGCAGTCCGGCAGCGCGGAGTCCGGCGATGCTTTTGCGGCGTCGCGCGGCGCGTAGCCGCTTTGCTGCAGCGCTTGCCACAGCGCGGCGCGGTCGACGGCGCGCTCGGCGTGTTCGAGTTCGACCGGGTCGCGCCCGTCCTCGCGCGGCAAGGTCTGGCCGATGCGGTTGCGCCAGTCGATGTCGAGGCCGCGCCACCAGCCCGCGACGGTCGGCAGATCGTGCGTGGTCGTCGTCGCCATGCCGCGCGTGTCCCAGCTTCGCGGTGCGAGAAAGGCACGGCCTTTGCGCTCGAACCAGAGCACGCGAATGCCGTAGAGCGCGTGTGACGCGAGCCGTTCGCGCAGGCCGGGCGGCACGGTGCCGAGGTCTTCGCCGATCACGATTGCGCGATGCCGCCACGATTCGAGCGCGATGAGCCGCACGAGGTCCTCGAACGGATAGCGCAGATACGCGCCGTGCTTCGCGCTTTCGCCTTCGGGCACGAGCCACAGACGCCGCAGGCCGAGGATATGGTCGATGCGCACGCCGCCCGCGTGTGCGAATGCGGCGCGCAGCATGGCGATGAACGCGCGAAAACCGCTGTTGCGCAGCGCGCGCGGCGAGAACGTGGTGAGGCCCCAGCTTTGACCGGCCTGATTGAAGAGATCGGGCGGCGCGCCGACCGAAACGCGCGGCAGCATGTCCTGCGGCTGCGACCATGCATGGCTGCCCGCGCCGTCGCAACCCACGGCGAGATCGGCGATCAGGCCGATCGCCATGCCCGCTTCGCGCGCATCCTGCTGCGCGCGCGTGAGGCCATCGGCGGCGAGCCATTGCAGGAAGCGGTGGAAATCCACTTCGTGGCGGTGTTCGGCGGCAAAGGCCGCGACTTCGGCGCTGCGCGGATCGCGCAGGCCTGCAGGCCAATTGCGCCAGTCGCGCCAGTGAGGCGCGCCGTCCGGCGCGTTCAGCATGACGGCGTGCAGCGCCTCGAAGCGCGCGTGATCTTCGAGCGACTCGCCGCCGTCCGCGCAGAACGCAACGAACGCGGCCGCGCGCGGCGAGCCGCTTGCGCGTTCCTCTTTGTCGAAGCGCTCGAACAGTGCGCGCAGCACTTGCAGCTTGAGTGGCACGGCGTGCTTCCAGTCGATGAGCGGCAGTGCTTCGAGTTCGTTCCAGGCGGCGTCTGCGTGGATGGCGGCGCTCGCTTCGCGGGCGGCCTGCGCGCCGAACATCGCAGCCGGATCGATATGCGCGATATTGAGCCAGAGCCGCGATGAAGGCGCATACGGGCTGAAATGATCCGGCAGCGCACTGAACATCGCATGCGTGGGGCTGATGGCGAGTGCCTGCGCGCCGTGCTTCGCGCTATGGACGGCCAGGGTCGCGAGCGCGGTGTAATCGCCGATGCCGCCGTCGCCCGTGCGGCGCAGTCCGTACAGTTGCGCCGCGACGCCCCATAGCGCGGGCGCGCTCGTGCGCTCGCGGTGCATCGCGAGCCATGCGTCGGCGACGGTGTGGCAATGCGGCGGCGCGACGGCGAGCGTCAGTTGGCGATCGTTGATCGTGAGCGTGTGATAGCCCGGTTCGCTCAGCGGCGCGAGCAGCGCGCTTGCGCCTTTCGGCGCCGTGAAGCGCCCCTCGATGTGCTCGCCGCTTTCGAGGTCGATGCGGTAGTGGCTGCCCGCGCGCACCGCCGAAACGGGCAGCGCAATGACGCGGTCGAACTCCGCGGTGATGAGCGGCGGCAGGCGTCGTGCGGACTGCTCGGCGGCGAGCGCCGCCGCGCTCTGACGCAGTTGCGCGGCGCTGCCGCACGGCAGGCCCGCGCATTCGAGCAGCGCCGCGAGCGTACTGTTGGGCACGCGCTGCATCTCGTCGTGCGCGTCGGCCCATTCCACCTCGAAGCCCGCTAGCGTCGCGAGGCTTTCGAGCGTTTCCGTGCGGCGTGCCGTGCTCATGCACGCGGCTCCTCTTGATGAATGACGCGCGCGTCGTGATGGATCGCGTAGTCGGGCACGTCGCCGGTCAGCCAGGCGAGGCACGATTGCGCGGGCAGCACGCCGTTGTCGATGCGGTCGCGCGCGCGCGGCGGCGTTTCGAAGACCACCATGCCGTCGGGCGCGTGATTGAGCGGCACGTCAGCGTGGCCGAGATTGAGCGCGAGCGCGAGGATCGCGCCGTCGTCGAGACGCCAGCGCGCGACGAGCGCGGCGAGATCGTCGCCCGCGTCGTCGGCGAGCACGGTCGCGCCGAGCGCGCTCGCATAGCGCAGGCGCGGCATCAGCAGATGCGCGCGCACGGCCAGCGCCGACTTGTAGAAGTGCATCCATTCGCCCCGTTCGCCGTCGAGGCGCGTGTCGAGCGGCGGCGACGAGTTCGCGAACGTCTTTGCATCGTTGGGATCGGGGATGCGCTCGCGCTGCGCGGGATCGGTGAACGCGCTGAATGCCGCGAATTCGCGACGGCGTCCTTCGCGCACCGCATCGGCGAGATCGCCCGTGTAGGCCGTGAAATACTGGAACGGCTGCGTCGAGCCGTACTCCTCGTCCATGAAAAGCAGCGGAATCTGCGGCGTGAGCAGATAGAGCGCCGTGGCCGCGCGCAATGCGTCGTCGTCGCAGAGCGTGCGCAGCCGCTCGCCGAAGGCCCGGTTGCCGATCTGGTCGTGGTTCTGCAGGAACATCACGAAGGCGGTGGGCGGCAGATGCGCGCTCGGTTCGCCGCGCGGCTGACCGCCGTGCAGCGGCGACGCTTCGCCCTGATACGCGAAGCCTTCGGCGAGCACGCGCGCGAGCTGGCGGACCGGATGCGAGGCGAACGCGCGATAGTAGCCCTCGTTTTCCCCGGTCAGGAGGACGTGCAGCGCGTGATGGGCGTCGTCGTTCCATTGCGCGTCGAAGTGCGCCTCCAGCAGATTCGACGCGTTGTGCTCGTTCTCCAGCACGAGATGGACATGACGGCCCGTCTCGACGCGCGCATGAACGTGATCGGACAATTCGCGCAGCCAGGGCGCGTTGCCGATGGCATGCGCGGCGTCGATGCGCAGGCCGTCGAAGCGATATTCGGTGAGCCAGTACAGCGCGTTGTCGCAGAAGAAGTCGCGCACTTCGAAGCGGTCGAAATCGAGTGCTTCGCCCCACGGCGTCTTCACGCCGGTCCGGAAGAACGGCTTCGCGTATTCGCCGAGCCAGTTCCCTTCCGGGCCGAAGTGGTTGTAGACGACGTCGATGAAAACCTGCAGGCCGAGGCCGTGCGCCGAATCGACGAGCGCCTTCAGCTCGTCGGGCGTGCCGTAGGCCGCGTGCGGCGCGTAGGGCAGCACGCAGTCGTAACCCCAGCCGCGCTCGCCCGGATAGTCGTTCAGCGGCATCAGTTCGACGGCCGTGACGCCGAGTTCGGCGAGCGCAGGCAGGCGCGCCGTCACGCCGCGATAGCCGCCCAGCGCGCCCACGTGCAGTTCGTAGATCACCGTTTCTTCCCACGGCCGCCCCATCCAGTGCGCGTGCTGCCACGCGTAGGCGCGCGGATCGAACACGACGCTCGGGCCATGCACGCCTTCCGGCTGGAAGCGCGAGGCCGGATCGGGCACCGCCTGCCGGCCGTCGATGCGGTAGCGATAGCGCGTGCCGGGTCCGCACGGCGCCTGCGCCTCGAACCAGCCGTTGCCGGCCGCCGTCATGTCGAGCGGCGCGAGGGGCGCAAGGGGCGATACAGACGATAGAGACGATAGGGACGATAGGGACGTGCTGCCGTCGGGCGCAGCCTCGAACACGACTTGCACGGCGCTGCACGATGGCGCCCAGACGCGAAAGCGCGTGTACGGCTGGGCGCGTGCAGCGCCGATCAACTGCGCGCCGAACGGCAGGCAATGCATGTAGCGGCGTGCATGCGGATCGTGCGTGGGCGAAGGCATGGCAAATTCCTGTGGCTAGGGCCTGTTCGTGTGAGCAGGCCCTGGTGCCGGGACGGCGCTCGGGCCGGGCGGGGTCCTCGGTTCCAGCGGAGTCCTCGGATCGGGCGGCAGCGGGGCGTCGTCGCGCGCCGGTTCGGCTGCTTGCGCAGGTTTGCGCAGGGGCTGTGCACACAGTACCGCTATCGCGCGCGCGGCCACCTCGAACGTGTCGCCCGGCAGCACGAACGGCGCGGCGGCGGGATGCGCGCTGTCGAGCAGCACCTCCCACTGCATGCGCGGCGTCGGCGCCGAAAACGCGACCGCGCCGGGCGAGGCATTCAGCATGATCAACAATACTTCCATTTCGCCGTCGAGGTCCGGGCCCGCGCGGCGCAGCGCGAACGCGCGCGCTTCGGGGTCCTGCCACGCTTCGGTCGAAAGCCGCTCGCCGTGCTCGTCGAACCAGTCGATATCGTGGACGCCGGGCAGCGCGTCGGGCAGCACTTCGCGCTCGCCGAACAGAAAGTGCGTTTCACGCAGCAACGGATGGTCCCGGCGCAGCGCAATCGCGCGCGCGGCGAACGCCGCCATCGCTTCGCCCTGCGGCGATTCGGCGAGCGTCCAGTCCATCCACGAAATATCGTTGTCCTGGCAGTACGCGTTGTTGTTGCCGCGCTGCGTGCGGCAGGCTTCGTCGCCCGCCACCATCATCGGCGTGCCGAGCGCGACGAAGAGCGTCGCAAGCATCGAGCGTGCCACGCGTGCGCGCGTATCGATGATCGCGGGGTCGATCGCCGGGCCTTCGATGCCCCAGTTCTCGCTCCAGTTCTCGTTGTGGCCGTCGCGATTGTCTTCGCCGTTGGCTTCGTTATGTTTGCGGTTGTACGAAACCACGTCGGCGAGCGTGTAGCCGTCGTGCGAAGTGATGAAATTGATCGACGCCCATGGCCGCCGTCTGCGTTTGTCGAACAGATCGGCCGACCCGGTGAGCCGCGCAGCCAGTTCGGGGCGCTGCCCGCGGTCGCCGCGCCAGAAGCGGCGCACGCTGTCGCGAAAGCGGTCGTTCCATTCGGAGAAACCGGGCGGATGCTGGCCCAGTTGATACCCGCCCGGCCCCACGTCCCACGGCTCGGAAATCATCTTGCACGATGCGAGCGCGGGGTCCTGGCGCAGCACGTCGAAAAAGCCGCTGTTCGGATCGAAGCCTGTGGCCTCGCGTCCGAGCGAGACGCCCAGGTCGAAACGAAAGCCGTCGATGCGGTACGACGTGGCCCAGTAGCGCAGCGAATCGGTCACCATCTGCAGCACGCGCGGATGCGAGAGATTCAGCGTGTTGCCGACGCCGGTGTCGTTGATGAAGTGGCGCTCGTCGCCTGGCACGACGCGGTAGTAGCTGGCGTTGTCGAGCCCGCGCCACGAAATCGTGGGCCCCGTTTCGCCGCCTTCGCAGGTGTGGTTGTAGACGACGTCGAGAATCACCTCGATGCCCGCCGCGTGAAGCTGGCGCACGGCGATGCGCATCATGTCGGGGTCGTAGCCGCCGAGGTACGCGGGCTCCGGCGCGAAGAACGCCGCCGTGTTGTAGCCCCAGTAGTTGCGCAGTCCACGTTCGACCAGAAAGCGCTCGTGCATGAACGCATGCACGGGCAGCAGTTCGACGGCGGTGACGCCGAGCTTGTGCAGATGCTCGATGAAGTGCGGCGTGGCGAGTCCGGCGAAGGTGCCGCGCGTGTGCGCGCGCAGGTCGTGGCGCTCGATCGAGATGCCGCGCAGATGCATTTCGTAGATCACGGTCTTGTCCCACGGCACGTTGGGGCGCACGTCGCGGGTCCAGTCGAAGCTGTCCGCGACCACCATCGCCTTGGGCATGGCCGGAGCCGAATCGCGCCGTTCGATCGAGAGGTCCGCGCGGTTGGAGTGGACGCGATAGCCGAACAGCGTGTCGGACCAGCGGAACTGGCCGACGAGCCGCCGCGCGTACGGGTCGAGCAGCAGCTTGTGCGGATTGAAGCGATGGCCCTGATGCGGCTGATACGGCCCATGCGCGCGAAAGCCGTACACGGTGCCCGGATGCGCGCCCGGCAGATAGCCGTGCCAGATTTCATCGGTGCATTCGGGCAGCGTGTAGCGCATGCGTTCCTTGCGGCCGGTGCGGTCGAAGAGACACAGCTCGATACGCCAGGCGTTGGCGGAAAACACGGCGAAATTGGTGCCGAGCCCGTCCCACGACGCGCCGAGCGGCCAGGGCATGCCCGGCAGCAGGCGCTCGGGCGCGCCGTTAGCCATGTCGATGCTCCTCGTCTTGTTCTTCGTGTTGCATCGTCGTCCCGAAGTTGCCCGTGTGTTGCTCGCGCGTCGTTTGCGTGCTGTTTCCGTGCTGTTTCCGTGTAACTCGCGCTCGCCGTCGCTACCGGACGAGGCGGAAGTACAGCGTGCCGAGCGGCGGCAGCACGAGCGCCGCCGACTGCGGCTTGCCGTGACTCGCCACGGGCTGCGTCCAGACGACGCCGCCATTGCCCATGTTCGAGCCGCCGTACCAGGCGGCGTCGGTGTTCAGCACTTCCTCCCACTGGCCGGGCTGCGGCATGCCGATGCGGTAGCCGTGGCGCGGCACAGGGGTGAAGTTGCAGACGGCGACGATCTCCCGGCCCGCGCCGTCCACGCGGCGCCATGCGAGCACGCTGTTGTCGCGGTCGTCCCCGACGAGCCATTCGAAGCCGCCCGGTTCGGCGTCGAGCGCATAGAGCGCGGGTTCGGCGCCATAGAGCCGGTTGAGGTCGCGCACGAGCTTTTGCACGCCGCGGTGCAGCGGGTCGTCGAGCAGTGCCCACTGCGGCGTGCCGTCGTGATCGAATTCGGCCCACTGCGCGAACTCGCCGCCCATGAAGAGCAGCTTCTTGCCCGGATGCGCCCACATGAAGCCGAAGTACGCGCGCAGGTTCGCGAAGCGCTGCCAGCGGTCGCCGGGCATCTTGCCGATCAGCGAGCCCTTGCCGTGCACCACTTCGTCGTGCGAAAGCGGCAGCACGAAATGCTCGGACCACGCGTAGACGAGCGCGAAGGTCATCTCGTGATGGTGGTAGCGCCGGTGAATCGGGTCTTCGTGCATGTAGTGCAGCGTGTCGTGCATCCAGCCCATGTTCCATTTGAACTGGAAGCCGAGGCCGCCGTCCTCGGGGCGCGCGGTCACGCCGGGCCAGGCGGTCGATTCTTCCGCGATCGTGATGACGCCGGGGCGTTGCGGCACGTACTGCGTTTCGTGGTTCAGGCGCTTGAGGAAGGCAATCGCTTCGAGGTTCTCGCGGCCGCCGTAGACATTCGGCACCCATTCGCCCGCCCCGCGCGAATAGTCGCGGTAGAGCATGGACGCGACGGCGTCCACGCGCAGGGCGTCGATGTGATAGCGCAGCAGCCATGCGAGCGCCGACGCGATCAGAAAGGCGCTGACCTCGCGGCGGCCGAGGTTGTAGATCATCGTGTTCCAGTCGGGGTGATAGCCCTCGCGCGGATCCGAGTGTTCGTAGAGCGCGGTGCCGTCGAAATCGATCAGGCCATGCGCGTCGTTCGGAAAATGCGCGGGCACCCAGTCGAGGATCACGCCCAGCCCCGCTTCGTGCGCGCGGTCGATGAAGGCCGCGAAGTCGAGCGGCGAACCGAGGCGCGCGGTCGGCGCGAACTGCGCGAGCGGCTGATAGCCCCACGAGCCGCCGAACGGATGCTCGGCCACCGGCATCAGCTCGATGTGCGTGAAGCCCATGCCCTGTGCGTAGGGGATCAGGCGGTCGGCGAGCGCGGACCAGTTGGGGGCGGGCGCGTCTTCGCCCTGGGTCGGCAGCCACGAGGGCGCGTGAACCTCGTACACGGCAATGGCGCTGCGCGCGCTCTGCTTTTCGCTGCGCGTGCGCAACCACTCGCGGTCGTGCCACGCAAAGTGATCGAGCGCTTCGACGGGCGCGACGATGGACGCCGTCGCGGGCGGGCTTTCCGTCTGCAGGGCGCACGGGTCGGACTTCAGCGGCAGCACGTCGCCGCGCGCGCCGAGAATCTCGTACTTGTAGCGCGCACCGGCGGCCACGCGCGGAATGAACAGCTCCCACACACCGGCTTCGTGACGCAGCCGCATCGGATGGCGGCGGCCATCCCACGCGTTGAAGTCGCCCACGACGGAGACGCGCCGTGCGTTCGGCGCCCACACGGCGAAGCGCGTGCCGGGCACGCCGTCGCAGACGAGCGGCTGCGCGCCGAGGCATTCGAGCACGGCGTACGGGTCGCCGTTCGCGAGTCTGCGCAATGCGTCTTCGGAAAGCTGCGGGCCGAACGAATAGGGGTCCTCGACTTCCTGGGTCACGCCTTGCCAGTCGATGTCGAGCCGGTAGGGCACCACCTCGGCCAGCGGCCCCGCAAAGAGTCCTGCGGGATGAATGCGCGTGAGTTCGCCGATCACGTGCGCGCGGTCGCGTGCGACGACCTGCACGCTCGCCGCGTTGGGCAGCCACGCGCGCACATAGGGCGCGCCGTCGATCATGTGCGGCCCGAGCAGCGCGAACGGATCGGTATGGCGCGCGGCGACGAGCGCGTCGATGTCCTGTTGCGCGAGGCCCGCGTTCGGTGCGCGTTCAGCCATGAGCGCCTCCCGCCGGGGGGGCGCCCGTGGGTTCCGTCGTACTCGCCGTCCCTGTTGCGCCGAGCACGCGCGCGGCGATGAGCGCGAGTCCGCGCACCGGCAGTGCGAGCCACGTGGGCCGGTTGGCCGCTTCGTAGCGGATCTCGTAGGCGGCTTTCTCGATCAGGAACAGGTCGAGCAGTTCCTGTTCGTGCGCGGCGCTCACGAGTGCGTGCGGCATGTCGGCCACGGCGGCGCGATAGTGGCTGAGAAACGCATCGGCGGCGCAGCCGCGAAAACGCTCGAACAGCGCGCGCTTGCGCTCGGCGGTTTGCTGCGGGGCGTTTTCGGTCGACGATTGTGCGGCGGCCCCCGCATACGAGAGCGAACGCAACAGACCCGCCACGTCGCGCAGCGGGCAAGTCTTCGCGCGGCGCTGCGCGAGCGGACGTGCGGGCTCGCCTTCGAAGTCGATCAGATACGCGTCACCTTGCGCGAGCAGCACCTGGCCCAGATGGAAATCGCCGTGAATGCGGATGCGCCATGCCGTCGCGTCGAGCGGCACGCGGTGTCCGATGGCCGCGATCAGCGCGTCGCGGTGGGCGACGAGGTCGCGCGCGAGTTCGCACGCGTCGTCGTCGAGCGTGTGCTGCTCGCTCGCTGTCTGCCGCGCGAGGATGTCGAGCGCGGCGGTCAGCATGGTCTTCGTTTCGGCGATCCACTTGCGCACGTCGTCGTGCGTGGCCTGAACCGGCGCGAATGCCGGATCTTCGGTCGGCGTGGCGAGCGCCGCATGCAGTTCGCCGAGCCGCTTGCCGATCACGCCGATCACCGTGCAATAGCCCTGTATCGCTTCTTCTTCGTGGGCCTGATCGGCGGCGTCGTCATCGGAGGCGAGCGCGAGTTCGTCGACGGTGCGCCGCAGATAGTCGAGCGCCCAGTCCCACGCATTGCCCTGGTTGTCGATAAAGCCCTGCAGGATCGCGAGCGTGTGCGGAACGCCCTCGGGATCGACGCGCGCGACCTCGCCGAAGAGCGGCGCCGTATTCGCGTAGCCGAGCTTCGTCAGATAGCGGCTCATTTCCACTTCGGGATGGACGCCCGGCATGAGTCTGCGCACGAGCTTGAGCACGAGCGCCTCGGCGATCACGAGCGAGCTGTTGCTCTGCTCGGCGGCGAGCCAGCGGATCTCGGGCGTCTCGCCGAGGTCGATGGCGTCGAAGCGCTCCGTGGGCCGGAAGTGGATCACGCTCTGCTGGACGGTCGGCACGGCCGCGTGTTCGCGCAGCTTGCGCAGCACGCCGTAGGCGAACCACGGCAGCGAGAAGGCGTCGGTGAGGTAGCCGATATTGCGCCCGCGCCGCACGCGCGAAAGCGCAAGCTGGATATGCAGCGGCGTCGTGGTCTCCGCGCCCCAGCTGATTGCGATGGGGAGGACGTAACGCTCGCTCGAACCATCCGAGAGTTCGGCTTCGATCTCCGTAAACGCGAAGCCGCCGCCCTGGATCGTTGTGAGCGCAGCGAGCCGCACGCGCTTGAGCGCACGGTCCTTCGACGCGAACCAGCGCCGTCGCGACAGCCACGACGGCAGCACTTCCGATTCGAGCAGCCGTACGTTCTCGGGCGTGGGGCCGACCTGCCCTTCGCGGATCACGACAGTCGCGAACTCGGGCAATTGCTCGGAAGCGGGCTGGCTCCAGGCCGGCCGCTGATTGCCCGGGCACAGCAGAAACCACAGGAAGCCGTAGGGCGGAAACGTGAGCAGATACGGCAACTGGCCGATGGGCGGAAACACCGAGTCGGCGGTCATCTCGATCGGCGACGTTCCGGCGAATTCGGAAAGATCGAGCTCGACGGCCTGCGGCGCGCGCGAAAGATTCGCGACGCACAGGATCGGCGCTTCGTCCGGCATCTCGCGCAGGTACGCGAGGATCTTGCGGTTCGCGGGCCGCAGAAAGCGGATCGTGCCGCGTCCGAAGGTCTGCTTCGCGCGGCGCGTGGCGAGCATGCGGCGCGTCCAGTTGAGCAGCGAATGCGGATCGCGGTTCTGCGCTTCGACGTTGATCGCGTCGTAGCCGTAGAGCGAGCCCATGAGCGGCGGCAGCACCAGTTGCTCGGGATCGGCGCGCGAGAAACCGCCGTTGCGGTCCGACGACCATTGCATCGGCGTGCGCACGCCGTCGCGGTCGCCGAGGTGAATGTTGTCGCCCATGCCGAGTTCGTCGCCGTAGTAGATGACCGGTGTGCCCGGCATCGACAGCAGCAGCGAATTGATGAGTTCGATGCGGCGGCGGTCGCGCTCCATGAGCGGCGCAAGGCGGCGGCGAATGCCGAGATTCAGGCGCGCGCGCCGGTCGCTCGCATAGGTGTTCCAGAGATAGTCGCGCTCGGAATCGGTGACCATCTCCAGCGTGAGTTCGTCGTGATTGCGCAGGAAGATGGCCCACTGGCAACTGGGCGGCAGATCCGGCGTCTGTTTCATGATGTCGATGATCGGAAAGCGGTCTTCGCTCGCGATCGACATATACAGGCGCGGCATCAGCGGGAAGTGGAACGCCATGTGGCATTCGTCTTCATGGCCGAAATATTCCTGCACGTCCTCGGGCCACTGGTTCGCTTCGGCGAGCAGCATGCGGTTCGGGTAGTGCGCGTCGATGGCGGCGCGAATCTGCTTGAGGATCGCATGCGTCTCGGGCAGGTTTTCGTTGTTGGTGCCTTCGCGTTCGACCAGATACGGCACGGCGTCGAGGCGCAGCCCGTCGATGCCCATGTCGAGCCAGAAGCGCATGATCTGCAGCACTTCGCGCAGCACGGCGGGATTGTCGAAGTTCAGGTCCGGCTGGTGCGCGTAGAAGCGATGCCAGAAATACGCGCCCGCGACGGGATCGTGCGTCCAGTTCGACGATTCCGTGTCGATGAAGATGATGCGTGTGTCCGCATATTTCGTGTCCGTATCGGACCACACGTAGTAGTTGCGGTGATTCGAGCCGGGCCGTGCGCGGCGCGCGCGCTGGAACCACGGATGCTGGTCCGATGTGTGATTGATGACGAGTTCGGTAATCACGCGCAGGCCGCGCGCGTGCGCTTCCTGAATGAAGCGGCGCACGTCGGCGAGCTGGCCGTAATCGGGGTGCACGTTGCGGTAGTCGGCGATGTCGTAGCCGTCGTCGCGACGCGGTGACGGATAGAAAGGCAGCAGCCAGATCGCCGTGACGCCGAGCCCCGCGATGTAGTCGAGCTTGGCGAGCAGGCCCGGAAAGTCGCCCACGCCGTCGTTGTTGCCGTCGTAGAACGACTTCACGTGCACCTGGTAGATGACCGCATCCTTGTACCAGTGCGGATCGTCGGGGAGCGGCGAAGGCTTGCCGCGCCGCTGCGCCGCGGCGCTCGCCTCGCGCGCCTGCAGCGCCGTGCTGTCGTGTGCGCCTTCGTGTGCCGCTTTCTGCGTGGCTTCGTGCGTGGCTTCGTGCGCGGCATCGCGTGCGGACGGCTCGTGAGTGGGGCGTTCGTGTTTCACGTCGCGCCTCCGGGGGGGAAATCCGCGTCGAGTTCGGGGTGGCCCTTCACGTGCTCCAGTTGCGCGCCTTCGGCTTCGGCCGGCGGCTCGTCGCGCGGCAGGCCGTGCAAGGGCTCGATGCGCCAGATCGCGAAGGGCCGCACGTGCGCTTCGAGATGCGCGTGCTGCCAGCGGCCATGCCATTCGAAGCGCTGGCCCGTGAGTTCATCGGTGACGGCGAGCGCAGCGCCGTCGTCGATCCGCCAGTGCTGGAACGTGTGCCACGAAAGTTCGAAATCGGCGCGCTGTTCGCCATACGGGTCGAGGCTGATCGCGACGACGACGACGTTGTCGCGCACCGGCGTGGCCTTTTCGAAGCAGAGAACCTGATCGTTGCGCGCGTCGAGAAACGTGACGCCGAGATGGGTTTGCAGCGCCGGATTCGCGCGCCGGATGCGGTTCAGCGCGGTGATTTCGGCGACGATGCTGCCGTGGCGGTTCCAGTCCCACGCACGAAGCTGATATTTTTCGGAGTCGAGATATTCTTCGCTGTTGGGCAGTGCGTGCCCCTCGCAGAGTTCGAAACCGCAATAGACGCCCCACAGACCGGAAAGCGTCGAGGCGAGCGCCGCGCGAATCATGAAACTCGCCCGCGTGCCGGTTTGCAGATGGCGCGGATTGATATCCGGCGTATTGACGAAGAAGTTTGGCCGATAGAAGTCGCGCACGGCGGTTTGCGTGAGTTCGGTCAGGTAATCGGTGAAATCGCGCTTCGACTCGCGCCAGGTGAAATACGTGTACGACTGCGAGAAGCCGAGCTTCGCGAGCCGGTACATGAGGTGAGGCCGCGTGAAGGCTTCGGAAAGAAAGATCACGTCGGGATGGCGCGCGCGCACGTCGGCGATCATCCATTCCCAGAACGGCAGCGGCTTCGTATGCGGGTTGTCGACGCGGAAAATGCGCACGCCCGCATCCACCCAGAACAGAATGGCGTCGCGCAGCGCGAGCCACAGGCCGGGCTTCGCATCGTGCGCGTAGAAGTCCGGGTTGACGATATCCTGGTACTTCTTCGGCGGATTCTCGGCAAAGCGCAGCGTGCCGTCGGGACGCCACGCGAACCAGCCCGGATGGGCCTTCAGCCACGGGTGATCGGGCGAGCACTGAATGGCGAAATCGAGCGCGATTTCGAGCCCGTGCTCGTGCGCGGCGGCCAGCATGCGCAGGAAATCTTCGAGCGTGCCGAGCTGCGGGTGAATCGCCGTATGGCCGCCTTCCGCCGCGCCGATCGCATACGGGCTGCCCACGTCGTCCGGCTGCGCCGCGAGGGCGTTATTGCGCCCCTTGCGGTTGGTCACGCCGATCGGATGGATCGGCGGGAAATACAGCACGTCGAAACCCATGTCGCGAATGCGCGGCAGCTTCGCAATCACGTCGTCGAAACCGCCGTGGCGCGATTCGTCGTCGCTCATCGAACGCGGGAAGATCTCGTACCAGCTCGCAAAGCGCGCGGCGCGGCGTTCGGCGTCCACGCGGCGCACGTGTGCATCGCGCGAGAGGAACGGGCGATGATGCGCGGCGCGCACGGCGGCTGCCGTCGCCGGGGCCGCGAGCACGGCGCAGCGCGTGTCCGTATCCGCGCCGACAAAGCGCCGCGCAATCGTATCGAGCGCGGCCACCACGGCGGCGTGGTCGCCGCCCGGTTCGTTGCCCGTTGCGTTGCGTGCGGCCTGCGTGTCGTGAGCCTCGGGCGCGTCGGATGTTTCGGCGGTCGCGAGCAACAGCGCGAGAAGACGGCTCGCTTCCTCCATCTCCAGATCGACGCTCTGGTTTGCCGCGCGTTTCTTGTGCACGTGTTCGACGAGCGAAGCAAAGTCGTCGCGCCACGCGATCACGACGAATTCGTGGCGTCCGATGCGTTCGAGCGGAAAGTGTCCGCTCCACAGGTCGGTGCCCGCGGGCGGCACGGGTGTCATCGGCGACTCGTGCCATGCGGTTTCGTCGGCGGCGCGCCACAGCACGGCGGCGTCGATATGGTCGTGGCCATCGGCGAAGATCGCCGCGCGCACTTCGACGCGCTCGCCCACGGTGCGCTTCGCCACGAAGCGGCCTTCATCGACGGAAGGCGTCACGCTCTCGATGGCGATGCGCGGCGCACTGAGCGCATCGATCACGCTCTTGTGGCCGCTCGTGCGCGTCTTCGCAACGTCTTCAGACGGCGCAAGCTCGACGATGGGGGCCGCGAGCGCGCGCAACATCCAGCACGCGCCCGCAGGCAGCGTGAAGGTGTCGGGCACTGCGCTTGCGTCGCGCGTCGCGGCGGCGCGTGCGCCACGCAACGTTTCGGCATCGAGCGGCGCAAAGCGCGTGAAGCCGCCTGGCACGCCGTCGAGCAGACGCGCCATGTCCACGCGCACGGGCGCGGCGAGCGCGGGATTGATGAGTGTGAGCACGGCGTCTTCGGCGTCGCGCAGATCCGCGCGGTCGCCGCGCAGCAGGGCTGCGACCGGCGCGCCAGGGCCGTTCAGCGCGCGCAATTCGCCGTTGGTCTGCAAGGTCCACGTTTCGCGCTGCAAGGCGTTCGCGTGCGCGATGTCGGCGGACAGATCGAACGGCGCGCGCGCCCTGGCGGTCTCCCAGTCCGCTGCGCTGCCGCCCGCATGCTCGACGATTTCGCTCACGCCGTATTCGAAGCCCATCGGCACGAGCCAGCCCGTGCCGAGCGCCGCCGCCGCGCGCAACATGCGCCGGTAGGCCCGCTCGATTGCGCGCGCATCGGCAGCGCCTTCCTGGTCGTGCACGTAACGCGTGCCATACGGGGCTTCGGGAAACGCCACAGGCGAGCCGACGTGCCGCAGCACGTCGTGTTCCTCCACCATCCAGCTCGCCGCATAGTCCCACCAGCGCAGCGACGTGAAGGCGGCGTCGAACCCCACGCCTTCCAGCTGGGCGATGGCGGGACGCGCGAGTCCCGGCGTGGCGGCAAGCCAGCGCGCGTCGGGCTGGCGTTGGCGCACGGTGTCGAAGATGCGGCGCAACACGTCTCGCGGCGTGCAATGCGGCGAGTCGATGCGAAATCCGCCAATGCCGGCCTGCACGAGTTCGATCATGCGCTGCGCCCACCACGCAGCGAGCGGCGCGCCCGCGCGGGCGAAATCGGCGTAGGCGACATTGGCGTCGCTATGGCCGTGGCGCGGATCGAGCCGCGCGTCTTCGGGCTCGAACGGATGAAACCACTCGTGATGCGCGGCGTAAAGCACGCCATCGGCGGCGGTGCGGTCGAGCGTGAGATCGGCGAGCAGCGTGATGTCGCGCTCGCGTGCGGCTTGCGCGAGCGTGCGCAGCGCAACGTCGGCCGATTGCGACGTTCCGAAGCCAGGGTGCAGGCGCGCATGATCGGCGACGATGCGGCCGTCGCCGGAGAGGCCGGGCGCGAACAGCGCGCCGATCAGCACATGATCGAAGCCGAGCGAGGCGGCGTGCGCGAAGAGCGCAGGCCATGCGTCGAGTGGCCCGACATGGACGGAATGGACGAAATAGATCCGCGGCGCATAGGCGTGGGGAGGTTCCATCAGTCGTCTTCCAGATACGTCGGACAACGTGGATGCCGCCTGCTGCGATCACGTTGCCCGGAGGGTGCCGGAGCGTGCCGCGCTGCGCTCGCCGCGGCGCGTCTAGTTCAATGTAGTGCAGAAGACGGCCGGAGCCAAACCACGAAGCACGCCGGACGCCTTGCTCGCGAGGCGAGCAAGGGCCATGCCTGAAGACGGCGTAAAAGCCGTGAAGACGGATGTGTGCGAACGCTCAGCCGCCGACCATGCTTGCGACGATGTTCACGCACAGGCCGAGTACGGCGACGTTGAAATAGAACGAGAGGATCGATTGCGCGAGGACGCCGCGCCGTGCGCTGCGCCCGCGCACGCTGATGTCGGCGGTCTGCGATGCCGCGGCGATCGTAAAGGCGAAATACAGGAAGTCCCAGTAGTTGGGCTGAAAGTTATCGTCGGGAAACATGAGGACAGGCGCATTCTGGTCGGAGCCGTAGTAGATGCGCGCGTAATGCAGCGTGAAGATGGTCGGAATCAGGAACCACGCGCCGATCAGCGTGAGGCCGGTGATGGCCGAATGCAGCAGCTTCGATGCAATGCCGAGCTCCCTGGTCGTGCCCAGTTCCAGCACGATGGCGAAAATACTCGCGACAGTGGCCACGCAGATCACGAACAGCACCGCAACCGCGTTCTCGTCTTCGCGCTGCGCGTGATGGCGCACGTCATCGTCGGTCGCGAAAGCCATGTGAAACCAGATGAGCACGAGATAGACCCACACCGCCGCGTCCCAGCCGAGCAGCGCGCGCGCCGAAAGCGAGAGCGCAACGGGAGACAGGAGGCCGGCCACGACGCCGGCGGCGAGCCCCAGCATCATGTGCGGGCGGTTGCGAAGCACCTGCGGATAGATATTCATGCGGTATCGATGTCCTGTGCGGGGCGAGTGTAGGCGATTGGGCGCAATTTTATCGCTTGCATCCCGCGAATCGATGCGATGCGGGATGCGTGCCGGGCGATTTGTCTGATGAAGCGGGCAGGGACTATATTGCTTGCGCGGTAAATCATTGCCGCCAGTCTCGCCTGTGAGGCGCAAAGGTCGTGCACGTCGCGCGACACGATTGCAAATCTCGTCTACATTGCACTGCATTCAGCCGCAATATTTGCCGCAGTATTCATCGCCGTATTCATCGCGGTATTCATTTCGTCCGCTGCATCCGTATCGCCACGAAACTCATCGGGAGTACCCATGACAGATGTGACGCAGGACGGGACACCCCAACCTTCGGGCGCACGGCCTGGCCGCCGGCAGTTCGTGATCGGCGCCTGCGCCGCTGCCGCAGCGCTTGCTTTCACGATGGCCGGTCGCGGCGGCCTGCCCTTCGGCATCGACCGCGTATTCGCGGCGCAGCCCGGCGACGGCGGCTACGACGCCTTTATCGTGCTCTCGCAGCACCTGACCGGTCGCACAAGCTACGACCAGCTGCTCGCGCAGCGCGTCTACGCCGCGCTTGCGAGCGCGAGCAGCCAGTTCGGGCAGAACGTAGTTGCGCTCAATACGTGGATCGGAAGCCATGGCGGTGTGCCGTCCGATACCGTGACAGCAGCGCTTCAGGGTGAACGGCCCGAACTCGCGGCGACGGTCGGCGACATCATGCGCGCGTGGTATCTCGGCCTCGTCGGCGAATTGCCGCATGTTCAGGTGGTGGCTTACGAAAAGGCGCTGATGTTCGATCCGGTCGGCGATGTGCTGACGATTCCATCGTATTGCCGCGACGTGCCGTTCTATTGGACGCGCAAGCCCGACGGCGGCTAGATAAGGGTGCAGCGGTGTTGCATCAAACGCAGTCCGCACAACGAGAGCCTGAAAAAAGAGGACGACAATGGCAACACAGCATTCCGCCGACGTGGTCGTGGTCGGTTCGGGCGTGGCGGGCAGTCTGGTCGCGCATCAGATGGCCGAGGCCGGTGCTTCGGTGCTGCTGCTCGAAGCGGGCCCGCGGCTCGCGCGCTGGCAGATCGTCGAGAATTTCCGGAATTCGCCTGCGAAAGCCGACTTCGCGACGCCGTATCCTTCGGTGCCCTACGCGCCGCATCCCGAGTATTCGCCGCCGAACGACTATCTGATCCAGAAGGGCGACCACCCATACAACTCGCAATATCTGCGGCTCGTAGGCGGCACGACGTGGCACTGGGCTGCCGCAGCGTGGCGTCTGCTGCCCTCCGACTTTCGTCTGAAAACGCTGTACGGCGTGGGCCGCGACTGGCCGTATCCCTATGAGCAGCTGGAGCCGTGGTATCAGCTTGCCGAGGTCGAACTGGGTGTCTCGGGACCCGGCGCGCCGTACGATCTCGGCTCGCCGCGCTCGCGGCCCTACCCGATGACCATGCTGCCGCTCTCGTACATGGACCAGCGCTTCTCCGACGTGCTCAACGCCAACGGTTTTCACGTCGTGCCCGAACCGGTTGCGCGCAACAGCCGGCCCTACGATGCGCGCCCCACTTGCTGCGGCAACAACAACTGCATGCCGATCTGTCCGATCGCCGCGATGTACAGCGGCGTGATCCATGCCGACAAGGCCGAGCGCGCAGGCGCGAAGCTCATCACGCAGGCGGTGGTCTATCGCATCGAGGCCGACAACAAAGGGCTCATCACCGCGGTTCACTACAAGGACCCACAAGGCAACAGCACGCGCGTGTCGGGCAAGCTCTTCGTACTCGCCGCAAACGGCATCGAAACGCCCAAGCTCATGCTGATGTCGACGAGCGAGCGGTTTGCGCACGGCATCGGCAACCGTTCCGATCAGGTGGGGCGCAATCTGATGGATCATCCGGGCACGGGCGTCACGTTTCTCGCCAACGAACCGCTATGGCCCGGACGCGGCCCGATGGAAATGACCTCGGTCGTGAACTTCCGCGACGGTGCGTTCCGCGCCGACTACGCATCGAAAAAGCTGCATCTGTCGAACGGCGTGAACACGATGGCGGTGACGGCGGCGCTCATCAAGGGCGGCCTGACCGGCGCCGAACTCGACCGCCAGATTCGCGAGCGCACGTCGCGCAGACTCGCGATCAACAGCTTCCACGAGCATCTGCCCGAGCCGCAGAACCGCGTGCTGCCTTCGAGCGATCACAAGGACGCGCTCGGCATTCCGCGGCCCGAGATCTACTACTCGATCAACGACTACGTGAAAAAGAGCGCGGCGCACACGCACGATCTGTATGCGCAGATCGCCGAACTGTTCGGCGGCACCGAAATCGCATTCGACGACACCTTCGCGCCGAACAACCACATCATGGGCACGACGATCATGGGGACGAGCGCCGCCGATTCGGTTGTCGACGCCGACTGCCGCACCCACGACCACCCGAACCTGTTTATCGCGAGCAGCGCGGTGATGCCGGGCGCGGCATCGGTGAACTGCACGCTGACGCTTGCCGCGCTGTCGCTGAAACTCGCCGACAAGCTGCGGCGCGAACTGTGATGCTCACCGGCCGGAGAATGACGATGATCGAACGAGCGTTCCAGTCCGTGCATACCGGCGCGCCCACGATCCGTATGCGCCGCCCGCACCGCACACGCTCCGCGCTCGCAGCCACGGTTTTCTGCGCGTTCGCGCTTTATATCGCGTGGCACGCGTCGCATGACGGGCCGTCGCGCTTCATCGACGAAGCGCCGCTGACTGCCGCGCTCGGCAAGGCGCCGGGCGGCCAGCCAGGCACAGCGGCGGCTATTGCCGCTGCGGGCGCTGCGGACGCCCTCGACCTCGTGAAGCGCGGCGAATACCTCACGCGCCTCGGCGATTGCATCGCGTGCCACACGTCCGACAAGCGTCGCCCGCTCGCTGGCGGCCTTGCGATCCAGACGCCCTTCGGCAAGATCTACTCGCCGAACATCACGCCCGATCCGGATACGGGCATCGGCCGCTGGTCCAACACCGACTTCCTGCGCGCGATGCACGAAGGCATCGGTAAAGGCGGCGAGCGGCTTTATCCGGCGTTCCCGTACGTCGAGTTCACGCGCGTGACCGAGCGGGACGTGCTTGCGATCCGCGCGTACCTGAACACCGTCGCGCCGGTCCGCTACACGCCGCCGCGCAACGAACTGCGCTTCCCGTTCAATCAGCGCTGGCTGATGATTTTCTGGAACCTCTTCAACTTCGACGAAGGGCGCTTCGTGCCCGACTCGACGAAGAGCGCCGAATACAACCGCGGCGCTTATCTCGTCAAGGGGCTCGCGCATTGCGAGGAGTGCCACACGCCGCGCAACTTCATGCAGGGTTTGAAGCAGCGCAACCGCTTTTCGGGGGCGGTGCAGGCGGGCTGGCAGGCGTACAACATCACGCCCGACCGCACGGGCGGCATCGGCGCCTGGCCGGCTGGCGCGCTTGCCGCGTATCTCCTGACCGGGGCCGCCAGCGGCCACGCGAACGCCGCAGGCCCGATGGCCGAAGTCGTGCAGAACTCGACGCAATATCTCACCGAAGAAGACGCGCATTCGATCGTGACGTACCTGAGCGCGCAGCAGGCTATTTCCGGCGGCGTGACGCGTTCGCGCGACACCTGGGGCCAGCCCGCCATCAACGACGTGACGGCGCTGCGCGGCACGCCGGTCACGACCGTGAACGGCGCGCAGCTCTTCATTGCGAACTGCGCGAGCTGTCACCACTGGACGGGCGCGGGCGTCGGTGCGAGCGCGCCGGGCGCGTATCCGTCGCTGATCCACAACAGCGCGACGGGCGCGGCAAACGCGGGCAACCTGGCGATGGTCATCCTGCACGGCGTCACGCGCGCGACGAAGAACGCGGATGTGCTGATGCCCGCCTTCGGCAGCGAACTCACCAACGAGCAGATCGCCGCGATCTCGAACTACGTGACGCAACAGTTCGGCAATCCGCGCGCGGCCATCACGGCGGCCCAGGTCGGCGTGCTGCGCGCAACGCCGCAGTAAGGGCGCGCAGTAAAGGCGCGCAGCCATGTGTGGCGCATGCGAGGACGGCCAGCGCGGGACGTCGCGCGTACGGGCGCCATGGGCGGGACTATGATGAGCACATGACACACGCTTCCGTTCCTGTCGTGCAGCACCACGCAAGCAATCGTGAAGGCCGCGATTTTGTGATCGGCGACCTGCACGGCTGCGTCGATGCGCTGCGCTATCTGTTGCGCGAGGCGCAGTTCGACGCCGCGCGCGACCGGCTCTTTTCGGTGGGCGACCTCGTCGATCGCGGCGACCAGTGCGAGGAGGCGCTCGGCCTCGTCGGCAAGCCGTGGTTCTTTCCAGTGCTCGGCAATCACGAAGATGCGATGTGCGCCGTCGCAGAAGGCCGTCTGCCGCGCTACCGCTGGTACAGCATCGGCGGCACCTGGGCCGAAGGGCTGCCCGAAGGCGAACTCGTGCGCCATGCGCAGCGGCTGCGCCAGTTGCCGCTCGTGCGCGTGGTCGGCGTGGGCGATGCGCGGTTCAACGTGCTGCACGCGGAGTTCTTCGGCAACGACGACGACCTCGACGCGGGCCGCATCGACGATGCCGTGCGCGAGCGGATGCTGTGGGGCCGCGAACTCGTGCTCGGCATGGTCAAGCCGCCGAAGCGCGCACTCTCGCTCACGTACTGCGGGCATACGCCCGTGCGCGACGTGCAGCAGATCGGCGCGCAGATGTTCATCGACACCGGCGCGTTTATCGCGCAAGGCCGGCTCACGATGGTCGAGGCATTGACGCCGCGGCGCTGGTCGGTTTCGACGCTTGAGGCGCGCGAGCGCGGCGCGGCGGGCTACGCGTTGCCCTGAGCGCGTGTTTCAGGCGTCAGACGATACGGTTCAGCTCGAACACCATGTCGATGGTGTGCCCGTTCCAGTTGTATTCCAGATACGCCGCGTGATGGCACGCGTGCACGAGCGACGTGCGCAGCGCGGCGAGACATTCGCCGCCCGCATCGCGCACCGAAGGGTACGCGATGCCGGGTGCTCCGGCCTCGCGCACGGCGCGGCCGAGCGCCTGGCCTGCCGCATAGTCGGTCGGCGAGAGGACGGCGGGATCGAGTGCGGGCTCGCCGCGCAGATCGACGACGTCGCCCTCGGCCGCGACGGTGTAGAGGCGCATCTGCTGGCGCAGCGGCGGCTCGTCGGTCGCGGCGAGAAAGCGCGCCGAGTGATAGCGCGTCTCCGCGATGGCCGTTGTGCGCGAGCGCGCGCAATAGAACACGCCATACGTGCCGTCCGAAAAGCGGCTGCCCTGCGGATTCAGATGCGTGAACGCCGCCATGATCGGGCCAAAGCCGGGCCCGAAGCGGCGCTCTTCGCGCGGCACGAGATCGAGTTCGCCGGTTTCGGTGCGCAGACGGTCGTTGGTGAGCGCTTCGAGCGCGTAGAGGGCGTCGAAATCCTCGGGCGACGCCACGCGGTCGAACAGGTTCACGGCGGGAAAGCGTGTGGGAATCACCCGGTACGCGGGCGTCCACGCGAGCGGCGCGCTGCGCCAGCGGTCCTGCCAGGCCGATTGCGTCACGCCCAGCCGCCCCGCATCGCATCGAGGTACTGACGCACGGCCACGAGATCGCTGATATTGCCGGCCAGCATGCGGTCGAGCGCGCGCCGGCCGCCGAACGGCGGCGCGCTGTTGGGCCGCTTGACCCACGCGTCGGCGGCGGAAGGTTGCGGCAGCAGGATCTGCAGCGCCTTGTAGATGCCGAGCAGCAGCGACAGACGCTCGAGCGTATCGCGGTTCAGGCGTGCGCTTTCCGGTGCCTGCTTCCACTTGAAGAACGTCGAGCGGCCTGGCGAGCCGAGCAGCACGATCTGCTCGTCGGCGCTCAGATCCCAGTCGTGTGCGATCTTGAAGAAGGCGCGCAGACCGGCGGCGGACATTTCCGTGAATGTGGGTTCGGCGTGTGGTCGTCGGGCGGGCGCGGCCGACGAGGCGGCATACGCGTGCGTCATGATTGAGTCCTAATATGAACTATTTGTAAATGTTAGTCCATATATGGATTATTGCAAGTTATGGTTGGGTATAATCGCCACCCGGTATTGAGCAGTCATTCAGCAGTAAACGCGACGAGTGTTCGGGAGGTGCGGCATGCGGGCGGTAGCAGTGTTGGTTGCGGCAATGTGGGTATCGACGGCAGCGGTTGCTGCCGGTCAGGTCAAAGAGGTATGGAATCCGCCGGAGGCGCGCCACGTTTCGTTGCACGCCGGGAAGCAAGGCGGGCAGGCGCATACCGCGCGCACGGCACATGCGCGGCACAGCGGTGCGCAGGCTGTCGCGCACGGGGATCACGGTCATGGCGGCAAGGCGGGCCATCACGCGACGGTTAAAACGCATGCTTTGGCGCGACATGTCCAGCCAGCGATGACGGCACGGCACGCCGGGTCTCACGCCAGCGCAGCGCATGCGTCGGCACAACACGCTCATCGAGCCCACGCCGTCGCGGCGCACTCGACCCGGCAGGCCGCGCTTGCGAATCCGGCCCATTCCGCGCATGTACGCGCTTCCACCGGCAGCATGGCGAAGCATGCGCGTACGAAGCCCGCTGTGGCGCATCCGGCGCCGCGTCCCAGGCTGATGGTGCAGGCGGCTCCCGCTGCGGCGGCTACGCCGCAGCACGCGGCCATGCCGCAGTCGATACAGCCGATGCAGCAGACGCAGTCGACTCAGCCAATGCAGTCGACGCCGTCGCAGTCCATGCCGCCGATTCTTCGCTGACGCGACGGCGTCGCGACCCGTCGGCGGCGATGCGCGCGCGACACGCCGTGGCTCAGTCGTTCGAGGTTTTTCGCAGGATCTGGTAGATCGAATCCTTGAGCTGGAGCTTTTCTTTTTTCAGGTGCTCGATCGTCAAGCCGTCGGCAGGCACGAGACCCGCTTCCATGTTCTTGATCTGCTGATCCAGCTCGTTGTGGCGCTCGAAAGCCCGTGCGAAATGCTCATCCTCGTTTTTGAGGCGCGATATCAAATCTCTGAATTCAGGAAACACTCGCCACTCCTTAGAAATGTCCGAATGATCGGGAATATGGTCTAAACATTCTTTCACCGTCGCCGTCTGGCTCAATTGATAATAGTCAAGATGCGCGGGGGCGGATGAATGAGTGCGTGCACGACGCGAGCCCGCGGACGTGGTTTTGCCGGTGCGCCGTATAATTTCGGGGACAGTAGCGCGGCTTGTCGCCGTTTCACTGTTTTTTTTGTACCTTATTTTCTGGCGCCTTGATTTACCCGCTTTTCCGTCACCGGAGCGTCCATGGTTCGCGTTCTCGAGATTGTGCTGGATATTGTTTATCCAGCAGCTTGCAACGAGTCAGTCGACACCCGGCATCCCGGCGACCGAATTGAGGCGGTGCTGGCGAGAGACCTGGCTGCTGCGCTGCCGCAACTTGTCGCGCTATCGGCCGAACGGGAATGCGTGACGGCAGTCACGTTCGATCGCAACGCAGCATTGGCTCGCGCAGGCTGGCGCGTTGCCGTCGAGACGCGCAGCGACGGCAATCGGGTCGTCGTATCGAACTGCCGGATCACAACGCCGGGCATTACCGTGCGCACCCCCGTTTTCGACGCACCGCTCGATGCGAACGGATTCGCCCTTGCATCGCTCGACGCCGCACCGGAGCCGTTTCGGCATGCGCTCGCCGCAGCGGGCGAGCCCGCGCCAGCGGCGGCGCTGTGCGGCGAGCGTTGCCGCTGGCAGTGGACGCGCGACGGCATCGAGGTCGAACTCGTGCTCGATGCGGGCCTTCACGATCCGAACCAGCCGCCCGACGAAACCCAGTGTCTGCACGAGCTTCGCGTGCGTGCGCCGTGGCCCGAAGAGGCCGACGCCGCGCCGGTCGTCGACGCATTGTTCGCCTGTGCGCACGACCTCGTCGATGCGGCGCCTGTAAGCTTGCCGGCCTTCGTCCGGATAAACGATGCGCTCGACCGTGTGGCCGCGGGCTGCCTCGTCGGCGATGGCGATGCGGTGCATGCCGAGCCGGTCGATCTGGGCGATGTGGACACGGCGCAGGGCGCGCTCGTTGCGATTGCACGCAACATCACGAACCAGTGGCTCGGCAACGATGCGGGCGTGCGCGATTCGGCGAAAACCGAGTTCATCCATCAGATGCGCGTCTCGCAACGGCGGTTGCGTACGGCGCTGCGGATCTTTTCGGGCTGGCAGGACGACGCATGGGCCACGCGCCTCATGCCCGATCTGAAGTGGCTGGGGAGCATGCTGGGCGACGCGCGTGATCGCGACGTATTCGTCGATTCGACGTTGCCCGCGCTGGCGGCTGCCGATACCGAGGCCGCGCGCTGGGACGCCTTGCATGCGCAAGCCGACGCGATGCGCCTCGCGGCACGAGCGCGTGCGCGCGCGGCGCTGGCTTCGCCGCGTTACGCGCACCTCACGCTGGCGTGGCTGCAATGGCTCGCGGCGTTCGCGCAGCGCCGGGGTGAAGGCGAAGCACACGCCCGCTCGCTGCATAAACATGCGGCAAAACAGGTGCGCCGGTATTACGCTCGTCTCGCCGGAATGCAGAAGCTCACGGCGATTGACGAAGCGAGCCGCCATCGCGTGCGCATCAACGCGAAGTATCTGCGCTACGCGCTCGAGTTTTTCGCGCCGATCACGTCACGCCGCACGCGCACCGAGACGACGCGCACGCTGGCGCGGCTGCAGGCCGTGCTCGGCGACGGCAACGACGCGGTGGTCGCCCTGCGCTTTCTTGAAGCGATGGATGTCGAGCCGTATCAGCTCGGCTTTGCACGCGGCTGGTGCGAAGCGGTCAAGCGCTGCTCCGCGAAGGAAGGCGAGCGGCTGCTGCACGAACTGCGCAAACCGAAAGTCCAGGGCGGCTGAGTGCTGCCCTCAGGCGGCATTGCGATGCGTGGGCAGCGAGAGCGTGTTGCGGGTCTGTGAGACCGGCGAAGCGGGCGCGCGCGGCGCGCGGTTGGATTTCCAGCGGGCGCGCACATAGGGTCGCTCATGACCCGAAACGGTCAGCGCGAGATGCGTGACCCAGCGGTGTGTCGGCACGCGCACGTCGTGCAGCGCGAACGTCAGTGCGACAAGACTCAGCGCGACGGCCGCCGCCGAAAGACGTCCCGACTGCGCAGCCCACCAGTAGCGAACGAACGTGAGCGCCGTCACGGCGCCGACGAGGCATCCGGTGACGGCCTCGGACGGCGAATGCGCGTCCAGCACGACGCGCGAGAATCCCACCACAACGCCTACTGCGAGGCCAATCAGCACGCCCGCGACCCGCAGCGGTGCGCGCGCGCCTTGCAGCATCAGGAAAAACGCCACCGGATAGACGGCCGTGGACAGCATGGCGTGCCCGCTGACGCCCGTGAAATCGAGATCGCGTACGCCCACGCCCCAGCCGAGAAACGCGATCTTGGTGACCATGACGAGACCGACGGACGCGCCGATCAGCAGCAGCCAGCTTGCGGCCATGCGCCAGGAATAGCCTGCGGCGAGCCAGAGCGCGATAGCGACCGCGAGCGGCAGCGTGAGGCCCGCGCCGCCGAGGTTCGTGATCGCATACCACAGGTGAAGGGGTAAATCCGGCATGACTTGGCGCAGCGACGGTGCATTGAAAAAGCGTGATACCCGGTTAACGCGCGGACGGCCCGGCGGGCAGACACGCACATTGCATAGATTTTCAGTATAGCGGCGCGTGACGGACACGGCTGAACCCTTATCCGTGCGGCCTGTCGGTGCGCTGCACGATCCCGGCGCCTGGTTTTCTCCAGCCGATCTGCAGTGTCGGCGGTTTAGTGCTATTGTGCGATGCACCATAACGCAGTGTGACGAACTGACACATAGCACCAGACCCAGCACTAGACCCCACATCAGACCCCTTCAAGGGAGGCCGATGATGACGAAAGATCTGTCGAAACTGTTAGCGGGTGGCCTGCGACGTTTGTTCGCCATCCAGAGCCGGATTGCCCACGAGGCTGCGCGCGGGGTGCGCCGACACGCGCTGCACGCCAAGGCGCCGCGACGGGCTGCGCAAACCGCGGTGGCCGACGCAGTGAGCGAGGCCGCCAGCCAGGCAGCCAGTGAGGCCGCCGCATCAACATACACGGAACCTGAGCACGTGGTACGGCCCGTGCGCCAGTCGCGCGTGGGCCCGCGTGCAGCCGCCTGGGCTGCGGGCGAATGGCGCCGTGCCGAACACACGGTTACGGCGACGCCACAACGCGCGTCGCGCGCGCTGCCGTACGGCCTCTATCTGCCAGCGGGCCATGCTGCGGCGGGACTGCCGCTCGTTGTCATGCTGCACGGCTGCAGGCAGTCGATGGACGCGTTCGCCGAGGGCACGCGCATGAATCTTCTTGCCGACCTGCACGGTTTCGCGGTGGTCTACCCGGAGCAGTCCGCACTTGTCCACCCGCACCAGTGCTGGCACTGGTATGACGCACGCGACGAGGCGGGCGGCGGGGAGGCGGCGGCGGTCGTTTCGCTTGTCGATGCACTTGTCGATGAACACGGCTTCGACGGCTCGCGCGTCTATCTCGCGGGCCTCTCGGCGGGCGCAGGGCTCGCCGCGCTGCTGGCGGTGCGCGCACCCGAGCGGTTCGCGGCGGTCGCGCTGCATTCGGGACCGGCATTCGGCGAGGCGCGTTCGGGCGTCGGCGCGCTCGATGTCATGCGGCGCGGGCTGTATCAGGATCCGGTGGAGCTGCTGGAGCGGCAGCTCGGCGACGAGGCGCACCCGGGCATGCCGGCGATTGTCGTGCAGGGTGAGGACGATGGCGTGGTCGCGCCGATCAACGCCGAGCAGCTCACGGCGCAGTTCCTCCGGCTCAACGGCCTGGCCGACGCGCGTGGCGTCAGGCCCGGCGTTGCCTCGCACGAAGCCGCGAGCGATGGGCACATCGTGCAGGACTACGCGCGCCGTGGCGAGAGCGTCGTGCGCTTATGCCGTGTGGCGAATCTCGATCATGCGTGGAGCGGCGGCGACGATACGGTGCCCTTCCATTCGGCAACGGGCCCGGATGCCAGCATGATGATCTGGAGCTTCTTCAAAAACCATCGCCGCGATGCGGCCAATGACGTCTTTTGCGGTCAGCTGGCCAGGGGGGCAGGTTAGGTGTTGCTTATGCAAGTCATCAACGAAGCGTGAGCAGATAACGGCAGCGCCAAGGGATAGCGACGCAACATGAATATCGAGGCGCTGCTTGACTCTTGGCGGGCGAGGCAAAAGCACTCCGAGGCACAACATGACCAGGAAATATGCTCAACAGTAACGTATTGCGCCAGCTCGATCTGCAGGACGTGATGGTGTTCTTGTGTCTGTATGAACACAAAAGCGCACGCCGCACCGCTGAAGTCATGAGCATCAGCCAGCCCACCGTTAGCTATTGCCTGAAGCGGTTGCGCAATTGCTTTCACGACGTGCTCTTCGTCGTTGATCACGGCAGCCTCGTTGCGACGCCAAAGTCAGAGGCTATCGAACCCTACCTGCGCAACGTGATCGATGCGGTGAATCATTGCGCAGAAATGGATGATGACCAGGTGGTCGCGACAGCACGCCGCGTGATACGTGTATGCGCACCGGAATACTTCGAATTGTTGTTGTTGCCAGGTGTGCTTGAGTCGTTCATGAAGCGTGGCTGCGAAACATCGCTGATCGTGGATCGACTCGGCCGCGAACTGCCTGTCGAACGGCTTCTGGCCGGTGAAATCGATTTCGCTATCGGCTTCGGCCCGGGCTATCATCGGCTGCATCCCGACCTGCAATGGGAGTCCGTCCTTTCTGATACGTTTTTGTGTCTGACAGCTTCGCGCAAGATAGTACCGTCAACGCGTGTGTCGCTCGACGAATTTTGCGACATGAGCCACGTGTTTCCGACGCCGTGGATATCAGAGCGCAACATGATTGACGGCTGGCTCGAAAAACTTGGCCGATCGCGCAACATAGTCGCGCGGGCGAACACTTACCAAGCCTGCCTGAACATTGTCACGCGGCTGCCGGTTGTGATGACATTGCCGCGGCGCCTGATTCCATACCTGTCAATCCCCGAGACCGTGCATGTTTGCGACGCACCGCTCGGATTTCCGAACTTTACGCTGGATGTCATCTGGTCGAGCCGGACGGAAAAGAACCCAGACATCCGAACCATGCTGGCATTGTTCAAGGATCTCGCGAGCGCGAATGCGCTTGATCTAGACGAATCGCCTCACGCCTGACCGAAGCCTGTAAGCGGCTTACGGCCCCACATAATCGATCCGGCGATTACTCGTAAGGAGGCAAAGAGGGTCTCATTTCCTTGTCCTAAACAAATTTCATGTCCCCATTTAAATTCTAAAACGGTGCGCCCAGTCTTGTCGGTAGATTGGTCGCGTTCGACGAGGCCACGTATCGAACGCCAAACTAACCACCCCGAGGGGCAAACATGATGGATGTTGACGCAGTCATTGCGCCAGTTCAGCGTAAACCTTTACCGCGTTTCGGCTTTGAGTTGATCGAAAGCCTCGTGCCAGGTCAGAAGGCGATCGACCTTGTCGATACCGAACAGTTGTACGAGCAGCTCGCCCATTCGGGCGCCGTTATCTATCGCAACTTCGCAGACACACTCGAAGATTTCAACCGTTTCGTCGGTCAGCATTCGGCGCGTGTCACGTTTGATCCGGCCCGCAAGACTTCGACGGAAAACACGGCGGAGATTGACGCTGGCCAGCTTGAAATGGGACTTCACCGTGAAAACGGTAACTTGCCGTTTACGCCCGATCTGCAATGGTTCTACTGCCTTGAGCCTACCCGTGTCGGCTCCGAGACGACGATCTGCGATGGGCAACGCGTGTTGCACGAACTGACGCCGGCAGTGCGTCGCCTGTTTGAGCAATGTCAGATCAAGTATGTGCGCCGTATTCCCTGGCCGAACGTGCAGCGCTTCCTGAGCATCGAATTGCAGGTACCGGCCCATGAAGTGAACGACTCGCACCTGGATGTCGTCAACCAGCATGTTCGTGGCCAGCACTACTGTCGTCTCGATCAGTTCCTGGTGTTGTCCGAGCGCGTGACGGACGCGATCACGACGAGTTGTTTCTCCGGTCGTCGTGCCTTCTGTAATTCGCTTCTGGGCCCGAGCGTTAACTATGAGCCGCCGATGATCACGTGGGCAGATGGAACCGACATCGATTTCGAGGTGTGGGACGAAATCAAGGACGTGACTGCCCGCTACACGTACGACCTGTTCTGGAACAAAGGCGATATCGTTGTGATTGACAACAGCCGCGTGATGCACGGTCGCCGTCGCCTTGCGGGCACGGATCGCCGCATCTTCGGCGCGCAAAGCTATCGCAAGGGGGGCATCGCATGATCAGCGCACTCCTCGAACGTCACTTCGCCGAAGCACCGAACCGCATTGTCGTGCGGGAGATTGAGGGCCGCGAATATTCACTTGATGAACTGCGCGCGGACGTCACGCGCATCGTGACCACGTTGCAGGAGGTGTATGGCGATTGCAGCGGCCTCGTGTTCGGGATCGCTGCGCGCTCCAGCTATGCCTGGATTGCGACGATGCTTGCGATCTTCCGCGTGAAAGCGGTACTGCTGCCGGTGCCGATTGAGTTCTCCGACGAGCAGATCGGCAGCCTGCTGCACAAGGCCACGGCGATCTTTACACAGGACGAGCAAACCACCGCTCGCATAGGTGCGATCCTGCCGGGCATCGCGTGCATCGACGCTGCGAGCGTGCGCAGCGAATGGCCGGGGGTGGGCGTGCGCACCGGCGAGCGCATCGAGCGTGGAATCTGCGGGATTATCCATACATCAGGTACGACGTCGAAGCCGAAAGGCGTGAAGATTCGCGACGAGGCTGTCGGTTTGCTCGTGGCTAGCGTGCTGAGGCGCGTGCCGCCAGGCCCGCTCGACTACCTGTCGATCGTGCCGATGAGCCTGCTGATCGAACAGGTGCTCGGCGTGTTCCTGCCGATACTATCCGGCGGTTCGCTGACGCTAATGCCGCCAAACTACGCCGAGTATGGTGCGCACAGCGGCAACGCACGTGACTACCTGGACCTGATCGCTCGCGTCGATCCGAATTTCCTGTACCTTCCGCCGAAGCTGCTTGAGGAGGCGGATGTGTTGCTCGAGTCGATGGACGTGACGAGCCTCTTTGGCCGCCGCAATCCGCACATCATCACGGGTGGCGCGAAGATTCCGGCCACGGTGCTTGAATCGCTCGACAAGCGCGGCGTGCAGATCTACGAGGCGTACGGGCTCAGTGAAAACAGCTCGATCATCTCGCTGAACTACCCAGGACATCGCCGCATCGGCTCGGCTGGGACGCTGCTCGACGGCATCATGCCAGTGATCGTCGACGGCGAACTGCGGGTGCGCACGCCGACACTCTGCGCGGGTTACTACAATTCGGACGACACGTCATGCGAACTCACCGATGGTTACCTGCACACGGGTGACATCGCCGAATTCGTCGATGGCTTCCTGTACATCACCGGTCGCAAGAAGCACGTGATCATCCTGTCAACGGCGCGCAATATCTCGCCGGAGTGGGTGGAGACGGTTTACAAGGAAAGCACGCTGATCGACGACATCGTGGTGTTCGGCGAAGGGCGCGAAGAGCCGGCGGCGATTGTGCTGTCCGCGCACGACGAAATTGCGGTGCGCAACGAAATGGCGCGGCTTGAACCGCGACTCGCCGATTTTGCGCGGGTGCGGCGGGTCAGGGTGGTGCCTGACATTGAGCGCTTCCGCGAGGACTATTACACAGTCACCGGGCGGCCACGCCGCCAGTTGATCGAGCGCGATTACGCGGCGTCGCTGTACTGACCGGGAGCTTAACGTGCATATCGTACGGACCTTCCATCCAGGCCATTCCGCCTATCGCCAGATACAGCTCGCGGTCGCGCAGCATTACTTTCAGGCACACGGCGCGCGTCCGGAGCCTCGTCCAGACCAGTTCTGGTGCCTGACCGATCGCGCGATGTCCTTGCCCGGATATGCGTGCGTGGGACTCAGTTGGGGTGACAGCGCCCCGTTGTTCTCCGAGCATTACCTCGACGAATCACTCACGCGTCTTTACGGGTTGTCGCGCGCGGAACTTGTTGAACTCGGGCAGTTTTCGTCGTTCGCCTCGAAGGGCGCGGGACGTTACTTGATGGCGAGTGTGTTTCGCACGCTCGCGCAGCATCACTACCGGTACGTGCTGATGACGGCGACGGAGCGGGTGCGCCACATCCTGCAGTCGTTGCAGATTTCGTACGACGATCTTGGCCGAGCATGCGTGAGCCGTGTGCGTGACGTGCATGTTGACTGGGGTACGTACTACGACAACTCGCCACGAGTCGTTATGGTGAAGATCGACGACATCGCCTCGCGCGGCGATTTACTGGTGTGGAGCCCGCTTGACGACACGTCGTCGACTCGAAGATCACCGAGGCAGGCCGCGCTTGCCGAAAGCGGTTATTGATCCCGGCGGGCCGTACGTATTTGTGTCGGCCTGTCCTGTCATTTCTAGTACATCACCATGTCTGATTCGAACCGATACGAAAACTTCCTCATGTTGTTGGCACCACTAATAAATAGTGTCGGTGGGATTGCGATTGATCTCTATGCGCCGAGCATCCCGGCCATCGGTCAAGAGCTAAACGTTGCTCCGAGCATGATGCAGAACACAATCACAATTACGCTTGTGTTCTATGCGATTGGCCAGCTCGTGTTTGGCATATTGGCCGACTGGTGGGGCCGTCGCCCGTCAGTGCTCTTCGGCCTGGCACTCTTCATCGCTGGTAGCGCGGTCGCGGTGGCTGCGGCGTCGTTCGAGGCGCTAATGGTTGGGCGAGCAATTCAGGGCTTTGCGATCGGCTCCTGCCAGGTCGTGGCCAGAGCCGTTCTCGTCGACAGGCTGACGGGTGACCGCTTACGCGCCGCAATCGTCTATCTCAGTCTCGCGTTCGGCCTCGGCCCTGTGATCGCCCCGTACATTGGCGGGCACGTGCAGGAGTTGGCCGGCTGGCGCTGGAACTTCGTCGTCTACTGCGGTTACGGCCTCATCGTGCTGTCGTTTGCATTCGTAGGACTGCGAGAGACGTTGCTGCCCGAATTGCGGCGCGCACCGCAGCAAACGATCGCGGGCTATCGTGAGATCCTGTCCGATCCGAATTTTCTGTCGGCCATTGCGATACTCGGTATGAGCTTTTCGGCGTTCCTGATGTGGAACGTAATCGGGCCGTACATCGTGCAATTCCGCTTGGGGCATTCCGCGTCGTACTTCGGAGAGACGGCGCTTGGCGTTGGGTTGTGCTATCTCGGCGGCACGACGCTGAACAGGACACTGATCCGGCGATACAGGGGCGAGCAGTTGATGCGTGGCGGCATCGTAATATTTGCCCTCGGGGTAGCATGTGTGGCCTCGAGCGGCGGTGAGCTTATACTGCCGACCGCACTTGGCGGGATCATGCTGATCGCGTTTGCCCAGGGCTTTATCTTCTCGAACGCGATGGCCCGGTCGATGGCGTTGTTCCCCGACCGCGCAGGTGCTGCCGCGAGCCTGCAAGGGTGCCTGATGCTCGCGCTCGGTTCAATCGTGTCGGGAGGCGTCAGTACCCTTCTAATCGAGACAAATGCAGCTATGGCCGTCATGTTCGCCTGCCTGCTAGGCGTGACTATGGTTAGTTTTCGTCAACTGAGCCGCGTACACCCGCAGGTGGTGCGATGAAAACCGGCGCTGCGCTTGCGTTGAGGCTCGTGCTCGGCGCATTCTGGATCTGGACAGGATTAACCAAGGTTGTTGGTCACTTCGATGCTGGACCGTTTCTTACTGCCGCGATTTCACACTCGACTGTGGCCCCCGAGGCCGTGCGGCTCATACTTGTTGGCGCGATTGGGCATATTGGGCTGCCGCATATCGCTCTGGTTAATGTTGCGGTTCCGTGGCTCGAACTAGGCGCAGGGCTGTTGATCCTGCTTGGTGTTGGAACCGTATGGGGAGTCGTGGTAACGGCCGCAATGTCAGCGTTGTTTCTAATGTGTGGTGCAATAAGTGCCAACCCACTTCTGCTCTTCGGTACGGTACTACTTGCGATATTGCACGGACATGCTCGCATTTTCACTCTTCGTGCGTTGTATTCACCCACCGCATGAAATTGCGGCAGCTCATGTCGGCGCGCTTGGCAAACCAGTTGAGCGACATTACGACGCAGCAAGTGGCGGCCGATACCAGAATCGGCGCGGCAGGACCGCTTCGACAGCAGCAAGAGATAGTTCGAATACGGGAATCCATGGTTCTCGCGCCGCCCACAATTCGTTACTGATTTTTCGTCCTGCCATGTCGCCAGGATATGGCGTCCATAGGTTGATGTCCAGGTGGCGTTAGCGATTCTTGGCGCCACCCGACTCGATGCGACATTCGGCTACAGCCCGTGAAGATGATTAGGGTTTACCCTATAATCACTTCATCCACTGTCAGCGAATGTCTTTTCGAAACGGAGCTGAATCATGTATCTGCTGAGCCGTCTTTTCCTCTTCCTCACGAACTCTGCCGACGCTATGCAAAAGGCGCGCGAAGAGGCCTACCTTGCTGAAGCGATCGATATCTACGATCTCGAGTTTCGCTTGCGCGAAATCGATCGCGAGAAGACGGTGCGTCATCCGGCCTGGATGGGGCAGCGCTGATTCCAGCGTGCCGACCGCGAGTGAAGCATCACAAAAGATTGGCTGAAACCACATAACCGTAAGGCCATGTGGTTTTTCTTTTCACGCGTTTTCCGTGTTTTCCGTTTCCTGTACGCCGAAGCAGCCGCGATAGGTCGCGTAAAACGAGCAATACATCATCGTCAACAGGACGATGAGCGCGGGCATCAGCAGGGCGACGCCGTATTCGCTCGCACCGAGTGCACTCAGCAGCAGCGAAAGCCCCACCGAAATGCCGATCGACACCGCCATCCACAACGCCCCGTACACGACGAAGGCGCCCTTGTTGCGCCAGCAGCTCACCACGCTGAAGAACATCGCTTTGACGGGCGGCACGTCGTGCCATGCCGTCAGCACGGGCGCGAACCAGAACATCATCGCCACCGGCACGTAGATCACCAGTGATGCGAGCAGTGCGAGCGGCGCACCGCTGTTCTCGAACGAATCGCTGCCCGTCGAACCGCCGACGGTCATCAACTGCAGCAGCGTGCCGCCGTCCACGAGCGCCGACGCCGCGAGCACGAGCAGCATCGCCACCACGTAGACGCCGCCGAGCGCGAAGAGGCGCTTCGTGACCGTCGTGCCGTAGGCGCGGAAGCCGTCGACGAGAATCGTCGGAAAGAACGGCTTGCCCGCGATCGTGTCGCGGCAGGCCGCCATGAAGCCGACCGCCACGCCCGGCACGAGGACGAGCGGCAGCACGCCGCCCACCACCGGGATCGCGGAGATGAGCGTCATCCCCAGCAGATAGGTGAAAAACAGCGTGAGGAACGCGAGCGGGTTGCGGCGGAACAGCCAGATACCCTGGCGGAACCAGACATAGCCCGTTTTCGCGGGAACTTCGATCAGTTGCATGAGCCTTGTTCTGCGTGAAGGGCGTCGGCGGCATCGTTCGCGCGGCGCTCGCGCAGGATGCGTTCGAAGTGGCCGGGATCGTGCGGCTTGAGCAGCTCCGCCGAGCGCGGCAGGTAGAAATCATACAGGCGCGACACCCAGAAGCGGTACGCACCTGCGCGCAGCATGTCGCTCCAGTGGCGGACTTCGGCCGCCGTGAACGGGCGCACCGTCTGGTAGGCGCGCAGCAGCGCCTCGGCGCGCGCGCGATCCAGCTGGCCCGTCGCGAGATCCACGCACCAGTCGTTCACCGTGACGGCCACGTCGAACAGCCACTTGTCGCAGCCCGCAAAATAGAAATCGAAGAAGCCGCCGAGTCGCACTTCGTGGCCCGGCGCCGGATGCGCGTGCGCGAACAGCACGTTGTCGCGGAAAAGATCGCAGTGGCACGGGCCGCCCGGCATCTGCGCATAGTCCGCCGAGGCGAAGAACGCCTGTTGATGCGCAAGCTCGCTCGTGAGCAGGTCGCGCTGCGCTTCGTCGAGGAACGGCAGCACCGTCGGCACGGTCTCTTCCCACCATTCCAGGCTGCGCAGATTCGGCTGATCGCCTTTGAAATCGCGCCCGGCGAGGTGCATGCGCGCGAGCATCTGGCCCACTTCGACGCAATGTTCCACACCCGGCGCGAGTTCGGGCGCGCCTTCCAGCTTCGTCACGATTGCCGCGGGCTTGCCCTGCAGCGGGCCGAAGAGGGCGCCGTCGGTGCGCGGCATGGGGTCTGGCACCGGGACGCGGTGCGACGCCAGGTGGCGCATCAGGTCGAGGTAGAACGGCAACTGGTCCGCGGACAGCTTTTCGAAGATCGTCAGGACGTACTCGCCGCGCGTCGTCGTCAGGAAGAAATTACTGTTTTCGATGCCGGACTGGATGCCGCGCAATTCGACCACGTCGCCGAGATCGTAGTCGCGCAGCCATTGGGCAAGCTGGGTTTCGGTGACAGCGGTGAAGACGGCCATGCGAGAAATGTGTTGGTTGCGTGGTCGGGCGGCCGGCCTACGCGGGTGCGGCCGGTGTTTTATCGGGCTTTCGGCAGAATTCGGGCTGGTCTGCCGGCGCTACATGGCATCCAGCCCGCACCGCGCGCTTGTGGCTCGAATTCGTGGTTCGAATTCATGCCTCGAACTCGCGGCCAGACATCACAGTTTGAGTGCGCAGCGAATCCGCAGCGCGGCGAAATGCGCGCCGTCTGCCTGCGCCGGGCGCGCGCAGACGGCGTTGCGGATCAGTAGCGCAGGTTGATCGACGGCAGCCGCGTGCTGGGCGTGCCGTTCGGGCGCACCTGCGGCGACGTGTCGGCGGGCGCGCTCATCGTGTAGCGCGTGCCGAAGTTCGAGTGCACGTTGATTTCGACGGGCTTGCCCTTGTCGCGATATTCGGTGATTTCGGTGCCGGTGGGACTCACTTCGTGGAAGCTCGGCCGGCGCGGAACGTTGACGTCGACCTTCGAGGTGACCTCGGCAGCCGGCCGGTTGATCGCGGCGAGGTTCGGCAGACCCGCCCGCTCGTTGGCGGACTGGGCCTCGACGGCGGTTTTCGCGTCGTCGGCGGGCGCGGCCATGGCGAACCCGCTGAACGCGAGTGTCGCCGCAGCAGCGATGAGAAGGAGCGACTTCATGATGATCGGTGTTTCTCCGGTTTGATAGCTCGATTCTAGCAAATCCCGCCGCCGCGACCCACGGCGACTCCGGCGTCGGCCGCGGGTCGATCCGGGGGGGTGACCAACGCCGTACCGCGCCGGCCAGCCTGACGTTGCCGCGAGGGGCACAGCAAGAATGCCCGGGTTCCGTGGTAAGGTGGTCCGACCGATTGGAGGCGAATGACGATGAACAACGATACCAATCTGCGGCCGCTGATGTTGCCCGCATACGATTTCCCGACGGGGTCTTACGAGGACGCTGCCGATGCGGTGGCACGGCTCTCGACGATCTATGAGGCGAACACGTCGTTTCTGCGCGATGCGTTCGCGCGCTACCGCCGCGGCGAAGTGCTGGAGCGCCGCGTGCGCGCGTGCTATCCGTTCGTGCGCGTTCGCACTGAAGTGAACACCCATGTCGATTCGCGCCGTTCGTACGGTTTCGTGGCGGGCCCGGGCATCTTTGAAACGACGATCACGCGGCCGGACCTGTTCGGCGACTACTATCGCGAACAACTGCGGTTGCTGACGAAGAACCATCGTGTGTCGATCGACGTGGGCGTGTCGGATCAGCCGATTCCCATTCACTTTGCGTTTGCCGAGGGCATCCACCTCGAAGGCGAACTCGATCGCGAGCACCTCGTGGCCATGCGCGACGTGTTCGATACACCCGACCTCGCGCAGCTCGACGACCGGATCGTCAACGGCACCTTCGAACCGGGGCCGGGCGAGCCGCATCCGCTTGCGCTCTTCACGGCGCCGCGCGTGGATTTTTCGCTGCATCGGCTGAAGCACTACACGGCGACGTCGCCCACGCATTGCCAGAATTACGTGCTCTACACGAATTACCAGTTTTACATCGACGAATTCGTGAAGCTCGGGCGCGCGATGATGGCACGCACCGACGACGCCGATCTGTGCAGCTATCGCAGCGAATACACGTCGTTCGTGGAGCCCGGCGACGTGGTGACGTACAACGCCAATCTCGGCGAACAGGAACACGAGGGCATGCCTGCCGTGCGCCTGCCGCAGATGCCGGCGTATCACCTCAAGCGCGCGGATGGCAGCGGCATCACGATGATCAACATCGGCGTGGGGCCGTCGAACGCGAAGACGATCACCGATCACATCGCGGTGCTGCGCCCGCACGCCTGGATCATGCTCGGCCACTGCGCGGGGCTGCGCAACACGCAGCGGCTTGGCGACTACGTGCTCGCGCACGGCTACGTGCGCGAGGATCATGTGCTAGATGCGGATCTGCCGCTGTGGGTGCCGATTCCCGCGCTCGCGGAAGTGCAGGTGGCGCTGGAGCGCGCGGTGGCCCAGGTCACGCAGCTCGACGGCCCTGAACTCAAGCGCGTGATGCGCACGGGCACGGTGGCGAGCGTCGATAACCGCAACTGGGAATTGCGCGATCACCGCGAACCGGTGCTGCGTCTTTCGCAGAGCCGTGCGATTGCGCTCGACATGGAAAGTGCGACGATCGCGGCGAATGGATTTCGCTTTCGCGTGCCGTACGGCACGTTGTTGTGCGTCTCCGATAAACCGCTGCACGGCGAATTGAAGCTGCCCGGCATGGCCGATTCGTTTTATCGCGCTCAGGTGGACCAGCATCTGCAGATCGGCGTGAAGGCGATGGAGATCTTGCGTACCAATGGATTGCATAAGCTGCACAGTCGCAAATTGCGCAGCTTTGCTGAGGTGGCGTTTCAGTAGGAATCTTTTTGCTGGCGGGTGCTTGCGGGCGGCAGTGAGTCTGTCCAACGCCTGCGCGGCGTCGCTACCGCGCAGGCACTTTTGATCTCAAGCCTCCGTTTAAATCATTCCGCGGCAACCGCATGCTCAAGCAGAACTCCTGGAGGGGCATGTTGAGATACAAGGCTTGGCAATACCCTCGCATAAGGGTCGGCCAAGCCGCTCATTAAGTCACTGATCTTCCAATGTGACCTGAAATTACAGCCCTCTACACGCATCACGCGCTCGCTTGCCCCGCTGCGCGCGCGGCATGGCTCTGCGCCATGTCGCGGTGAATCGCAAGCTTAGAGATAGAACATCCGGTCTTCGTCGGGATCGGTGTGCGTACGCCGTTCTTTTTCGCTCTCTTCGCCTTCTTCTCCGGTGTCCTCGTAAAACTTGAGCACCGTTTCGAGCACTTCGTCCGGATCGTCGGTCACGTGCATCAGATCCATGTCTTCAGGATTGATGAGGCCCATCGGCACGAGCGCCGAACGGAACCAGGCAAGCAGGCCTTTCCAGAACTCCGCGCCCACCAGAATGATGGGAACGTGCCGCGATTTTTTCGTCTGGATCAGCGTGAGCACTTCGGCGAGTTCGTCAAGCGTGCCGAAGCCGCCCGGCATCACGATCACCGCATCGGAGTTTTTGACGAACGTAACTTTGCGCGTGAAGAAATGGCGGAATCGCAACGAGATGTCCTGCCATTGATTGCCCGATTGCTCGTGCGGCAATTCGATGTTCAGGCCAACGGAAGGCGACTTGCCCGCGTGCGCGCCCTGGTTGGCTGCTTCCATGATGCCAGGGCCGCCGCCGGAGATCACGGCGAAGCCTGCGTCGGACACTTTTCGCGCAATTTGTGTCGCGAGCTGGTAGTACTCCGAGTCCGGTTTCAGACGTGCGGAACCGTAGATGCTGACTGCCGGACGGATCTCGGACAGATACTCGGTTGCCTCGATAAACTCTGCCATAATCGTGAACATCTGCCACGATGCGCGCGCCTTTTTGGCCGTTGCGCGCTCTTGATCTGCGAGTGAACGCAGACTCGGAATCACTTTTCTCTTGTCCATAATGCCTGAAGAACTTCGCGTGGAAACCAAGCTACAAACTGAACTGGAAGGAAAGACCCTGCTGCTGGTCGATGGTTCTAGCTATCTCTATCGGGCCTACCATGCGATGCCGGATCTGCGCGGTCCTGACGGCGAACCGACGGGTGCGCTATACGGGATCATCAACATGCTGCGCCGTATGCGCAAGGAGGTTACGGCAGAGTATAGCGCGTGCGTGTTCGATGCCAAGGGCAAGACGTTTCGTGATGACTGGTATGCCGACTACAAGGCGAACCGTCCTTCCATGCCCGAGCCGCTCGCTGCGCAAATCGAGCCCATTCACGTGGCCGTGCGCGCGCTCGGCTGGCCGTTGCTGATGGTGGACGGCGTCGAAGCCGACGACGTGATCGGCACGCTCGCGCGCGAAGCGGAAAAGCGCGGCATGAAAGTGATCGTGTCGACCGGCGACAAGGATCTCGCGCAGCTCGTGACCGACCGCGTCACGCTCATCAATACGATGACGAATGAAACGCTCGATCGCGAAGGCGTGATTGCGAAGTTCGGCGTGCCGCCCGAGCGCATCGTCGATTATCTTTCGCTGATCGGCGACACCGTCGACAACGTGCCTGGCGTGAACAAGTGCGGCCCGAAGACGGCGGTCAAGTGGCTCACGGAATACGGCACGCTCGACGGCATCGTCGAACATGCAGCCGAAATCAAGGGCGCCGTGGGCGGTTATCTGCGCGATGCGCTTGCGTTTCTGCCGATGGCGAAGCAACTCGTTACCGTGGCGACCGAGTGCGATCTTTCAAAGCACATCGAGTCGCTCGGCGGTTCGCTCGCCACGCGCGCCGAAGCGCGCGACGAATTGCTCGACATCTTTACGCGCCATGGTTTCAAGACCTGGACGCGCGAATTGACCGAAGCTCGCGCGAACGACGCCGCACCCGCTGCGGCGAGCGCGAACGCGAATGTGAACCAGCGTGAAGCGCGTGAACCGCGCGAAGCCGAAGTGCAGCCCGCGCTGATGCTCGACGCGCCGCGGCATTACGAAACCATCCAGACGTGGGATCAGTTCGATGCATGGCTGAAGAAAATCGAGGCGGCCGGCCTTACCGCGTTCGACACGGAAACCACGGCGCTCGATCCCATGGTCGCGAAGCTGGTGGGGATGTCGTTCGCAACGGAGCCGGGGCACGCCGCGTATTTGCCGCTCGCGCATCGCGGGCCGGACATGCCCGGGCAACTGCCGCTCGCCGACGTGCTCGCGCGACTCAAGCCGTGGTTCGAAGGCGATCAGTACAAGAAAGTCGGCCAGCACATGAAGTACGACGAGCAGGTGCTCGCGAACTACGGCATTGCGTTGAACGGCGTCGAGCACGACACGATGCTCGAATCGTACGTGCTCGAATCGCACCGCAGTCACGATATGGACAGCCTCGCGTTGCGCCATCTCGGCATCAAAACAATCAAATACGAAGAGGTTGCGGGCAAGGGTGCGCAGCAGATCGGCTTCGACGAAGTGCCGCTCGATAAAGCTGCGGAGTATTCGGCTGAAGACGCCGATATCACGCTGCAGTTGCATCTCGCGCTTTATCCGCAGATTGCGCAGGACAAAGGAACCGACACGGGGCTCGACTACGTGTATCGCGAGATCGAGATGCCGACTTCGCGCGTGCTGCGCCAGATGGAGCGCAACGGCGTGCTGATCGATACGGAGCGGCTCGACAAGCAGAGCGCCGAAATCGCAGTGCGGCTCGTCGAACTCGAACAGGAAGCCTACGCGCTCGCGGGCGGCGAATTCAACCTCGGTTCGCCCAAGCAGATCGGCCAGATATTCTTTGAAAAGCTGCAATTGCCGGTTGTGAAGAAGACGCCGAGCGGTGCGCCGTCCACCGACGAAGAAGTGCTGCAAAAGCTCGCCGAAGACTATCCGCTGCCGAAGCTGCTGCTTGAACATCGCGGGCTGTCCAAGCTGAAGTCCACGTACACCGACAAACTGCCGCGCATGGTCAACGCGCAAACGGGCCGGGTTCACACGAATTACGCGCAGGCCGTGGCGGTGACGGGGCGGCTCGCATCGAACGATCCGAATCTGCAGAACATTCCGGTTCGCACGGGCGAAGGGCGGCGCATCCGCGAGGCGTTCATCGCGCCGCCGGGGCACAAGATCGTATCCGCCGACTATTCGCAGATCGAGCTGCGCATCATGGCGCACATCTCGGGCGACGCGTCGCTGCTCGCCGCATTTGCGCGCGGCGACGACATTCACCGCGCGACGGCTTCCGAGGTGTTCGGCGTCACGCCGATCGAAGTGAGCGCCGACCAGCGCCGCATCGCCAAAGTCATCAATTTCGGCCTGATTTACGGCATGAGCGCATTCGGGCTCGCGTCGAATCTCGGCATCACGCGCGACGCGGCGAAGCTTTATATCGACCGTTATTTCGCGCGCTATCCGGGCGTTGCGCGCTACATGGACGAGACGCGCATGGACGCGAAATCGCGCGGCTATGTCGAAACGGTGTTCGGCCGGCGCCTGTGGCTGCCCGAGATCAACGGCGGCAATGGCCCGCGCCGCCAGGCTGCGGAGCGCGCCGCGATCAATGCGCCGATGCAGGGCACGGCGGCAGACCTCATCAAGCTGTCGATGATCGCAGTCGAGAAGTGGCTCGACGAAACCGGCATGCGCACGAAAATGATCATGCAGGTGCACGACGAACTGGTGCTCGAAGTCCCCGACGACGAGCTGGCCGAGGTGCGCAAGCGTCTGCCCGAACTGATGTGTTCGGTGGCGACGCTCAAGGTGCCGCTCGTCGCCGAAGTGGGCGTCGGCGCGAACTGGGAAGAAGCGCACTGATTACGCTCGCCGTGCCGCGCTTTTAAGCGTCGCTTCAAGCCGCGATGCACGCGAATGCTTTGCCGTAACGAACATGCAATACCCGCGCACGCACGTGTGCGCAGGCGCACGGCTTGTTGCCGTGCGCTCCGTTAGCCGACATTGAGCGGCCGGCCGGCGCACCTCGCCGCCGTGCCGCGTACGCATTTATCGACACGCACGGAGAGTTTATGCATCGTTTTATCGTTGTGGGAGGAGGCGCAGGTGGACTGGAACTGGCGACGCGGTTGGGCGACCGCTACTGCAAGGCGCGCAACGGCCGCGAGCCGCGGGCGAGCGTCACGCTGGTCGACCGCTTTCCAACGCATATCTGGAAGCCGCTGCTGCACGAAGTCGCAGCGGGCAGCATGGACCCGTTCACACAGGAACTCGAATACGCGGCGCAGGCACGCTGGCACGGCTTCGAATTCCAGCAGGGCGAGTTGATCGGACTCGACCGTGCGGCGCGGCGCATCATGCTCGGCGCCGTGAAGGACGATGACGGCGGCGAACTGCTGCCGCCGCGCGAACTCGCCTACGACACGCTTGTGCTGGCAATTGGAAGTACCACGCACTTTTTCGGCGTGCCTGGCGCAGCCGAAAACTCCATCGCGCTCGATACCGTGGCGCAGGCCGAGCGCTTTCGCAAGCGGCTCATCGCGGCGTGCATGCGCGCGGAGCATCAGGTTCCGGAGCCTGCGCCCGCAGGTGCAGCGGTGAGCGGCGAGCCGCGCGTGCAGGTGGCGATCATCGGTGCGGGTGCAACCGGCGTGGAATTGTCCGCCGAACTGCGCAACACGGCGCAGGTGCTGTCCGCGTATGGGCTCCACAAGCTCGATCCGCGCCACGACGTCGGCATCGTGCTGATCGAAGCGGGGCCGCGCATCTTGCCCGCGCTGTCCGAGCGCGTGTCGTCGGCGACCGCCGATCTGCTGCAGAAACTCGGCGTACGTCTCTTGCTTGCCGAGCGGGTCACCGAGGTCGCGCCGGGTGTCGTTCATACGGCAAGCGGCAAGGCCGTGCGCGCGGACCTCACGGTGTGGGCCGCGGGCATCACTGCGCCGCCGGTGCTGGCGCAACTCGACGGACTGCCCGTCAACAAGCTCGGCCAGCTCAGCGTGCGCCGCACGCTGCAGACCGAAATCGACGACAACATCTTCGCGTTCGGAGACTGCGCCGCCTGCGCGTGGCCGGGCAACGAACGCAACGTGCCGCCGCGCGCCCAGGCCGCGCATCAGCAGGCCGTATTCCTGCTGGGGGCGCTGGGCAACCTGCTCGACGGACAGCCGCTGCCGGAATTCACCTATCGCGACTTCGGCTCGCTGGTGTCGCTCGGTCACTTCAGCGCGGTCGGCAATCTGATGGGCGGTGTGATCGGCGGGAACATGTTGATCGAAGGGCTGTTTGCGCGTTTCATGTACATGTCGCTGTACCGTCTGCACATTGCCGCGTTGCACGGCTACGCGCGCATGGTGCTCGACACGTTTGCGCACTGGCTGCGCCGCACCACGCTGCCGCGCGTGAAGCTGCATTGAAGGCCGCAGGCGCCGTCGTCGAACGAGGAGCGTTGCATGCTGAAGCCCGATGTCGATTCCCTTGTTCCGCACGTGCCGTTCGACCGGCGCACCTTCCTGAAAACCGCACTCGGCAGCGGCTTTGCCGCTGCCGTGCGGTTGAAACGCTGGAAGGTTGTAAGGGGACCTGGGCGTGCTCAGGGATTCGGCCCCGTCGCGACCGGACGCGACGGGTCGGCGCACCACTCGCTCCACGAACCGGCGTAGAGCGCCGCGCCGTGCAGTCCGGCGATTTCCATCGCGAGTGCGTTATGGCATGCCGTCACGCCCGAGCCGCATTGCAGCACGGCATGCTCGGGCGTCTTGCCCGCGAGCACGGCCGTAAAGTCCTCGCGCAGCGTGTGCGCGGGCTTGAAACGGCCATCGGCGGTGAGGTTGTCCTTGAAGAAACGGTTGCGCGCGCCGGGAATATGGCCGCCGACCGGATCGACCGTTTCGTTCTCTCCGCGATAGCGGTCGGCTGCGCGTGCGTCGAGCACGACGAGTTCGTGCGTCGAAAGGTTGCGCACGACGCCCTGCACGTCGATCGTCACCTGTAGCGGCGCGCCCGCCTTGAAGTTGCCTTTGACGGCGTGCGGCACGTCCGTCGATAACGGATTGCCGGCTGCTTCCCATGCCTGCAGGCCGCCGTCGAGCACGGCGACCGAGTCGTGACCGAGCCAGCGCAGCAGCCACCACAGACGCGCTGCGTAAGAGCCGCCTTGCGCGTCGTACGCGACAACCTGCTGCCCCTCGTTGAGGCCCCGGGCCGCGAGCGTGTTCACGAGCGCCGCACGATCGGGCAGCGGATGACGGCCGTTCTTGCCGGTCTTCGCGCCGGACAGATCGCGGTCGAGATGCAGATACTGCGCGCCCGGAATGTGACCGGCCGCCCAGGCGGTTTCGCCCACGTCGGGGTTGACGAGGTCGAAGCGGCAATCGAACACGAGTGTGCTGCCGGGCGCGGCGGCCAGACGCTCATGGAGATTGGCGGCGGAGATCAGCGTGGTGTGATGGGTGTGCGGCATGACGACGGCTCCTGATGGATGCGCGGCCGGCAAGGCCGGCCCGATGCCTTCAGTCTAAACAAAAAGACGGACCGAAGCCCGTCTTTCGTTCTGGCCGGTCATGACCCGAGCCGAGGCATTCCGAACGTGCCTGGAGGGTGCCTGGAAGATGCCTGGGGGTGCCTAGAGGGTGCCCAGCTCGCGGCGCAAGAACGCGTGAAAGTGCTGCATGCCGTCTTCCATCGGGCTCTGGTACGGGCCGACCTCCGATTCGCCGCGCTCGAGGAGCGCACGGCGGCCGGCGTCCATGCGCTCGGCGATCTCGTCGTCTTCGATGGCCGTTTCCATATAGGCTGCGCGTTCCGCCTCGACGAACTCGCGCTCGAAGAGCTTGATTTCCTCGGGGTAATAGAACTCGACGATGTTCATCGTCTTCTGCGTGCCCTGCGGAATCAGCCACGACAGGACGAGCACGTGCGGGTACCACTCGATCATCAGATTCGGGTAGTAGACCATCCAGATCGCGCCGAACTCCGGCGGCACGCCGTTGCGATAGCGCAGAACCTCGTCGTGCCACTTGCGGTAGGTCGGGCTGCCGGCCTTGTCGAGACGGTTGTGCACGCCCACGGTTTGCACGCTGTACCACTCGCCGAATTCCCATTTCAGGTCGTCGCACGACACGAAATTGCCGAGGCCCGGGTGGAACGGGACGACGTGGTAATCCTCCAGATAGACCTCGATGAAGGTCTTCCAGTTGTAGTTGCACTCGTGGATCTCGACGTGATCGAACATGAAGTCCGTGAAGTCGAGATGCTGCGCCGGGCCGAGCTGGGCGAGGTCGCGCGCCACGTCGCGGCCCGCGGCTTCGAACAGCAGGCCGTTCCATTTCTGCAGCGGCGTGCTGCTCAGGTTCAGGCAGGGGTTGTCCGCGAAGTGCGGCGCGCCGAGCAGGTCGCCCTTGAGGTCGTAGGTCCAGCGGTGCAGCGGGCAGACGATATTGTCGGCCGTGCCGCGGCCGTTCAGCATGATGGCCTGGCGGTGACGGCAAACGTTCGAGAGCAGCTCGACCTGATCGTGCTGGTTGCGCACCAGCACGCGCCCCTCGTTCTCGCTCGGCAGGGCAAAATAATTCCCCGCCTCGGGCACCATCAGTTCGTGCCCGACATAACGGGGACCTTTCTGGAAAAGCGTTGCGATTTCGCGCTTCAGTAGCGCATCGTCAAAATAAGCGGTGACTGGCAGCTGGCAGTCGATGGAATGCAGCTGCAATGCCTTGCTCAGATTGGACATTCCCACTCCCGATGAAGACGTGAAAGCAGTGAACAACCCAACCATCGAAGATTCGATTTAGGGAGCGGGGGATTATACTCGCTTACCTCTCTGTGGGGTAGCTAAGTCACTGATTTTTGCCAAAATTGCGTGCCAGCAACGGTGTAATTTCGTCAAAGGGATTAATTTCGGTCAGCATCCGATATAACGTGCCGACGTCTTGTGCGTCTGCGAGCGGGGCTATCGGCACGCTTTTGGCGTAGAATCTCCGCCTTGTTTGAATTCTGCGACGACCCATGGCTAAATCCGCATCGAGAGACAGTGCAGCGGAGCGTGCTGCGGCCGCCGAAAGTGGTAACAGCGGTGGCAACGGCGGCGCCAACAGCAGTGCCAACAGCGGCGGTGCCGGCACCGGGAATCAGGCCGGCGGCGACGGCGGGATGCAGCCGGAGAGCTACGAGGCCGCACTGGCGGAACTCGATACGCTCGTGGCGCGCATGGAAGGCGGCAGCCTGAGTCTCGAGGAATCGCTGGCTGCCTATCGGCGCGGCGCCGTGCTGGTGAAGTTCTGCCAGCAGCAGCTGGAGAAGGTTGAACAACAGGTGCGCGTGCTCGACGGCGAAACGCTTCGGCCCGTGCCCCCCAATACAACAGGCAGTTCCGCCGAGGGCGGAGACGACGATCTATGACATTCGAACAATGGACCCGGCTCGTGCTGGACCGGGTCGAAACCGCGCTCGAACACTATTTACCGGCAGCCAGCGAGCTGCCTGCGACCTTGCACGACGCCATGCGTTACGCGGTGCTCGGCGGCGGCAAGCGCGTGCGGCCGCTTCTGTGCCATGCCGCGGGCGAGCTGACCGGTGCAACGCCCGAAGCGCTCGACGCGGCGTCCTGTGCGCTGGAGATGATCCACGTCTACTCGCTCGTGCACGACGACATGCCGTGCATGGACGACGATGATTTGCGTCGCGGCAAGCCGACGGTCCACGTGAAATACGACGAACCGACCGCGCTGCTGGTTGGCGACGCGCTGCAATCGCAAGCTTTCATTACACTGACGTCGGACGTGCCGGGGCTGCGCGATGCGGCGTCGCGCCAGGCTGCGCTCGTGCGCGAACTCGCGCTGGCGAGCGGCTCGATCGGCATGGCGGGCGGTCAGGCCATCGACCTCGCGAGCGTCGGCCGTGCGCTTTCGCGCGAAGAACTCGAAACCATGCATCGGCTGAAGACGGGCGCGCTGCTGCGCGCGGCGGTTCGCATGGGCGCGGTGGCGGGCGAAACGCCTTCCGCCGATACGCTGCGCGCGCTCGACGCGTACGCGGCAGCTGTGGGCCTCGCTTTCCAGGTGGTGGACGACATTCTCGACGTCACCGCCGATTCGGCAACGCTCGGCAAGACCGCTGGCAAGGACGCGAAGGACGGCAAGCCGACCTACGTGTCGATCATCGGTCTGGACGCGTCGCGTGCGCTCGCGCAGCAATTGCGCAGCGACGCGCATGCCGCGCTCGAACCGTTCGGCGCACGCGCGCAGCGCCTCGCCGAACTGGCTGATCTGGTTGTCAACCGGGTGAGCTGATTACGCTAATCCGCCCGCGCGCATGAAAGGGGAGTAATGCGCTGCAGAAGTGCGGGAGCGACCGATTTCCTACCATGGAACGACGATGTACGACTTGCTGAAAACCATTGACGACCCGGCGGATTTGCGCCGCCTCGATCGCCGGCAGTTGCAACCGCTTGCCGATGAACTGCGTGCCTTCGTTCTCGACAGCGTCTCGCAAACGGGCGGCCACCTGTCGTCCAACCTCGGTACGGTCGAACTGACGATCGCGCTGCATTACGTGTTCGACACGCCGCGCGACCGCATCGTCTGGGACGTCGGGCATCAGACCTACCCGCACAAGATCCTGACCGGCCGCCGCGACCAGATGCACTCGCTGCGTCAGTTCGGCGGCATCTCGGGTTTCCCGCGCCGCGACGAGTCGGAATACGACACGTTCGGCACCGCGCATTCGAGCACGTCGATTTCGGCGGCGCTCGGCATGGCCATCGCGAGCAAGCTCAAGGGCGAGAACCACCTGGGCATCGCCGTGATCGGCGACGGCGCGATGACGGCCGGCATGGCCTTCGAGGCGATGAACAACGCGGGCGTCGAGGACGATGTGCCGCTGCTCGTCATTCTCAACGACAACGACATGTCGATCTCGCCGCCGGTCGGCGCGCTGAACCGCCACCTCGCGCGACTGATGTCGGGCCGTTTCTACGCCGCCGCGCGCGCGGGCGTGGAGCGCGTGCTGCGCCATGCGCCGCCGGTGCTCGACCTCGCGCGCAGGCTCGAAGAGCACGCGAAGGGCATGATCGTGCCGGCCACGCTGTTCGAGGAATTCGGCTTCAACTACATCGGGCCGATCGACGGCCACGATCTCGATTCGCTGATCCCGACGCTGCAAAACATCAAGGAACTGCGCGGCCCGCAGTTCCTGCACGTCGTGACGAAGAAAGGCCAGGGCTACAAGCTCGCCGAAGCCGATCCGGTTCTCTACCACGGCCCCGGCAAGTTCAACCCGGCAGAAGGCATCAAGCCGTCGGCGACGCCCTCCAAGAAGACCTATACGCAAGTCTTCGGCGAATGGCTGTGCGACGCGGCCGAACTGGATGCGCGCGTGGTCGGCATCACGCCGGCGATGCGCGAAGGCTCGGGTCTCGTCGAGTTCGAAAAGCGCTACCCGGATCGCTACTACGACGTCGGCATCGCCGAGCAACATGCGGTGACGTTCGCGGGCGGTCTCGCGGCCGAGGGCCTCAAGCCCGTCGTCGCGATCTACTCGACCTTCCTGCAGCGCGCCTACGACCAGGTGATCCACGACGTGGCGCTGCAGAACCTGCCGGTCGTGTTCGCGATCGACCGCGCGGGCCTCGTCGGCGCGGACGGCGCGACGCATGCGGGCGCCTACGATCTCGCGTTCATGCGCTGCATCCCGAACATGATGATCATGTGCGCGTCGGACGAAAACGAGTGCCGCCAGATGCTCTACACGGGGCTGCAGCAGGACTGCCCCACGGCCGTGCGTTATCCGCGCGGCGCGGGCACGGGCGTCGCAACCGTCAAGCAGATGGCCGCGCTGCCGGTCGGCAAGGGCGAAATCCGCCGCGAGAGCAACGCAGCCGCGGGCAAGCGCATTGCGATCCTCGCGTTCGGCACGATGGTGCCGCCGTCGCTCGCCGCCGCTGAGGAGCTCGACGCCACCGTCGCGAACATGCGCTTCGTGAAGCCGCTCGACGCTGATCTCGTGCGCGAGCTGGCGGCAACCCACGACTACCTCGTGACCGTCGAGGAAGGCTGCATCATGGGCGGCGCGGGCTCGGCCTGCGTGGAATCCCTGCTCGCCAGCGGGGTTATCAAGCCCGTACTACAATTGGGCCTCCCCGACCGCTTCATCGACCACGGCGACCCGGCAAAACTGCTGGCGCTTGCCGGGCTCGACGCGGCAGGGATTGCGAAGTCGATTCGCGAGCGCTTCCTCGATCACGTGACGAACGCGTCCGGCAAGTCGGTGATGCGCGTCGCGTAAGCGCCTCGCGGCGCACGGCCCGGTGTCGTTGGCGGCACCGGCTGCCACGATTGCCCACTTTCCGTATGAACCGGCGGCCGGGTTTTCGGACCTGGAACCGCCAGCCTGCGCCGGCTTTTGCCGGCGCTTGTCATTGCGCGCTACGTTGTGTGCAGCCCAAAGGATAAGAACATGAACCAAATGAGCACGGATTTCTTGATGCCGGACGTGCAAAGCTCCGTCGATCTCCGCCAGATCCCGATCCAGCGCGTGGGCGTGAAGTCCGTTCGTCATCCGCTGCTCGTGAAGACCGGCAATGGCGACGTGCAGCCGACGGTCGGCACGTGGAACCTCGACGTTCATCTGCCTGCGAACCAGAAGGGCACGCACATGTCGCGCTTCGTTGCGCTACTTGAAGGCAACAAGGCGCCGCTCGAACCCGCGACGTTCCGCACGATGCTGGCCGTGATGCTCGACAAGCTCGAATCGCAGGCCGGCCGTATCGAGGTGTCGTTTCCGTACTTCGTGAAGAAGGTCGCGCCGGTATCGGGCGTCGAAAGTCTGATGGACTACGAAGTAACGCTCGTGGGCGACATGCGTGAGGGCGCGGCGCGCCTGTTCCTGAAGGTGGTCGTGCCGGTGACGAGCCTGTGTCCGTGCTCGAAAAAAATCTCGCAGTACGGTGCGCACAACCAGCGCTCGCATGTGACGATCGATGCCGAACTCGCGGACGATCTGCCGGTGGAAGACCTGATCCGGATCGCCGAGGAAGAGGCTTCGTGCGAGCTGTGGGGACTGCTCAAGCGTCCGGACGAGAAGTTCGTGACCGAGCGTGCGTATGAAAATCCGAAATTCGTCGAGGATCTCGTGCGCGACGTGGCCGTTCGCCTGAACAACGATCGCCGTATTGTCGCGTATGTGCTGGAGGCCGAGAACTTCGAGTCGATCCACAATCACAGCGCGTATGCCGTTATTGAGCATGACAAGCGCGTGCGGGGGTGAGTGCTGCTGGAATTGGCGCAATGAAAAGCCGCCTCTCGGGGCGGCTTTTTTACGTCATCAAGCCGTCGATGCGGCTGATGCAGTGACAGTCAACGCGCGAGCGAAGACAGATCCCAGCGAGGCTTGACCGTGAACGCGTAGTCGCGCGTGGCCTGTTCGGGCCAGCGTTGGAGCCGCATCGCGCCCGCGAGCGCGATCATTGCGCCGTTGTCGGTGCACAGCTGCAGATCCGGGTAATGCACTTCGAAGCCGCGCTTTTGCGCCGCTGCCGACAGCGTCTCGCGCAACTGCCGGTTCGCGCCGACACCGCCCGCCACCACGAGCCGATTGAGTTTCGTGCGCTTGAGCGCGGCGATGGACTTCGCGGCCAGCACCTCGACGGCCGCATCGACAAACCCGAGCGCGATGTCGGCCTTGCCCTGTTCGCAGATGTTCGTGCCGATTCGCTTCACGTGGGTGAGCACGGCGGTCTTGAGCCCGCTGAAGCTGAAGTCGAGGTCGCCCGAGTGCAGCATCGGCCGTGGCAACTCGATGGCGCCGGGCACGCCGAATTCGGCGAGCCGCGACACTTCCGGTCCGCCCGGATAGCCGAGTCCGAGCAGCTTGGCGGTTTTGTCGAAGGCTTCGCCGGCGGCGTCGTCGAGCGTTTCGCCGAGTGTTTCATAGACGCCGACGTCGGTCACGCGCATCAGTTGCGTGTGGCCGCCCGACACGAGCAACGCGACGAACGGAAACGGCGGTGGCGCATCGACGAGCAGCGGCGAGAGCAGGTGCCCTTCGAGGTGATGGATGCCGATGGTCGGCAGGTCCCAGGCCATCGCGAGCGCATTGGCGACGCTTGCGCCGACCAGCAGCGCGCCCGCGAGACCGGGGCCCTGCGTGTAGGCGATGGCGTCGATGTCGCTGCGCGTGGCGCCGCTCTTGTCGAGCACCTCTTCGAGCAGCGGCAGTGCGCGGCGGATATGGTCGCGCGACGCGAGTTCGGGCACGACGCCGCCGTACTCGCGGTGCATGGCGATCTGGGAATGCAGAGCGTGTGCGAGCAGGCCGCGCTCGGTGTCGTAGAGCGCGAGGCCGGTTTCGTCGCAGGAGCTTTCGATGCCAAGAACGAGCATGGTGGGGCGTGCAACGGCGCCGGTTGGGTAGAAAACCACGACCGAAAACCGTTGTGAATTCGAAATGTAAAAGTAGCTTGGGAGTATATCAGTGCGGGCGATGGGCGGCTGCCGGGCTCCGGAGCCGGAGTCAGGCGCAGCGGCGTGCCGCCGCGCGCAGGTAGAATGCGCGCCATGGAATCATTCGACATCGCCGTGATCGGCGCAGGCGCGGCCGGCATGATGTGTGCGGCGGTTGCGGGGCAGCAGGGACGCCGCGTGGCGCTGATCGATCACGCGCCGCGGCTCGCGGAAAAGATCCGCATTTCGGGCGGCGGGCGCTGCAACTTCACGAATCTGCACGCGGGCCCGGCCAACTATCTCTCGAACAATCCGCACTTTTGCCGCTCGGCGCTCGCGCGCTACACGCCGCGTGATTTTCTCGCGCTGCTGCGTCAGCATCGCGTGACCTGGCACGAAAAGCACAAGGGCCAGCTGTTCTGCGACCAGTCGAGCGAGGCGATCATCGAGGTCCTGCGCGCCGAGTGCGACGCCGGGCGCGTCGCGTGGCGCAGGCCGCTGCCGGTCGAAACGGTGAGCCATGCGGACGGCTCGGGCTTCACCCTCGGCACGCCGCACGGGACGATTGGCGCACGCGCGCTCGTGATCGCGACCGGCGGATTGTCGATTCCGGCGATCGGCGCGACCGATTTTGCGTACCGCATCGCGAAGCAGTTCGGCCACAAGCTCGTCGACATGCGTCCCGCACTGGTGCCGCTCACGTTCGCGCAGCAGGACTGGGCGCCCTATGTGCCGCTTTCCGGCGTGTCGCTCGGGGTCAACGTGGCGACCGGCGAGCGCAAGACGGGCGGCGCATTCGACGAAGACCTGCTGTTCACCCATCGCGGGCTGTCCGGCCCGGGCGTACTGCAGATTTCGAGCTACTGGCAGCCGGGGCAGCCGATCCGCGTGAACCTGCTGCCGGAGCACGATGCCGCGGCGGCGCTGGTCGAGGCCAAGAGCGCCACGAAACGCCAGATCGGCAACCTGCTCGCCGAATGGGTGCCCGCGCGGCTCGCACATGCCTGGCTGGAGGCCCACCAGGTGCCGATCGACGCACGCCTCGCGGATCTGCCGGACAAGACCTTGCGGCGCATCGGTGATGGTCTCTCGCAATGGACGCTCACGCCCACCGGCACCGAAGGCTACAAGAAGGCCGAGGTGACGCGCGGCGGCGTCGATACCCGCGAGCTTTCGTCGGCCACGATGATGAGCCGGCGCACGCCGGGGCTGTATTTCATCGGCGAGGCCGTGGACGTGACGGGTTGGCTCGGCGGCTACAATTTTCAGTGGGCCTGGGCTTCGGGCGTGGCGGCTGGCGAGGCCGCTTCGGCGTTCGCGATGGCGGGCTCCGGCGGGGCTTGACCCGCTCCTTTATTTGCGAAATCGCTCTGCTATACTCAGTTTTCTTTAGCCCAGATCCGTTATTGGAAAATGACGACCATCCGCGTAAAAGAAAACGAACCCTTTGAAGTGGCCATGCGCCGCTTCAAGCGCACGATCGAAAAGAATGGTCTTCTGACCGAGCTTCGTGCGCGTGAGTTTTACGAGAAGCCGACGGCCGAACGCAAGCGGAAGAAGGCGGCGGCGGTCAAGCGCCACTTCAAGCGCCTGCGCAGCCAGATGCTGCCGAAGAAGCTGTACTGATTCTAGCGGCGCCACGGCTCGTACCCCGGGCGCTACGGCGGCCAGGCCTGTCCTGCCCACCAGTCGGCAGCGCCGCTGCGGCCAGTTAATTGAAAAAGCGCTGGAAAGAGCGCCGGGTAAGGCGCCGGGTAAAGCGGCCGTTGCCGCCTCTCTGGTGTGGTCGCCACCATCAAGCGTTTGCGCCGACCCGCCTGGAAGCGTTTCCAGGCGGGTTTTTGCATTTGATATGATGTTTGCCCGCGCACGCTGAGCGAGGCATGCAGCCCCAGCGTCTGGGTTTGCCCAGGTATTAGAAACCCTCAACGTATTTCAGGTGAGTGATGAGCCTCAAGGACCGAATCAACGACGACATGAAAGCCGCGATGCGCGCGCGCGAAACCGGGCGCCTCGCCACGATTCGTCTGCTGCTCGCCGCAATCAAGCAACGCGAAGTCGACGAGCGCGTGACGCTCGACGACGCCGCCATCACGGCGGTCATCGACAAGATGATCAAGCAACGCAAGGATTCGATCAGCCAGTTCGAGGCGGCGGGCCGCATGGACCTCGTCGAGAACGAAACGGCCGAGCTGAAGGTGCTTGCCGGCTACATGCCCGAGCAGCTCTCGGAGGCCGAGATCGCCGCCGAGGTGCAGGCCGCCGTGGCCCAGTCCGGCGCCGCGGGCCCGCAGGACATGGGCAAGGTGATGGGCGTACTCAAGCCGAAGCTCGCCGGCCGCGCCGACATGACGGCCGTGTCCGCGCTGGTCAAGGCAGCGCTCGCGAAGTAACGGGGTGTAGCCCGGCAACGGGCAACGTTCCTAGCGCCACACACGCAGCCGGACTACATCCGTCCCGATGATTCCGCATTCGTTTTTGCAGGATCTGCTGAACCGCGTCGATATCGTCGACGTGGTGGGACGTTACGTGCAGCTCAAGAAGGGCGGCGCGAACTTCATGGGGCTGTGCCCGTTCCACAACGAAAAGAGCCCTTCATTTACCGTTAGCCCAACGAAGCAGTTCTATCACTGCTTCGGCTGCGGCGCGCACGGCACGGCCATCGGCTTCCTGATGGAGCATGCCGGTTTCACGTTCCCCGAGGCCGTCAACGAACTCGCGCAATCGGTCGGGCTTACGGTGCCGCAGGAACCGTCGCCGATCCGTGGCGGCGTTGGCGCAGGCGGGGCGGGCGGCTACGCGCCGGGTCCGTCGAGGGCCGTGGCGACCGCTTTGTCCGACGTCATGCAGGCTGCGTGCGATTACTACCGCAAGCAATTGCGCAGCGCCCCGAATGCGATCCAGTACCTGAAAAAACGCGGTCTCACCGGCGAGATCGCGGCCCGCTTCGGCCTGGGTTACGCCCCCGACGGTTGGCAGAACCTCGAATCCGCATTTTCCGACTATCGCGACGAGTCGCTTGTCGAAGCGGGGCTCGTGATCGTCAGCGAAAAGCAGGACGGCCAGGGACAGGCGCGCCGCTACGACCGCTTCCGCGACCGGGTCATGTTTCCGATCCGTAACGTCAAGGGCCAGGTGATCGGCTTCGGCGGGCGGGTGCTGGACGGCGGCGAACCCAAGTATTTGAATTCGCCGGAAACGCCACTATTTAACAAGGGCAGCGAATTGTATGGGCTGTTCGAGGCGCGTCTTGCGATCCGCGAGCAGCAATATGTGCTGGTGGTCGAAGGGTATATGGACGTGGTGGCGCTCGCGCAACTCGGGTTCCAGAACGCCGTGGCGACGCTCGGCACCGCGTGCACGCCGATCCACGTACAGAAGCTCCTCCGTCAGACCGATACGGTGATCTTCAGCTTCGACGGCGATGCGGCGGGCCGCCGTGCGGCGCGGCGGGCGCTCGACGCGTGCCTGCCCCATGCCGCGGACAACCGCACCATCCGGTTCCTGTTCCTGCCCACGGAGCACGACCCGGACAGCTACGTCCGTGAGTTCGGCGCCGAGGCGTTCAGGGAGCAGGTCGACCGGGCGATGCCGCTGTCGCAGTTCATGCTGAACGAGGTGCTGACGGGCAAGGAACTGGATCAGCCGGAGGGCCGCGCCCGCGCGCTCTTCGACGCCAAGCCGCTCCTGCAGGCGCTGCCGGCGAACGCGTTGCGCGCGCAGATCATGCATATGTTCGCGGACCGGCTCGACGTGCCGTTCGAGGAAGTGGCGGCGCTGTGCGAGGTCGATGCCCGGATCGCCCAGGCGGTGCGTGGGGCGCCCGCGCGCAAGGACCGGCATCTCGTGACCGGGATCGAGCGCAAGGCGCTGCGCAACCTCGTGATGCACCCGCGGATCGTGGTGCAGCTCGGCGAGGAGGCCGAACAGGCGCTGATCACGCTCACGCGGCACGGCGAACTGTTCGAGGAAGTCACGACGCATGCCCGCGCGCTGGGCGATGCGGCGGAATTTCAGCTGCTTTCAGACCTCTTGCGAAACGGGGTCAATGCTCCGACCTTTGAAGAGATTTTTCGTGAAATTCTGGACTATGATGAAAACGTCCGGGATTTACTGATGAAAAATCCAGAAGATGGCGCGGTAGTGGAGGAGCGGCGCGAGCAGGAGCGGCTGGTTGGCGAGGAGCTGATGGCGGCGATCCTCAAGATGCGTTACGATACGTGCTGCGACCGGCTCGACGTGCTGTCGCGTCAATCGCGGCATACGCCTGAAGAACTGGCGGAACTGATGAGACTGAATCAGACACGGGCTGACATGAAACGTCAGCTCGGTTTGTAAGGAGGACCGCGCGGAAGGGCTGGTGCCCCACGCGCTATAATAAAAGGTTCTCAGCGGTTTGTTTTTGTTTTTTTCCGGGCGGTTACCCAGCTTCCTGCAAGGACGGAATGGCAATGGCAAAGACTACAGGCGAAAAGAAGGCGACGGTCAAGGGCTCGACGGAGCCGTCCACGACGGTCACAGAGACCAGTGCCGCTCGTTCCGCCAGAACGACGTCCGCTACCAGCACCGACTCTGCTGCCCCAAAGAAAATCAAGTCTGCTTCGGCCGTGCGAGCGGCGCCGACACGCGCGGCGAAAGCTGCAACGCCGGCCACGAAGCGATCCGGTTCGAGTAGTGCAAGGCAAGCGCCTGCCGACGCGGACGATTCGGTAGAGCGCGAGGCTCCAGTATCCACGGTTCAAGAGGCTGTTGTCCCACAGCCGCGAGTCGAGACTAAAGCCGGTACGGCCACCTCCATGACGAAAAAGCTGAACGAAGTATCCGTCGATGACGACGCGCGCCAGAGCGAAGAAAGCACGCCCGCCACGGGCAAGGTCGAAAAGGCCCGTGCGCGCGACCGGCGAGCGAAGGAAAAGGCGCTGCTGAAAGACGCGTTCGCGTCGTCGCAGCCGGGCACCGTCGAAGAACTCGAGGAGCGCCGCTCGAAGCTGCGCGCGCTCATCAAGCTGGGCAAGGAACGCGGCTTCCTTACGTACGCCGAAATCAACGATCACCTGCCGGACAACTTCACGGAAACCGAGGCGATCGAAGGCATCATCAGCACCTTCAACGACATGGGCGTGGCCGTGTACGAGCAGGCGCCCGATGCCGAAACGCTGCTGCTCAACGACAACGCGCCGAACGCTTCTTCGGATGACGAAGTAGAAGAGGAAGCCGAAGTCGCGCTTTCGACTGTCGATTCGGAATTCGGCCGCACGACCGATCCTGTGCGCATGTACATGCGCGAAATGGGTACGGTCGAACTGCTTACGCGCGAAGGCGAAATCGAAATTGCCAAGCGCATCGAGGACGGCCTCAAGCACATGGTCATGGCGATCTCAGCGTGCCCGACCACGATCGCCGACATCCTCGCGATGGCCGAGCGCGTGGCGAACGACGAGATTCGCGTGGACGAACTCGTCGACGGCCTGATCGATCCGAACGCCGAGGACACGGACGGTTTCTCCGCGCAGGCAGCGGAAGAAATCGAGAGCGAGGACGAAGAAGCCGAAGAGGAAGAAGAGGAGGAAGAGGAAGAAGACGAGGGCACGGCGCAGGCGACGGCCAACGCGGCCCAGCTCGAAGCGCTCAAGCGCGCGTCGCTCGAAAAATTCGCGCTCATCAGCGATTGGTTCGACAAGATGCGCCGTGCGTTCGAAAAGGAAGGCTACAAGTCGAAGTCCTACCTCAAGGCGCAGGAAACGATCCAGAACGAACTGATGTCGATCCGCTTCACGGCGCGCACCGTCGAACGTCTGTGCGACACGTTGCGTGCGCAAGTAGATGAAGTGCGCCAGGTCGAGCGCCAGATCCTGCACACCGTCGTGGACAAATGCGGCATGCCGCGTTCGGAATTCATCGCGCGCTTCCCCGGCAACGAAACGGACCTCGACTGGAGCGACAAGATCGTCTCCGAGAGCCACGCGTATAGCGGGATTCTTTCGCGCAATATTCCGGCGATTCGCGAGCAGCAGCAACGTCTGCTCGATCTGCAGGCGCGCGTGGTGCTGCCGCTGAAGGACCTGAAGGAAACCAACCGCCAGATGGCGGCCGGCGAACTGAAGGCGCGTCAGGCGAAGCGCGAGATGACCGAGGCCAACCTGCGTCTTGTGATCTCGATTGCGAAGAAGTACACGAATCGCGGCTTGCAGTTCCTCGATCTGATCCAGGAAGGCAACATTGGCCTGATGAAGGCGGTGGACAAGTTCGAATATCGCCGCGGCTACAAGTTTTCGACGTACGCGACATGGTGGATTCGCCAGGCCATTACGCGCTCGATCGCGGACCAGGCGCGCACGATCCGCATTCCGGTTCATATGATCGAGACGATCAACAAGATGAACCGCATTTCGCGGCAGATTCTGCAGGAAACCGGTCTCGAGCCGGATCCGGCGACGCTGGCCGAGAAGATGGAAATGCCCGAGGACAAGATCCGCAAGATCATGAAGATCGCGAAGGAACCGATCTCCATGGAAACGCCGATCGGCGACGACGACGATTCGCATCTGGGCGACTTCATCGAGGATACGAACACGGTCGCGCCTGCGGACGCCGCGCTGCATGCGTCGATGCGCGACGTCGTGAAGGACGTGCTCGATTCGCTCACGCCGCGCGAAGCGAAGGTATTGCGCATGCGCTTCGGCATCGAGATGAGCACCGATCACACGCTCGAAGAAGTGGGCAAGCAGTTCGACGTCACGCGTGAACGGATCCGCCAGATCGAGGCGAAGGCGCTGCGCAAGCTGCGTCACCCGAGCCGCTCGGACAAGCTGAAGTCGTTCCTCGAAGGCAATTGATGCGCGCCCGGCGCACGCACTTCAAGCGTGTGCCGTGGCCGGACCGGCATTGTTTCGCGTTGTTTCGTATATGATGTCGGCCTGTCGTCGCTGTCGTCAGGCGAATAAGGCCCGGCCTTTTGATAGACCGGGCTTTTTTGTCGATCAGGACGGCACGGGCGATACGCGGGTAACAAGCTGGCTAAAAGCGCGCCTTGGTCGCATATGGCCAAATGCAGTAGAATCGCAGGTTCTGGGCCTCTAGCTCATGCTTGGTTAGAGCAGCGGACTTGGCAAGTGTCATCCTGCAACTCGCAAGAGGATGGACGGCACTGATTGGGTTGCCTTGGGGTAAGTTCGCTCTGCCCCCTGGTAGAACTGCTCAAATTCGGGGAAACCTCTGCTGCCCTGGTAGCGTGGCAATCCCGAGCGAAGCTCTCTTTGAGAGAACGTGTAGAGACTGTACGGGCAGGTCGTAAAGACAAGAGACAGTCCAGACCACAAACCCGAAAGGGGTGGCGAAAGCCATAGCTGGTACGCATAATCCGTTGGTGCCGGGTTCGACTCCCGGGGGGCCCACCAAAATTCTATCCGAGGAAATCCTCTGAAGTCCGGAAACCCGCATTGCGTAAGGCGCTGCGGGTTTTTTGTTATCTGCCGTAGTTCGACTCCATCCGTTGTCATCCGGCACATTTGGGGGTACTTTTGGGGGTACGTGAGAATTTCCAGCAGAATTAGCCCGGAGATACCCCCAATGCCCCTGACAAACGTCCAGCTAAAGCAGGCCAGGCCTGGCTCCAGGCCCCTGAAGCTGTTCGATGGCGGTGGGTTGTTTCTGTTGATCACCCCTGCGGGGCAGCGCTACTGGCGGCTCAAATATCGATTTGCCGGGAAAGAAAAACTGTTGGCACTTGGTGTGTACCCTGAGGTTACGTTGCTGAAGGCGCGGAAGCTGAGAGAGGAGGCTCGCGAGAAGCTGGCCAGCAACGTCGATCCGGGGGAGACTCGAAGGGAAGTGAAGCGTCAGATCCTGCTTGCGGCTGCCAACTCGTTCGAAGATGTAGCTCGGGAGTGGGCAAGCGTATGGAAGGGCACTCCAAGAAGCACCGGGATCGCATCTGGAATCGTCTCGAAACCGATATCTTTCCCTGGCTGGGAAAGCGCCCGGTCAACTCGATCGAGGCGCCTGAGATTCTCGAATGTTTGCGTCGTATCGAGACACGTGGAGCAATTGAAACCGCTGGACGCGTTCGATGGTCGTGCAGCCAGGTGTTTCGATACGCCATTGCCTCAGGTATGGCGCAAAACGACCCTGCGGAGGTTCTAAAAGGTGCACTGACGAAGCACAGGACACGACCATTTCCGGCGATCACTGACCCCGAGCAGGTCGGTGCATTGTTGCGAGCCATAGATGGCCTGCATGCTTCGCTTGTTGTCCAATGTGCCGCCCGATTAGCTCCAATACTCTTCGTCCGGCCTGGTGAGCTGCGTCACGCTGAATGGGCAGAAATCGATCTCGACGGAGCTGAGTGGCGGATCCCGGCAGAGAAAATGAAGTCCAGGTTCGTGCATATCGTGCCGCTTCCGAGCCAGGCGATAAAAGTTTTACACGAGCTGAAGCCTTTGACTGGACGAGGTAAATACGTAAGTTCCGGAAAGCGCGGTCAGATCTGGTTCCCACCGCCATCAACGCAAAGCTTACTACCTGTTATGTAGAACGAATCATCCGAAGCGAGAAACAGAACAACTTTTGCGATTTCATCAACGGTGCCGCTGCGGTGCATTGGAATTTGATGCGTGCGCCTGGGTCTTCGTTTGCTCGATCATTTCTTCGCTTACTCCCGACTTGCGCGCTTGATTCGTATCGATGTGGCCGGGTGCCGTGGCGTTCACCCGTATTCCCTTATGGGTGAGTTCCGCAGTGAGTGTTCACGCAGGTTCGATTGTGTTGCATCCACCGGTTGAATCCGCAAGGCGCAACCGTCATGCGAATCCAGCGAATTCTCAGCTTGTGAAAGCGTAATCGAACGGCGTCACTGCGAGGTTGGCCGGGCCGTCCTCAGCCGCCTTGCGCACTGCAATGTAACCGCTCCCACATCTCTACGTGCATGCAATGAGGCATGTGCAACGCCCTGACCCGGTGCCATGCATGCGCGCAGCTTCATCTTCCGTACACGGCACTATCAGTTTTTCTAATGGTGCTGCCAGCCTGATTTGATTTCTTGAATGTGTCACTACACTCGTCTTCAGCGATACGCCAATCTAGATGGCTATCCAGCGTTTAACTCTTCCAATCTGGAGACATCCTGTGAGACACAACCATGCTCATACGAGCCACTACTTGCACCGGCTTTTAGCCGGTCTTGCGCTCTGCCTGTGTTCAGTGGCCCCGGCGGTGGCGCAATCCACCTCTCCCGGGGCGTTGCCCCACGTCGGGGTACTCGCAACCGGCGGCACGATCGCAGGTACCGCGGGGAGTGAGACGCAAACGACGGGCTACAAGCCTGGCGTACTGACGGCTGATGCGCTTCTCAAATCCGTACCGTCACTGGGCAAGATTGCACAGGTGTCCGGTGAACAGATTTCGAATGTCGGAAGTGAGAACATCACGAACGATATCCTCCTGAAACTGGCCAGGCGCGTGAATCAGCTTCTGGCTCAACCGGATATCGCGGGTGTCGTGGTGACCCACGGCACCGATACTCTCGAAGAAACCGCATATTTCCTCGATCTTGTCGTGAAGAGCGACAAGCCCGTGGTCGTCACGGGATCGATGCGACCGTCAACGGCCATCAGCGCCGATGGCCCGAGCAACCTCCTGCAGGCAGTCACGGTTGCGGCCTCACCGGAGGCACGTGGCCGGGGTGTGATGATCGTGCTGAATGACCGGATCGGCTCGGCACGCTTCACCACGAAGACCAATGGCACCACACTGGATACATTCAAGGGAAACGACGCCGGTTACCTGGGCACACTGGTGGACGAGGTTCCTCACTTCGAGACGTCCGTGTTGAAGCACAACACCAGTGCGACGCCGTTTGACGTGTCGAAGCTCGATTCGCTGCCGGAGGTCGATATTGTCTACGGCTACCAGAACGACGGCGGATACATGTACGACGCCGCGGTTGCGCACGGTGCGAAAGGCATTGTCGTCGCGGGCGTTGGGGCAGGCAGCGAGTCGCTTCTTACCCTTCCCTCGATCAAGAAGGCGATTTCCAAAGGTGTAATTGTGGTGCGCTCCTCGCGTACAGGGGGCGGATTCATACCGGAAGATCCCGCTTACGTGGGTCTTCTCGGTGACGATCTGAATCCCCAAAAGGCCCGCATTCTCCTGATGCTCGCGCTTACGATAACCAAAGATCCGGCACGTATCCAGGCCATGCTTCACGAGTTCTGAATCGTTGTGCCGGCCGTGGGCCGGTGGATCAACGATTCGTTCGGGCGCGACGGTGCTGCGAAAGCGCCGTTGCGCCGCATGCCGTTCTACAAGAACGGAATTGCCGATCCCCTGGAATTTCTCGCGAACCGTTCGACGAGCCCGCCTGCGCAGGAATCGTTCCGGGTTCGTGCTCCGGCCTGGCTGGCGTACTTTGCGCTGCTCTACTTCAGCCATCGCGCGACATACTATTAGAGTTGCTGATACTGCCACCGTATATGCTGTTTTATTGAATCTCACTCCCTACACTGGTTTCTGAAGGCGCACGCAGGCGCCTCGCTGATAACCAGAGTTCAGGAGACGAAAGTGAGCAATCAGGTATTGATGGAGGACGTTCCGCTGCGCGGTTTCCACCTGCGGGTGGCGTTCAGCGGTACAGGCGGACAGTTCAGCGACGGTTTTGTGCTGGGCATTATCGGAATTGCCGTGAGCATGGCTGCCGGCGCGCTTCACCTGAACGCGGTCTGGGCGGGGGCGCTCGGTGCAGCTTCTCTAGCCGGCCTCTTTTTCGGCAGCATGTTTGCGGGTCCCGTGGCGGACCGATATGGACGACGCACCATCTTCGCCTTCGACATGCTGCTCTTCGCGGGGATCTCCGCAGCGCAATATTTCGTGACGTCACCGGCCCAACTGCTCGTATTGCGCATACTGCTCGGGCTCATTCTCGGCGCCGACTACGTCGTGAGCAAATCGCTCGTCACGGAGTTTGCGCCTCGCCGCTATCGTGGCCGATTGCTGAGTGTTCTCGCGGCGGCCTGGGCGGCGGGTTATGTGTGTGCGTACCTCGCAGGCTTTGCGATTCGCGATATCGGTCCGGACGCATGGCGGATCATGCTGGCCGCCAGCGGACTGCCGGCACTGCTGATCCTGCCGTTTCGCCTTGGCGTGCCCGAGTCGCCGATGTGGCTGATGAAACGCGGCCGCAAGGACGAGGCACTGGCAATCATCCGTGCCAAATTCGGTTCCGAGACCATTCTGCCTGCACCGACGGCCACACCCGAGCGACATCGTGGTGCGTGGTCGGAACTGTTCTCTGCTCAATGGAGAAAAAACACCCTGGTCGGCTGCGTGTTCTACACGTGCCAGGTCATCCCGTACTTTGCACTTGGTACGTTTTCCCCGAAGGTGCTGCAAGCCTTGCAGGTCAAGGATGGTTTTGTCGGCGGCCTCGTCTATAACGTGCTGCTCTTCGCCGGAGCAATCCTCGGATTACTGATCGTAGACAGGATCTCGCGCCGCGCATTTCTCGTTGGCAGCTTCTATCTTGCTGCGATCGGGCTCGCGGTGCTCGCCTATGCCGGATTCGGGCCGCTCGGCACGATACTCGCATTCGGCATCTTCGCCTGCATTCTCTCGGCCGCGGCGAACCTCGAGTTCGTCTATCCGCCGGAGCTTTTCCCGACCCACCTGCGTGCATCGGGCGTAGGACTGGCCGTGGCCTCCAGCCGGTTCGGTTCTGCAATCAGCACGTTTCTTCTGCCCGTTGCCGTGCAACAGGTTGGCATTCACGCCGCGCTCGGCGTGTGCGTGGCCGTGTTGGTGTTCGGTGGCGTGTTCTGTCAATTGTTCGCACCGGAAACCGGCAGAGAGAGTCTCTCCGATATGAGTTCCGGCCACGGCAGCAATGAGCCGGCGGTGGATGGCGGCCACAACGTGAGTCTGCATGCATCGGCTCATCACAACGGAAGTCCAGGTGTTTGACGGTCAAACGCGCGTTGGCGCATGCCTCGCAACGTCTGCTGACCGAAATCATGGGGGAGCGGATCGTGTCGTCCAACAAGCCGATTGATATGTACGCGGTGCAGGTCTTTGTCGCAGTCGCCGAGGAGGGCAGCATGTCGGGGGCTGCCTCCCGCATGGGCATTTCCCAATCGGGCGTCTCGCAGATCGTCCGCCAACTGGAGGACGAACTGGGGGTTGTGCTGGTCAATCGCACGACCCGTCCCCTCGCGTTGACGCCGTTCGGTATTGCGTTGCGGAATCGTGGTGCGCTACTCAGCGAGGAAATCGCCAATCTGAAGGCTCAGGTTGTCGAAGCGGGGCGCGGAATCAAGCCTGATCTGCGCGTCGGACTGGTCGACTCGTTCGCTGCCACCTGCGGCTCGGTTTTTACGAAGCGGCTGCTGGGAAAGGTATCGCAACTGTCCATCCGGACGGGATTGAGCCCGCAGCAAGGCGAGGCGCTGCTGCGGCGCGATCTGGATCTCATCGTCACGAGCGACGCCCTGATCGACGCCAATGACGTTGTCCGGTTCCGGCTCTTCTCCGAGAAGTACCTCGTCATCACGCCCCGGGATTTCCACAAGTCGGTGCGAACCGTCGAGGACATCCGGGCATTGGCCAATGCGTTGCCCATCGTGCGCTTTAACCGCAAATCGCAGGTCGGCATGCAGATCGAGCGTTATCTGCGACGGATCGAAGTGCGTGCACCGACCCGGCTCGAACTGGACACCGCCGATGCACTCGCTTCGATGGTTGCCGAAGGCATCGGATGGGCCGTGACCTCGCCGATGTGTCTGCTTCAGGGGGCGGCTTATGCGAACCAGTTGGCCACCCACGTCGTCGACAGGCTGGGCCTCGAACGGTCGCTCTACCTGGTGGCGCGCCGGGACGAATACAGCGCGTTTTTCGAGGATGCGTGCGATATCGCATCCGAAGTTATCGAAACGTCATTTCTGCCACGCGTGAAAAAAGCACTCGGTCAGGAAATTGAACAATTGATTGATGTTGGAAACAGGAGCTCACATGAACAGTCAAGCCAAAGCTGAAACGCGTACCGAACGCGATTACGTCGGTGAAGTCGAAATCCCGGTTGAAAAATTGTATGGCGTCAACTCGGTAAGGGGCGTCGACAACCTGACGGTTTCGCCGCTCACCATCGCGCACTATCCCGCATTCGCGGCGGCCTTTGCCCAGTGCAAGTGGGCGGCAGCGCTCGCGAACCGCGACACCGATGTGATCACGCCGGAACAATGCGATGCAATCAGCCGGGCGTGCCGGGAGATCATCGAAGGCAAGTTTGGCGACTCCCTGATCGTCGATCTGCTCGAGGGCTCGGGTGGAACCTCCACGAACATGAACTTCAATGAGGTGATCGCCAATCGGGCTCAACAGCTTTTGGGCCATGCGCCAGGCTCGTACGACGTGATCCATCCCAACGACCATGTCAACCGTTCGCAGTCCACGAATGACGTTTATCCGGCCGCGCTGAAGATCGCGACGTACGCGATGCTCGGACCGCTCATCGGTGAAGTAGAAAAGCTGGCCGACCAGTTCGACGGCAAGGCCGTCGAGTTTGCCGACGTCCTCCACCTCGGTCGTACCTGTCTGCAGGATGCGCAGCCGATGCGCCTCGGTCAGGTTTTCGGCGGTTACGCTTCGCTTGCACGACGTCTGGCGGAAGAATTGACGGCAGTGCGTGACAAGCTGCGGACGCTGCCGCTCGGCGGTACGGCGATCGGTACGGGTTTTGGCGCGCCTGCCGGATATCGATCCGCGGTCTACAGGCACCTCTCGGACATCGCGGGTGTCGACTATGTCGCACCGGCAAACCCGTTCGACGCGATGCAGAATATGGACGTGTTCTCGCGTGTTTCGGGCGAGTTGCGCACCTGCGCGGCATCTCTCGCGAAGATTGCTTCGGACCTGACGGTGCTGTCCTCCGGACCTGTTGGTGGCCTGGGAGAACTGCGCCTTCCCGAAGCGCAGGCAGGCTCTTCGATCATGCCGGGCAAGGTGAACCCCGTGCTGCCGATGGCCATGATCCAGCTGAGTTTCGCCGTTTGCGGCAATGACGTCGCGGTGGCCCAGGCCGTCCAGTACGGCGAGCTCGAAATCAATCACTTCGAGCCGGTGGTGGCGTCCCGCGTATTCGACAGCATCACGCTGCTGACCAACGGCATCGAGAGGTTCGCTCAGAAGTGCGTTGCTGGTATCACTGCGGACGTTGCATGCAATGAGCGACACCTGATGGATTCGATGGCCGTGGCCACGGCGCTCGTGCCCAAACTCGGCTATGCCCGCGTCAGCAAGCTGGCGCGTCAGTCGGTTGCGGAAGGTCGGCCACTGGTGGAGATTCTCGACGAATCCGGCCTGCTGTCGCGCGAGGACACCCTCTCGGCGATCGACACGGCCTCGTACCCGGTTTTTGAACCGCGCTGATTGGGTCCTGGCCGGCCGCGCAAGGTCACGGCCGGCCTTTGCAACATTCTGGAGTGGAGGGGAAATGATACAAAGGGACGGGCTGCTCAGGCTGCTCGAGCAGCAAGACGTGCCGTTTGAATATGAGTGCCATGAGCAGGTGCTCAACATGGCGGAATCCGGGGCACTCAAGCTTTCTCTCGACGGTGCACGCTGCAAGAATCTTCTGCTACGGGACAAGCAAGGCGGCTTATACCTCGTCGTCACGACCGCACATAAATCGCTGGACCTGTCCGCAGTTGCGAAGGCGCTGAACAGCAAACGTCTGTCGTTCGCTTCGGCCGATTGTCTTTTCGATCAGCTTGGCGTTCAGCCTGGATCGTTGAGCCCACTCGCCCTGGTCAATGACCACGCTCACAAGGTTCACCTCGTGATCGACAACGACCTCGTGAACGAACCGGTCTTTTTGTTTCATCCGCTAGATAGCGCGGCGACGATCGCGTTGTCGAGGCGAAATTTCGAAGATTTTCTGCTGCGCATTGGTCACGCGCCGTCGTGGTACGACCTCGAAGCGAGGCAGGCGGCTTGAAGCGCCAACTCATGCTGGCAATAATCGGGATGTTGGGAAGCGCAAATCGAGTCAGGCTCGCCATTCAGGACTGAGTGGTCATTTTCCGCAGCGAACCGCCCCCTGAACGTCCGGGTTCCCGAACCGGCAAATATCGCGTGTTGGCCAATTTTGTTGGAAAACATCGCAGAATTCGGGCGGGTTGCCAGCCAACGAACGGGCCGAGTGGAATAATCTCCCAGCCGATAAGCCCAACCTTCGCCAGCGGAAACTCGGCTAAAGCTTGCCTGGCCGAATCTACTGAATCGCTCTCCGCGATAATGGCAACGCCAGGACGGTCCTGGCGGAAGTAAATGTCGCGCACCATGCCGGATTTATAGAGTTGCCAGCCATGACGCACCCCTTCCAGAAGATAGGGCTGCAACTTTTCCCGGCTGGCGCCTGGCTGCGGGATGTCGAGGCAAAGCAATCTCATCAATAGGCTCCCTGGAGGAATCTGGGCAACTGAACGTGGTGTGGCTACTGCACGCTTCGTTAATCCACAGCCCCAGCTTTGAACCGGCTAGCCACTTCGGCTACACGCTGGCCAAGATGAGCAGCAGTCAGCAAATCGCTTTCGACGGGAGTCACGTCAGGCGACGCATCATCTGACTGGGCCATCGCGCCGAGCCAACCGCCAATCCGGTTCATGTCGTTCTTGTTGGTGCTGGCAAAGAGATCGAGGCCAACCCAGATCATTCCGTGCTGGGCAGCGAATAAGGCCATGGAGATGAGTGAGCCAAGCTTGTCGCCATGCATCGCACCGGAATTCGTGAAGCCTGCCGCGATCTTGTTGCGCCACTTCATAGGCATCCAGGCGGGCCTGGTCGAATCCTCCATGAACTTCTTCAATCTGGACGAGAGCGAGCCGTTGTAGGTCGGCGAGCCGAAGATGATGGCATCGCTGGCCGCCAGCGTTTCCCACGGCGATTCACCATCGGCAACCGCGATCAACTTTGCTTCGGCTCCCGGCACGCGTCGGACACCGTCGGCGACTGCCTGGGCCTGTTTTTTCGTGTGGCCGTAGCCGCTGTCGTAAACGATAGAGATGAGCATTTTGATTGCACTCCATTGATAGGTGAGGGAAATGCCCATGATTGTCGCCAACCTCTGCCATTGCCAGAAGTTACGATTGGGTTGAATCAATCTCAACTTGAAGTTTAGAATTTCCACCCGTAGCAGCACGGCGTACCACGGCCCGTACCGGGTCACGGAGGATGGTGTGGATTCATCGCAGCGCGTTCGCGCGATCATTTCGCTGATCCAGGCAGTGGATGCCGGCAGCTTTGCGGCGGCGGGTCGCATACTTGGCGTCACGTCGGCTGCAGTCAGTAAAAACGTGGCCGGTCTCGAGAAGGCATTGGGTGTGCGACTGATGAACCGCACGACCCGGACGCTGAAACTCACCGAAGAGGGTGAGGCCTTCCTCCGGCAGGCTCGCATCGCACTGGAGGCGCTTGATGCCGCCGTCGATACGATTGCGGCACAGCGAGCCGAACCTGGTGGACGAGTTCGGATTTCGACTAGCTCAGCCTTCGGGCGCGATCACGTGCTGCCCGCGCTGCCGGCCCTGCTGGCTCGCTATCCCACTCTGTCCGTCGAGGTCGATTTCGATGATCGAATCGTCGATATCGTGCGGGATGGCTACGATATCGCCGTGAGGGGCGGCACTATCCCGGATTCCGCGCTCGTGACCCGTCCGGTCTGCCGTTTGAACGCGGTGCTCGTTGCTTCCCCCAGCTATCTGGCATCGCATGGTGTGCCCCATACGCCGGATGAATTGCCAGCCCATCGGCTAGTTGCGCGGCGGTTCCTGGGCGGTCAGGTTGCACCGTGGAATTTCAAGGCCACGGACGGAAGCATTACCACGCTGGATCCGGCGAACAGCGCGATGTTGATGCTGTCCGCCCCCGAATCGCTCGTTCAGGCGGCGTGCGACAACGTCGGGATTGCCCAGGTCGGGGTTCATCTGGCGTGGGATCATCTGCTGTCCGGCGCGCTGAAGGTCATCCTCCTCCGATCCCACCTGCCCGGAGCCTACGAGATGGTGATGCAGTACCCCCATCGGGCGCTGATGGCACCACGCGTGCAGGTGACCGTAAAACATCTGTTGGGTGCATTCGCGGCCGATAAAAAACTGCATGTGCCATTGAATGCCCTGGACGCCTACGCCGCGTAATATCCAGTTCAACGCCATATTTGCCTGGCGGCATTGCAAATCAGCGCAGGCAGTCAATTCGAGGTCGTCAGTCATATTCCGTCTCTCGAAGCTTGCCGACGATTTCTTGGCTGCAAATCGACAAAAAGGAATTGTGTGGACGAGGGCATGGCATTTATGGCGATATCCCGGTGCCCACGGCGCGCGCCATTAAATCATTGACGTACGTCCGGGCAGACCACCGAAAGATTAGTACATCTGGCTGGTCGGCCGAAATAGCACTTCGTTGACGTCGACGTTGCCGGGTTGACTCATCGCGAAGATCACTACGCTTGCGAACGACTCGGGCGAAATTGCCTGCTTGTACACAGCGCTCATACCAGCCGCGACATCGGGGTCCGTGATTGTTTGCGTAAGCTCGGTAGCGACGGCGCCGGGGGAAATGATGGTTGTGCGAATGTTGTAGGGCTTCACTTCCTGGCGCAACCCTTCGGAGATTGCCCGGACAGCGTGTTTCGTCGCCGCGTAGACCGTACCACCCGGACCTACCTTGTGACCCGCGACCGACGACACGTTGATGATATGCCCGCTCTTTTGCTGGATCATGTGTGGCAATGCAGCCGCAATTCCGTAGAGCACGCCCTTGATGTTCACGTCGATCATACGGTCCCACTCGTCAATGTGAAGTTTTTCCAGCATGGAACTGGGCATGAGTCCGGCGTTGTTGATCAGAACATCAACGCGGCCATTAATCATGCACGGCATGATCGACCAGACGCTTGACGTCATCGCGACGCGTGACATCAATCTCTACGGCGCTTGCGTTACCCGGGCCAATTTCATGCACGAGCTTTTCCAGCCTGTCGATACGTCTCGCACCCAACACGAGTTTGGCGCCCAGTACCGCTAACTGTCTGGCTGCCGCTTCGCCAAGACCACTGCTGGCCCCAGTGATCACGACTACCTTGTCTTTGATGTTTTCCATTTTGTCGAATCCTGTTTCCGAAATAAACATCGCGCACCTGCGTCGCTCGCAGGAGGCACCCGTCAGCTACAGATCCGACGGGTCATAACCCGGCTTTTGATACAGCGTGTTCCAACGATCTCGAATATCCGGGTCATAGACCTCCCGGACCCAGACAGATGGCTGCACGATCTCGATGCCGACGGAAACTGATGCCTTTCCGTATCCAAGGATGCCGGTCACGGCCTGGGTGATCTCGTCGGACAATTCCTGTTTTTGCTGCTCGGACTTACCCGGCCACATTTTCACGATGACGTGCGGCATGGCGATCTCCGGTTAGCACGCGGCAGTCGAGCCCGGATACTGCTCGTCGCTCACGTGTTCGAGCCAGTCGACAGCCTTGCCGTCGAGTGCCTCCTGGATAGCGATATGCGTCATCGCCGTATCGGCGGATGCGCCATGCCAGTGCTTTACGCCTGCGGGAATCCAGACCACATCGCCTGGCCGGATTGTTTCGAGCGGACCTTCCCAACGTTGTACAAAGCCACAGCCGGACGTCACGATCAGCGTCTGACCCAGCGGGTGTTCATGCCAGGCCGTGCGCGCCCCCGGCTCGAAGGTCACGCTGCCGCCAGCGGCCCGTGCCGCGCCGCTCGGCTGAAACAGCGCGTCCACGCGAACGCTGCCCGTGAACCAATCGGCGGGTCCCTTGAAAGCGGGAACGCTCCCGCAACGTTTGACTTCGATTTCCATAGCCCGACTCCTGTCTGGATGTTTGCTCGTGGCGGCGGGATACGTCGCCTGGCCGATGGATGAACTGTACGTCTCGATCGGTCCCATCGGTAGCTGCTAGACTTTGCAAACAGATATGAGCCAGATTCATAATGAAAAATCTCGACCTGAACGTTCTGCAGGCATTTTTTGTCGTTGCGCGTGAGCGCAGCTTCACGCGTGCAGCGGCGCAACTGGGTGTGTCGCAATCCGCGCTGAGCCATTCGATGCGCGGGCTGGAGGAGAAAATCGGGTTACGTTTGCTGACCCGGACAACGCGTGGCGTTTCGCCCACCGAAGCCGGGGAGCGTTTGCTGTCGAACGTCGGCCCCTATTACGAGGCGATTGAGGCAGAGCTGGAGTCGTTGAGTGCGTTGCGGGAAAAGCCTGCAGGTTTGATCCGGATTTCAGCGCATGACCACGCGTCGGACACCGTTCTCTGGCCGAAGCTGAAAGATGTGCTGCGCAGTTATCCTGACGTCTCGGTCGAAATCAACATCAACTACGGCATGGTGGATATCGTCGCGGAGCGGTTCGACGCCGGTGTACGAAATGGAGACTTGATCGCGCAGGACATGATCGCCGTACGTATTGGCCCAGACTTCAAAATGGCCGTCGTCGGCTCACCGGAATATTTAAGGTCGAATGGGCGTCCTGTCTTGCCGCATGATCTGGCAGCGCACAATTGCATCAACCTGCGCCTCCCGACGCGTGGCGGGTTATACGCGTGGGAATTCGCGAGGAAGCGCGAGGCATTGCACGTCAACGTGCATGGTCAATTCATCTTCAATACCACGCCTCAGATGCTCGATGCAGCGCTGGAAGGATATGGGCTGGCCTACGTGCCGCACGATCTGGCTACGCCACATCTGGCCGAGGGTCGGCTGTCGAGCGTGCTCGACGAATGGTGTCCGACTGTGCCCGGCTATCACCTCTACTACGCGAGCCGGCGGCAAACATCGCCGGCATTCGCGTTGATCATTGATGCGCTTCGATACGTTTCACCAGCCTCCTGACGGCAACCATCAGTGACCGCATTGTGCCAATTTGCGGTAGTTCACATTGTGCTTGCGGCGCCCTAGCAGGCTGTTGAAAAAGCCGTCCTGTGGGGGCTCGCAGACGGTTTTCGGGGGGCACTACCCCTTACCGAAGTCGCGCGAGAGGCTTGTAGCGTGTTTTACGAGGTCGACAAATTCCTGCGGCGGGCCTCTCGGGAGAATTTCAACAGCCTGCCAGACAACTCGCCCACCGTGACTTCGATCTGAATCGCCTTCGTAGTGTCGCCGCCTATGAAGTCCGCTTCCGTAAATGAGAACCACCGCGAGGAAAGTGTTGCCTCTATAGCGTCAAGGACTGTCGACTTGCCGGAATCACCCGGGCCAATCAGACAGCAGAACGATAGCCCAGGAGACCAATCCAACGACGCGATGCCCCGAAAATTTGTGACCTTGAGCTGTCGTATTTGCATTACCGTTTCCCCGCGGCGTTCGTGAGGTATGCAGGCTCTTTTCTTGCGCGCTAGCCGTCAAGGGTCTTCCTGATGTCCCTGCACGATGCCGGTGCGAATATTCGAGCATTGATGTGCCTCCGCACCATGCCGCACAACGTGTTTCAGTCCAATCGTCCCGTCTGCGCCACTTGCGAGAGGTATGCACGCTGAGCGGCGTACCAGCGAGCCAAACAGTCCCGGTCGTGGCAAGCCGATTCGCGATAGTTCCATTGCTGGCGCACTCGCTCGCGGAATCCGGCCTTATCGGTCACAGCCGCCTTCGCTTGCAAAAACAGATTTGACAACGCGACGTCCTGGGAAGCCAGATCCGGGTCACTGCAAATCAGTCGCTCAGCATCGGAGCGTGCCTTCTGGCAGTCGAAGCTGGGACTTGCGGCGGCCTGTGACGGGACGCCTGGCGCCGGATAAGCGCCCGTGCCGGAGGCTACAGCGGAATTCACGCCGTCTGCAGCACCGTTTGCGGCAATCACCTTCGGTGGATCGTCCTTCCTCACAAGTACATACTTGCCTCCCGAGAACTGGTAGATATGGTCGGCGACGTATGCTGCTTTACCAGGGACAGAATACAAGAACACGATTTTTATGTCGTAGTGGGCCGGATCTTTACCCTTCACAAAGTTCGTCTTAACATCAACCGTTTCAGTGTCCGACGCACCGGTATCCGCGTCGTCAACGACCTGAACGAACTTCCCGTCCTTGCCACGCACGAACACGGTCGTATACGCCGTCTGATAGCCCTGATGCATGTCCCCGCCAGTAACGACCAGCGCGTACTTGTCATCTCCCGCCGGAGTCCAGTCAAAGTCCCCGCCGACAGACCCCATCGCACCCATAGATGCAACGTAGGGTTGGCTTGAGTCTAACTTCCATGCGTTGCCCTCCTGCTTGAAGATTGCGACTCCCAGTAACCCAGTACAGGCATGGCAACCACCACCGTCTGGGACAGCGTTGGTTACCAGGACTTTCTTCTGCTGACCACCTTCCGAAAACACGAAGGACGCCACACCCGTAACAGCCAATGGTTTGCCGGGCGTCCACATCAGGTTGTCTCGCCAAGGAAGGTCCGATGGCACTGACGCGTCGTCCCACGTCGCCGCCTTCAATTGTGCGTCGTAGGGCCCATAGAGAAGCTCAAGGGCCGCTGGCACGTTGAATTCACCCTGGATCGCCCGAGACGCCATTGCGACTCCGCACGCCGTCGACATGAGTTCGGCCATTCCCGGTTCAGACTTCGCCGACACTGGAGCATCATTTCCTGGGTAGTCCTTGTCCGCAGTCCCGTCAGAACGATACTGCGTGCCCACGAGATGCTTCGTAACGTCCCGGCAATTGGTAGCCACATCAAAACGTGCGTACCCATCGGGGAAAGTCTTTAGCGTATGTATGACATAGCTGCTCCCGTTGCGGCTGATGTCCGATGGGTTGAACCACAACTGTGCGGCATCCCCCGAACTCCCTACCTGCTGGTATCCCGGAAACCTCTTCTCCGCGACCTTCGAGCCCCCAGCTTCCTCGTCCTTTCCGCAACCAGCGACACACGTTGCGATGGCAACCGTAACTCCGTAGAGGACGAGCCTCCGATTCCGGGCTGCCAGGCGACTCATGCTTGCGTCACCTCGCTAACCGACTGGTTAGACGCAGCAGATGCCGTTTGCCGGAGAGAACGCGTGTTCCGCTCAATCGCAAGCAACACCAATACGAGGCTAAACAAGGCGACAAGTAACAGCCCGCTGGCAGTTCCAGCGGCAACCATCTTCAGGGTCTCCCATTTCTCAGCAGCCTTCACTGCTGCCGCCTTGTAGCGCTCGCTTTTCGTGCGCATGTAGGAGTTGATGGCTGCAACGACGTCAACCTTGCTCGCTTCCGCAGATGTAACTACAGCACCGAGTTCGTCCAGATAGGACTGACGATCCGCGGCTGGTGCGTCGTCCAGATGATTTCGAAGAATCTGAGCGTTGTCTCCGGAGACATACTTCTGCAACGCAAACGGAATCCGATAGCCGGCTAGCGGGCTTTGCGCAGCGCCTTGCTCTGCTGGAGGTTGGGTACCTTGCGTCTGCTGGCTATCAGCTGACGGGGCGTTAGTTTGCTTCAGCGGCTCGACAATCTCCTGTGCTGACACACGCGTATCCACGTGCTCCTGCCAGACAGAAACGCCAAAAATCACACTGCCTATGATTGCAAGCAAAAAGACGGTAACGCACACCAAGGCAACAGCGCGTGTGATGTTGAAGAGCGCCTTGCGCTCAAACCCCTCGATAACACTCATGGTCTTCCTCTGGTTTTATGAATTCCCCGCCGATACATGCATCCGCCGAAAATCATATAACGGCGCCGCTCGTTCTGCTATTCAAACCCGTGCAATGTGAACGAGGTTTTCTTGCCTGCTGGCAAAGCAGAATTGTCTGTTCAGCATTACAGACCGGTGCTGCATAGCCTTCACGAAATTTAATCCGCCTTGCATCAAACTGCCGTCCTGCGCGAGAAATTTATCGAAATTCGCCTACGCAAACGTTTTTTACTTGCCATCTATGTGCAAACCGGAATATTCGCTCACGAAGATCTCTCGTCGCTATTTGGTTCATCGGCAGCACAGCAGCTCACCCAGTACTCGTCTCATCTGAAAATACGACGCTTCGTATTGTCGCGTCGGTGTTTGAAAGTGCTACAGAGGTTCGTCGTCTAATGCAGGATCCGAAAGTCATCGAATCGCGCAGGTGCTGACAGCTGGATATCAGCCAATTCGGCGACGAGTGTCCACGAAAGAACCGGCTGCAATGGTCCCCGGTTGCGAAGTGGAGGCCGAGATCGGCAAATGGCGGGTGCGCATCCGCGGCGTGTCGCAGAAGTTCGCCGAGCGGTTTCTGCGGGACTGCCTGGAGTGTGGAGTGAACCCCTGAGGCTGGACCGGCGCGGATGTGTGGAGTGATACGCTTTGAACCGCTCCGGTTTGCTGGACAGACTGCAGCGTTAGTGTTCGGTCTTTTATGAGCCTTCGGCCGCGGGTCGAAGGCTGTGCTGCCGGGCGAATTCGCCCGGCGTCAAATCATTGAGTGCCTGGTGAGGCCGGGTCTCGTTGTAATCCCGGCGCCATGCCGCAATGACTGCCCGAGCGTGTGCAAGCGTCGTGAACCAGTGCTCGTTAAGGCATTCGTCGCGGAACTTGCCGTTGAACGATTCGAAAGGGGGCGAGGCGATGCTTCCGCGACTGATATCGCAGCGGCGCCAGGCGGTAGCGGCTGCCATTCATCACACCGGATGAGACGCTGTTCTTAACTGTGATCTACGTGCTCAAGATGTGTCGATGGCTTGCAGGGCAAGCCATCGACCTCTCACAGCACATCAGTTTGACCGCCTACCGGATACGACTACTTCGGTGCGCGACCGTAGGTGTCTTCGAAGCGGACGATATCGTCCTCGCCGAGATACGCACCCGACTGCACCTCGATCAACTCGAGCGGGATCTTGCCGGGGTTGCTCAGGCGATGCGTCGTGCCGAGTGGGATGTAGGTCGACTGGTTTTCCGTCAGCAGGATTTCGTTGGCGCCGTTCGTGACACGTGCCGTGCCCTTCACGACGATCCAATGCTCCGCCCGATGGTGATGCATCTGCAGGCTGAGTTTTTCGCCCGGACTGACTACGATCCGCTTCACCTGGAATCGATCGCCCTCGTCGATGCCCTCGTACGAGCCCCACGGACGAATGACGCGCCGGTGCGTGACCGACTCGTGACGGCCCGACGCATTCAGCCACTCGACGACCTTCTTCACGTCCTGAGCCTTGTCGCGATGCGCGACGAGCACGGCATCCGCCGTTTCGACGATCACCACGTTCTCTAGACCGATTGCGGCGACCATCCGGTGTTCGGCACGAATATAGGAATTGCCGACCGAATCCGCGAACACATCGCCGATCAACGCGTTGCCCTGCGTATCCGAACTGGCGATGTCGGCGAGCGCCGCCCACGATCCGATGTCGTTCCAGCCCAGGTCGGCTGCGGCGACGACCGCTGCGCGGTCCGTCTTTTCCATCACCGCGTAGTCGATCGAGATGTTCGGGCTAGCGGAGAACGCATCCTTATCCAGTCGCACGAAATCGCTATCGCGCGTTGCCGATGACAGTGCGGCTTCCGCCTGGCACGCGATCTCGGGCGCATGGCGTTGCAGTTCTTCCAGGTACGTGGACGCCTTGAGCATGAACACGCCACTGTTCCAGTAGTAAGCGCCGTCCTCGAGAAACTGCCCGGCCGTCGCAGCGTCGGGCTTTTCGACGAAAGTATCGACGGCGTAGACACTCCTTTCGTCGGTGATCGGTTCGCCGCGCCGGATGTAGCCGTAACCGGTGTGCGCCTCGGTCGGCTGGATGCCGAACGTTACGAGATGTTGATCGCGGGCGATCGCTGCCGCATCCAGCGCCGCAGCCACGAAGGCCTTCTCGTTCAGGATCACGTGATCGGACGGCAGCACGAGCAGCAGCGCGTCGGGCGACTCGTGCAGCGCGAGCAGCGCCGCGACCGCAATGGCGGGCGCCGTATTGCGGCCGACCGGTTCGAGCACGATCGACGACGGCTTCACGCCCACCTGGCGCAGTTGCTCGGCGACGACAAAGCGCTGCTCGTTGTTCGTGACGACGATAGGTGCTGCAGCGCCGGGAATGTGCTGAAGACGGACGGCCGTCTGCTGGACGAGCGTCTGATCGCCCGTCAGCTTTAGGTATTGCTTCGGATAGCCACCGCGCGACATCGGCCACAAGCGGGTGCCACTGCCGCCGCATAGGATAACTGGATGAATCATTGGAATACTCCGGATTGAAAAGCCTCGATGTCTGCTCGCGACCTCAAGCGCTCAAGTGGACGCTTGTAGACTAATCCCGACTGTCGCGGGTCGTGAATTCATTTGAGCGCGTCACATGGTCTGCATCCCTTCGATGTGTCTACGCCTGCGCCACGCCGCGTGATGCAGCGCGTTGCGGCTCCAGCGCACCGCCTTGAGCAGTGGCCGTAGCCGATTGCCGCGGATCTTGTCGAGCGGGCGCGCCGCAGCCGGCGCCAATTGGCGGACGATGGCCTCCGGCGTCGTGAAGAGTTGCAGCCGCCAGTCCCAGTAAATCGCATAACGCAGGAAGACCCCGGCCGTCAGCATATCGAGTGACAGCTCCCGTTCCCGCCAATGCTGAGGCAGCGCATCCGCTGTCAATCCCCATCCGGCATAGAACGGCCGGCCATAGGTGTGAACTGCCTTGCCGCGCAGCAGCGCGTCGAATCCGGCGAGCGACGAGAGCGTGTGCAGCTCGTCCGACGCCTCGATGAGCGAGAGGAGGTCCGCGTCCGGGTCGACCACGTCGGCGAGGTTCACTGCATCGACGAGCCCTATACGGTTGCCGGACAGCACATCCGGGTGCGGCTTGTAGACAATGAACGCATCGGGATTCCGCGCCCGCACTTCCTGGAGCAGCGCTTCCGACGTCGAGATGCCGCTCGTGCCGAGGCGAATGGACGCGTCGTCGGCCACCTGGCCCGCAACGAGCACGACGCGCTTGCCGAGGGGAGCCTGCCATGCGGGGCTGCGTCGTCCGAGGTTGTATTTCGTGACGCCCGTGCGAACGATTTCCTGCCGCAAGGTAGCCGCTCGTGCCAACTCGTCTTCAGTGAAGCGCGCGTTGTTCAGTATGTCCGTCAAATCGCTGGGGCGGCTCGCATCAAAATAGATACCGCGATGGTCGATCACCTGGCTGCAGGGCGGGGACATGTCGGAGCCGAGGCCGGCCGAATGCAGAAAGCCGTCTTCGATCCTCACGTGCGCGACGCCGGGCACGAGCCCGTCTGCCGGCCGGCCTCCCCAAATCACAGCGTGCTCGCGTTCCCGGACTTGTGCGGGATCCGACACCCACCGCAGCGTTCCGCCACCGCTCGTCAGAAAGGGCGTGGCGAACGGACGCTTCCACCATTGGAAGCGCACGCCGACGACGTGGCTCAACGTCGCATACCGTGCGGCGACTGCATGCTGCAGCTCGACGCAGTCGAGCACGGATTCGAGCGTTCCGTGCCGATGAAATTGTGGATCGAGATATCCCGCGAGGCGCAGGAACGCCGCGTCGAACAGCGCGTCGAGGGTCGGGCGAGCGGTACGTTCGGGCAGGCCAGCATGATCGTTCGTCAAGCCCCAGCCGGCATAGTACGGAGAACCGAAGACATGAACCGGAACGCCCGCAAGCAGTGCACCCATACCTTCCGACGCGCCGAGCACAAAGATGGCGTTCGCCCGGGCGAGGACGTCGCGCAACGAGTGGCCTGTGTCCAGAGTGCGAGTGCCTGAGGGCAACGGCACGCGGGCCGATAGCCAGCCGCCTTCACCGGTATCCGCCGAACGCATGAGCCAGAATTCCGCGTTGGGATGACTGAGGCGAACTGCCTCGACCATTGCACGAAATCGTTTGCGACGTTCCTTTGCGGGGGTGAAAACGTCCATCCGCGTTGTTTCGCGCTCGTCGAACAGGACAATGCGCGCGTTCGTGGAAGCTGCTTGCCACGCACCGGGAAGATCGAGCACACGGCGGCGCGCGTGAAGGGCATCCGATTCCAGCACGCGTTGCATTAATGCACGGGCTCGCGGATGGTCCGATTCGACGGTGCCAGCACTCAACGCGTGGTTCAGCGCGGCAATAAACCCGCCGCGCCCGACGAACGCGGGAGGGATGCAGAACCACGAAAGCGGGGAATGGCGTGCATCATGGCGCGCCCCGATGGGACCCGGGCAGACTGATTGTGTGGCGGAGTCGAGGCGAGCCACAATTCCGGCGACTACGGCGCCTGCCCAACGATCGGTCCAGACGAGCGGCGACTGGCCGGCGAGCCAACCGAGCAGACGCCTGCCGCGCGCGAATGTGCGCGGATCAAGGGGGCGTGCGTCCGGAGGCGAGAACGGCTGCGTCGTCGAGAGTTTCATTCAATGAAGCGAATCGAGGAACCGGTCGACTTGTTCGAAATGCTCCGCCCAGGTCGGCTCGCGAAAGTGGGCGATGCGTGCGATCTGGGCGGCTCGTTCGGCACTGTCGGGCTGTGCGTAGGCCCAGATTCGGGTGAGCCAGCCGGGGCCGTCGAGTGGATCGAGATAATCCGGGACGTCCGAGGCAATCTCGTGGAAGACCGGAAGATCGCTCGCCAGCACGGGCACCTGCAGCGTGAGGGCCTCGACGAGCGGCATGCCATACCCTTCGACAAACGACGGGAAGAGCAATGCCCGGGCATGTTGCAGCCACGCATGCAGGCGCTCGTCGCTGCAGTTCGGCTCCTCGACGACGACGCCGCGCAGCGGCGCACAGCGCTCGAGCATGTCGACGACGTTCTCGCATTCCCAGCCGCGACGGCCGATGATCACGAGCTTTGGCGCGGCGTCGCCCATTTGCTCCACGAGGCGGCGCCAGACGTGGAGCAGGAACCAGTGATTCTTGCGCGGTTCGATGGTGCCGAGGATCACGAAATAGGGCGTATCGATCGGCGGCACGCCAGGAGGCCGATGGTCAACACCGGGTGCGAGGTGCGCAATCACACTCGGCGGCATCGCAATACCCGTGTTTTCGGCTTCCTCGGCCAGCGAATCGAGCGTCGCCTGGGAATTGGCAATCAGGCCGGACGCATGGACCAACGCCGTATGGATGCGGCGCCGGTGCGTGTGGTCGACCCCGGCGCGGCAGTACTCCGCGTGGGTCAGCGGTATCAGGTCGTGGACCATGAAGACGGTGCGGATGGATTGACGCGCCATCGTACGGTGATACCGCTGAAACTCCATCCCGCTGTGACTCGTATGCAACAGAATTGCACGGTCGTCACGATATCGAGTATTCCGATTTAGCCATGCTCGTACGATGAATTTACGGATTTTGCTGCGATCAGAATTTGACGACAGGAGTATGTCAAAAGCCGCTTTGGAGTCGCTTTTATTCAGCAAGAATGAAAACCCGCGCTCGCTCAATACGGCATGGGCGGCCTGGCCGTACCTCTGGATATAGGCGAGCCCCACGCGGTCCACGCCGGTTGGCAGCAAGCCATCGTAAAGGCGCGAAATCAGGCGCGTGACGTCAAGAAGTATTTTTTGCACGGCGGTGCGGATGGTCAGTTCGCTCGCAAGCCCGGGG
>NZ_SCRP01000024.1 GCF_004298475.1 Paraburkholderia sp. | reverse complement strand
GGCCAACCCCATCACGCAGGTGCCTGTCGACCAGCTTCTGTTTGAACCGCTCATCGTACTTCGTCATGAAAAACACCCCAAAGGCTGGATCGGCGTCCAACTTTTGGGGTGCAGTTCATTTGCGCGCAAAGAAAAAGGCCGCTGCCCGCGGCGAGCGGGCGGCGGCCTTGTGCCGGATGGGCCAATGCGGGGCAAAACAGGGCAAAAGCGGGGCGAAAGCGCGATTGCGCTCCCGCCGGTTTTTCCGTTACGCAGTATTACTGCGGAATCATGCCGGTCAGCACATACGCCTGAATCAGCGTGACGATGCCGACGATCGTTGCGAAGAACAGGCTATGGCGCAAGGTGAAGCGGAACAGCGATGCTTCCTTGCCGACGAGGCCCGTTGCCGCGCAGGCGACGGCGATCGACTGCGGCGAGATCATCTTGCCGCTCACGCCGCCCGAGGTGTTCGCCGCGACGAGCAGCGTGTTCGACACGCCGATCTGGTGCGCGGTGGTGTTCTGCAGCGAGCAGAACAGCGCGTTCGACGACGTGTCCGAGCCGGTCAGGAACACGCCCATCCAGCCGAGGAACGGCGAGAAGAACGGGAACGCAGCGCCGGTGCCGGCGAGTGCGAGTGCGAGCGTCGACGACATGCCCGAGTAGTTCGCGACGAACGCGAACGACAGCACGAGACCGATCGAGAGCACGGGGCGGCGCAGTTCGCCGAGCGTTTCGACGAACGCGGCGATGGCGGCGCCCGGCTTCATGCGCAGCACGATCGTGGAGATGATCGCGGTCAGCAGGATCGCGGTGCCCACGGCGGAGAGCCAGTCGAAGTTGAACACGGCGACATAGGCGGTCGGCTTCGCGACGATCGGCGCGGTGCGCATGACGAGCTTGTCGAGGCCGGGGACGTGGATGCTCAGCACGGTGCCGGCGAGCGCGCCCTTCGCCGCGAACAGCGCCTTGAACGGCTTCAGGCTCCAGACGGTGACGACGGCCGTCAGCATCAGGAACGGCGACCATGCGCGCAGGGTTTGCGCACCGCTGTACGGCGAAGCCTTGCGGCTCGACGCCGCAGCGCCATTGCTGCCGCCGAAGCCGCCGAGCGCAGCAGCGCCGCCGCTGACGTTCACGCCCGAAGCCTGCGCTGCGCGCTTCGGCTGCCACACCTTGAGGAACGATGCGAGCGCAACGAGGCTCACGAGTGCCGAGGTGATGTCCGGCAACTCGGGTCCGATGTGATTCGACGTGAAGTACTGCGTCACGGCGAAGCTGCCGCCTGCGACGAGCGCTGCGGGCCACGTTTCCTTGAGGCCGCGCTTGCCGTCCATGATGAACACGAGCCAGAACGGCACGAACATCGAGAGCAGCGGCAGTTGGCGGCCCGCCATCGCGCCGATGAGGAACGGGTCGATGCCCGTCACCTGGCCCGCGACGATGATCGGAATGCCCATCGCGCCGAACGCCACCGGAGCGGTGTTCGCGATGAGGCACAGGCCGGCTGCGTAGAGCGGCTCGAAGCCGAGGCCGACGAGCAGCGCCGAGGTGATCGCGACCGGCGCGCCGAAGCCCGCTGCGCCTTCAAGGAACGCGCCGAACGAGAAGCCGATCAGCAGCATCTGCAGACGCTGGTCGTCGGTGATCGAGAGCACCGATGCACGGATGATCTCGAACTGCCCGGTCTTCACGACGATCTTGTAGAGGAACACCGCAGTGATGATGATCCACGCGATCGGCCACAGGCCGTAGGCGAAGCCGAAGCCCGCCGAGGCGAGCGCCTGTCGCACGGGCATGCCGTACGCGAAGATGGCGACGCACAGTGCGAGCACGAGCGTGATCGCGGCGGCGACGTGGCCCTTCAGGCGCAATACGGCAAGCGCGAGGAAGAAGAACAGGATCGGGATGGCGGCCACGAGCGTGGACAGCCACAGACTGCCGAGTGGGGTGTAGGTCTGGTACCAGGGTTGCACTTCGGTCTCCTCCGAGGATGCGGGTCTAAATTCTCTGCCTTCTCTGCCGACACGTTGGTCGCGCGAGCCGGATCGCCCGCGCGCCACGTGGTTTCTTTTTTGCCGTTATTCCGGCTGTTTGCGATCTCGCAGCATGTCGTGCAGGCTGCGCGGTGCGGGGGTGAGCGGTGTGCGGTGCTGCGTCCAGCCCATTTGCTGCGTGGGCGTGAATGCGCGCAGTCGCGTCGCGGCCCAGCGCAGCGCGCGGTAGGCGCGCGGATGCGCGAACGCGCCGCTCCAGAAGCGCCAGACGAACTGCTCGCGCTTGTTGTGTTTCGCGCCCTGGCCGCGCAGCGGATGCGCGACGACTTCGTCGGGCGCGCGATTCGCTTCGGTGCGCAGGCGCACGAGCAGATCGGGAATCGGAATGCGCACCGGGCAGACTTCGCCGCATGCGCCGCACAGGCTCGACGCGCTCGGAAGATCGGCGGTGGCCTCGAGGCCGAGCAGGTGCGGCGAGATGATCTTGCCGATCGGCCCCGGATACGTCGTGCCGTACGCGTGCCCGCCGATGCGCGTGTACACCGGGCAGTGATTCATGCAGGCGCCGCAGCGAATGCACTGCAGCGTCGCGCGCAGTTGCTCGTCGGCATAGGCCTGGCTGCGGCCGTTGTCGAGCAGCACCAGGTGCACTTCGCGCGGACCGTCTTTCTCGCCTTTGCGGCGCGGGCTGCTGATCAGGTTGAAGTACGTCGTGATCGGCTGGCCCGTTGCCGAGCGCGTGAGCAGGCTCGACAGCGGCACGATGTGCTCGAGCTTCGCGACGACCTTCTCCATGCCCATGATCGCGATGTGCACGTCGGGCACGGTGGTCGAGAGACGGCCATTGCCCTCGTTCTCGACGAGCCAGAGCGTGCCCGTATCGGCGGCGGCGAAGTTCACGCCGGACATGCCGATGTCCGCATAGGCGAAGGCGCGGCGCAGCGCGCGGCGACCCGTCTGGATCAGTTCGTCCACGTCCTCGGTGTAGGTCGTGTTGGGGATGTGCTCTTCGAACAGATGCCCGATGTCGCCCTTCGTCTTGTGGATCGCGGGCATGACGATATGCGAGGGCTTCTCGCCCGCGAGCTGGACGATGTACTCGCCCATGTCCGACTCGATGCACGCGATGCCGCGTTCGCCGAGGTAGTGATTGAGCTCGATCTCTTCGCTCGCCATCGACTTGCCCTTGATGACGCGCGTGGCGGCGTGCTTTTGCGCAATGCCGTGGACGATGCTGTTCGCTTCGTCGGCGGTTTCGGCCCAATGCACCTGGATGCCGTTCCTGCGCAGATTCGTTTCGAGTTGTTCGAGCAGTTCGGGCAGGCGCTTGAGCGCGTGCTGGCGCACCGCTTCGCCGATGTCGCGCAGCGCTTCGAGTTCGTCGGAGTCGGGGAACTGCGCGGCGCGCTTGCCTTGCAGGAAGTCCATCGCGCCGCGGAAGCTCTTGCGCAGTTGCGGATCGTCGAGCGCCGCGCGGGCGCGCTCGCGAAATTCAGCCGTGGGGACGAAATGCAGCGTCTTCTGCTCGTCCGTGCCGCCTTGTGCGTGCGTTTGCGTGCTCACCGGGCGGCTCCTTTATCGTGCGTGTTGTGCTGTGTGTCGTGCGGGTTGACAGCCGCGTCGCCGGTCACGACGACGACCCACAGCGCGCGCGGCCCGTGGGCGCCGTAAGCGGTGGTCTGCTGAATATCGGAAGTCTTGGACGGCCCCGAGATCATCACGAGGTTGGTCGGCATGCCGTCGCGCCAGCGCTCGGCGGCCACCGCCGCGTGCAGGTCCGCGTGCAGCGTGTTCGCGTGAATCAGCGCGATGTGCAGCGGCGGCACGAGCGAGACGGTGCGCGGCGCATTCGCGTCGGGGACGACGATCAGCGTGCCGGTCGCCGCGAGCCCGGAGCGTGCGACGGTGAAGCCCGCGTCGATCGTCTCGAAGAGTTCGGTTTTCCACGCTTCGATGGGCCGCGCATACGTCAGCGCCTCGACGGCCTCGGGCAGGGCGCTCGCGAGCGCGGCGCCTTCGGCGCAGGACGTGTCGAGCACGAGCCGGCGCACGCCCGCTTCGGCGAGACGGCGCGCCATTTCGGCGGGCCAGGCGTCGGCGCTGAGGCAGAACACGTCGGCGTGCACCGCTTCGAGCATGCTCTTAAATTGCTGCACGTTTTGCGCGAGCGACGCGTGCACGCGGCGCTGCGTGAAATGTGCGTCGATGTGTTCGTCGAGCGCATTGGCGGCATGGGCCGCGCCGACGTTCGCAGCGTCGGGCGCGCAGGTGCGCAGCCGCCCGAGGATGCGCGCGCGGGCGCCCTGGGAATTCTCGCTCATGCCTTGTCTCCACCCGTGCGGCGCCACAGGAACGACGCCATATGCTCGACGGCGAGTGGCGCGCCCTTGTGCTCGGCGGCGTGGCCGATGTTCAGCATGCAGCCGCAGTCGGCGCTCACGAGCCGGTCGCAGCCGGTCGCGACCGCGGACGCGAGCTTGTCGGCGACCATCGCGCCGGAGATATCGGGGTGCTTGAGCGAGAACGTGCCGCCGAAGCCGCAGCATTCGGACTCGCGTTCGTGCTCGACGCGCGTGACGCCGGGCAGCGCGTCGACGGCTTCGACGCCGTGCTCGCGCGTGCCCATCTCGCGCCGCGCGCCGCACGAGGTGTGCAGGACGATGCTCTCCTTGGTGCTGGCAGTGGCGGCGCCCAGTGCGCCGAGATCGATCTTCAGCACGCGCACGAGAAACTCGGTGAGTTCGTAGATGCGTCCGGACAGTTCGGCGGCCTTCGCGGCGGCTTCAGGGTCTTCTTCGAACAGCGCCGGCCAGTGCTGCCGCATCATGCCCGCGCACGAACCGGAAGGGACGACGACGGGCCAGGGCTGGTCGAACAGGCCGAGCTGCGCGCGTGCAACCTCTTGCGCCTGGCGCGGGTTGCCGCTCGACCAGGCGGGCTGGCCGCAGCAGCTTTGGCCGCGCGGGAAGTGGACGGTGATGCCTTCGCGTTCGAGCAGCTTGACTGCGTCGAGGCCCGCCTGCGGAACGAACAGATCGACGAGGCAGGTTGCGAACAGATATACGTCGGTGGGGCGCTTGCCCGTGGGATATTGCCGAGGCTTCATGTCTCCGATTCCATCCGTTATTGGCGTCGCGAGCGAGGGCGAAGCCGTCTTTGGGCGCATAATTCCCGATTTGAGCGTTTGGCACAAATTGGTTGGACCAGCTACTGCGCGATGTTGGCGAAGGCGGATGGCGAAGGCACGACGAGACCGGGGACGAGGCAATGAGGGACAGTGGCAGGGCGCGTGGGCGCGTCGAGGCCGTGATGCGGCAGATGGAGACGGCGCTGCTCGACGGCAGCTGGCGCACGGGCACGAAGCTGCCGGCCGAGCGGGTGCTGGCCGAGCGCTACGACGTCGCGCGCAACACGGTGCGCGAGGCGATCCAGCGGCTCGCGGCGCGCGGCCTCGTGCAGAGCCGGCCGGGCGCGGGCGTGTTCGTGACCGACCAGTTGCGCACGGGCTTTGCGTCGCCGTGGGGGCAACTGGTGGCCGACCATCCGGCGCTGCGCGACGACATCCTCGAATTTCGCCGCGTGCTGGAAGGCGCGACGGCCTATTTCGCGGCGCTGCGCGCGAGCGACGAAGATCTCGCGCGCATCCGCACACTGATGGACGCCCTTGAGCACGCGCACCTGGTGGGCGACAAGACCGGAGAAGCCGACGCGGACGCGAAACTGCACGAGGTGATCGCGCAGGCCTCGCACAATGCGATGTTCCTGCATCTGCACACGAGCGTGCTGGGCATGCTGCGCGAGCACATCACGATGAACGGGACAGGGTTGCGCGAGCTGGCCGAGGGCGCTGCCGTCCTGCTGCTGGAGCAGCACCGTACGGTGTGCGATGCGATTCTCTCGCGGCGCCCCGAGGAGGCGCGCACGGCGATGCAGACGCATATCGACTTCGTGCGCGCACGCGTTGGAGAGGATCCCGATGCACCCGGAGGTGGTTGGACCACGGTGCCCTGGAGCCCGTCGGTGCCGCCTGCCGGGGCGAAGACGGTCGGGGCGAATGTTGCTGGGGAGAAGGCTGCCGGAGAGAAGGCTGCCGTGGCCAAAGCGGCGGGCGAGGGCGCCGCGGCGGCTCCAGGGCGGCGAGCCGCCAAAGGCTGCTAAAGTCGGCGCAATCAACCACGAACGCCCCTCGGGGCGAAGCGATCAGGGAGAACCCGGCATGGACGAGGTGGCCGCGCGAATCGAAACGTTGAGCGCCGTGACGCTGACCGTCAGCGAAATCGGGCGCTCGGTGCGCTTTTACGAATCGCTCGGATTCCGGCAGCGGCCTGGGCACACCGTGGCGGGTTTCGCGTCGTTCGTGCTGGGCGGCGGCGCGACGAGCTACCTGAACCTGCTGGAAGGCCAGCCCGGCGCCGTAGAAGGCTGGGGACGCGTGATCGTCTACGTCTCCGATGTGGATGCGTTCTACCGCCAGGCGCTGGCTGCGGGCGCGACGCCCGAATTTGAGCCGCAGGATGCGCCGTGGGGCGAACGCTACTTCCATCTGCGCGACCCGGACGGGCACGAATTGAGCTTCGCCAAGCCCTTGGGATGACGCTGCGCAACGCGGCTGCGTGTGCCGCTTCCGTGTGCCTGCCACGCCTGTAATACATACGAATGACACCCATTACGCGGATAGTGGCGCGACGCCGTCGCCGCCGCGACCGCCGCGATTGCCGTGACGTAAAGGATTGGATTGCCATTCGATCGCAACAGGAGAATCACCATGAAAGAACTCGAACATGATCAGGAGGCCGCCGCGCTGTATCGCCGCCGCCGCCTCGACGAGGAACTGATCGACGCCTTCGACGAAGAGCTCGAAATGGAAGTCGACGACCGTCTCCAGGAGCGGGGTTTGCAGATCACCGACGCAGCGCGCGAACTGCGCCGCGTCTATTTCCACGAGCTGATCCGCCTGCAGGGCGAACTCGTGAAGCTGCAGGACTGGATCGTCAATACGGGCTACCGGCTCGTCGTGATCTTCGAAGGCCGCGATGCGGCGGGCAAGGGCGGCGTCATCAAGCGCATCACGCAGCGTCTGAATCCGCGCATGTGCCGTGTCGCCGCGCTGCCCGCGCCGAACAACCGCGAGCGCACGCAATGGTATTTCCAGCGCTACGTCCAGCATTTGCCCGCAGGCGGCGAGATGGTGCTGTTCGACCGTAGCTGGTACAACCGCGCGGGCGTTGAGCGCGTGATGAACTTCTGCACCGATGAAGAGTACGAGGAGTTCTTCCGCTCGGTGCCCGAGTTCGAAAAGATGCTCGTGCGAAGCGGTATTCAGATCATCAAGTACTGGTTCTCCATTACCGACGAAGAGCAGGAAATCCGCTTCCAGAGCCGCATCGAAGATCCGCTCAAGCAGTGGAAGCTGAGCCCGATGGATCTCGAAAGCCGCAGCCACTGGGAACAGTACACGCAGGTGAAGGAAGTGATGCTCCAGCGCTCCCACATTCCCGAGGCGCCGTGGTGGGTCGTGCAGGGCGTCGACAAGAAGCGCGCGCGCCTGAACTGCATCAGCCATTTGCTGAGCCAGGTGCCGTATCGGGAGATCGAGCATCCGCACGTGACGCTGCCTGCGCGTGTCCACCATCCCGACTACATCCGGCAGCCTGTCGAGCAGACCATGATCGTGCCGGAAGTCTATTGAACCGAGTCGGCACTCGCACAAACGCCGCGCCCGGTATTGGGCGCGGCGTTTGTGTTTGCAGTTGCGAAACAGGATGATTGCGGCGCGCTGCAGTGCGAGAGCGGCGGCGTCGAACCGGCGCAAACGGACCCGCAGGCCGCGACCTGAAACGCGGCGGCGTGTGTGTCGCGAACGTCAGCGCGCCAGATTCAGCGCGCCGATTTCGACAGGCGATGGCCGAGGCCGAGGTTCGAGACGATCTGCCACGTATAGACGCGCGAATAATGCACGCCGAACTGGCGGCTGATCAGCTCGCGCACGCGGCTGTTGGTCCACGTGTCGCTCGGAAAACCGTGTTCGCGCGCGGAGCCGTGCAGTGCGCTCGCAATCCAGAACAGTGCGGCGTGGTCGAGCACCGAGGGGCGCCCGCCCACGCTCATCTGCTTGAGCGCGGCGAGTCCGCCGTCCTCGACGATCACCTTGTACCGGCGCACGGTCTGGGCCGAAAGATGCAGAGAATCTGCGACAGCGTTCACCGTCGCGCCATCGATCAGCATCTGGCCAGCAGCCATTCTTCTCGTGACGCTCGGCAAGTCCTCGGTTCGGGTAAGCATGGGATCACTCGTCGACGAAAGATTCGATCATGCGGCAGTGCAGATACGCCGCTCCTCAAACCCGGGTTCCTGCATGCGGGCCTTGTTGCTTGCCACGGCGTTGCACCGGCAATTCGTGAGACATACGGTGCCAAGCGGTGGCGGACGGCGAAGTGCGCGCCCCTGGCGGGCGCTCGCGGCACGCGATTGCGTGCTTCAGCGAATATTAATAATTGTTTTTGTAGAGAATGTGTATAGCCTGAGAAAAAATAGTCTGCTTGACTTGTAGATTATCGTGCACTACGGAAAAAGTGAAACGGCACGAATTATCGGTAATGGCCCTATACGTTTCGCTTTCTTTTATTTTCCGTGCCCGCATGGCGTGTACGGTCGTTCATGCATAACCGCTCGCTTTTTGTCTGATTAATCGGTTTGTCACGATGCGTGGCGCGTTGCATTTGCGTTTGAGCAACGTCGGGCACGATGCGAAAAAATATGCGACAGATCATTGCGCCTTGTTTGCATGAACACTTACAGCGAATGATCCGGCATTTCCAGGCAGAATACTGATTCCGGATCAATTTTTATTCAAACGGAATGAAACGGAATATCGGTTTCGCAAACCGCTTGTCGTGAAGCGGACCGGTTCTTTCGATCTTGTCGGGGCGCGCGCGATGAATGCACGGCGATTGCAGGCCGTGCGCTTTGTGCGCGCCCCGTTTTTTGGCCGACGGAATGAACACGGAACTCGACTTGAAGGTGGAACGGTTGTTGCGGCGCGCGGCGAGCAGGCGCGGCGTCGTGTCGTACGGCGCCTTTCATGCGCTCTTTGCGCAGGACGTGCCGCTTCGCGAACGCTATGCATTGCTCGAAGCCGCCGCTGCGGCGCTGTGCGAGCTGCGCGTGGCGGATTACGCGTCACTGCTCGCGACCGACTCGGGTCTGCCGGGCCCGGAGTTTTACGTGCGTTTCAAGCGTTTGCATACCGAACGCTATTACGCAATGCTCGGCGCCGATCGGCATCGCATGCTGCGGCTCGTCGAAAAGCGCGCGCTTGCGCGCGAAGAACGCGAACGCGTCTACGACCATTACCGGCACGCGCTGGCGCCGCGCGCGCGCACCGATGCTGATGCGAACGCGCTTTGCAACGAGGGTCGCGCGCAAGGATTGTGACGTAGACGGCCGTCGATACGATGATCCTGACGACGCCTGTGATTGCATGTTATCTGCGCACGGATAAGGTCGTGCTGAATCAGCGTGCTATTCTCGATTCAGCTTGCGTAGGCGTCGCGTAGTCGTCATACGGCATGTATCCCCATCACGTTTCTCTTCTTTACCTGCGCGCCTTGCGCCGCACACCGTTTAGCCGCACACGCGGCTGCATCCCGTCATGTCGCAACCAGGAGAGTCGTTATGAAAGCACTGGTGTTCAAGGGGCCTCAGCAGAAGTCACTGGAAGACAAACCCGAGCCGAAGATCGATAAACCATCCGATGCGATCGTGCGCATCACGAAAACCACGATCTGCGGCACCGATCTGCACATTCTCAAAGGCGATGTGCCCGAAGTGAAGCCCGGCACGACGCTCGGCCACGAGGGCGTCGGCATTGTCGAAGCAGTGGGCGACAGCGTGTCCAACTTCAAGGTCGGCGATCCCGTGCTGATTTCGTGCATCAGTTCGTGCGGCAAGTGCGAATATTGCCGCCGCCAGATGTACTCGCACTGCACGACGGGCGGCTGGATTCTCGGCCATCTGATCGACGGCACGCAGGCCGAAAAGGTCCGCATTCCGCACGCGGATACGAGCCTTTATCACTTGCCCAAGGGTGTCGACGAAGAAGCGCTCGTCATGCTGAGCGACATCCTGCCGACGGGTTTCGAATGCGGCGTGCTCAACGGCAAGGTGAAGCCGGGGCAGTCGGTGGCGATCGTCGGCGCAGGGCCGATCGGGCTTGCAGCGTTGATGACCGCGCAGTTCTACGCGCCGGGGCGCATCATCATGATCGACCTCGACGACAACCGGCTCGAAGTCGCGAAGAAGTTCGGCGCGACCGACGTGGTCAACAGCAAGGGCGGCGATGCCGTCGAGCGCGTGATGGCGCTCACGGGCAATCGCGGCGTGGATGTGGCGATCGAGGCGGTCGGTGTGCCGGCAACCTTTACCGTCTGCGAATCGATCGTCGGCGCGGGCGGCACGATTGCGAACGTGGGCGTGCATGGAACGAAGGTCGATCTGCACCTGGAAAGACTGTGGGCGCATAACATCACGCTCACCACGGGTCTCGTCGATACCTACACGACCCCCATGCTGCTTTCGACCGTCGTCTCGAAGCGGCTCGAACCGGGCAAGCTCGTCACGCACCGCTTCACGCTCGACCAGATCATGGATGCCTACGCAACGTTCGGCGAAGCGGCGCGCACGCAGGCGCTGAAGGTCATTATTTCCGCTGTCTGAAGCGGTTCGACCAAGGCTCATCGTGCGGCGCGCGCACATGCAGGCGATGTGCGCGCGCTGCCGTGTGTAGTGTGCCGTGTGGTATTGCGCCGTCGCGCGCGAAGCAACGCGATTCGAGGCTCGCGGGTTGTTTTAATCGTGCTCGGGAAAACCTGCGCGGCCCTGGGTCAGATCGCGCAGGGCGTCGCGCGCGCCTTCGATCGCGGTGGCCGGCATCTGGATCGTGAGCCGCACGGTCATGGTGTAGCGGCTATCGGTAAGCACCGTTTGCGTTTGTTCGATCCAGTGCCGCACGCGCGCTTCGTCCGGATAGCCGAGCTCGATGGTCAGTTGGGCCTGCGCAATGCGTTCGACGCGCGTTGCGCCTTGCAGCGCACTGGCAATCGCATCGGTGTAAGCGCGCACGAGCCCGCCCGCGCCGAGTTTTACGCCGCCGTAGTAACGCACCACGGCGGCCAGCACGCCGTCCAGATCGTGATGGCGCAGGACTTCGAGGATCGGCCGTCCGGCGGTGCCGGAGGGTTCGCCGTCGTCGGACATGCCGGATTGGCCGCCCGCGAGCAGCGCCCAGCAGACGTGCGTGGCGCTCGGGTGGTCGTTGCGCAGACGGCTCAGTTCGGTCATGGCCGCTTCGCGGTCGGCGACCGGAATCGCGTGGGCGATGAAGCGGCTTTTGCGGATCTCGAGTTCCGCGCTGACGGTTGAGGCTAGCGTAAAGGTGGGCAAAACAGAACGGGCGTTACAGGTGAAAACGCCATGTTAACCGATACGGCTGCGACCCTTTTATATACCCCGGCCCTATCTTTGCGGATTTTGTTATTCAGCTTTGCGGGAAGCGCTGATGATGTATTGCGCACGAACACCGATAATCCTCGCCTTGACGGATCTAGCTCCGGCTGGGGCGATGCCGGACTCCTCCTCCGGTGATCCGTCAACTTCATTCCAGCCGCTGCCGTGTGCCATGGCGGTGAGATCCGGTGGCGAGCCCCATACAACAGACGAAAAAAAACCCCGGACGGCGCGTAAAGCATCGACCGGGGACTAATAAGGCTCGCCTGTTCTCAAGAGGCGTTGCAACGTTACGCGCACCATAAATAATGCGCAACGTGGAAAAAAAATTTTCGAGGCACGACAAAAAAAGCCCCGGGCGTTACCGGCCGGGGCAATGAGAATACACCGTGCGTTCCGGGGAACGAAACGCACCAATAAGGTACCTGTCCGTCCGCCGGGAAGCAACGCGGGCACATTACACACCGTTACTTTCAGATTGCTTTCCGGCCTCGGTGCATGCGGCCGCACGGTACGGCGACCGTTGCGCGCTCACCAGATCAGTAACGCGGCGGGGGCGGCATACGGCGGTCGTCGTGGCGATGCGGAGAACCCGGGTCGCGCGGATGATGGTGCATCCATTCGTCGTGTTCCCAGTAGCGGTGTCCGTCCCAATAGCGGTTATCGTGCCAGCCGATCGACATCCGTACGTCCACCGGGATCATGTGCGCTTCGCTGTATTGCGGCTGCGAATCGGCGTGCGGGATAGATGGACCGGACTGTGCGAAGGCGCTCGTGGCGCCCGCCAGTGCACCGCCGGCGATCATGGCCGTCACGAGTGCACGTGCAGGGGTCTTCCAGAAATTCATGCTCATGTGGTTCCTCCTCGTCGAGTGCGTCGCTACGGCGCGGCTTCGAAGTGTTCAATGCCGTAACGCACATGATTCAGCTTATCGGCCGGAACGTCGGGAATACGTGAGTACTTGTAAGCGCGCATTTCAAACCGGTGCGCCAATGAAAAGGGCCAACGCCTGGGTTGGCCCTTGATGCAAAACGGCAAAACGGGGGAACGAAGCAATCCAGGCAAGAAAACGCCGTGGCTGGGTTGTCAATTCACGTTACATACGCGCGGCGGCGCGTGTGGAGGCGAAGCGCAGATGCGCCGCCGCCGCAGACGTGACCATGAACAGGCACTTACTGTTTCTTTTGCTCCGCGGGTGCGCCGCTCAGATCGATGGCGCTTTGCGAGCCAACCTGCGAACGCAGTTCGTATTTCTGGATCTTGCCTGTCGCCGTGCGCGGCAACTCGCCGAACTTCACGGCGCGCGGGACCTTGAAGTGCGCGAGGAAGAGCTTGCAATGCGCGATGATCTCTTCCGCCGTGGCGGTAGCGCCCGGGCGCAGTTCGACGAATGCGCACGGCACTTCACCCCATTTCGGATCGGGCATTGCCACGACCGCCGCCAGCGAGACAGCGGGGTGCCGGTACAGCGTGTCTTCGACTTCGATGCTCGAAATGTTCTCGCCGCCCGAAATGATGATGTCCTTGCTGCGGTCCGTGATGCGCACGTAGCCGTCCGGTGTCATCACACCCAGATCGCCCGTGTGGAACCAGCCGCCGCGGAACGCCTCCTCGGTGGCGCGTTCGTTCTTCAGATAACCCTTCATGCAGATGTTGCCGCGGAACATGATCTCGCCGAGCGTTTCGCCGTCGTTCGGCACGGGCTCCATCGTCGCCGGGTTGAGCACGGTCACGCCGGCTTGCAGGTGATAGCGCACGCCCTGGCGTGCGGCCAGCCGCGCCTGTTCGGTGTCGTCGAGCGATTTCCAGCTTTCCTGCACCGCGCACACCGCGGCTGGCCCATAAACTTCGGTCAGTCCGTAGACGTGCGTCAGTTGAATGCCGATCGCCTTCATCTTTGCGATCACGGCGGGCGCGGGCGGTGCGCCCGCAACCATCGTGTTGACCGTGTGCGTAATGCCTTCGCGATATTCGGCGGGCGCATCGGCGAGCGCACCTTGCACGATCGGCGCGCCGCAGTAATGCGTGACACGCTCGCGGCGGATCAGATCGAATACGAGTTTTGCGTCGAACTTGCGCAGGCAGACGTTCACGCCCGCACGCGCCGCGATCGTCCATGCGAAACACCAGCCGTTGCAGTGAAAGAGCGGCAGCGTCCACAGATACACCGGATGCTTCGGGATATCCCATTCGAGAATGTTGCTCACCGCGTTCATGTACGCGCCGCGATGGTGATACACCACGCCCTTCGGATCGCCCGTCGTGCCCGACGTGTAGTTGAGCGCGATGGCGTCCCATTCGTTGTTCGGGTTTGTCCACGCGAACTCGGGGTCGCCTTGTTCGAGGAACGCCTCGTAGTCGACGGCACGCGGGAAATGCTCGGGGTCGGCGGGCATGACGTCGGCCACGGAAATGATCTTCAGCGCCGGAAAGGCGATGGCCGCGCGTTGCGCGAGTGCTGCGTATTCCGTATCGACGATCAGCGCCTTGGCCTCGCCATGACGCAGCATGAACAGCATCGTGGCGACATCGAGCCGCGTGTTCAGCGTATTGAGCACCGCACCGAGCATCGGCACGCCGAAGTGCGCCTCGACCATCGCGGGGATGTTGGGCAGGAGCGCCGCCACCGTGTCGCCGCGACCGATGCCGGCCTGCGCCAGCGCGCTCGCGAGCCGGCGCGTGCGGGCGTAAGTTTCGCGCCAGTTGCGGCGCACGTCGCCGTGGACCATCGCGAGACGATCGCCGTAGACTTCTGCCGCGCGGGCGATGAAGTCGATCGGCGTGAGCGGCACGTAATTGGCCTCGCATTGCGCGAGCCCTTCTTCGAACGGATGCAACATTCGGTGTCTCCTGTCGGGCGGGGCCCGGGACGATTGCGATTTTGTGGGTATGATTCTCGCAACCGTATCAGGGCCGCAGATGCGTGTCTGTCACGCGAGCGACAGACGCGCAAGCGCGGTTCCACCGAATGACCCATCTCAAGTCAAGCGCGATGACGCAGTGCAATATGCCCGTGGGCGGCGATGTGCCCGATGGTCCGGCGCAGCCCGCCGAGCCGGATTCCAGCAGCCGTGCCGGGGGGCGCGTCGATGCGCCTGCGCTCGCCGCGCTGTTCGAGCGCTGTTCGTGGTTTCGCACGCTGGAACCTGCGCACCGCGCCTGGGTGCTCGCCGAATCTCACGCGCAGCGTTATCCCGCCGGGGCAACCGTCGCCGCGCGCGAGGCGCCTTCGGCCTACTGGCTCGGCGTCAGTTTGGGACTGGTCAAGCTTGCGATTGTCAATGCGTCCGGACGCGGCTGTACGTTTTCCGGCGTGCCGCATGGCGGCTGGTTCGGCGAGGGCAGTGTGATCAAGCGCGAGCCGCGTAAATACGACGTGATCGCATTACAGCCTTCGCTCGTGATGGCCGTGCCGGCCGATACGTTCCACCGGCTCATGGACAGCAGCCTGCCGTTCAACCGCTTCGTGATCCATCAGCTCAATAACCGCATGGGCGAGTTCATTGCGCTGATCCAGAACAGCCGCCTCCTGGACATCGACGCGCGCGTCGCGCAGTCGCTCGCGCAACTGTTCAACCCCGATCTCTATCCGGAGACCGGCCTCGCGCTCGAAATCTCGCAGGAAGAAATCGGCATGCTGGCAGGGGCTTCCAGGCAGCGGATCAATCAGGCGTTGCAGACGCTCGAGCGCCTGGGGCTTGTCACGCTTTCGTATAACCGCATCGATGTGCGCAATCTCGCGGGGTTGCGAGCCTTCGGACGCGATCAGATTTGATGCCGCGTTTGCGTTGATTCATTCGCAGAGATTGCACTGGCGCCTTGCAGCGAACGGCGTTAAGCGCCAATTCGATCCGCGCGGCTCACCGGAACGATGAGCCGCGCGTAAGCTTAATGATCGAGGGCAAGCCGCACGCCGTTAGAGGATCGTCTCCCGCTCGCGCACGTTATGCGACTCTTACGCGACTGCTGTGCAACGGTTACGCAACTACGGGCAACCGGAAGCTCGAGATCGCTTCACGCAGCATCGTGACCTGATCCTTGAGCGAGTACGCCGCTGCGGCTGCCTCTTCGACGAGCGCGGCGTTCTGCTGCGTCACCTGGTCCATTTCGCCCACGGCGCGGTTCACCTGCTCGATGCCCGCGCTCTGCTCGCGCGAGGCGTGGCTGATTTCAGAGAGGATGTCGTGGACGCGCCGTACCGATTGCACGATCTCGGCCATCGTTGTGCCCGCATCCGTGACGAACTGCGCGCCTTCCGCGACGGTGCCGGTCGACTTCTCGATCAGGAGCTTGATCTCCTTGGCCGCCGTTGCCGAGCGCTGCGCGAGACTGCGCACTTCCGCGGCCACGACCGCGAAGCCGCGACCCTGTTCGCCCGCGCGCGCGGCCTCGACAGCGGCGTTGAGCGCGAGGATGTTGGTCTGGAACGCGATGCCGTCGATCACGCCGATGATGTCGCCGATCTGGCGCGAGCTGGTCGTGATTTCGCCCATCGTGCGGACCACGTTCTCGACCACTTCGCTGCCGCGCGTCGCGACGCTCGCGGCCTGGCTGGCGAGTTGTGCCGCGTGCTCCGCGCTATCCGCGTTCTGCCGCACGTTGCTCGTCATCTGGTCCATGCTCGATGCGGTCTCAACGAGTGCCGCAGCCTGTTGCTCGGTGCGTTGCGACAGATCGGTGTTGCCCGCTGCGATCTCGTTCGCGCCGACGTTGATGTTCTCCGCGCCGCCGTGCACGCGCGAGACGGTCTGCACGAGTTCCGTCTGCATCTTCGCGAGCGCGTTCATCAGGCTGTTCGCGTTGTGGCCCTGGGGTTCCAGGCGGGCCGTGAGATCCCTGTGGGCGATGAGGTTCGCCGCATCGACGGCCACTTCGAGTTCCCCGCCGATGCTCGAACGCACGCTGCGCACGACGAGCACCATCACCGCGGTCGATATCCCGCCCAGCACGAACGTGACCGCGATCCAGATGCCGAGGCTCGCGAGGAACGCGGCGTGCACGTCATCCATGTACATGCCCGTGACGATGCACCAGTCCCACGGCGCAAAGCGGTTGCTGTAGCTCGTCTTCGGCACGGGTTCCGAATGGCCGGGCTTCGCCCACAGATAATCGACGAATCCGCCGCCGGACTGATTGGCTGCCGTCGATAGCGCGACGAACAGGTGCTTGCCGGCAGGATCGGCGAAGCCGGTGAGATTCTTGCCGTCCAGTTCGGGCTTGATCGGATGCATCAGCATCACGGACTGCGAATTGTTGATGCTCAGATAGCCGTCTGCGCCGTAGCGGATCGAGCCGATCACTTTTAGCGCCTGTTTTTGCGCATCGGCTTCGGGCATCTGATTCTGTTGCGAGAGCCCGTAGTAATAGTTGGCGACGCTCATGGCTTCGTCGACGAGCGTTTGTAATTGCGCTTTACGCTCGCGGATCATCGAGTCGCGGGTTTGCCATGTTCCAAATGCGACGATCAGGAGCAGCCCGATCCAGAGGATCGCGATCATCGAGCGAAGTTTTCGGTTGAGGGTCATCGTTTGCGTGGTCGTTCCAGGTGCGCTCGTGGCTGCGTGACTGCACAGCCGGTATTGCCATACGGCTTTTCGGATTAACGGCGCGTGACAGGCGTGTTTAACCTGGTGAAAACCCTTAATCAAACGTTGAAATGCATAAATAATTGATGCTCGCTCCTTGACAGTGCCGGGTTAAACTGCGGCGCCCTGTCGCGCCACGACTCGCTCGCTCCACTGCAGATGGGCATCGCTTCCACCATGATTGATGGCTTTATCTTGCCGCTTCGTTCCGGTGCTGAATTAAATCCGCAGTCCTGTTCAATCGACAAATGACTTCGCTCATTTCAGTTGAATGGAGTCATTGCGCGGCATGGCGCGTGTGCTCGGTAAGGTCGAATTTGCGGTCGTGCTACGGGCGTTCCTGCTGCCGTCACGCGCGCTTTCTGCGCAACGATTCCGCAATTCGGCAAAGGGTGACATTCGCGCATTCGCGCGCCCGGCAACGGGCGTTTCCGGGCGACTTTCGACGCAATCGTGCGTCACGCGTTGGCTGACCGGGCGTGGCGGGTGAGGTGGTTTAAACCGGATCCTTGCTCGGCGGACCATCGGGACGCTGCGGCTCCTCGCCGTGATGACCATGCGGCGGCGGCGTGAGCGGGTCGCGCTCGGGATCGCGCGTTGGATCGGCGATCGGTTCGGGCAGCGGATTCGTATGCGAGCAGATCATCGCGGGTACCTCTTGCGCTGTGGCACTGTCCGCACGGGCGGCGGAGCGGGTGTTCAATCTATAGCGTAGGCGAAAGCCGCACGCCGTGCGGAGTTTCGATGGCGCTTTTGGAGCACTGCCGAATGAGCGTCGATGGTGTGACGATTGCACATCGATTATCTGCCGCTCGAGCGCAATGCCTGTGTTTGCAGGCACACGTAGCGGCGATTGTTGCAGTCGCGGCAAAGCTGTTTGTGCGTCGCTGGCGTTTTAGAATGCCGGGCTCGGCCGTACGCTTCAGCCTTTCCCGGAATGGGATGCCGCAGCGGTCGTGATTACATGCCGCTCAGGTCAGCCGGCGTGTCGATGTCGCGCAGGATGCCGGGGTCGTCGACGTCGATGCGCGTGAGCGCGTGCGCAGCCAGCAGCGCGCGTGCGCCGGTATCGCCATCCAGCGCGAGCAGCGCGTCGCGGTGCTCGAAGCCGAAACCCACCGGGTGCCCACGCTGCCCCTTGTAGAACGGTGCGGCGAGCGATGCGCCTTCGTCGATGGCGCGCGCCACGGCTGCGATGCTTGCTATGGCGATGCGCGGCATATCGGCGAGCGCGACGATCCAGCTTTCAGCCTCTCGCGCGGCGCCGACCCCCGCCGCCAGGCTCGCGCCCATCCCGCTCGCCGCATTCGCGGCAAACACCACATCGCAGCCCGCCTCGTTGAGCACGTGCGCGAGCGCTTCCGAGCCGGGCCGCACGACGGCGATCACCTTCGGGACGACGCGGAGCAACCGGTGCGCGGCAACGTGTGCGACGCACCGGCCCTCGGGAAGCGGAGCGAGGAGTTTGTTGCGCAGACCTTCGGGATCGAAGCGCGATCCGGTGCCGGCGGCGAGCAGCACGCCGGTGGCAAGCGATGCATAGCCCATGGGGCGTACCGCGCGTGAGAGGAGGAAGCGTCGATTTTGCGGCGCAACCGCGCGCGTGGCAAGCCCTGCGCGCGGCCTGCATGGCGGGTCAGGCAGTCGTGCGCGGCGACGGCATCGCCTTGCCGCGTGCGATCGGCAGATCGCGGCCGATGCCGTGCAGGTTCGCCTCACTGCAAAACACCTGGATAACTGATTTATTTGCTCGGCAAAAACAGGCAGAAAAAACAAAGCCGGGAAGCGCCATGCTTCCCGGCTTTGTTGTGGAGTCAACCAGATTCGGGTTTCAGTCGATGCCGTGGAATACGGCGTCGTCCGGACCGAGATAGACGGGCGGGCGCCATGCGGCGTCGCGCATCGAGTGCTGGACGAGCGTATCGACACCCAGCAGCACCGCAAAGATCGCCATGCGCACCGGAATGCCGTTGTCGGTCTGGCGGAAGATCGCGAGGCGCGAGTCGTGGTTCAGGTCCGTCGAAAGATCGTTCGCGCCTGGGCGGCTGTCGCGCGGCAGCGGGTGCATGATCAGCGTGTCCGGGCCGCAGACGCTGTCCACGAGCGCCTGGTTGATCTGGAAGTCGGGCGTGTAGCCTTCGAACGACTCGTCGGTGAAGCGCTCCTTCTGGATGCGCGTCGCGTACACGACATCCGCGCCGCGCAGGCCGGTCGTGAGATCGTTGGTCTGCTCGATGACGTGGCCGTTGCGCGAAATCTTGTCGAGGATGTACGCGGGCATTTCGAGCATCGGCGGCGAGACGAGCGTGAATTTGATACCGCGATAGAGCGCGAGCAGCTTCACGAGCGAGTGCACCGTGCGGCCGTACTTGAGGTCGCCGACGAGCGCGATGTGTGCGCCGTCAACGATCTTGCCGAGGCGCGAGAATTCACGCTGGATCGTGTAGAGGTCGAGGAGCGCCTGGCTCGGATGCTCGCCGGGACCGTCGCCGCCGTTGATCACAGGGATGTTCACGGCGCGCGCGAATTCGGCCACGGAACCTTGCTCCGGGTGGCGGATCACCATCGCGTCGACGTAGCCCGCCATGACGCGGCTCGTGTCGTAGATCGATTCGCCCTTCGCCATCGACGAGAACGTGAAGCCGGTCGTATCGCACACCGAACCGCCGAGGCGGCAGAATGCGGCGCCGAAGCTCACGCGCGTACGCGTGCTGGCTTCGAAAAAGAGGTTGCCGAGCACCGCGCCTTCCAGCACGCGCGAGATTTTCCGGCGGCGTGCGATGGGCTGCATGATGTCCGCGACGCGAAAGAGCGCTTCGACCGAATCGCGCGAGAACTGGTCGACGGACAGCAGTTGCGGCTTGCCTTCGACATGGAACTGGCTTGCGAGCGACTGGGTGTCTACGCTTTGCGTATAGCCTTCGCGCGGCTCGGGATTGCCGACGATCTCCGAGACAAAGCGCTCGACGATCTCGGGCATCGCACGCGATTCCTGCGACTCTTCCGGCAGGAGCCATGTGTCGAGCGCCCTGCGCGACACGCCGATGCGGCTTGCGAACGCGTCGCGGGTCATGTTCAGACGCCGCATGGCGTCGCGGAGGAAGGCTTGTTGCGGAACGCTCATGCAGGCACCTGTGAGTAGGGGGTTGATGTACGCGGTGCGTATATTAGTCTGGCGACTGTAGAAGTCAAGCGGTTTTCGCCCGGCGTGGCGAAATCGATCCAGACGGTGGATTGCCGCACGACGGGGAGGTTGCCGCGGTTATTGGGATGGACGTTTGGAAGCGGCACCCATAATGCGCATTTCATGCTTCCTCCGGCTAGTCGTTGCCCGCCGCCATCAAGTTGATCTCAGACCTTCATTCCCCGCCAGGCTGCCGGCCTGGCTCCCGGTTTCGCTCCCGATCGCGCCTGGCGCGCCCGTTTTGCCTGCTTACGTGCGCGGCACTGCGCCGCCGGAGCCGGCCATGAAAACGCGCTGGGCGGATTCCGCTGCCGATCTGGCGAGCAGCGGTACGCGACTCATCCCGCATCGGGCTGCTCGCCGCGCAGTCATCGCGTGGTCGCTTGCGGCGGGAGGCATCGCGCTGGCGGGCGGCATTGCGATCGGGCATTACTTCGGCGGCGCGGCGCCGGCGGACGACATCAGCAGCACCGCGCCGCATGAACACCACCACCACCACGTCGTGCGCGAGCTGGGGCAAATGCATGCATCGCTTGCATTGCTCGATCCGCGCATCGAACGGCTCGCCGCCCAGATTGCAGAACTGCGCCAGTTCGACCAGCGGCTGCGCGCGCAGCCTGCACGCCGCAAAGCGCCGGTGATGGTGTCCGCGCGCCGGGCCCGCAGCGGCGAGGGCGGCGAGGGCGACGAGGGCGGTCCGGCGCTCCCGCCACGGCCTTGCATCAAGGCGCCTGCGACGCAGCCGGGTGAGCGCGGGACGCAGAGCGAGATCGACTGCATGATTCAGACGCTTTCGGCGCTCGAACATACCGTTGCGCAGTACGAGGCGGCGCGCACCGCGTTCCCGAGCCGCGCGCCGGTCGAGAGCGGGCGCGTCAGCTCGCACTTCGGCAACCGGATCGATCCATTCACGCGGCGATTCAGCTTTCATTCCGGCGTCGACCTGGTCGCGCCCCCCGGCACGCGGATTCTTGCCGCCGCCGGGGGCCGCATCGTCCACGCGGGGCACAAGCCGGGCTACGGCAATACGGTCGAGATCGATCACGGCAACGGATTCGTGACGCGTTATGGGCACGCGTCGAAGATTGCGGTCCGGTCCGGGCAACTCGTGATGCCGCTCGATCACATCGCGAATGTGGGCTCGACCGGGCGATCGACCGGGCCGCATCTTCACTACGAGGTGCTCATGGGCGGCGAGCCGGTCAACCCGGCCGACTATTTCGCGCGGCTCGACGCGGACTGGCGTGGCTAATGTACGTAAATGAGCGATTTAAATGAGCACCGTGAATGAGCACCGTAAATGAGCGCCGTGAATAAGCACCGTGGCTTCCCGCGCAACAGTACGCACACGACGCGCGCTTACACATTGCAGCCCGTGCGCTCGCGGCTCGCACGCTGGAGCGTGGCGCTGGTGTGGACCATCGCTGCTGCGACGGCGGGTGCGGGCGCGGCTGTGTGGGCGCTCGGGCAGGCCGCGCCCGAGGATCGTCCCGGCGCGTCGCCCGACGCGCTGCACGCCGAACTGGCCGATATGCAACTCAAGCTGGAACAGGCGCACGCAGTTAGTGCCGCGCTGCAAGAGTCGGCGGATTCGGCACAGGCCGATATCGCGAAGCTGCGGGCCGACCTGATGTTCCTGCGCAGCCACAGTCGCGCCGCACGCTGACACGGGTTGCGCGACGACCACTCATCCAGACGATTGACATCAACGAGGTGTTACCCATGTTCGGCAAGAAAAAGCTTCAGGCGGGCATCGAGCAGACCCAACTCGCGACGCTGATCGCGCAGGATGTGCGCATCACGGGCGATGTCGAATTTGCGGACGGGCTGCGGCTCGACGGGCAGGTTCACGGCGACGTCGTCGGCAAGCAGGGCGTGAAGACGCTGCTCGTGCTGAGCGACTGCGGCGCCATCGAGGGTAACGTGCACGGTTATGACATTGTGGTGAACGGACGAATCGTCGGGGACGTGATTGCCGATCACTTCATCGAACTGAAAGCGAATGCGCGCGTGACCGGCAATATCCAGTACCTGCAATTGCAGATGGAAAGCGGCGCGACGGTGGAAGGCACACTGACGAAACGCGAAGCGAACGCGGCGCAGGAACGGCTGATCGACGCCCGGGCCGCCGATGCCGGGCCGCAACTGCTGGCCCCGGAGACATCGACTAACGCTTGATGTACGCGGCTGCGCCGTGCGCATGGCCGCTCCTGCTCCGCGCATGAGCGGAGAAGCGTTCATCGTCGTGAGAAATAGCGGCGGCTTGTTTTGGAGGGTGCAAGCAATGGTGCAAGACGCGCTTGCGGATGCGGGATTGCGGCTTTAGCGCGCCGCGCGTGCGCCCGCCGTAGCGCGCGTGGCGCGATTGCGGCTGCGAGCGCGCCCGCGCTCGGCCTCGATGGGCTCGCCGTTGAGCAGGATGCGTCGGCCGGGCACGTGCGCGGCGACGAGGCGGGCGATGTCGAGTGCGGTGGTTTCGGCCGGGACGACCTGGCGGCGTGCCCCGTCGTCGAGCGGCGTTGTCCATTCGACCAGCACACACGGGCGGCCCCACGGCTGCTGGAGCGGAGCCGAGACGCGGCAGGTTGCGACATTCGAGGGCGCACCGTCGTCCAACAGGGTCTTCAGGTGCATTAGCACGTCGTCTTCAACCATGTCGTGGCTCCTTGGTTCTTTTCGTCGCCTGGCGTAGGGCGCCGGCAGACTGACTCGTGGCGCCGTACCCAAAAAAACGCCGCCGATGCTCCGGCGGCCGAACAGGGGTAAGTCCACGTATGGTTGCAGCAAAGAATTAAACGAGCCTTAAGAGCACGGGATTCAAGTAAAGATTGATTTCGGCCGCACGATAACAACGCGGCATGCGCACGCCCGCACGGGCGTTTTGGCACGCGTGAAGACATCTGCGGTACGTACCGAGGCAAGTACCGAGGCAAGTACCGCGGCAACTGCGGCGGCGAAAGAAAAGCCGGGCTTTAGTGCCGGCTGGATTTGTCTCGCAGCGTCGCTCTCACTTTGCGTTCGGCGAAGAGCGGCAGGTAGTCCTCGATGCGCGCATCGGCGCGATAACTGTCGAGGGTGTCCGCGTACATGCGCGCGACGGTTTCCTCGGGTGTGTTGGTCTCGGCTGCAATGGTGTGCACGATCTGCGCAACGTCGGCATGACGCATGAGAGGTCTCCAGTCAGCGAGGCAGGAAACGGATTGGTACGGACCAACGAACTTCGAATTAGAGAGCAGACTTGCGATAGACGCCAATTGAATCAACCTATCGGAGACCGTATCGCGGGCACTCTCGACGCTTGCTTTGAGGTGTGCGCAGTTGATTCGGCAAAACATGTCGCTGCGGCGTTGCAATAATCGAATTGCGAATCAAGTTGAAAAAAACGCGGGAAACAGAAACGGGAAAAGCAAAAAGGGCGGTCGTTGCGATGCACGATGTCATCGCAGCGGCCGCCCTTGATTTACACGGGGCGCGAGTGCGCCCCGTAGCGCACCCTGTGTGCGCTCTGTAATGCGTCCCTTAGATCAGGCCACCTTGTCGAGCGCCGGATAGTCCGTGTAGCCGGTCTCGCCGCGCGCGTAGTAGGTGGACGGGTTCGGTTCGTTGAGCGACGCGTTCAGTGCAAAGCGGCGCGGCAGATCCGGGTTCGCAATGAAGAGCTGGCCCCATGCCACTGCGTCGGCTTCGCCGTTAGCGAGCACCGCTTGCGCCGATTCGAGCGTGAGTTTCTCGTTCGCAATGAACGGGCCGCCGAATTCGGCCTTCAGTTGCGGGCCGAGGCGGTTATCGCCAACCGACTCGCGCGCGAAGATGAATGCAATCTTGCGCTTGCCGAGCTCGCGTGCGACATAGCCGAAAGTCGCGGCTGGGTTCGAGTCGCCCATCGTGTGCGCGTCGCCGCGCGGCGCGAGGTGCACGCCCACGCGATTGGCGCCCCAGACGTCGATGCACGCATCGGTGACTTCGAGCAGCAGACGCGCGCGGTTTTCGATCGGACCGCCGTACGCGTCCGTCCGATGGTTCGTGCTGTCCTGCAGGAACTGGTCGATCAGATAGCCGTTGGCGGCGTGTACTTCGACGCCGTCGAAGCCCGCAGCCTTCGCGTAAACCGCACCCTGATGGTAGGCGGCGACGATGCCCGGAATTTCATCGGTTGCGAGCGCGCGCGGCGTGACGTATTCGCGCTGCGGACGCAGGTGGCTCACATGGCCCTTCGCGGCGATGGCGCTCGGTGCAACCGGCAGTTCGCCGTCGAGGAAGACGGGGTCGGAAATGCGGCCCACGTGCCAGAGCTGCATGAAGATAAGGCCGCCGGCGGCGTGCACGGCTTCGGTCACGAGCTTCCATCCTTCGACCTGCTCCTGCGACCAGATGCCGGGCGTTTCGGCATAGCCGACGCCGCGCGGCGTCACCGAGGTCGCCTCGCTGATGATGAGGCCTGCGGAGGCGCGTTCGGCGTAGTACTTCGCCATCAGCGCGTTGGGCACGCGTGCCTCGCCCGCGCGCTGACGCGTGAGCGGCGCCATGACGATGCGGTTGGGCAGTGTGAGATCGCCGATCTGGATGGGGTCGAAGAGTGTAGTCATGTGGTGGTCACCTTTTGCGGGCCGTGTCCGCTGCGTTGAAGCAGTAAAAGCGATGAACGGACGACGCGAACCATTACAACTGCGCGTTCATGTGGGCGAGGAACGCCTCGATGACGGGCTCGTTGCGTTTGAAGAAAACCCACTGGCCGACGCGCTTCGTCGTCACGAGGCCGGCTTTTTGCAGCGCGGACAGATGAGCGGAAACAGTCGATTGCGACAGGCCGCAGCGCGCGTCGATCTTGCCTGCGCACACGCCGTGTTCGAGCATCAGTTCCTGATCGGCGAAGTACGTTTCGGGTTCTCGCAGCCATGCGAGGATTTCCCGCCGCACGGGGTTGGCGAGCGCTTTGTGGATGGCGTCGATATCGACTTCGGCGAGAGCAGTAGCGGGTTTCTTCATACGGGATCGCATCGTAACTGTGCGAAGTATATATCGTAATTATGCGATATGGTCATGGCACTGGCGGCTATGGGGGTAATTGATCCGGGGGGGAATAGAGGGCGTTTTGCCGGGAATATCGGTTGTCCACCGTAACGCCGGGATCGAAATGGTTTTGAAGGCGGGGAATTAATTGCCGTCCGCGGAACGGCTGGCGCTGGAGGCTGATGTGCTGAACAACGTTGCGGATGCAATCAGTAAATGCAACGCACTAGATGCGTGTGAGCAGCGTGCGGCACTGCTTTGCGACGTTGCCGTGAATCTTGCGCAAGACCTTTGCGTTGGCCTCGCCGGGAATCTCGGCAAGCATCGGGTCATGAATAGCAGGCAAAGCCTCCTGGACGGCTTTCGTCACCGACAAGACGATGTCGCGCACATAGCGTATCGACAGCCCCGTGTCCTTCGCGAAGTCTTCCCAGTGGCGCGCCATGATCCATTCCGGACGGTTCTCGCCACCGATCTTGAAAGCGAATCGGGCGCTGAGCTGCGGATAGATCGAGGTCGCCACCAGATCATAGAACGGTGCGAGCCTGGGTCGGTTGTCGTCGGCCGGATCGTAGAGCATGGACAGATTCTTGGCGTGGCTGTCCATGTTGCCGACGATCAGATTGAATGCGATCCAGCCGATCATTCGGCGACCGTCGGCCAGCGCGGTGCTGCTGTTTTGCGTCACAAAGCGCAGGCACTGCGCGAACGTCGGGCCACCTTCCGCTTCGTATTTGCGGGACGACGACAGGCCCATGGCCTGGCACAGATCGACCTGATGAAGGCGCAGTAAACGACCGTCCGGCGATTGCGCGCGATCGTAGCGTGTGATGAGTGCGGCATTCAGATTCTTGTCGAACCGGACCTGCGGGACCATCAGCCCCGATGCGGCCGCCAGTCGCATGACGTACACCTCATTGGCTGCCGACGCCGGGAGATCCGGGCGATAGCCGATGGCGGGCTTGATGATGTGCGAGGAGGGCGCATCCGCGAGTGGAAGCGCCATGGCGCCGTCCTGACCGATGTAGACCGTGATCTTGTCCTGTGCGCCGCTGAGCGACATCCGCGCGGGACCTTCTTCGAGCATAAGCGGCACGCCGCGAGATTTCGCGAACCACTGCGCCAGCTGCTCGTGGCTGATCGGCACGTAGCGCGGCTCGTCGCCGGGCAACTCACCCACAGGCAGGAGCGAGTATGCGCCCGCCGTATCGCCGCCAAATCGCTCCAGCAGAGCGAAAACGTTGTCGGGCGAGATCTTCAGCGCCTGCGAGATGAATTCCCTGATCGTGCCCTCGGGAAGAAGATTCTCGAAGAACGCCCGCACGGTCTGATCGCCAAAGGCGCGGTTTTCGTCTGCGCTGGCAGGGAGCGGCAAATCAGGCGAGAGCGCTGCGCCGCGTGCTGCGATCCACGTCGGCGCGTACAGGAAGCCCAACTCGCCGTCCGTATCGATGAGCGAGCCGACGATCTGAGCATCCCGATAAACATCCAGCCTGTTCATGTGCGCCTCGCCGCCAGGAGGTCCACGCCCAGGATGTTGAGCACCTGCAGGACCTTGTCGAGCCGAACGGTTGGTTTGCCCGCCTCCAGCTCGACGATGAATCGCTGGCCGGTCTGCGCAAAATTTGCGAGATCGACCTGCGTTGCGCCCTGCTTCTGGCGCAGTTCGCGCACAAGTTGCCCCAAATCAGCAGGGGATGAAATCTTCCCGATCGGTGTGATTTTGGCTGAATCCATTGCGATACCCAACAATATTCCCGTTCGGGAAGATTAGCTCATGGGAACCGGGGCGACAAGCCAATTATTCCCGTTCGGGAAGTTTCGGATCGGTGGCTCTCTGCCATGGGATGAGCGCGATTAGAACAGCAGCCACTTCAACTGCTACCCGCCCATGTATACACAGCCGCGTCACGGTCCGGAAACACAACTAATCGAACAATAACCACGCCTCGATTTCGCGTAATGCAGGAATTTTGTTAGTTTCCTGTTTGCACATAGGGATGCATGTCAATAACCAGGCTCACACATGAACCAGACACCAGACACCCTGCCTCATTCCGAATTCGATACTCGTGGTTTGCCGCATTCCCAGCAGTTTTCTGCGTGGCGCGAGGCGATCAACGTGATTTTCGACACGCAAACCGCCGAGTCGAGCGATGCCGGTTTCGGCACCAAGGTAAGCGGTTATCTGTTCGGCGAGGTCGTGCTGGGGTCGATCCGCACAGGTGCGCAGCGCTACGATCGCTCGAACGCGAAGATCGGGCGCGATGGCCACGACCAATACGTCCTGCAGTTCTATCTGGGCGGTGCGTGCCGCGCGCGTGACGGGGGCTCGGAGGCCTGTACGCAGCCGGGCGACATGTTCATCGTGGATGCGGCCCAGCCGCTCGCCACCGAGGTCACACGAGGCGAATTCATCAATCTGGCGGTGCCGCGGCGTCTGCTCGCACCGTTGCTCAACGCGCCCGACCAGCACAGCATGCGGGTGATACGCGGCGCCTCTCCCACAGTGGCGCTGCTGCGCGAGCATCTGGGCGCGCTTTACCGGCACGCCCCCGAGATGACACCGGCGAACGCCCGGGCGGTCCTGCCGGCAACACTGCAGCTTGCAGCGTCCGTGCTCAATTCGAGCATCAGTCCGGAAAGCATGCCTGCCGTTCAGCAGTGTGCATTCGTATCGATTTGCCGTTACGTGGAGAAGCGCCTGACCGATCCGCAGTTGAGCGCCGAGCAGGTCGCCAACGCGTTCGGCATGTCGCGCGCCACGCTATACCGGCTCTTCGAACAGGAAGGCGGCTTCGCAACGTACCTGCGCGAACGGCGTTTGCGGCGCTGTCGCGAGATACTCGTTGACCCGTCGAATCGAGGTCTGTCGATTGCGGATATCGCGGCTGCGCACGGGTTTTCCGACGCAGCAAACTTCACGCGTGCCTTCCGTCGCTCGATCGGCCTTTCGCCACGTGCGGTACGCATGCTGGCGCTGCACGGCGAATCGGCGCAAGCCGAAAGCGGCGCTGCGGCTGACTGGCGTTACTGGATGGCGCTGATGCGTTGAGAATCGTTCGCGCACGCTCGTTTGCGGTGCGCGCGAGACAACACAACAAGTATTTGAGACGCACGGACAGATTTCGCCGCCGCCGCCGCCCCATTCATTGCCGCGTGCGCCATCGCCTGCAAAGATGCCAGTGCCTCCCCGATCCAGGCAAACGGGAGAATGCGCTGCCGCGTCAGCAGCCCTGTGCGGCAACTACTGCATATGCACAGTCGTTCCGCAGAACACGCCTTCACTGTTCGTTTTCATTCGCTGGGAAAAATAACGAGCGCAAAGAAAGCCGGGGGCATAGTGAATTACCACCAGATCGAAAAAGACATTCAACATCTCGAACACGTCATCACGCGAATGCTGCAATTGGATCGAATGCCGTTTCCACTGTCGTACTGGCGGAGTCGCATCGATACGCTCGAGACCGTGCTTGCCTCAGGACTGTATCCGTCTCATAGCTTGCGGGTGCAACGACTTCGGGAGGCGTTGTCACGTTGACGCGCTGAGTCATTCCCGGCGTGAATCGGATCAATGTGCTGACGATTCGTGTGCCGCCTTGACAAACATCGCTCTTGCGGGAAAATTTCCGTCTATCAACCGGTTTGGATAGAACGGCCGAAATTACACCCGCAGAGAGGAAAACACTATGTCACGCATTGCCATCATCGGCGGCACCGGCAACGTCGGCCAACGCATCGCGGTCGAAGCACAGTCGCGCGGCCATCAAGTCACCGTCGTTGCACGCAAGCCGAGTGCGGCCATTCCGTTCGGCGCGAACTTCGTCGCTGGCGACGCCGTGACGGGCGCGGCGGCGCTTGGCGAAAAGCTCAAAGGTCACGACGTGCTGGTCAGCGCGGCGAAATTCGCCAGCGTCACGGCGGCGAACGTTCTGGAAGTCGCGCGCGGCGCAGGCATCGGGCGTGTGCTTGTCGTGGGCGGCGCCGGTTCGCTGGAAATCAAGCCGGGCCTGCGCCTCGTGGATACGCCCGATTTCCCCGAAGCCTACAAGAGCGAAGCCGTTCCAGGCGCCCAGTTCCTCGACGACTTGCGCAAAGTACATGACGTGGACTGGACCTTCCTCACCCCGGCCGCGCATTTTGTTCCGGGCCTGCGCACCGGCACGTTTCGCTTGGGCGGCGATGCCTTTTTCACCGATGACAAGGGCAACAGCATGATCTCGTACGAGGATTACGCCATTGCGATGCTCGACGAGATCGAGAAGCCTGCGAACGTGCGCAAGCGTTTCAGTATTGCTTATTGAGTCAAGCAGCACGCCGGGAATCAAAAATAAAAGTTAGATATTTCCCGGCTTGCTGATGTCGTCGTTCAGTATTTATGGAATACAACGGAAAACACGCGGCCGCTTCGCCGTTGTGTTAGCGAGGTAACAGATCGGGCTACAACTCTTCCGCCAAAGTACGAAATCGTGATTGCGGCTAATACGTCATGTTTCATTCACTAAACGGTATTGCCAGTGCGTAGCCAGGCCATCCGTTGCGTCCTGCTTCTCGCCTGCGGGTGCCCGCCGGTGATCGATGCACATGCGGCCGCTCGCGATCGGCATCGACGTCTATATGCCGGAACCCGATCAAACGTCGCCCGGCAAAGTGGCCGACGATCTGCCGCCCTCGACGACCAGCACGGACATGCTCCTTGCTTGACGCGTCAACCCAGAATGGAACGCACACCGTCAACGCAAAGGCCCGTGAAGCCTTCGATGGGCCCGGCAACGCGCCTGGTGAAGAGTCGGCCCGCTAATGGCCGCTTACGCTCGCGCTCGCCGGTATCTGCTAAATCACTGACAATCGAAGCCGGAAAATTACATAAAACGGGGCATTCAATATGGAAAATGGATATCCGCAATCGGCCGTTAGCGGTTCGCATGAGTATCGGTTAACTGGCCGATTCTGGATTCTCGCGACTACGATAGCAATCTGCATTGCCAGTTCGCTAGCTTTTCACTATTCAACCGACACGGACTGGAGCGAGTATTATGGGCGGCTACGCCTCTGGGGAATGCCGAAGGATCAGGTGAACTCCTTCGAATCGGTGGTATTTGGCGTCATCGCCGCCTTGCTCTTTATCCGGATGATCCTTGCACCCTGGATCACAAGGACAGTTTTCATCACTTCGGGAAGCCTAACGATCTACGAGGCGAAGCTTTCTGGACGATCGAGTGTCGTCATCCCTGTAGCAGAATTACGCAATGTCAGGCGCTTCGTTCGGCAAAGCTATTCACAAAAATCGCGACGTCTGACCGAGTGGGCACGCCAAACAGTTCAATTCGATTACAAAGATCAAGTGTTCACATTCTCCAATTCACAGTTCCGCTCTAGTCACGAATTCGAAGACTTTAGTATGAGGGTCGGCGCAGGTACTATGCGCCCATAGTGGACCGTGAATCAAACTGGCTGGATCATCTGGCATGGTTGATGAAGCTGGGGCGAATCGTGGCTTTGGGGACTATCGAGCGGCGGTTGTGCTGTACGCCATGAATCGACTTAGAGGGTGTTAGGCACTTTTGTTAAGGGCTACAAAGTGGACAAGCATAAGCACGGAGAATACGACGAAGTGCAAGCCAGCCAAGGTTTCGGGCAATCGTTCGTAGTCTCTTGCCAGCC
>NZ_SCRP01000004.1 GCF_004298475.1 Paraburkholderia sp. | reverse complement strand
GATCCGACCGGCATCGCGGTGGCGGGCAACGAAGTATTCGTCGCCGATTCGCGCAATAACCGCATCGAGGTGTTCGATCTCGACGGCCATTTCAAGCGCCAGTTCGGCACGCCTGGCGACAGTCTCGGCCAGCTCGCCCGGCCGATGAACCTGACCGTCCACGACGGCGAACTCTACGTGCCGGAATACTTCAACGACCGCATCCAGGTATTTCGCCTCGACGGCACGCCGCTGCGTGTGATCGGCCATGAGGGGCAAGGACCGGGCGAATTCAGGGCGCCTGTGGGGGTTGCCGTCGCCCCGAACGGCGATCTCTTCGTCGCCGACTTTTATAATCAGCGCGTTCAGCAACTGCGCCCCGACGGCACGTTCATTCGGCAATGGGGCACGACGGGACGCACCGGACATGGCGCGGGCCGGTTCATCTACCCGACCGACGTGACGTTGGATCGTGCCGGCGATCTCTACGTCGCCGACGGCTACGGCAATCGCATCCAGGAGTTCGATGGGCAGGGCCGCTTCGTGCGCAAATGGGGCGGGCCGCTGGCCTACGGCATTTATGGTCCGTTCAATGGCTGGTTCATCACTGTGACGGCGCTTGCGTTCGATCCGGCCGGCAACGTGCTCGCCGCCGATTTTCACAACGACCGGATCCAGAAGTTCACGGCCGACGGCCGCTTCCTCACGGCGTTCGGCCACAAGGGGCGCGGGCCGGGCGAATTCCGCTCGGCGATCGGCGTGGCGGTCGCCGACGACGGGTCGATCTTTACCACGGATTTTCTCAACGCTCGCGTGGAGAAGTGGCGCGCGCCTTGAAGCGGACTGGTGGCAGCAACCGCGCAGAACAATGTCGGGCGTCCGATTGCCACGCTTATGGAAGGCTCGTTCAATGAACGGATATCGAGCTTTCGCCGGTCGCTGAGGACGCCTCATATGCACCAAGGCAGCAAAGGAGTCGTTGGACCGATTGGCCGTGACCGGGTGCGAGCGCTGAAGGCTGCTCGATAAGTCAACGCGAACGAAAGAAGGATCGCTCGCGCAAAGAGACACCTTAGCCGGCGAACGTATAGGATAACGAATGCATCCCTTCTGGCGGAATCTGCAAAGTCTGTTTGCCAGACGTCGCAACCCTCTGCTTACCGTCTCCATGCTGCTGGCGCTGGGCTGGGCGGTCTCGTGCGCCGCGCAGATCGCGGCAACCGACGCGATTGTTCAATGAACACGCGTTCTTCACAAGGACGTGAATGATCGCGGGCAGGCCGATTTCTGCCGGACTCGCCAATGACGAGGCCGATCTGCGGAGGCTGCGGAGGCTACGTCGACTATATCGTTAAGCGCCTCGCGACGACTGAGACGCGCTTAAACGTCACTTCCGCCTGTCGCCGAAGAACAGGTATTTAATGAGCGCCCCGGCAGCGAGTACCAGCACTACGAGAATCAGGAGCCAGAAAAGCCCCACGCCCCACATCATTCCGCCCCCCATCATTCGGTCCATCATGCCGTGCATTGTTCGCTCCCCTGGT
>NZ_SCRP01000023.1 GCF_004298475.1 Paraburkholderia sp. | reverse complement strand
ATCGCCGCCATCGCGATCAGGCAGATGATCAGCGGAAACGCGACGAAGTCCCAGCGATTGGGCAGCACCCGCCACGCCGAAGCGTTGGCCGTGCGGTTCAGGTTGAAGCCGAATTCCATTACTGGCCTCCCGTGCCGGTTATGCGGGTACTACGCTGGACGCCGCGTGCGCGCGTTGCACGCTTCGTCGCTTGCATTGAGCAGTTGAACTGGATCATGTTGAAGCACTGACAAACTGGATGATGTGCAGGGCCCGGCGCGCCAAGGCGCGCCGGATCGGCCGGTCAGACCCGAAACACGCGTGCGGGCAGATCACGCCAGCGCGCAGCGAGGCCGGACAGACGGCTCAACGTCGAAGCCGGCGCGCACTGGCTGGCGCCATGCACATCGGTGGGGAATACGGTGCAAAGGCATTGCTGCGTTTGCGGCAGATGCGGCAGAAGAAGGCCGAAGTTCATGCTGGATCTCCTCGCGTCCATGAGGACGCCGTTACGAGGAAAGCCGGCAGACCGGCTGGGCGCGGTGCGCTCAGCGGCTCACGTCTGCTCGCTTTCCTCCGGGAATATCGAAAGGAAGCGGCATAACGGATAACTGTCACTGTCGGACATCTGAACTCCTTATTGCGCGGCGACGCACGAACGACGCCGGTAGCGGCGCGCGTGCCGCACCTGAGAGGCGGGGCAAACGCGCTGTACCGCGAACACGGACGGTTCGCGGCGCGATATCAGCCACACGCACAGCCACGCGCGGCGCGAATGAACGCGAGCGGCGCCTGGATGACGCGAACAAGGATGCACGAGGATTTACTGCTGGACGCGCACCATCTGCCTGCTGGCAAGACGGCGGCTAGAGAAAGGGAGCGCGGACGTCCTGCCGGTCAGGCAGCGAAACTCTTCGAAGATCGACAACTGCTACTGTCCAAGGCGTCAGCCCCTTTTGTTGAGACGGGCGAATTTTAGTCACGCCGCCTGCCGGAAGTCAACACGATTCGCTGGCGGCGTCAAATCTCGTGCCAATGTCGCCACAGCGCGGCCCGGCAGCAGTCCGGCAACAGTCCGGCAACAAGCGGCGCGATCAGGGGACACAACCCCACAACCGCTCAAGCGTGCTTGCGTTTGGCCGCCTGGCCCGTCTCGCCCATGCCCATCTGTTCGAGCCGCTCGCTCGCCTCCGTGAGCGCCCAGAGCGGCGCGAACTGCAGCTGCAGATCGTAGACCGTCACGATCGCCGCCAGCGCGTCAGCCTCTGCGGCGTCGAGCCGCCAGTTGCCGTCCGAGCGTCCGCGCTCGAAGCAGGCGAGCAGCGCCGCGTCCGCATCGCGCACCTGCGCCTGCGTGAGCGCGCCGTAACCGGCGTTGACGATCGACATCGCCAGCACGTGCGTATGCAGCATCGCCTGGGCGTCGTGATTGGTGCCGCCGCCGCGCAGCGCCGCGAGCGCGAGGTGCACCTGGAGCGCGAGATCGTTTGCGCAGGCGCGCGGCATCGGAAGCAGCATCGCCTTGTTGCGGCGGACATGGGCCGCGTGCGCCTGCTGGGGAAATGGAATGGTCTTGGCCATGGTGCACAAAAGAAACGGTTCTTGTGCAATAACGGCAGGCCGCGCCGAAGGTTGAGCGGCACATTGTCCCGTGTGTGTAACTAACCGTAACGATCGCCCCTGCGGGAACAACCTTTCAATTTCCTTCAGCCGGTTCGTGGCCGCGCCGGGAGGCGGCGAACGCCTCGACGTGGCGGATCGCCTGCTCGCACTGTTCGAGTGTCAGATGGTGAATCGACGGATTGGGCAGGTCGAAGCCAAGCGATTGCGCAAGCCAGCGCATGGCCTTGCCGCGCGCTTCGAAGGCGTTCACGCCGTCACGCCTCACCTTGGCCGCGACGAGCGGCTCGAGTGCATCGTGCAGACGGCTCTTCGCATCGCGCAGCGCGGCGTTCGCAAGACGCCCGAGCGGGACATTGCGCGTGCTGCGCGCCGGCACGCCGATCCACGCCTCGCAGGGCGTACAGACCCAGAGCGTGCCGTGGTCGTCGCGATACGGGTACGCCTCGTCGCCAAAACGCGCGAGCTGCGCCTTCGCGCCGCAGTAGTCGCACAGCGGCTGGGGCAGCGCCTTTACGGGACGGCCTACGCGCATCGAACGCTCCTGACCGCCCCGATGGGCGGTGACATGAAATGGGTGAACGGAAAGTGGAAACCGCGCGAAGCCGGCCATTCTAGTGCAAGCGGCACGCGGCGACCTGCGAACCGGATTCGACGGCCTGCGGCGCGGGGAAGCCGCCGCCGCCCGCCGCCCGCCGCCCGCAGTACGCACATCAGCACATCAGCGCTTCACGAGTTCCGTGAGCGCCGCGATCTCCGACGCGCAGGCCGCCGCCGCACGCGCTTCGATCTCGCGATAGAGCCGGATGATTTCGTCGCCGACGGGGGTGAGCATGCTGCCGCCGCCGCTCTGGCCGCCGTGCTCGGAAATCGTCGCAGGCGACTTGAGCGAGCGGTTCAGTTCGTCCATCAGGAGCCAGGCGCGGCGATAGGACATGTTGAGGCTGCGTGCCGCCGCCGAAATCGAACCGTGCTCGCGCACCGCCTCCAGCAGCGAAACCTTGCCGGGACCCAGCGCAATCGTGCCGCCCTGGAGAATGCGCATGCGAAAACGCACTTCGGGATCGCCTGACGCCGGCTGGACTGGCTGGCCGGTTTCGGTCGGCGCCGAAGCGGGCGTCCCGGCGGATAGGCGATCTTTGGCGGTGCTGGTCATGCGCGCAAGCATACACGATGCGCTTTGAGCCGACCGGGCAGATCAGGTCGATCCGGAAAACCGCCCGCTCCGGAAAGCGCGCGTTACGCGTCGACGCCGATGATCACGCTCGACGCCTTGAATAGCGCCGCAGCCGCCTTGCCTGCCGCGAGGCCGAGGTGATCGACGCTCTCGTTCGTGATGATCGCCGCGATCGACGCACCGCCCGGCGCTGCGATCACGACTTCGGCGTTGACGGCGCCCTTCGTGACCGATACGACCGTGCCCGCGACGACGTTGCGCGTGGAAACGCGGGTAGCGTCGCCATCGACCATCACGATCACCGACGACGCCTTCACCAGCGCGAACGCCGGCTTGCCCGCCGCGAGGCCGAGTGCAGCGGCGCTGCCATGCGTGATGATCGCGACGATGTCGAGTCCGCCGTCGGTACGCAGCGTGACTTCGTCGTTGACGGCGCCGGCCTTGACTGCGCTGATCTGACCGGTGAAGTGATTACGGGCGCTCGTGCGCATAAAGATCTCCCAGGCGCGCAGTCGCAATGTGCACGCCGACAATGAATGGAACCCCAGTGTAACCGTCCGCCCACCACGCGCCCAGACGCCACGAATGGACTAGTCCATCCGGACGGGTACATGAAATTGCAGGCCCAGCGTAATATATTGCGGTTTATAACGGTACGGGGAAAAACGCATGATCCGCAAACTGATTGCCTCGGTTGTCGTGTTGACCGGCGTGCTCGGCGCGAGCGCCAACGCCTTCGCCGCCGACGCAAGCGACGTCAACGTGCTGTACGCCGGTTCGCTCGTGAACCTGATGGAGAAGGACGTCGGGCCCGCGTTCGAGAAGGAAACGGGTCTGCGCTTCAAGGGCTATGCGGCGGGCTCCAACAAGATCGCCAACGAGATCAAGGGCAAGCTGCGCCGCGGCGACGTGTTCATCAGCGCGAGCCCGAAGGTCAACACGAGTCTGATGGGCGACGCGAACGGCAATCACGTCTCGTGGTACGTCAACTTCGCCGAATCGCCGCTGCTGATCGGCTATAGCCCGAAGAGCCGCTTCGCCGCCGACTTCAAGACGAAGCGGTGGGACCAGGTGCTCCGAGAGCCGGGCCTGCGCCTCGGGCGTACCGATCCGAAGCTCGATCCGAAGGGCGCATTCACCGTCGAACTCATGACGAAGGCCGCACAGGTCTATAACCAGCCGGATCTCGTCGAGAAGACGCTCGGCGCACCGGAGAATCCCGAGCAGGTCCTGCCGGAAGAAACGCTGGTCGGCCGCCTGCAGTCGGGCCAGCTCGACGCGGGCTTTTTCTACTCGACCGAAACGTCCGATCTCAAGATTCCGTCGATCCGCCCCGCGCCCGAGCTGAAGATCAAGGCGAACTACACGCTCACGATCCTCAACGACGCGCCCAACCAGGCGGGCGCTGCGCGCTTCGTCAACTTCCTGCTCAGCGCCGAAGGCCGCAAGCTGCTCGCCGAGCATGGCGTCGACGTGACGAAGCCCGCCGTGCAGGGCAGCACCCAGGCGATTGCGCCGTCGGTTCAGGCCGTGATCGACGCCGCGCAACAATAGTCGAGAAGCAACAACCGTGAAGCAACCGCTGTGAAACAACCCGCAGCCCGGCCGCTCCTGTGGCTCGGCGCACTGCTCGCCGTCTATCTCTGCGCACCGTTCGTCGCCAGCATCCCGCAGATCGGCCAGGCCGACTGGGCCGGAGTCGACTGGCGCGCGACGTGGTCCGCCGTGGCCGTGTCGGTGACGAGCGCGAGTGTCGCCGCGCTCGTCATCCTCGCGGGCGGCGTGCCGCTCGGCTACTGGCTCGCGCGCTCGCGTTCGCGCGCCGTCGCGCTGCTCGGCTTTGTCGTGCAGTTACCCCTTGCATTGCCGCCGCTCACAAGCGGCGTGCTGCTGCTGTTTCTGGTCGGTCCGTATAGCACCATTGGCCAGTTCTTCGGCGGCAGGCTCACCGATTCCTTCACAGGCATCGTCCTCGCGGAAACCTTCGTTGCCGCGCCGTTCCTGATCGTCGCCGCGCGCTCGGCGTTCGCCGCCGTCGAGCCCGTCTACGACGACGTCGCCGCCACGCTCGGCCATCACGCCATGAGCCGCTTCTTTCGCGTGACGCTGCCCATCGTCTGGCCCGCCATTCGCGCGGGGCTCGCGCTCGCGTGGCTGCGCGCATTCGGCGAGTTCGGCGCGACCATGATGGTCGCCTATCATCCGCATTCGCTGCCGGTCTACACCTACGTCGTGTTCGGCGGCCAGGGGCTGCCCGCGATGATGCCGCTCCTGTTGCCGACGCTCGCCATCGCGATCGTCTGCGCCGTGCTCTCGGTCTACGCGCGCGGCCCGCGCGTCGCGCACGCCGTGCCTTCCGAGAATGGCGACGAGCCCGCGAGCTTCGCGAGCGCCGCGCCTGCCCGCGCAGTGACCGGCCTTCGGCTTGCCTTCGACGCGCAGCGGCGCCTCGGCGCATTCAGCCTCGACATCACGTGGCGGCCGCAGACACGCCGCCTCGCCATCATCGGACCGTCCGGTTCGGGCAAATCGCTCGCGCTGCGCATCATCGCGGGGCTCGAGCACAACGACACGGGTTCGGTCACGCTCGGCGACGCCAATCTCGGCGCACTGCCGCCCGAGCGGCGGCCGATCGGTTACATGCCGCAGGACTACGGCCTTTTTCCGCACATGACGGTCGCGCAGCAACTGGCATTTCCGGTCGGCGCCGATGCCGCGAGCGCGCGCTACTGGCTCGCGCATCTCGGCCTCGATACGCTGACGGCGCGTCTGCCGCACGCACTGTCGTTCGGCCAGCGCCAGCGCGTCGCGCTCGCGCGCGCGCTCACGCGGCACAGTCAACTGCTGCTCTTCGACGAACCGTTCGCCGCGCTCGACACGCCGCGCCGTCGCCGCCTGCAGCAATCGCTGCGCGCGCTGCAGCGCGAGATCGACGCGGTGACCGTCATCGTCACGCACGATCCGGACGAAGCCGCGCTGCTCGCGGACGAAGTGCTCATCATCGAACACGGTCGCGTGCTGCAGGCCGGTCCCGTGAACGACGTGTTCCGGCGGCCCGCGTCGCTGCGCGTGGCCGAACTGCTCGGATTGCATAACGTCGGCGAAGGTGTCGTGCGCGCTGGCGACGAGATCGAAACCGCGAAGGGCCTGCGGCTACCGTACGCCGGTACGCCTTTCGCGCCGGGCACGCGCGTGATGTGGCGGGTCGCGCCGCGCGCGCTGCGCGCCACGCCCGAAGGCGCATGGACCGGCATGCCAGCCGGTCATGCACTCAGGCATGGCGACCGCTACGTGACGATCGATATGGGCGGCGAAGCGTTCGATATTGCCGCCGAGGATGCACCGTGTACGAGCGATGGTGTGCAGCGCTTCTCGATCGGGCGCGAGGGGGTTTCAGTGTGGGCCGCGCCGCACTCCTGAAAAGGCTCACCTTTCGTGCGTCCGGCATTGGCGCCGCACGCGCCGAATGGGCCTACGGTGCCGCCAAAATGCGATTTCGACATCTGCCGCGCGGCGCGGAGCGCACATTCGCTTCGCTCCCGAAAAAGCTCACCTTGAGACGGCAGGCGAGCTTTTACGCAAACTTCGCGCAACCGTAGCGCAATGAATAGCCGCGTTGCGCCAGCGTTCGAGCAATATTGTGTTCGCTAAACCTGGGATTGCCAGGAAATATTGCCTGCGCCTGTTTTAGCCAATTCAGGCGCTCACGGCTCCCGAAAACGCTCACCGTTCACGTGAGCGTTACGCGGCTCAGATCATGAAATGGCTGTCCTCGTCGAGTACGGTTGGCAGCGGCACGAGATCGGTGCGCGCGAAACGAATCAGCGAAAACGCCCGCTCGCCCAGCGGACTCGCGGGCAGCCGGGCAAGCGGAAAGACGATTTCCGCGCTGTCGTGCGAGGCGCTTGCCTCGATCACCACGTTCATCGCATTCAGCCGGATACGCTTCATCTCGACGTTCGTGTGCCGTGCCGGATGACCGAGCACATCGCAGATTACGTCGAGGTCGCGTGCGAGCGCATCGGTCTGCAGGCCGAGCGCGTCCAGTGCGCGCGCGTTGGCCTCGATCTCGGCCTCCAGTCCGATGCGTTGCGCCGCGTTCGCCGATGCGCGCTCACCGAGCATCTTGTGTGTGCCCGCGCCCTGGCGCGTCAGCAACTGCAGCCGCGTCTTCAACAGCGCGCGGTCTTGCAGGAGCGCATCGCGACGCGACTCGTCAGCGCCGATCTGCGCAAGACCTTCAAGCGCAATCTGCTCGACCACGCGCTGCACGATCTGCTCGCGCAGATCGTCCTCCGACTCGCCGCAGAGTCGCACCTGATGATCGTCGAAACTGAGCGTCGTGCGCGCGACGTCGGCGTGCACCACGTCGCCGATCTGCTCGACGCCAAACACGCGGCGCTCGCTCATGGCCATGCTGAGCACGGCGTAGGCTTCGCGCGCGAGCGGGTGGCTGTCGAACCACACGTGCATTTCGGCCGAACGGCTGAGAATGTGCGCGACCTCGTCAGGCGCCGCGAAAAACGCGTGAATATACGGGTCGTCGAGCCAGGCGGCTGCGTTTGCCACGCGCGCGTGCGGCAACTCGTTCACCAGGCCGCGCACGTAATCGAGCGAGCAGGCCAGCACAGGCGTGACTCGCTCCTGAAAACCATCTGCGAGCTTCAGCGCCGGGCTCAACACCATCAGACGCTCGATCAACGCGCTAATCTGGGGCGTGACCGGTATCGCCTTGGGTCGCGGCCGCCATAGTCTGTCGAGAATGCCCATTTCACGACTCCGGTGCGAACCGCGCAGGCGCGCGGCGGGAATCGGGTGCCGCATGCGATCTTTTTGGATCGTCGCGAAACACCCCTGCTGCATCGCAGCGCAAATCACTATAGCGCGAATTCGTGTACGGGCAGGTTTAAGGTGTTTAAGGTGTTAATCCCGAACAAGCTCACCATTGCGCACGCTACGTGAACCCGCTGCTCCCGGATAAGCTCACCATTTGTTTGATGGATTTTTATCGCTTCGATTTTCCTGGCATTACCGTTTAAACGATGCGACAGCATCGTTCACCGCGACAAACTGCGCAACAAAGTCCGCAATAAACGCCACCTGCAGCGCGTTAAAGACCGAGTTCGCTGAGCCCCGGATGATCGTCGGGACGGCGGCCGAGCGGCCAATGAAAGCGACGGTCCTTTTCCAGAATCGGCAGGTCGTTGATGGAGGCAAAGCGGCGCGCCATCAGGCCGTTCTCGTCGAATTCCCAATTCTCGTTGCCGTAAGAGCGGAACCAGTTGCCGGAATCGTCATGAGACTCGTAAGCAAATCGCACCGCGATACGATTTTCCGTCACCGCCCACATTTCCTTGATGAGACGGTAATCGAGTTCGCGCGCCCACTTGCGCGTGAGAAATTCGACGATCGCTTCGCGGCCCGTAACGAATTCCGCACGATTGCGCCACACGCTTTGCGGCGTATAGGCCAGCGAGACGCGCTTCGGGTCGCGCGAATTCCACGCGTCCTCGGCCGCGCGCACCTTCAGGATGGCGGTTTCCCGCGTGAACGGCGGCAGCGGCGGGCGAACCTCAACGGCATCAGTCATGTTTTTTCTCCAGAGAACGCGCGGTGCGCCGGGCGGGCGGCCGCGACGAGTGACGACTGCGCAAAGCACCGGTGCCGACCAGCGCTTCAAGCAAGGACTTTGCGGCGGTGCGTGCGTCGAGCGCAGCATCGGCGTCGCCGCTCACAAGCGCGACACCAATTGCGCCGTCGATCAGGATCAGCCACTGGCGCGCGAGGCGCGCGGCATGGCGGCGATCCATGCCATGCGCAACCACGAGGGCATCGCACTGCTCGCGCACGAAGGCGAGCAGGCGCGCCTTATGCTCGCGCGCGATGAGCCGGACGGGATCGTCAGCCGACGCGGTCTCGCCCGACGCATTCAGGAACGCGCAACCGTGAAAGCCTTCGGCCATGAACCAGTCGCGCAGAACGTCGAACATGCCGAGAAGCCGTGTTCGCGGCGTGTGTCCGCGCTTGAGCGTGCCGTCCACGAACCAGTGCATCCAGCGCTCGTCGCGACGCGTCAGCACGGCGGCAACGAGCGCGTCCTTCGACCCGAACCAGGTGTAGAAGCTCTTGCGCGCGGCGCCGGCTTCGCGAACAATCGCGTCGACGCCGGTCGCATGAATGCCGCCGGTATAAATCAGCGCTTCGGCTGCGTCGAGCAAACGCTCGCGGGCATCGGGCTGCGGGGCGGTGGCCGTGCTCATGCTGGAATCTCCGTGACGGTGCTGAAGGTCCGTACCGGACCTTGAGATTTGCATCGACTGGGAACGATCGTTCTCCACGGCGAGAATGTAGAACGATCGTTCTCCGGGGTCAAGCATAAAACCGGTAGAGCCCCTGGAATAGATGATCGCCCCGACGCGTTAATATCGAGGCAACACGTGGAAAGAGCTTATGAACGGACGTGGCGTTACAGGCTTGAGGCGGCGGACCTGGTTTGCGGCGCTCGGCGCGGCATGCCTTATGTTTGCATGCACGCCGCTGCGTGTGGTCACGCACAGCGTGAACACCGCCGCAGCGGATGTGCCTGCAGGACACTACGTACTCGACCCGCACCACTGGAGCGTGGTATTCGACATCGATCACCTGCATTATTCGCGCTTCGTGATGCGCTTTGACCGCGTTACGGCGCAACTCGACTGGCACGCAGGCGGGCTGAATAGCGCGACGGTCGAAGCGACCATCGACGCAACGAGCCTCGACACGAACGACCCGCAACTGGACCAGCAGGTGAAAGACGCGCAGATGCTGGACGTGGCGCGCTTTCCGCAGATCCGCTTCGTCAGTACCCGTTTCGAGCAGACCGGCAATTCGCGCGGCACGCTCACCGGCAATCTGACGATTCACGGCGTCACGCAGCCGGTCACACTCGATGTGACCTTCAACGGCTATGCGCCGAATCCGCTCACGAAGCAGCCGACCGTGGGCTTCGCCGCGACTGGCCGGTTCAGCCGCGCGAAGTTCGGGCTGTCGACGTGGTACCCCGCTGTCGGCGACGATATCGGCGTGCGCATCGAAGCCGAATTCGAACAGCCCGCCCCGGCAAACTGAATCCCGGGGGTATAGCGGCGTTTATCGGGTCCAGTCGAGAATGACTTTGCCGCTATTGCCGGAGAGCATCGCAGCAAAGCCCTTTTCGTAGTCGTCCACGCCGAAGCGGTGCGTGATGATCGGCGAAAGATCGAGTCCGCTTTGCAGCATGGCGACCATCTTGTACCAGGTCTCGAACATCTCGCGGCCGTAAATGCCCTTGATTTCGAGGCCCTTGAAGATCACCTGATTCCAGTCGATCGCGGTTTGCGCGGGCGGAATGCCGAGCAGCGCAACCTTGCCGCCGTGATTCATCGATTCGAGCAACGCGGTAAATGCGCTCGGCACACCCGACATTTCGAGGCCCACGTCGAAGCCCTCGGTCATGTGCAGATCGCTCATCACGTCGCGCAACGATTCGCGCGCAACGTTCACCGCGCGCGTCGCGCCCATCTTGCGTGCGAGTTCGAGACGGTAGTCGTTGACGTCGGTGATCACGACGTTGCGCGCGCCCACATGCCGCGCAATCGCCGCGGCCATGATGCCGATCGGGCCCGCGCCGGTAATGAGCACATCCTCGCCGACGAGGTTGAACGAGAGCGCGGTGTGCGTCGCGTTGCCGAACGGATCGAAGATCGCAGCGAGATCGTCGGAGATATCGGACGGAATCTTGAATGCGTTAAAGGCCGGAATCACGAGATATTCGGCGAACGCACCTTCGCGGTTCACGCCCACGCCCACCGTATTGCGGCACAAATGCCGGCGTCCCGCGCGGCAATTGCGGCAAAAGCCACAGGTAATGTGGCCTTCGCCGGAAACGCGGTCGCCAATCTGGAAACCGCGCACCTCCTGGCCCATTTCGACGATTTCACCGACGTATTCATGGCCGACGTGCATCGGCACAGGAATGGTCTTCTGCGCCCAGTCGTCCCATTTCCAGATATGAACGTCGGTCCCGCAGATTGCCGTGCGATGAATCTTGATCATCACATCGTTGTGGCCGACTTCGGGCTTCGGTACATCGGTCAGCGTGAGACCGGTTGCGCGTTCAAGTTTTGCGAGTGCTTTCATTTTGCCCAGAATACCTTGCTGGATACGTTGCTAGATTACGCCGAGAGACTTGCCCACACGCGCGAAAGCCGTCACCGCGCGTTCGATCTGTTCGGGCGTATGTGCGGCGCTCATCTGCGTGCGAATGCGCGCGCGGCCCTTAGGCACCACCGGATAGGAAAAGCCGATCACGTACACGCCTTCGTGCAAAAGCGCATCGGCCATCTTCGAGGCGACCTGCGCGTCGCCGAGCATCACCGGAATGATCGGGTGCTCGCCCGGCACCAACGTAAAGCCGAGCGCGCTCATCTCGCGGCGAAATTGCGCGCCGTTCGCCCGCACGCGCGCGCGCAATTGCGCGCCTTCATCGCTCGCGACCAGTTCGAGGACCTTGAGCGACGCTGCCGCAATGCTCGGCGTGAGCGTGTTCGAAAAGAGATACGGGCGCGAGCGCTGGCGCAGCAATTCGACGACTTCCTTCTTCGCCGCGATATAGCCGCCCGACGCGCCGCCAAGCGCCTTGCCGAGCGTGCCCGTAACGATGTCCACGCGATTCGCGACACCGCAGTGCTCGGGCGTGCCGCGGCCATGCTCGCCGATGAAGCCCACCGCGTGCGAGTCGTCGACCATCACGAGCGCGTCGTAGCGGTCGGCGAGATCGCAGATGCCTTTGAGATCGGCGATGATGCCGTCCATCGAAAACACGCCGTCGGTTGCGATCAGCTTGTAGCGCGCACCGGCTTCGTCGGCCTCGCGCAGTTTCGCTTCGAGATCGGCGAGATCGTTGTTCCTGTAACGATAGCGGCGCGCCTTCGACAGGCGGACGCCGTCGATGATGCTTGCATGATTGAGTTCGTCGCTGATGATGGCGTCTTCTTCGCCCAGCAACGTTTCGAACAGACCGCCATTCGCGTCGAAACAGCTCGAATAGAGAATGCAGTCCTCAGTCTGCAAGAACTGCGCGAGTGCGGCTTCGAGCGATTTGTGCACCGTCTGCGTGCCGCAGATGAAACGCACCGACGCCATGCCGAAGCCATCGCGATCGAGCCCGTCCTTGGCCGCTGCGATGAGGCGCGCGTCGTCGGCAAGACCCAGATAGTTGTTCGCGCAGAAATTCAGTACGCCGGTGCCATCGGCGAGACGGATATCCGACGATTGCGGCGTCGCGATCACGCGCTCGCTTTTGTAAAAACCATCGGCGCGAATCTGGTCGAGCGTCGCGCGCAGATGCGCAAGGTAAGGGGTTCTCATCAGTCGTCCTCCTGTCCGGGCTGGCCGCGGTTTGCCGGGTTTGCCGGGTTTGCTATAGTCGCTGTTAGCTTTTACGGGAAATATTCGTTTTTCCGAACGCAAATTCGAGATATCGAACAAACTCTAAACGATGGGGCAGCAAATGGCAAGCACCCGCAAACCACGCACGCCGGGCACCGCGACGCCGCGAGACGCATCAACGCACGCCGTTACAGCCGCGCCGGCCGGTTCGCCAGTTACGCCGCCGCGTGTCGGCGAGCAAATTCAGCGGCTGCGCAACGAACGCAGCATGACCCTCGACGACCTGTCGCGCGCGGCGGGTGTCTCGAAGTCCATGCTATCGGAAATCGAACGTGACAAAGCGAACCCGACCATTGCCGTGGCCTGGCGGCTCACGAACGCGCTGGGCGTAAAACTCGATTCGCTGTTTGCTGCGTCGAAGGCACCGGAAGCCATCACCGTCGCGGGTCCGCACGACATCCCGACGCTGCATGGGCATGACGCGGGTTACCAGTTGCGCGTCTGGGGGCCGATCGAGCTTGCGGGCCGTTTCGAATGGTATGAACTGACGTTGAAACCGGGCGGCGCGCTGGTTTCAGGCGCGCATGAACCGGGCACGCGCGAGCACCTGACCGTGCTGCAGGGAACCATCGACATCGAAGCTGCAGGCACCGCGCAACGCCTGAAGTCCGCGGACACGGCGCGCTACATCGCCGATCAGCCGCACGCAATCCGCAACGCTGGCAAGGGCGAAGCGCGCGCGCTGCTCGTCGTCATCCACGGCTGAGTGCGCGAGGGGCTGCATCGCCGCGCCGACTACTGTATATTTATACAGTTCATTGATCGACTGGAGCCGCCATGCAGACCCCTGACGAGCCAAAACTAGCCGCCTTACGCTTTCAGACGGCCGCGCGCGACCTTGAGCAGATCGTGCGTAACATCGCGCAGCGGTATATCGCGCAGCAGGTTCCGCTCACGTGGCGGCTGCTGCACGCAATCGAGGCCGAAGCGCTTGCGGATCTCGGATTCGCGAGCCGGCACGATGCGATCATGCTCGGGCTCTTTCAGCGTCCGGGCGAACTCGCTTATCCGGAAACCGATGATCCCGCCGATTTCGGGCGCTCTGACGCGTTGCCCGCTGTGTTTGCCTTTGCGGTTGCCGCTTACGAACGCGCAATGCGAGACACCGGAGAAGCGCAGTCGCAGACGCCGAAACAACGTCCGCTCCAGCGGCGGATGCGTGCCTGGGGCGGCTAGCCGCGCAAGACGCTCATGCCGATCTTCCAGAACATAGGTCGGCAATAAATCTCCCGATCCATTCGGCCTACCGCTAGAATTCACACCCAGAATGCAACTAACGGAATGAGAGCAATGGCGTCCTCCCAACCCCCACGCGATCTGTTTGACCAGCAACGCGCCGACTGGCAGTGCGATCCGGCCAGCGCCTTTGATGCCTGGCTGGCCTCGCAGCAGTTTCGCCAGTCATCGGCCGACGTCTACCGCGTCCAGTGGGGCTGCTTTCTCGAATGGATCGCGATCAGACACAAGACGATTCTCTCGGTCGACACCGGAACCATTGCTGAATTCGTCGCCGGGCTCGACATAAAGAGGCCGCAGCGCCTGCGCTACCTTCGGTTGATCGAGCGCGTCCTCGATCACGTCCGGCAGATCGAACTCGCGTCGACCAACCCGGCACGCTTCATCGCCCAGGACGGCGAAGCGGCCTGGCGCAACGCGAGCGATAACGAACCCACCGGCTTTCTCGATGCCGCCGAACGCGCCGCGATCCTGACCCAGCTCTTTACGCCGCTGGAAGAGCAATCGGCCGCAAAGCGCTGGCGCGAACACCGTGATCGCGCACTGGTCGCCGTGTTTCTCGGCGGCGGACTGAAAACGGGCGATGCGATTGCCTTGACGCTCGACGCCGTCAAGTCCGGCCAGGCGTGGCTCACGATTGAAGCCGACAATCCGGTGTTTTCGCATTCCACGCGGCTTGCCCCTTTCGCCGTGGAGATCCTGGGCACCTGGCTCGAATCGCGGCGCGAAGCAGGATTGCCGGGACAACTCGTGTTTCCGGGCTCCCCCTCGGGACGGCCGATGCACAAGGCCACCATCCTGCGCGCGATCGACGCGATCGTCGAGGCAGCAGGCATCGCTGAAACGCGCACGCAGCGCGCGAGTCCGCAGACGCTGCGCAACACGTTTGCCGCGGATCTCTTCGAACAGGGAATAAACGCCGAGCAGGTCGGACAATGGCTCGGTTTCATGCAGCCGATTTCAGCTGGCCGGCTGCATCGCGCGTGGAAAATGTGGGCCGACCATGCAACGGCGGAAAGGGTGCGCGGCCCTGAGTGACAAGGCACGCGTCAACCCAGGCACCGCGGCGGCTCCCGTAAAAACTCACTTCCTATCGTCACCCCGGTTCCCGTAACCGCTCACCTCAAGCAGCGCCGGGCACCGCCTTTCCAGACATGAAACGGCTGACGGCTTCGAGACGCGAGCCGCCCGCACCGGACGTGTGCTCGCATTCCGGACACGAGAGTTCATAACGGTTATCAACCTGGGAAAGTTCAGGCTCACCCTCCCGGCACTTCGGACAGCGCGCCGGCAAGCTGACATATCCGTCAACGACGGTGCCCAGCTGCGTGAATTCTTCGTCGCTGAGTCGACCCGCGCTGGCGAGTGCGCACAGCACCTGGGCGACCGATGCATCGACACCTTGCAGTCCGCGCAACCCGGTAACCTGGCGCGTGAGGACGTCGACTTCATCGGAACGCTCACGTAGCAGCGCGTCGAGACGATCCGCCCGCGCTTTGGCGGTCGCGAGCTGCTGGATGAAATCGAACTCTTTTTTGCTGGCATCGCGCTGGGCCGCCTGCCACGTCGAAGACATCGTGCGTAACGAATCGAGTTCGACCAGCATGGGCTTGACCCGCCGTTCGGCTTCCGCGAGTGCATCCTTGATCTGCTGGGCGTAGTGCTCGGTACTTGTGCGCAGATCCGCATGAAGGGCGTCGATACGATCGCGCAGCCCTGCATTGGTGGTCTGTTCGACGTCGAGCCGCTTCGTCAGGATTTCGTTTTCTGCCTCCAGTCGCCGTGCGGTGGCCTGGAGGCTATCGTGATGGACGGCCCCGTGCGCCGACGTTGCCGCAAGCTGACTCTCGAGTTCGCGAACCTTTGCCCAGGCCGTTTCGGTCCGGGCTTCACTGCGCTGAAGCATTTCATCGGCCGCGGCGCGCCGCGCGTCGGCATCCCGGACGGCTTGTTCAGCGTGATGCTTGCCGGTTTCGAGATCGGCGCGTTCGGTTTCGAGCGCCTGATGTGCGAGTGTCTGCGCTTCCTGGAAGAGGGCGCCGAGCAGTTCGCCCGCACGCTCTTCGAGTATCGGCGGAATGGCGCCTACGCCGACGCGTACGCGTGAGGCCGTGCGGATCCGCTGCCAGAACACTTCGATATCTTTTGGAATGTCGCTTGCGCTGCCGGTTTGCGTCAGGTCGCGAACCGTGGCCATGGATGGACGAATGCCGAAATCGAAAAAGAGGCGCTTGCATGCATGAAGCGACAGCTCCTGTCGCCGCGCCCCGTCTTTGCGGAGTGTTTCCAGTTCGTCACGCAGATTCTGGCGATCTTCCTCTTGCATCATTGTTATCTCGCGATTGGACGGCAACGCGTAAATAATAACAGATTACGTATTAATCGCTACGAACTGACGGGTAGCGTCGTACACGGGCTGCAATTCGGCAAGATTTGCTTCTTTGCACCGCCTGCTCTATCCCCGAATAGGGCAGCATCGTGAAACAAAGTGAGGTTTGTTTCATAAGTGACTGTAAATATGTGATTTTTTGTTGTGGTGGAATTTTTGGATGGTGTTTCACGGCGGCTGGCGGGGTTCGGGTCGTCGAATGAGCCCGTTTGTTGGGGATTTTGCGGGAAACGCGCGGGGTAGACGTGCTTGAGAGTAATAAAAGTAAACACCCTTGATACCTGTTAAAAACGTTAACGCCTTGGCAAACCCTTACCAGGCAAGGGTTTCAGCGCACTCGGGTGAAGCTTTACGGGATGTAGGGTGAGGGACTGCGGGATGCGGCAGTGATGGGTTTCGGGGAGGCCGGTGAGCCGCTTCGGGAACGGACGTGAGCGGGTTCGGGAGCAGCGGATTTTCATCACTGGTGCAACGGTGAGAAATTACGGGAGCGGATATCGCGGCGCCCCCCGCGCCACCGCGCGCGTGTTCAATGTTTCCTGAATTGCAACGGTGAGCGAATTCAGGAACGGGTGTCGGGACGATTTTCGGGTAGAAAAAGGCGGCTTCGGAGGCCCAGGTGAGATGAATCGGGACAAATCCGCTTCCTGAGGTGAGATTTTTCAGGGGCTGGAGGCACATTTAAGGCCTGGCGGGGCCTCAGGGACGCTTTAGGTGAGTCTTTTCGGGAGCGAGGGGGGGCAGCTATCGTCAGGCATGTTGCTGCTGTGTCTGGGCACCGGCGGTGGATCGCCGCTGTATGGTGAGGTTTTTCGGGGGCTTTTTTGGCGCGTTCGCCCTGTAGAGGTGAGTCTTTTCAGGAGAGAGTTGGTGTTCACTCACCTGAAACTGGCGACACACAGGACCTCGGGGAGCGCTAACCGGAAATGCACCATCTCATGAGGTGAGCCTTTTCGGGAGGTGTGACCGGAACCTGCCGCGGCAGACAGGTTGCCGGCTTTCCGCCAGATTCCAGCCGAAAGGTGAGCTTTTTCAGGATGAGGCGGACAGCAATGCGAGCCACGTCGGCACATGGTTAAGCCTCGGAATCCATTGGCTTTTTCCCGGCGGCGTGGCTAACGGTGAGCTTTTCCGGGGGCTTGCGATCGGCGGCTTCCCGGTGGCGGTTGGGTATCTGCCGGGTGCCCGCAGGGTGTCCAATCTTGGTAAGGGTGAGCATTTTCGGGAGCCTGATTCGACGCTTTCCAGCCTCTAAATGGCCGCAGGCAGCATGAGAACGGCATCGGCCGCACGCTATCGGTGAGGTTTTTCGGGAGATGCAAGAGCGTGCCGTGTGACGAACGCCGACGGGTGAGCGCCCTTTCGAGTCTTGCCGCTCCGATCCTGACGGGTCCTGTGATACGCGGGTGCGAAGCATTGACGGACCATGCCGATTGAAAATGCCGGGTCCGAAGCCACAATCAACGACTTTGCGCAGGCATCGTTGCGGTGTCTGATGCACTTGCCATCGGATTTGCAGCCGGCGCAGCGCCCGTTCGCAGGCGTTGGGTTGCCTTCATCCTGAGCGCGTCAAGGGGGAGCGCCCGGATGGCATTCCGCATGCGAAGCCGGAGCACCTCAAATTTTTTTGCGGTGAGACGATACGGGAGCCGTCTCGCGAGCTTGTTTGACTGCACGATCGGGGCCATTCGTGCGGATCGCACGGCACATAACGTTTGCGTGGAACTCGCTCTGCTGCGATGAGTGAGCCTTTTCGGGATCGCCTGGCGGTGAGTTGCGCGCGGCGCGTGTGCATCACCGGCAACGGTGAGAGCGACCCTATAGACGCCTATCACCACAGGCGGTATCCTTTCGCGAAAATCACTCCTCGACCCGACGCATGGCCACGAAGCGCGTGAAAAAAACCGATGTGGTAAGCCCCAGCTCGGCAGAATTGCGCAAGGCCGTCGAGGCGATTGCGATTCAGCCGAAGAGCGGCAAGATCACGCTGCTGACCCGCAAGCTGTTCAACGTGCTGCTCGCGGTGGCCCAGCAGGCGGACGAGTCCGGCGATACCTATCGCGCGCTGTTGTCCGACATCGTTGCCAATTCGGCGTTCGACTCCAACGATACCGCGCTCGTGAAGGAACACCTTCGCCGCATGGTGTCGGTGCAGGTCGAATGGAGCCAGGGGACGTCGAGTCAGAAGCCGGGCCGCAAGTGGGGCATTTCAACGCTGATTGCCGATGCCGAAATCCTCGAAGATCCAGCCACGCGACGCGTTTGGGTCGAGTTCTCGTTCGCGCCGAAAATCAAGAAAAAGCTGCTGGATCCTGTTCAGTACGCGCGCCTCAGCCTGCAGTTTCAGAGCCAGCTGCGCAGCAGCGCGGGGCTCGCGCTCTACGAAATCTGCGTACGTTACCTGACGAACCCGAGCCATCTCACGATGCGCGAAACGTGGGAATGGTGGCGGCCGATCCTGTCGGGCACGCCGGATACCGAGGCTGGCGACGAGGCCAAGCGCGAATACAAATATTTCAAGCGCGACTATCTTCGGCCCGCCATCGCCGAAGTCAATGCGGTTACGAATATCTTCGTCGAGTTGATCGAACATCGCGAAGGCCGCCGGGTTGCCGAGATCCAGTTTCGCGTCACCGAGCGCAAGCAACCCATGCTGGCGCTCGACGAGCATCCGAACGTCTTCGACAGCACGCTCGTCGACCGCATGGTGAAGATCGGTATTCCTTTGAAGGAAGCGCAGTCGCTCTACGCCGATAGTGAGGAAAACCGGATTCGCGCTGCTCTCCAGCTCACGGAGCAGCGTATGCGCAGTACGAGTCTGCCGCCTGTCCGCAGCGCGGCGGCGCTGTTCAAGGATGCGCTCAAGAAGGGCTATGCGCCGCCGCTGGATACGGTGATTTCAGGCCCGGCTGGCGCCGGCAAGGGGGCCGCACTGAGCGCGGACGATCCGAAGGCGCGGCTTCTCGATGAGTACACGGCGTATCGCCGCAAGGAAGCCCGTGCGCTGTACGACGAGCAAGGTGAGATGGAGCGGGAACTGGCGCGCCAGTCGTTCGAGAGCGACGAGTTGCCGGGCCTCGGCACGCATCTGCGCGATGACTGGCGGCGGCGCGGCCTCGAGTCGAAGCTGGGGGAAACCGCATTCTTCGACTGGCTGGCACGGAAAACCTGGGGTGAGCCGACCGACGGCGATCTGCTCGCATTTACGCTGAGCCAGTCGCGCGCAGCTTGAGCCCGGACCTGGGTTTGCTCTGAACCTGTTCTGAGTTTGCGTTGAGTGGGCTCTCAGTTGCGCATTGCCGGGCAATCCGGCGATGCGAACCCCGGCCTGTTGGGCCAGGGTCGTCTCTTGAATCATCCTGCCGTTATTGGGTCTGCAGAATCTGCTCGATTTGATGCAGGATTGCGTCGCGCCGCTCTTTCGATAATCCCTTGAGCCGGAGTTCGAGCCTGTCGTCCCCATATGATTTGAGATCGCCGACGGATACGCCGTCCAGCTTAATATCGAGTCGCTGGGCGTAACGTTGACGGCCAGCTGGTTTGGGGCTTTCCGGTGCGCTCGACCTGCCCTTGACGATATCGGCGACCTGACGCGTGCTGAGATCGTCCGCGAGAATCCGGTTGATCAGGCGTAACGTGGCGTCTGTCCCGCGCGCTCCATGATAGCGGCCGACCTGATAGGCCATGTTCGAACCGAAGCGGTCGGGCCGAGCGACCATTTCATGCATGACCGATTCCGGCAGCTTCGCAATGGAAAGTGCGACCGCAACGGTCGACTCATCAAGCCCAAGGTGTTCGGCGAGTTCGCGCTGGCTCTGGAAGAATTTCTCTTCGATAAACCGCTTCCACACGATCGCGTTGTCGAAAACGGTCTGTGAATCTCGCTGGACGTTGAGATCGTAGCCGAGCTTGTAGCTTTGAATGCCAACGGGCAGATCGACGACGATCGCTTTGACCGTTTCCTTGTTCGCTTCCTTCAGTGCGCGTACGCGGCGTCCACCGTCGCTGACGTAGTAGCTGCCGGGCGCTGCGTAGTCGGGAATGACGTGAATAGCTTGTTGCTGGCCTTGCTTAGCGAGATTGACGGCGAGTTCGGCTATCGACGACTTCACGTAGAAATATCGTGGATTGAAGGGGCTCGGCTTGATCGCCTTCAATGGCAGTTCGATGATCTGTCCGGTGCGGTAGCCGTGCTCTGCCCTCCACGTACGATATTCGGACGATTCGTTTTCGACTGGATCGAGCGCACCATCGGCGGGAATCGCGGTTTCGACCTGAAACTGGCTCGAGCGGCCCGCGTCATCCTGGGGACGCGATTTATCCTGGACGAGCCCATCGATCGCATTGAGGCGGTCGAGTGCCGTACGCTTTTCGCTGCTCGTCGAGTCAGGCCGCGCCTGAAAGCCTTTGGCAAATTGTGAGGGTTTCATTCAGGGTCCTTTATGCGCATAAAGTCAGGGGAGCATCGCCGTGAGTTCGTCGGCGACGGCGCGTATCTCAAGAGCTGCCAGTCGCGCGCCGCGGTCGCTCATTTGCAGAACCGTTTGGCCGAGCGCCATCGCTTGCTTGTACGCCTCACGGGTCGGAATTTGCGTCTTGAGTAATGGAAAGCCGAGTTCCTCGAGCGCTCGCTTTAGCTCGCGCGTGAGCATGCGCTTTTCTTCCGTCTTGTTGAGCAGGAATACAGCACGCAGATCCTCGTTCATGACCTGCGCTTGCTGAATCAATTTGACCAACCCGACGCTCGACCAGTAGTCGGCGGGTGACGACGATGTGGGAACAATGGCAATCGATGCAGCGAGGAGCACGACGCCCGACACCTTTTCCGTGATGGACGGTGGGCAGTCGACCACGATGACGTCGTAGTCTCCGATGAATTTCTTGATTTCGCGGTGGATCTGGCTTCCGGCCTCGGAGAGATTCACGACGGGAAACGGGATACCGGCTTCGTCATCACCTGAAGCACTGGCCCAATGAATGAGCGTGTTCTGGCCGTCTGCATCGACGACGAGGACTCGCTTCCCTTTCTCATGGAATGCGGCACCGAGATGCATCGCGATCGTGCTCTTGCCGACCCCGCCCTTTTGTTGCGTGACTGCGATTATCTCTGCCGCCAATTGGTTTTCTCCCGTTTCGCAAATTGCTAGTGATTTTACCGGGAATAAATTTCAATTCAACGATTATTGTTGCATTCAGGCGGCAGATTAGCCGTTTGGCTAAGGTTTATGCGCATAAAGGTGCGCCGTGAGAATGTGTCTGGACGATCAGAGTCGATAACGGTGCTAACTGATCGTGTGAGCTGGTTGCGGTTCGTAATGGATATTGGCTGGTGTCGGCGGTTGCTTTATGCGCATAAAGCACGGCGGACGGATCGTCAGGTGCAACGCCACACGCCTCTCACACGAGCGGAATTCAATTCACTACTAACGCATCGCTCCGGCCAGGGGACAGGTGCTCCAGCAGCATCCCGGGGACCCCGGTAAAATCCTGCCGACCGGTTGGCCACGCGTATGTGCCCGCCGTCCACTTGCCCTTGTCTTTGCACACCCATGATTACGATCTATCACAACCCCCGCTGCTCCAAGTCCCGCTCCGCCTGCGAGCTTGTTACTCAGACCTGCAATGCCACGAATGAACCGGTCGAGGTGATCGACTATCAAAAGACGCCGCTAACCGTCGACCAGTTGAAGGCACTGCACGCCATGCTTGGATGCCCGTTGCGCGAGATGATCCGCACTGGCGAAACCGAATACAAGGAGCTGGGTCTCGACTCAGCCGATATCGCCGATGGTCAGTTCTACGAAGCAATCGTGAGCCATCCGATTCTGCTCCAGCGGCCCATCGTGGTGCGAAACGGCCGGGCCGTGATTGGCCGCCCGCCTGAGAACGTCGAGGCTCTCTTCCGTTGAGCAGCTTATCGTTCAGCGCGCCGATATGCACGACGCCTAAAACGTGAGCAGTGGAAATTTACCAATCCAATCCCACGCAAGGCCCGTTGGTATCGGGCCTTCGCGTAATTTGTCCACAAGGTTATCCAGAAAAATTGTGGATAAAACACATGCTCTTCGACTTATCCACAGTCGATTCTGCTTGCATATGATCGGCCGCCAATGCGGCTCCCACAAAGACGCGTGGCAGCGCGCGCACAAGCGTGCTGCCACGGCTCGGCGCTCAGTGCAGCGTCCGATGATGTGAAGGCGTGTCGTCCTCGTATTCGAGGAATTCGTCGGGGATCTGCGCCGCAGCGCCTTGGGCGGGCCGCATTGCTTCGGGTGCGCCAGGCACGTCCACATGGTGGCCCATCGCGGCACCCGCACCCGGCGCGCTAGCCGAGGTCGGCACCGTGGCTTCAACCTCGTTGCCGCGCTGACGTAAATCCGCAGCGGCCTCCGTTTCCGCTTGCGGCGTATGCGAACGTGCGGCGGTAACGCGCCGCCGCACTGTATCGGCGAGTTGCGCGATCCCCAGTTCCTCAAATGCGGAATGCTCGCGCGCGCCGGGCGTGCCTGGATCTGGCCAGGCCCAGCCTAATCCGTGGGTCGAGATGTTTTGTGCGCGCTCTTCGCGTAGCGTGTCGCGTGCGAGCAGCGCGTGGACTTCATCGACGACGTGCACGCCGACAAGCACGGTCTCCTCGGGCGCCTGCTGTTGTGTCGGGTCTACATCGTGTGCGCCGCCTGCACGCGGGTCGTGTGCGAAGAAGCCGCCGATGAGGCGTTCGATTCCCGCAAGCACGCCTTCACTGTGTGCGGGGACTTCGATGTCGCTTGCCTCGAAGCCCTTCATCATCAGCACGTCCTGCGCGTGCAGCGCGTCATTCCAGGTCTTGAAGCGACCGGTCACGGTCTGTCTCATGGCTCCCTCCTCGATGGAATGAATCGCCATGCAGCACATGATGCGCCCAACGCGCCCAATGTGCTCAACACGCATGGCGTGCCGGCTGAGCGTGCAATCGCCGTTTCGTGTGAAGATTCGCGCCGCCGGTTCAAACCGCGATTTACCCCGCGATTCACCCTCCCAGCGTCGCATCGCGCGCGTGCCGCGCCCGCTCCGACCGATCGCGCTGAATCTGTTCGAGCATTTTTTCGAGCAGACCAATATCGAACGGCTTCGACAGCACCCGCACGTCGACATGACGCGCGCGCTCCAGCTCCTCCGCGTAGCCGGTTACGAGGATGACCGGCAGCGTCGGCTCGATGGCCTGTACCGCTTCCGCGAGGTCGATGCCGTTCATCTCGCCCGGCATGTGGATGTCGGAGATGACAAGGTCAAAGCGCGGCACAAATACGCCGTCCCCATGCCCGGCGGCGTGTCCCGCCTCGAAGAGCGGCAAGGCGCTCGTCGCATCGTTGGCGCAGGTGACCTCGTGGCCCATCATCCGCAGCAGCGCTTCGGTGCCTGCCGCGACTTCGTCGTTGTCCTCCACGAGCAGCACGCGCAGACCTTCTCGCGGCCTCGCGTCTTCCTTCGGCGGCGCGGGCGGGCGCTGGGCAGCGGGCGCGTACAGCGCGCGCGGCAGGTAAAGGTGCACCGACGTGCCCGCGCCAATCGCGCTGTCGATGGCCGCGAGACCGCCCGAGCGCTCGCAGAACGCGAACACATGCGGCAGGCCGAGTCCGGTGCCCGTGCCCTTCGGCTTGGTCGTATAGAGCGGCTCGAAGGCGCGCGCGAGCACGTCGGGCGGCATGCCGACGCCGGTATCTTCCAGCGAGACCTGCACGAAGTCGCCGTCGAGCGGGAATCCTTCGCCCGGCCTGAAGCTGATGTTGCGGGCGCGAACGGTGAAGCGCCCGCCGTTGGGCATGGCGTCGCGCGCGTTGACGGCGAGGTTGATGAGCGCAAGCTCGAATTCGGCGACATCGACCAGCACGGGCCAGACGTCATCGGCGACGTCGATCACGAGCGAGACTTTCGCGCCGAGCGACGCGCCCAGCAGTTCGCGGCATGCCGGCAGCCAGCGGCCGACGTGAATGGTCTCGGTGTGCAGCGGCTGCTTGCGCGCGACGCCGAGCAGCTGGCGCGTGAGCGACTGTCCGCTCTTGAGCGCGCGCTCGACGGCCGAGAGTTCGCGCTCCATGCCCGCTGCGCCGCGGCGCCGGGCAATCTGCACATTCGCCGAGACGATCATCAGCAGATTATTGAAGTCGTGCGCGACGCTGCCGACAAGGTTGCCGAGCGCTTCCATCTTGCGCGACTGCCGGTAGGCCGATTCGATCGAGCGGCGCATTGCGGCTTCGGCCTGCCAGCGCTCCCAGGCCTCCTCCTCGGCGGCGAGGCGGCGCAGCGAGAGCCAGATCACGCACCAGAGCGCAATGGACGGCGTGAACATCGAGATGACCAGCACGCTCAGATGCCGCCACCAGTCCGCCCAGATTGCCGCCACGCGATAGCCGCACGATACATAGACCGGATACGCGCCGACGCGCTGGTACGCAACGATCAAGCCGCCGCCGACCACCTGCGAGCGCGTGCGCACGACGCCGGATTCCGCGCCGCGTGCGAGTGCCGCGTCGAACGCCGTGTGCCGCGTGATATTCGCCGCACCGCCGCGTGGCTGCGGATAGAGCGCGAGGATCGCGCCGTCGCTGCGCACGAGGCCCATGTTCATCGGCGAGCCCGCGCCCAGCAGGTCGTGGTAGAACGCGCTGAAATACTCGGGCCGAAGCGCGATCGAAACGAGGCCCGCGAACGCACCGGCGTCGTCGCGGCGCTCGATGCCGGTATCGAACACGGTTTCGTGGCTGACCGGACTGACCATCACGCGCGAGACGCGATCGATCGCGTGATCGTCGCGAATGCCTGTAAAGTCTTCGCGCGTCGCAATCGAAATGGGCGGCGGTGGCGAGTACCGGCTGCTCGCCAGCAGGTCGCCGTCGCGTCCGAAAATCGACACCGACGCCACTTGTGGGTAACCGCCGCCGATCATGTCGAGTTTTTTGTGGATCTGCGCCTCGTTCGCGCGGATGCCGTTGTCGTCCTCGCCATGCACGAGTTCGACGATGCGGGCCTCGAGCGCCTCGTTCATGTCGAACACCTTCAGCGCGTGCTCCTGGGCAACGCGCAGCGTGCGCAGCGCTGCGTCGGTCGCGTCGGCTTCGCGCGTGCGAAGGTCGTTGTAAGCCATGGCGGCGACGTAGATGCACGGCAGCACGATCGCTGCGATCAGGAGCGCGATCAGCGTGCGGCGGCGCACCGTGAAGTCGTGACCGGGCGCCGCCGGAAACGGCGCGTGATCATTGCGGGGCGGCGCGGGTATGTGATCGTCTGGCCGTGCGGGCCGGTCTGGAATCATCGTCGGTCGGGCGGAATCGGACAGCAGAAGCTTCCGACATCATAAACGAGCGCGCCAGCGCTCCGGTGCCATGACAGAAAGGCCGGTTTTTATGCGCTATCGCGTACGGGCATCCCACAAGGTGAATTTTGCTCAATGCACCAAATTCGCGAAAATCCACGAAGCGCAAACGTACACAAAAGGAAAAATTTCGGCCTGCAATGAGGGGCGGATCGAATATTTTCAGAAAATTGGCAAATTGGAGTTAATCCTCTTCGTTTCACCATTATCGGTGAGTTGTATTTCATTTCGAATGATTCGAGAATCCCGGGCACGCCAAGTTAATAACGCGCAATAAATTCAGGCGTCTTTCACGGCGATGTTTCATGCCGGAGCCAGGACGGGGTGGCTTTTCTCATGTGGAGCAGGATGGGCACGGTTCGGGGTTGCGCCACGCGGGAGCGTGTTCGCGACGCACCTGGACACGCCTGTTCGCTGCGTGTGCCGAGCCGGCAGTCCGGGTGACCGGCGCCGGGCCTAAAGAAACTGCGCGCGCGGCCGTTAAACCATCACAACGCAGTCCGTCCCACGCACACTCAAGAAGCATATCCATGTCCCTGCCCATCGTGATTGCCGACGATTCGCTGCTTGCCCGAAAGGTGCTCACGAAGGCGCTGCCAGGCGACTGGGACGTCGAGATTTCGTATGCGTCGAACGGGCATCAGGCGCTGGATCTCTACCGCGCGGGCCGCGCGGCGGTCATGTTTCTCGACCTCACGATGCCCGACATGACGGGCTTCCAGGTGCTTGAAACCCTGCAGCACGAGGACCTCAATTCGTTCGTGATCGTCGTTTCCGCGGATGTCCAGCCGCTTGCCCAGGCGCGCGTGCGCGACCTCGGCGCAGTGGCGTTCGTCGCGAAACCGGTGACCCAGGAGGCGCTGCTACCCATCCTGAAGGAGTACGGGTTGTATGCCTGATCGAATCCTTACGGAAGTGCAGCGCGACGCGCTACAGGAAATCGCCAATCTCGGCATGGGGCAGGCGGCGACTCGCCTCTCCGCGTTGCTCGACGAATTCATCGAACTGTCGGTGCCGCGCGTTCGCGTGGTCGAGGTGCGCGAGGCCGCGCTGGCCCTGCGCGAGATGACGGGCATCGACGGCCCGGTGGTCGCCGTGCGCCAGGGTTTTCGCTCGGAGATCAAGGGCGAGGCGCTCGTCATCTGCCGCAGCGACGAGATCGGCGCCTTGTATACGTTGAACGGCGGAGCCTACGCCGCGACGGACCGCGAATCGCCGATGAACACGGAGCTGATCTTCGACGTCGCGAACGCGCTCACGGGCGCGTGCGTGTCGGCGATGCTCGACCAGCTCGGGCGGCTGCCCGTGTTCACCCAGCCGGGGCTGCTCGGCGAACACGTCATGCTCGACGAAGTGTTCCAGCCGGGCCTGCTCGCCTGGGATTTCGCCTTGCTCGTCGAGGTGAACTTCGCGTCGAAAGACCAGCGTTTTCGCGCCCATCTGGTCATGTTGATGGCCGAAGACTCGATCCACCTTGTGAGCCAGGCAATCGACGCCCTGCTGCATAGTCTATGAACGCGACCGTCGACCAGTTGTCGCTGTCGGACCTCGTCGTCGAGCGGGTCGGTTTCGGCATTTTCGTGCTGGACCGGGACATGCGCGTCCAGATGTGGAACCGCTTCATGCAGGACCACAGCGGGATCGCGGCCTCTGCTGCGATAGGCCGCCCGATTTTCGACCTGTTCCCGGATCTGCCGCGCCGATGGCTCACGCACAAGGTCAATAGCGTGTTCCAGCTCGGCAGTTTCGCGTTCAGCTCGTGGGAGCAGCGGCCGTGGCTGTTCCGCTTCGACCACGACCGCCCGATCACGGGCGGCGTCGACTACATGCAGCAGGACTGCACCTTCATGCCGCTCATGCGCGGGCGTGAGGTGATCGCCGTCTGCGTGACGATTACGGACGTCACGCACGTGAGCATCGTGCAGCGCGAGCGCGAAGAGGCGGTCGAGAAACTGCGCGAATACGCCGACCGCGACGGCCTGACCGGCATTGCGAACCGGCGCTGTTTCGAAACGCAGCTCGCCGACGAATTCGCCCGCTGGCAGCGCAGCGGCGGCGACCTCTCGGTGCTGCTGTTCGATCTCGACCATTTCAAGCGCACCAACGACCAGTTCGGCCACGTTGCCGGCGATGCGGTGTTGCGCGTGATGTCGCAGCGCGTCTCGAACGTCGTGCGCAAGCAGGATGTGTTCGGCCGCTTCGGCGGCGAGGAATTCGCCCTGATTCTGCCGTTCACGCCGCTCGCCGACGCATTCTGCGTGGCCGAGAAGATCCGTCTGGCGATCGGCGAGAAGCCTGTCGAGGTGCTCGGCGTGGCCGTTCCCGTGACGGCGAGCATCGGCGTCGCCGCCGCACGCCCCGGCGCGGCCGGCTACGAGGCCATGATCAACGACGCCGATGAGGCCCTGTATCGCGCCAAACGCGAGGGACGCAACCGCTCGGTTGCATTGTCCTGAGCGCGCCGGCGCGGCTCGCCGCGCGTTTGCGGCGGACAGAGACTGCGGTGGCAGGCAAAGGTTGCTATACTTTTGCCCGTTTCCGGCCGCCAACCACCCCATGAGGACGTTTGCGTGCCGGTTGCCTCGCGCGTAATCCGCGCGCGCGGGCGACCCGCTCCATGCGGGCCCGAATATCTGAAAGCCCCCTGTGCGGGCGCCCCACAGCGGAGATCGTCTTGGCCGTTTCCAACCTTGTCGTGGACGATACACAACAAATCGACGCCGCTGCCGCTTCGTCCGGCAGCTCGTTTTATCTGGCGATGCGTATCCTGCCAGCGGCGCAGCGCGACGCCATGTACCAGGTCTACGCGTTTTGCCGCGCGGTGGACGACATCGCGGACAGCGCGCTGCCGCGCGCCGAGCGCTCGGCGGGGCTCGACCGCTGGCGCGCCGACATCGACGCGTGCTACGCAGGCACGCCGCCCGCCGCGCTCGCGGCGCTGACGCGCCACATTCATACGTTTGCCCTGCAACGCGAAGATTTCCACGCGATGATCGACGGCATGGCGATGGACGCCGCCGAAGACATTTGCGCGCCCAACGAAGCCACGCTCGACCTCTACTGCGACCGCGTGGCGAGCGCGGCCGGCCGTCTATCGGTGAGGATATTCGGGATGGCCGAGGAGCCGGGCCGCAGGCTGTCGCATCATCTCGGCCGCGCGCTGCAGCTCACGAACATCCTGCGCGACATCGACGAGGACGCGGGCATCAACCGGAGCTACCTGCCGCTCGAATTGCTCGCGCGCGAGGGCATCGCGGCGACGAGCCCGCACCAGATCGCCGCCGATCCGTCGCTGCCGCGCGTATGCGCGACGCTCGCCGAGCGCGCGCAGCAGCATTTCGCGCAAGCCGACGCGATCATGGATGCCGCGCCGCGCGCGCAGGTGAAAGCGCCGCGCATCATGTCGGGCGTGTATCGCGTGCTGCTCGAGCGAACGCTCGATCGCGGCTTCGATCTGCCGCGCACGAAAGTCACCAAACCCAAAGCGCGCCTGATGTGGATCGTCATGCGCTACGCGCTGTTCTGATGCCAAGGCTCGTCCACGTCATCGGCGCCGGGCTCGCAGGCCTCGCGGCGGCGGTCGGGCTTCAGCGGCGCGGGGTGCAGGTCGCGCTCTACGAGGCGGCCGGGCAGGCAGGCGGGCGGTGCCGCTCGTTTTACGACAGCACGCTCGGCGCGACGCTCGACTGCGGCAATCATCTGGTGCTGGCGGGGCATGCGCAGACACTCGAATATGCGCGCACGATCGGCGCGGCCGAGGCGCTGGCCGGTCCGGCCGATCCGGGCTTCGCGTTCATGGATCTCGCGTCGCGCGCGCGCTGGGCCGTGCGGTTTTCGCGCGGCCGCGTGCCGTTCTGGATCGGCGATGCGAACGCACGCGTGCCGGGTACGAAGACCGCGGACTATCTCGGCCTGCTGCCGCTTTTGTTCGCGAAGCCGGGACGCACGCTCGCGCAGACCATGCGCTGCGACGGTACGCTGTGGGACAGGCTGCTGCGCCCGTTCTTTCTGGCGGGGCTCAACGTCGAGCCGCGCGCGGCGAGCGCCGAACTCGCGGCCAACCTGCTGCGCGAGGCGCTCACGGCCGGTGGCGACGCGTTTCGCCCGCTGGTTGCCAAAAACGGTTTGTCGAGCGCCTTCGTCGATCCGGCGCTGCGCATGCTGCAACACGGCGGCGCGGCGATCCGGCTCGGTTCGCCGCTCCTCGAGATCGCGTACGACGACGCGGCGCGCCGCGTCGTCGCACTCGATTTCGCCACCGGTCGCATCGCGCTCGGCCCCGACGAATCCGTCGTGCTGGCCGTGACGTCGAAGGCGGCCGCTGCGCTCGTGCCCGCGATCCAGACGCCGCAGCGCTTCACGGCGATGGCCACCGTGCACTTCGCCGTCGAGCCGCCGCACGGGCTTGCGTCGCCGATGGCGTTCGTGAATGGCGCGGCCAGCTGGCTGGTCGCGGCGCAAGGGCGCCTTTCGGCGACGATCCACGATGCGCACGCCGTGCTCGACCTGCCCGCCGAGACGCTTGCGCTCAAGGTCTGGGAGGACGTGGCCGCGGCGGCGTCGCTGCCGGCCGGCCGCCTGCCGCCGTGGCAGGTCGTGGCGGCGCCGCACGCGACGTTCGCGGCGGTGCCCGATGAAGAACTGCGCCGTCCGGGGACGCGCACACGCTGGAACAACCTGATGCTCGCAGGCGACTGGACGGCTACCGGTCTGCCCGCAACGATTGAAGGCGCGATTCGCTCCGGCCGCAAGGCGGCGGAGCTGTTGCTTACCGAGAACATGGAATGCAGATGAACGATTTATCCCACGCCATGCCGGCCGGGGACCTCGCGGGCGGCTTCGCCACCGCCGTTGCCGACCCGCTGGACGCCAGCGTTGCGCGCGCAACCGACGCGATCCTCGCCGTGCAAAAGGACGACGGCCACTGGGTCTACGAACTCGAAGCCGACGTCACGATTCCCGCCGAATACGTGCTGCTCGTCCATTACCTCGGCGAGACGCCGAATCGCGAGCTCGAACAGAAGATCGCGCGCTACCTGCGCCGCACCCAGCTGCCCCAGGGCGGCTGGCCGCTCTTCACCGATGGCGCGATGGACGTGAGCGCGAGCGTGAAGGCGTATTTCGCACTGAAGACGATCGGCGACGCGGAAGACGCCGAGCACATGGTGCGCGCCCGCGACGCGATTCTCGCGGCGGGCGGCGCGGAAGCCGTCAACGTGTTTACGCGCGTGATGCTCGCGCTCTTCGGCGTGGTGAGCTGGTACGCCGTGCCCATCATGCCGGTCGAAATCATGCTGCTGCCGGAGTGGTTCCCGTTCCACCTCTCGAAGGTGTCGTACTGGGCGCGCACGGTGATCGTGCCGCTGCTCGTGCTGAACGCGAAGCGCCCGCTGGCGAAGAATCCGCTCAACGTGCGCATCGACGAACTGTTCCATCGCGCGCCGGTGACCACGGGGCTGAACAAGCGCGCGCCGCACCAGAGCAAGGGCTGGTTCAGCTTCTTTCGCGCCGTGGACGGCGCGCTGCGCGTGGCCGATCCGCTCGTGCCGAACTACCTGCGCCAGCGCTCGATCGACGCGGCCGTGGCCTTCGTCGATGAGCGCCTGAACGGCGACGACGGGCTCGGCGCGATCTTCCCTGCCATGGCCAACGCCGTGATGATGTACGACGTGCTCGGCTATCCGCCCGAGCATCCGCACCGCGCCATCGCGCGCCAGTCGCTCGAAAAGCTGCTCGTGATCCACGAAGACGAGGCGTATTGCCAGCCGTGTCTTTCGCCGGTCTGGGACACGTCGCTTGCTGCGCACGCGCTGCTCGAAACGGGCGATGCGCGCGCCGAAGCCGCGGCGCGGCGCGGCCTCGAATGGCTGCGCCCGCTGCAGATTCTCGACGTGCGCGGCGACTGGATCTCGCGCCGTCCCGAAGTGCGTCCGGGCGGCTGGGCGTTCCAGTACGCGAATCCGCACTACCCGGACGTCGACGACACGGCGGTCGTCGTGATGGCGATGCAGCGCGTCGATCTGCTCGACAAGACGAACGCGTACGGCGAGCCGATCGCGCGCGCGCGCGAATGGGTGGTCGGCATGCAGAGCAGCAACGGCGGCTGGGGCGCGTTCGAACCCGAGAACACGCAGTACTACCTGAACAACATTCCGTTCTCGGATCACGGCGCACTGCTCGATCCGCCGACGGTCGACGTGTCGGGCCGCTGCCTGTCCATGCTCGCGCAGCTCGGCGAGCTGCCGGACGCGAGCGAGCCGGCACGTCGCGCGTACAACTACATCCTCGAGGATCAGGAACCCGACGGCAGCTGGTACGGCCGCTGGGGCATGAACTACATCTACGGCACGTGGACCGCGCTGTGCGCGCTGAACGCCGCTGGCATCCCGCACGACGAGCCGCGCATGAAGCGCTCGGTGGAGTGGCTCGTGAAGATCCAGAACGACGACGGCGGCTGGGGCGAGGACGGCGCGAGCTACAAGCTCGAATACCGCGGTTACGAGCGCGCGAAAAGCACGGCGTCGCAGACGGCCTGGGCGCTGCTCGGGCTCATGGCGGCGGGTGCGGTGAATCATCCTGCGGTCGCGCGCGGCATCGAATGGCTGCAAAAGACGCAGTGCGAGGACGGCCTGTGGGACGAGACGCGCTTCACGGCGACGGGCTTTCCGCGCGTCTTCTATCTGCGCTACCACGGCTATCGCAAGTTCTTCCCGCTATGGGCGCTCGCGCGTTACCGCAATCTCAAGCGGTCCGGCGAGACGCGCGTAACGGTCGGGATGTGACGGTGAGCGCGACTGCATCGACGCGCGCAGCCCATGGCGGCGCGCGGCCCGTGGTCGTCGTCGCGGGCATGGCCTTCGAGGCGCGCGTCGCGCAAGGCGACGGGCGCGACAACGTCACGGCGGTGTATGCGGCGCGCGCCGATCTGCTCGACCGCGCGCTCACGGCCGCGCTCGATCGCGGAGCGTCGGGCGTGATCAGTTTCGGCACGGCGGGCGGACTCGCGCCCGATCTGGAGCCGGGCACGCTGGTCATCGCCGATGCCGTGGACGGCCCGTTTGGCCGTATCGAAACCGATGCCGCGTGGTCGGCGCGGCTCGCCGAGGCGCTGCTGGCCTCCCCGCTCGCGGCGCAGATGCGGCGCGGCGTCGAGGCGGCGGCCGGAGCGCCGCTCACCGGCGCGGCGGACAAGGCCGTGCTGCATGCCGCGACGGGCGGTGCGCTCGCAGTCGATATGGAATCGCACATGGCGGCGGCCGCCGCCGCCGCGCGCGGCCTGCCGTTCGCGGTGTGCCGCGCGATCGTCGATCCGGCCTGGCGCAGCTTGCCCAAAGCCGCGATGGCTGGTCTGCGCGACGACGGCACCACGGCGATCTGGCCGGTTCTGCGCGAACTCGCGCGCGAGCCCTCGCAACTGGGCGGCCTGCTGCGCATTGCCGCCGACGCCCGCGCGGCGCGTCAATCGCTCGCCGCCGCGCGGCAAGTGCTGGTGGCATCCGGCGCGTTTTTTCCCCAGTTTTTTCCCCAATAACCCGCCCGGGCTATTGGAATACCCAGGGGAAACCCTTATCTCTGGTAACATCTCCGCGTTTACCCTGAGTCGTCTCCATGGCTTGGGGATGGATCACTTTACCAGGGTTGCCAGCCATGAATTTCCACACCCGCAAATGGGTCAAGCCTGAAGACCTGAATCCGAACGGCACGCTCTTCGGCGGCAGCCTGCTGCGCTGGATCGACGAAGAAGCGGCGATCTACGCGATCTGCCAGCTCGACAACAAGCGCGTCGTGACGAAATTCATCTCGGAGATCAACTTCGTCAGTTCGGCGCGTCAGGGCGACGTCATCGAACTCGGGATGACGGCCACGCACTTCGGCCGCACGTCGATCACGCTTCGCTGCGAGGTGCGCAGCAAGATCACGCGCGAGAGCATCCTGACCATCGAGAAGATGGTGTTCGTGAACATGGGCGAGGACGGCAAGCCTGTGCCGCACGGACGCGAGCGCATCCGCTACGCCGAGGAGGCCTACGAGCACTATCGTCAGAACGCGCAGGCGGCTGACGCAGGCGACGAGACGGCGAAGCACTAAATCCCGCGCCTCTTCGCGAGGAACCCGGAAAGCAAAACCCCGCCAGGCGTGATGCCTGGCGGGGTTTTTTGTCGTGAAGCGGGTCGCGGCGTGCGCTTCAGGGAGCCGAAGCGGGCACCGGGGCCGACGCAGCGGCGTTCGGCGCGGCCTTGGCCGCCGATGCAGGCACGGGTGCGGAAGCGGACACGGGCGCTTGCGCGGCGGATGCCGAAACCGCAGCCGATGCCGTCACGGCAGCTGCTGCGGCGCCCGCGGCGCCCGCGCCGCCGGAATCACCGGAATCGCCCGGATCCTCGTAGTTCGGCGCGTCGTTCGAATTACCGGATCCGCCGGACTGATCGGGATCGCCGTAGTTCGGCAGCGGCTGATTGCCCGACGATCCGTGCACCCGCGACTCGCGTTGCTGGCGGTAGGCATCGCGCACGAACGAATATTTGTCGAGCGCCGCCTGCGAAAGCAGATCGGTTGCGCCGAGCAGATCCGAGCGCACGCTGACGAACTGCGCCACGTACATCGGATTGCGCACGGCAGGGTCGATGTAGTTGAGTACATTGAACTTCACGTCGACGCCCATGCCGATGCCGTCGCGCACCGAGCTTGGCCCGAACAGCGGCAGCACGAGGTACGGACCGGCCGGCACGCCGTAGCGGCCGAGCGTGAGGCCGAAGTCCTCGGGATGTTTCGACAGACCCGCGGGCGTCGCGAAGTCGATCAGGCCGCCGAGGCCGAAGGTCGAGTTCATCGCGATACGCATGAGCGTTTCGGTGGCGTCGGTGATCTTCAACTGAAGGAGGTTGTTCGCGAGGTTGCCGACGTCGCTGAGGTTCGAGAAGAAGTTGCTGATCGCCTGGCGCACCGGGTGCGGCGTGATCTTCTGGTAGCCCTTCGCAACCGGCTGCGCGATGGCGCGGTCGATCGTGTCGTTGAACTTGAAGATCACGCGGTTGGCGGGCTCGAACGGATCGCCCGGCTTGCGGTCGGGGCCCGTGGCGCACCCGGACGTCACGAGGAGTGCGAGGCTTGCCGCGGCCATGGTCAGCGCGGCTTGCTTGTTTTTCATTAATCGGTCCCTTGGGATTGCGGTCTTGCGCGTCGCGTGACGCGCGGTTTGCCCATCAGCACTGGCTGGAATACGACAGCGCCGATGAGCGTGCAGAACAGTGAGAGTGCGAGCAGCTTGCCCATGCTCGACGTGCCTGGATGATGCGAGAGCCACAGGCTGCCGAACGCGGTGGCGGTTGTCGCGGCGGAAAACAGCACGGCGTGCGTGAGGCTCGAATGGAGGAGGCCCGTCTGGCCTTCGCGCCACGCCATCACGAAGTAGATTTTGAACGCGACGCCAACGCCCAGCATCAGGGGAAGCGCGATGATGTTCGCGAAATTGAGCTGGATGCCGAGCACGACGCACAACTCCAGCGTCACGAGCGCCGAGACCAGCAGCGGAATCAGCGTGCGCAGCACGTCGCCGAAATGGCGCAGCGTGATCCACAGGAGCAGCGTGATGAGCAGCACCGACCACCCCGCCGCCTGGAGGAACGCGAGAATGATCACGTTCGCCGAATGCAGGATCGAGATGGGCCCGCCAATCGCGCCCGGCGCGGCCGCCTTCACCGCGTGGGAAAAGCGCGCGAGCATCTGGTCGTCGTTCGGATCGACGCCCGCCGGCACGTGCGGCGCGATGTCGACGATCGCCTCGCCGGTCGGCGCCACCCAGTCGCGCACCATCACGGGCGGCAGCGATTCGCGCGTGACCGGCGCGGGCTGCAGCAGGTTCGCAAGCTGCGCAAGCGCGAGCCGCAGCGGCAGGCTGAAGGCCTGCTCGGCACGCTCGCGCGTGGCCGCGTCGGCGCTTGCCAGCTTCGTCAGCGCCTCGGACAGATGCTTCGCCTGCGCGGCGCCCGGGCCCGGGTGATCGTCGGCGGCGAGCGCAAGCTGGTTGGCCGCGCGCTTGAGCGTTTCGACGCGAACTGCATCGGTCACCGGCGCGGCGGGCTGCTGCGTGAGCGCGGGCAGCAGCTGCTGCGCAGCGCCCGCAATCAGCGTGAGCTTTTGCGGCTGGTCGTCGGGAATCAGCGAACTCAACGTCGTGGCGCGCGCGACTTCCGGCAGCTTCGCGAGCTTCGCCGCGATCCGGTCGGCTTCTTCGAGCGACGGCGCGAGCACGCTCACGTTGTTCAGCGATATGACCGGCGAATTCTTCAGTGCGATGAGCGTCGCCATCGACTCCGTGTGCGGGTCCTTCAGGTGCAGCGGATTGAAGTCGAAGCGCAGATGCAGCAGGAGCGGCGTCGCGCCGAGCACGACGATGAGCGTGCCGATCAGCACCGGCTTGCGATGATCGGCGAGCCACTTGTCGACGGGCGCGAGAAATGCAAACCCCGGCGAGCCCGCCTCGCCAGCCGGCTTGAACACGCTGATGAGCGCGGGCAGCAAGGTCATGTTGGCGAAATACGCGACGAACATGCCCACGCCCGCGATCTGGCCGAGTTCCGAAAGCCCTTTGTATGCCGTGGGCAGGAACGAAAAGAAACTTTCCGCGACCGCGATGGCGGCGAGCGTGAGCGGCACGCCGATCACGCGCGCGGTCTTGAGCAGCGCGGCATCGAGCCGGTCGTCCTGATGGCGCGCCTCGCGGTACTTCACGCCGAACTGCACGCCGAAGTCCACGCCGAGGCCGACGAACAGCACCATGAACGCGACCGACAGCATGTTCAGCGAGCCGACCATCATGAGGCCGAGCGCGGCCGTGATGACGAGGCCGATCGCGAGCGTGATGAGCACGGCGCCGATCAGCTTGCCCGAGCGCAGCGCGAGCCACAGGATCACGAGCACGACGATGGCCGTCAGCGCGCCGTTGAACGCGGCGCCGTCCTGCACCGAGGAGAATTCCTCGTCCGCGAGCGGTTGCTCGCCTGTCAGGCGAACGTGCGCGCCGAATTCCGTATCGAGATGCAGCGACGCAGCCGTCGCGCGGATCGCCTCGGACGCGTTCGCACCCGCCTTGAGCGAGCCGAAGTTGAGCACCGGCTGCACGGTGAGGAACGAGAACGCGGGCTGCGCGGCCGAATCCTTGTCGACGAGCCCGCGCCACGAGAACGCAGCGGGTTTGCCTGCCACGACCCGATCGACGACATCGGCGGCGCTGCCGAGCAGCGTCGCCATCTGCGGCAGTTTGACCTGGCCCATCTGCAGCGGCAGCAACAGCGTGGTCGTGAGCGTGCTGGCGAGGCCCGTGAGGCTCGGGTCTCTTGCGAGCTGGTTCACGAGCGGGCGCGCCTGCACGAGCTGGCCCGTGGTCGACAGCACGGTCGCGGCGGGCAGGAACAGCAGGCCGTTATGCTCGAAGAACGCCCCGCCCGCAGGCTGCGAGACCGCGCCGAATTCGCTGGAATCTTTCCTGAGCGCGCTGGCGAGCTTGTTGGCGGCGGCGTCGGCGAGTTCGGGCGCCTGCGCTTCGACGACGACGAGCAGCGCCTGGCCGCGCTGCGGGAAGGCCTTGTCGATGGCGTCGCCGAGCGAGGCCCACTTCGCGTCGTTCTCGACGAGGCCGCTCACGTCGGTGTTGATCTCGAAATGTTTGGCGACGTAGACGCCGCATAGCACGGCCAGTACGACCGAGAGTGCGACGACCCACGCCGCACGGCGCACCGACCACGCGACGAGTTGGATGATGAATGGCTTCAGCATACAGGCGAGGGAGCCCTGACGATGGCGTTGTTCTTGGCGAAGCGCATAAGTATACCGGCCTGGCTCATATAGGCGCGGCTCACGCACACGGGTTTCGCCCTTAAGCCGTTATACTGGATCCGCCGTTCCGTAGACCCGCTGCGGTGCGGCGCTTGAATCCCACTGTTCCGATGAGCGTATGAAACGTTACTTCACAGCATTTGTCGCAGCCGCTTTCGTCTCGGGCGCTGCATGGGCCCAGAGTTCCGCCGATGCCACGGTCAAAGCCGCCGTGGAAGGCACCGTGAAGGCGATGCAGGCCGACCCACAGGCGCGCGGCGGCGACATGGCCAGGATCACCCAGGTGGTCCAAACCCATTTTGTTCCGGCCACCGACTTCCAGCGCACCACGCGCATCGCCATCGGCAAGCCGTGGGCGACGGCCACGCCCGAGCAGCAGCAAAAGCTCTATGAGCAATTTCAACTCCTGCTTGTGAAAACCTACGCGGCATCGCTGTCGCAATTGCGCGATACGGCGGTGACCTTCAAGTTCCAGCCGTCCAGTACGGCTACCGGTGCGAAGGACACGGTCGTGCAGTCGCACGTGATCAGCAGCGGCGGCGACGATGCGATCGACTATCGCCTCACGCACACGCCGACGGGCTGGAAGATCTACGACATCAACATGATGGGCGCCTGGCTGATCCAGGTGTACCAGACGCAGTTCGCCGACCAGATCGCCAAGGGCGGCATCGACGGGCTCATCAAGTTTCTCGTCGATCACAACGCGCGCAGCTAATACAGCTGACCGCAGTTGACGTTGCATATGCATCGAAACCGGGCGGCTGGCATGGCCGCCCGCCCGGTCATTTCCTGCGGTTCTCTACCGCGAACTTGATCAGTTCCGCCTGACCTTCGATATCGAGCTTGCGCTTGAGATTGAGCCGGTGCGTCTCCACCGTGCGCACCGAAAGCCCCGCGCGCTGCGCGATCTGCTTGCTCGACAGCCCTTCGGCGAGCGCGTCGAGGATGTCGCGTTCGCGCGGCGTCAGCCGCTCGACAGGCATGCCCATCGCCGACGCCTGGATCATCCGCACGCCAAGCCCCGCGCTGAAATACGTCTGTCCTGCCAGCACGGCTTCGATGGCGCGCACGATTTCCGTCGACGGCGAATCCTTCAGCACGTAGCCGCTCGCGCCTGCCCGCACGGCCTGGGTCACGTATTCGACGTTGTCGTGCATCGAGAGCATCAGCACGCGGATCGCCGGGAAGCGGTCGTGGAAGATGCCCGCGAGCGCGATGCCATTCATCCCGGCCATGCCGACATCCATCAGCACGAGATCGGGCTCGACCGCGGCGGCGAGCGCGAGCGCTTCGTCCGCGTTGCCGGCCTCGCCGGCGACCTCGAAGCCCGTGACCGCTTCGAGCCGGGCGCGCAGGCCGTCGCGCACGAGCGGATGATCGTCGACGAGCACGAGGCGCGCCCGCTTGCCAGTGTGTTTCATGATGTCTTTTTCTTTACCGGTTACTGCCTGTTCGGGATGTTGCAGCCGCGGCGCCCGCCTTGATCGGCACCCAGGCGGTGAGAACCGTATGCCCGGGACGCGAGTTGAGCGTGAACTGGCCGCCGAGCGATTCGAGCCGCTCGCGCATGTTGCGCAGCCCGAGCCCCGCGCGCGGATCGGACTGGGCGTGCGCGACGTCGAAGCCGTGGCCGTTGTCGGCGACGGTCAGCGTGACGCCGCTTGCGGCCACATCGAGCGTGAGCGCCGCGCGCGCCGCGTTGGCGTGGCGCACGATGTTCGTGAGCGCCTCCTGGGCGATGCGAAAGAGGACGGTGTTCACTGTATCGGGCAATGCGGTGGTGCGTGCTTTCGATGGCTCGCCGCCGGGCGAGATCGACTGGGTGAAGTCGATCTTGATGCCCGATTCCTCGCCGAACTCGCGCGTGAGCTGCTCGAGCGCTGCCGCGAGCCCGAGGTCGTCGAGCATCGACGGGCGCAGCGCGTGCGAAATGCGGCGTACTTCGCGCAGCGTTTCCGATAGACGCGTGAGCCCGGTGGCGAGCGACGCTTCTGCTGCGGGGATGCGCGTTTCGCCGCGTTCGAGCCGCGCCAGCGCCGATTCGAGCAGCAGCTTCACGGAGACGAGCATCTGGCTGATGCCGTCATGCAGTTCGCGCGAGAGCCGCGCGCGCTCGTGTTCCTGCGATTCCACCACCTGTTGCGCGAGGCGCTTGAGCTTGGCGTCGGTGCTGCGGTACTCGCTGACGTTGAGCACGAGCGCGCAGAGCGCGATCACGCCGACGCCCGCGAGCGCGATCACGCCGAGCCACTGCAGCGTGCGCTCGATGTTGGCGGATGCGCGTTCGTCGATATGCGCGAGCGTCGACACTACGTCGTCCATATAAATGCCGGTGCCCATCATCCAGCCCCAGCGTTCGAGCGGCACGACGAAGCCGAGCTTGGGCGCGAGCTTGCCCGTCGACGGCCGCAGCCACGTGTAGCGCACGTAGCCGCCGCCTTGCGCGGCTGTGGCAATGAGCCGCTGGATCGTGAGCGCGCCTTGCGGATCGCGCAGGTCCCACAGGTTGCGGCCGACCAGATCGGGCTCGCGCGGATGCATGAGCGAGCGGCCATGCATGTCGTAGACGAAGAAATAGCCGTCCGGGCCGAAATCCATTTTCTGAAGCACGGCGAGCGCTTCGCGCTGGCGCCCGGCGACTTCGGCAGGCGAAGCGTCGCGGCTCGCGTTGTAGAGCGGCGCAATCGCACTCGTTGCGAGTTCAACGTAATGACGCAGTTCAAGTTCCTTGCTCGACAGGTAGGCTTTCTGCATCGTCGCGTGCTGCGTCTGCGCAAGCGCGGTGGCCTGCTGGCGCACGCCGATCCCGATGCCTGCGATTGCCGCCAGAAACGGCACGACCGCGAGCAAAAAGATCTTCGTTTTGAGAGTCATTGTCATTTGACAGGGTCTACGTAATTCCACGTAGAGCACTTACGTAGTTGTGCGCTTGCCGTATGAATTGTGAAAGCGAATACTACACGGCCAAAGCATGGCACAACCGCGTCATGCAATGCGCCGCCGGTTCACGACGCGAGTCACAGCGAAATTCACAGTGAAATTCACCGCGAAATTCACGACGAGATTCGCAACGATTCTCCGTGGATCGAAGGCGTGACGGAACCGGTCCTCGAGCCGGTAATTCTTATAAATACAAACAGGAGACGCCATGAATCGGGCATCCAGTTTCGTTGTGTGGACAGCCATCGCGCTGCTAGGTGCATTCGCGTTCGGCACCATCGCGCTCGCCCACGGCGAGCGTGTCAGCGCATTGTGGATCGTGATTTGCGCGATCTGCGTTTATTTGATCGCGTACCGTTTCTACAGCCGCTTCATCGCCAGCACCGTGCTTCAGCTCGACGGCCTGCGCATGACGCCGGCCGTGCGCCACAACGACGGGCTCGACTACGTGCCCACCAACAAGTACGTGCTGTTCGGCCACCATTTCGCGGCGATTGCGGGTGCAGGCCCGCTGGTCGGCCCGGTGCTGGCCGCGCAGATGGGCTACATGCCCGGCATGCTGTGGATTCTCGCGGGCGTGGTGTTCGCGGGCGCCGTGCAGGACTTCGTGGTGCTGTTCCTGTCCACGCGCCGCGACGGCCGCTCGCTCGGCGACCTCGTGAAGATGGAACTGGGCCCGGTGCCCGGCGTGATCGCGCTGTTCGGCACGTTCCTCATCATGATCATCATCCTCGCGGTGCTCGCGCTGATCGTCGTGAAGGCGCTGACGAACTCGCCGTGGGGCACGTTCACCGTCGCCGCGACGATTCCCATCGCGATCTTCATGGGCCTGTACGTCCGCTATATCCGTCCGGGCAAGATCGGCGAGATCTCGATCATCGGCTTCATCCTGCTGATGGCGTCGATCGCGTTCGGCCAGGTCGTGCACGATTCGCCGACGCTCGCCGCCTGGTTCACGTTCACGGGCACGCAGCTTACGTGGATCCTGATCGGCTATGGCTTCGTCGCTTCGGTGCTGCCGGTGTGGCTGCTGCTCGCCCCGCGCGACTACCTCTCGACGTTCCTGAAGATCGGCACGATCCTCGCGCTCGCAATCGGCATTCTGATCGTTGCGCCGGAACTCAAGATGCCGGCCTTCACGAAGTTCATCGACGGCACGGGGCCGGTCTGGTCGGGCAATCTGTTCCCGTTCCTCTTCATTACGATCGCGTGCGGTTCGGTGTCCGGTTTCCACGCGCTGATCTCGTCGGGCACGACGCCCAAGATGCTCGATAACGAAACCAACGCGCGCTTCATCGGTTACGGTGCGATGCTGATGGAATCGTTCGTCGCAATCATGGCGCTGGTCGCCGCTTCGGTGATCGAGCCGGGCGTGTACTTCGCGATGAACGCGCCGCTCGCCGTGCTTGGCGCGACGCCGGACGCGGTTGCGCATACGGTCGGCCAGTGGGGCTTCGTGCTGACGCCCGAGATGCTCACGCACACTGCGCAGGCGGTTGGCGAGACAACCATCGTCGCACGCGCCGGCGGCGCTCCGACGCTGGCGGTCGGCATGGCGCAGATCCTGCACCAGGTGATCGGCGGCGAAGCGATGATGGCCTTCTGGTATCACTTCGCGATCCTCTTCGAAGCGCTCTTCATCCTGACCGCTGTCGACGCCGGCACGCGTGCAGGCCGCTTCATGCTGCAGGATCTGCTCGGCACGTTCCATCCGTCGCTCAAGCGCACGGACTCGTTGCCGGCCAACCTGGTTGCCACGGCACTGTGCGTGGCGGCGTGGGGCTACTTCCTGTATCAGGGCGTGGTCGATCCGCTTGGCGGCATCAACACGCTCTGGCCGCTCTTCGGCATCTCGAACCAGATGCTGGCGGGCATTGCGCTGACGCTCGCAACCGTCGTGCTCTTCAAGATGAAGCGCGAGAAGTTCGCATGGGTGACGGGCCTGCCGACGCTGTGGCTGCTCATCTGCACGCTGACGGCTGGCTGGCAGAAGATTTTCGACAGCAACCCGAAGGTGAGCTTCGTTGCGCACGCACAGAAGTTGTCGGCGGCGCTTGCTGAAGGCAAGATCGTCGGGCCGGCGAAGACGGTCGAGCAGATGCAGCGCATGATCTTCAACGACTACGTCGATGCGGCGCTCTCGGGTCTGTTCATCGTGGTGGTGGTGAGCATCCTCGTGTACGGCCTGATCGCGATTGCACGCGCACGCCGCATCAACCATCCGACGGTTCAGGAAACGCCGTTCGAGCCGATGCCGGCCGATGCAGCCATCGCGCAGCGCGCGGCACACTAGGAGCGAGGCGCCTATGTTCTCGGAACTTCGCGACAACGTGCAGACGGCTGGCCGCTATCTGGGCCAGGCGATGCGTCTGATGATCGGTTTGCCGGACTACGAAGGCTACGTCGAGCATATGCGCGCGACGCATCCGGATCGTCCGGTGATGACTTACGAAGAATTCTTCCGGGAGCGGCAGGACGCGCGATACGCGTCCCGCACCGGCAAGTGCTGCTGATGCGCTGCTGTTGAAGCGCCGCCGAAAAGAGAAAGGGCGTAACGGCCTGAGCCGTTACGCCCTTGTATTGAAGCGGTGCACGGGCACCCGCGGCGCCCGCGCTGTCACACGTCCTGATGCGCGGCGACAGTCACAGCCTTGCCCGACTTCATGGCGTGCTTGATTTCGTCGAGCTTGATCTCGACGTGGCGCGAGAACATATATTCGGCAGGACGCTGGTTGTCGAGCGGAATGTCCTTCGCGAACGCGCCTTCGGTGCGCGGGCCGCTCATCGAAATCCTGAGCGCCTTGAGCGGATGCGCGACGGTGTCCATCACGGCCGTGGCTTCGAAGCCGCAGTGGACCATGCAGTCGGCGCACTTCTCGTAGTTGCCGGTGCCGTACTTTTCCCACTCGGTCGTTTCCATCAGTTCCTTGAAGGTCTTCACGTAACCTTCGCCGACCAGATAGCACGGCTTTTGCCAGCCGAACACCGTGCGCGCCGGGTTGCCCCACGGCGTGCATTCATAGGTCTGGTTGCCCGCGAGGAAGTCGAGGAACAGGCCCGACTGGCTGAACGACCAGTTCTTGCCGTTGTTGCCGCGCTTGAAGATTTCGCGGAACAACTGCTTGGTCTTGTCGCGGTTCAGGAAGTGCTGCTGATCCGGCGCGCGTTCGTACGCGTAGCCAGGCGAGACGGTGATGCCGTCCACGCCCATCGGTCCCAGCGTATCGAAGAACTTCGCCACGCGCTCGGGGATCGCGTCGTTGAACAGCGTGCAGTTGATGTTTACACGGAAGCCGCGGCGCTTCGCTTCCTTGATCGCCGCGACGGCCTTGTCGTACACGCCGGATTGCGACACCGAGTGATCGTGCGCTTCGCGGTCGCCGTCGAGGTGAACCGACCAGACGAAGTACGGGCTCGGCTCGTACTCGTCCATTTTCTTTTCCATCAGCAGCGCGTTCGTGCACAGATACACGAACTTCTTGCGCGCCATGATGCCCTTGACGATCTCCGGCATGTCCTTGTGCAGGAGCGGCTCGCCGCCCGCGATGGACACGACCGGCGCGCCGCACTCGTCGACGGCGTCGAGGCATTCCTGCAGCGACAGGCGCAGGTTCAGGATGGGATCGGGATAGTCGATCTTGCCGCAGCCGTTGCATTCGAGATTGCAGCGGAACAGCGGCTCGAGCATGAGCGCGAGCGGGTAGCGTTTGTTGCCGCTGAAATGCTGGCGAGTGATATAGGCGCCAACGCGGACTTTCTGGAGCAGCGGAATAGACAAGAGTGTCCTCCTTAAACTTCGCGTTCGACGAGTGGCTTCAACAGCTTCGACGGCAGCTTGAATTCGACTTTTTCTTCACGGCCCGCCATCGTCGACACCTCGACAGGCCCCAACGCGCGCAGCGCGTCGATCACGTTCTCGACCATCTCTTCCGGCGCCGACGCGCCGGCCGTCAGGCCCACCGTCGTCACGCCGTCGAACCACTCGGGCTTGATCTCCGAGCCGTCGGCGACGAGATAGCTCGCCACGCCCGACTCGCTGCCGATCTCGCGCAGACGGTTCGAGTTCGAGCTGTTCGTTGCGCCCACCACGAGCAGCACGTCCACGTGCGTGGACAGATCGCGCACCGCGGCCTGGCGGTTCTGCGTCGCGTAGCAGATGTCGCGCGTATCCGGGCCGACGATGTCGGAGAAACGCGCCAGCAGCGCATTGATGACGCCGCGCGTGTCGTCGACGGAGAGCGTTGTCTGCGTGACGTACGCGAGCGGCGCATCGAGCGGCAGGTCGAGCTTCGCGACGTCGGCCTCGCTCTGCACGAGCAGCACGGTGCCTTCGATCTGGCCGATCGTGCCTTCCACTTCCGGGTGCCCGGCGTGGCCGATCAGGATCAGCGTGCGGCCCTGGGCGACGTACTGGCGGCCCTGCACGTGGACTTTCGTCACGAGCGGGCAGGTGGCGTCGAGCACGTCGAGACTGCGCACTTCCGCAGCCTGTTCGACTTTCTTCGCAACACCGTGCGCGCTGAAAATCGCGACGGCGCCCGTGGGCACTTCATCGAGTTCTTCTACGAAATGCGCGCCTTTATTGCGCAGGTTTTCGACCACATGACGATTGTGGACAATTTCATGCCGAACGTAGACGGGTGCGCCGTGCTTCAGCAATGCGCGATCGACGATTTCGATAGCGCGGACAACCCCCGCACAAAAGCCGCGGGGCTGGGCAAGGATGACTCGCATGGGATGGCGAACTCCGGCTGACGCGGGTACCGAAGAAACCGGTAAGAGTGACTTGATCGCCGCGACCATCATATTAATTACGTGCATAAATCCGGCCAGGATAGGCCGGACCGAAACTAGACGCGCATTTTAACCCCTTCGCCGCCCATTTGCTGCGTAACCCCTTCGCTGCCCGTTGGCTGTGGTGCGCGCGGTACAGAGACGGCGGCAGGCGGCGTGCGGCGGGTGTAAATGAAGGCTTTTTGTCAGGATTTCGACGCCGCGCGGCGCTGCAACATGGCGCCGGAACCCTTAAACTAGCGGGTCCACCCGGGAGCCAGGCGTGGGTAACACGGGACTCATACCGGATTCACCCGGGGATTCACCCGGGCCCGGCGCTGGCGACTTGACCCATTCTGGACGCTGTGATGGAAGTCCACCAATACGACAACTTGCCGCTCGTGCGGCGTCGGCCGGGCCGCTTCGGGCACGCGCCATGCAGCGTCGTGCGCACGCCGTCGATCGAGAGCAACAACGCATGATGACGACCATCCTGTTTGTCCTGTCCTGTCTTTCCCTGTTGATCTGGATCGTCTTGCTGCTCGCGCGCGGCGGCTTCTGGCGCGCGCGGCCCGCCGCGCCGCTGCCGCTCGTCGAGCCCGCGCAGGGCTGGCCCGCCGTCTGCGCCGTGGTGCCCGCCCGCAACGAGGCGGACGCAATCGGCGAAGCCGTGAGTTCGCTTCTCACGCAGGATTACGCGGGCGATTTCCATGTGATCGTGATCGACGATCACAGCACCGACGGCACGGCCGAAGCCGCGCGCGCCGCGGCGCTGGCGCTGCAGTGCCCGGAAAAGCTCTCGGTCGTGGCGGCGAAGCCGCTGCCCGCAGGCTGGTCGGGCAAGGTGTGGGCGCAGTCGCAGGGCATCGAAGCGGTGCACACGCTCGGACTCGATGCGGACTATCTGCTGCTCACCGACGCGGACATCGGCCATCCCGCCGACGCGCTCGCGCAACTCATCGTGCGCGCGCAGGCCGAGGGGCGCGACCTCGTTTCGCTGATGGTGCGGCTGCGCTGCGACTCGTTCTGGGAAAAGGCGCTGATTCCTGCATTCGTGTTTTTCTTCGCGAAGCTGTACCCGTTTTCGTGGGTCAACAATCCGCGCAACAAGACGGCCGCCGCAGCGGGCGGCTGCATGCTCGTGCGCCGCAAGGCGCTGGAGGAAGCGGGCGGTATCGAGTCGATCCGCGCCGAACTCATCGACGATTGCAGCCTCGCCGCGCGCATCAAGCATCGCGGCGACGGGCGCCATCCGATCCGGCTCGATGTTGCTGCGAAAAGCGTGTCGCTGCGCCCTTACGATTCGTGGCGCGATATCTGGAACATGATCGCGCGCACCGCGTTCACGCAACTGCACTATTCCGCGTGGCAGCTTGCGGGGACGATTCTCGGCATGACGGTCATCTATCTCACGCCGCCCGTGGTGGCGCTCGTGCTCGGTGCGGCGGGCTGGCCGGCGTGGATCGCATGGGCGCTCATGTGCTGCGCCTATGCGCCCATGCTGGCGTACTATCGCCGCTCGCCGCTGTGGGCGCCGTTCCTGCCGCTCGTCGCGCTGTTCTATGTGGGCGCAACGTTCGCCTCCGCGTGGCGCTTCTGGCGCGGCAAGGGCGGGCAATGGAAGGCGCGCGTGCAGGCGCCCGCACAGGGGCGCTGAGCGAATCGCGCGCACTTGCTGCTGTCACGGGCTGGCGCAAAAAGAAAAAGCCGTCGTTTCATGCGACGGCTTTTCTATTTCGGCCTGCGGTTTTGCGTGCGGTTTGATGGGCAAACGCGAATTAGCGTTGCGTGAGCAACATGTACATCTCGATGACCGTTTCCGGCGAAAACGTGAACGGCACCCAGCCATGGCCCGTATGGCGCAGCACCAGCAGGCGGTCGCCGTTCGGCTGTTTCTGCACGGCCATGACCGGATTTTTCGTCGACACGAAACGCCAGCCACCCGGAATGCCGGGCGGCACCTCGGGTTCCATCGACGCGCGCGCATTCGACAGTTCCTCGATCATTTGACCGACCTGAAGCGGATGCAGCGTAACCGTCTGGTCACCGATCGTCATCGTGATGGCGTTCTGCGACGGACGGGCGAGATTCAGCGTCGGCCCGGTGGATTCGGCAGCGGCGGATTCAGCCGCGGCGGGTTCAGCCGCCGTGACTTCGGGCTGCGCTTCGGCTGCAGCGGCGGTATCCGTTACATCCGCCGTTGCATCCGCAACAGGGTGGTCCGCGTTCGCCGCCTCTGCCGTGCACGCGGCGTGCGGGGTGGCGGCCACGAGGAGTTGATCGACAGCGGCTTCGAGCGCGCCGATCTGGTCGTGTAGATTCATGCGAGGCTTCTCAGGTAAGGCTTGGGATTTTACCCACAGCACGCATGAATTGACCTTCCGGCGTTGCACGCATGTCGCAACAAAAGTTGTAACAAAATGCGAATTCACCCGGAAAAACACCGGGAAAACCGGCACGAAAAAAGTGCCGGATAACACGGTGCGAATGCATCGTGCCCGGTTATGCGCGCAGTTATGTACTCAGGTGCGCGCGCAGTTATACATTCAGATAGCCTGCTTGCCTGAACCAGTCGAGCGCGTCTTTCAGCCCTTCGCGATACGGCCGTGCGCGATAGCCGAGTTCGCGCTCCGCCTTCGCCGAGGTGAAATACATCTTGTTCTTCGACATCTTCAGCGCATCGACGGTGACGAACGGCTCGCGCTTCGTGAAGCGCGCGACGGCTTCCGCGCCGAGCGCCAGCGGATAGAGCGGCCAGCGCGGCAATGCGATCGTCGGCGGCTTGCGGCCGACCATGCCTGCGATATCGGCGAGCATCTGCTGCAGCGGCAGATTTTCGCCGCCGAGGATATAGCGCTCGCCGATGCGCCCGCGCTCCAGCGCGAGAAAATGACCGTTTGCGACGTCGTCGACGTGCACGAGATTCAGGCCCGTATCGACGAACGCGGGGATCTTGCCCGTCGCCGCCTCGACGATGATGCGGCCCGTGGGCGTCGGCTTCACGTCGCGCGGGCCGATCGGCGTCGACGGATTGACGATCACGGCGGGCAGGCCGTCATTCGCGATCATGCGTTCGACCGCGCGCTCGGACAGCACCTTGCTGCGCTTGTACACGCCGATGGCCTGCTCGGCGGTGAGCGGCCGGGTTTCGTCGGAGGACGCGCCCGAACTCGTCACCTTGAGCGTCGCCACGCTGCTCGTGTAGACGATGCGTTCGACGCCCGCTTCGAGCGCCGCGCGCATGGTGGCCTCGGCGCCTTCGAGATTCGCGCGCTCGATTTCGTGCGGATCGGGTGCCCAGAGGCGATAGTCGGCGGCGACGTGGAACAGGTAGCGCACGCCGCGCAGGGCCGCGCGCATCGACGCGACGTCGCGCATGTCGCCGGTGACGACTTCGGCGTCGAGCGTGGCGAGGTTGGTGCGCGGGCTTGTCGGGCGCACCAGCACGCGCACGGCATAGCCCTTGTCCTGCGCGATGCGGGCGACGGCCGAGCCGACGAAGCCGGATGCGCCGGTGATCAGCACGAGATCGCGTTGGTTGGCGGTCATACGGGATGAGTTTCCTGATGGGTTGCAGTGGGATTGCAATCGTGTTGCAAGCGGGCGGTCTTGCCGCCCGCGTCGCACGGATTGTACGTGGCGTGAGGCGCGTATGTGTGGCCCGGGTGTGCAGCCCGGGTGTGCAGCCCGCATGGCGCTGCGGGCCGCACGTGAGGCTGCGTTCGCGTCAAGGACGCGCGGCGCTCATCCGCGATGGCGTCTACAATGCCGCCCAGATGCCAGGACTGAACCAGACTGAACCAGGAGATTGAACGATGACCGGACCGGATCTGGATTCGCGTGTCGAAACGTATTACGTGCGTGTACGCGGGACAGTGCAGGGCGTGGGTTTCCGGCAGGCAACCGTGCGCCAGGCGCATGCGCTGCGTATTCGCGGCTATGTCGCCAACATGGAGGACGGCTCAGTCGAAGCCGTGATTCAGGGCACGGCCAACCAGGTGGACCGCATGCTGTCGTGGCTGCGTCACGGGCCGCCTGCGGCGCGCGTCGCGGAAGTGGTCAGCGAAGAACGGTTCACCGAAAAGCGCTACGAGCGCTTCGAACAGCACTGAACGTCACGTCGGGTGCGGAGCGGCTTGCCGGCCGATTCACGTTAATCGGCATTCACGTCAATCGGCACACCGCTCCGCAGCCTGATCCGCAAATCAAGCCGCAAATCAAGCCGACACCAGCAGGCTTTCCGCGAATCCCCACTCTTTCTCGACCCACTGATGCGCGCAGACGAAGCCCGCATCGGCGGCAATCGCGGGGATCTCGTCCGCGTGGTACTTGTGGCTGCTTTCGGTCCAGATCGTCTCGCCCGCTTCGAGCGCGACCGTGAGGTTCGCTGCGCCCACACGCGCCTCGATGCGCGTTTTCGCGCGCAGGTGCATCTCGACGCTGCGCGCATCGCGGTTAAAGCGCGCGACGTGCTCGAAGGCCGTGAGGTCGAAGTCGCCGTCGAGTTCGCGGTTGATGCGCGCGAGCAGGTTCAGGTTGAACGCGGCTGTCACGCCGATGGCGTCGTCGTAGGCCGCGAGCAGCGTCTCCACGGGCTTGATGAGGTCGGTGCCGAGCAGCAGCATATCGCCGGGCTCGAGCATCGCGCGGATCTCGCGCAAAAAGCGCGTGGCCGCGAGCCGCGCGAAATTGCCGATCGTACTGCCGAGAAAAAGCACGCAAAGCTGCTCGCCCGCGGCGCGCTGACGGCTCACTTCGGCGAGGCCCGCGAGATAGTCGCGTTCGTAGCCGACGATCGAGATGCGCTCGATATCGGCGAGTTCGCGGCGGCACACTTGCAGCGCCGTGCGTGAAATCTCGATCGGACAATACGATATCGGGCGCTTGCGGCACAGTGCTTCGAGAATGCGGCGCGTCTTGCGGCCGCTGCCGCTGCCGAGTTCGGCGACGGTGACACCGGCAGGCAGCGCCTCGACGATTTCGGCGGCATAGCGTGTGAGCAGGCAGTCTTCGGAGCGCGTCAAGCCATATTCGGGCAATACGGTGATCGCCTCGAACAATGCCGAGCCGATATCGTCGTACAGATACTTCGAGGGCAACTCCTTTTGCGGCGCGTGCGTGAGGCCGTTACGGACTTCGGATGCGAAAGCGGCAAGATCGGGAGTCAGCCGGGCGTCGGCAGGGCGGGGCGCGAGTCGGCTCATGCGGGCTCCTGGTGGGTTGAATGGGTGGGGCAGCGGCGGGCGGCGGGCGGCGGGCGGCGGACGGTGCGAGGCCCGGGGCGAGCACGGCGCAACGCAAAGCGGCCGGACGGCGGCTCCGTGGCGAGAATTATGTTCTAGTCCATTGCGGTGCAATCTGCACGGACTAAATCCGCGCGGAGCCATCGCCAGTATCGCCGCAAACGAGAAACTCAGCATCGCGCGTGCCCGCCATGCCGGGGCGCGCGAACCAGACTAGAATGCGCGCTGGCCGCCGCAGATAACCGCACATACCCGCACATACCCGCACATACCAATAGCCGATAACCATGACAACGAATTCACCCGCGCCCCGTGCGGTACTGCCGGAGGGGAGACACGCTGCCCGCCTTTCCCGATTCTTGCGCGTCGTCGGCACGACTGCACGCCGATGAACCAGTACGAGCCGGGACGCGGCATTACGCTTTCCACGGGCGCGTCGGCGCTGTTCGCGCTGATGTCGATCTATGCACTGCTGCTCAAGCCGCTCGGCGGCCTCGATATCTTTGCCTGGCGCGTGATCTGGACGACGCCTGGCGCGCTCGGCGTTTTGCTGCTGCGCGGGCGGGGTGCGCAGTTGGGCGCACTCGCTGCACGCATGGTGAAGGAGCCGCGCACCGCGCTTTCGCTGGCCATGTGCGCCGCGCTGCTGGGCTCGCAGCTCTGGGTGTTTCTCTGGGCGCCGCTGCACGGGCGCGTGCTCGAAGTGTCGCTCGGCTATTTCCTGCTGCCGCTCGCGATGGTGGTGGTGGGGCGCTTCTACTATCACGAGCGGCTCGAAACGCTCCAGTGGCTCGCCGTGGGGTGCGCGGCGGTCGGCGTGGCCCACGAACTCTGGGCCACGCATGCGTTTTCGTGGCCGACGCTGCTCGTGGTGTTCGGCTATCCGCCGTATTTCGTGCTGCGCCGCAAGATCAACGCGGATTCGCTCACGACCTTCGCCGTCGAGATGATCCTGTTGCTGCCTGTTGCGATTGCGTATGCGTGGGCAGGCGGTTCGTTCGCACTACTCGGCGGACGCCCGTTCCTGACGTTCGCGCTGCTGCCGGGGCTGGGCGTGATCAGCACGGTCGCGCTCGCGTCCTATCTCAAGGCGAGCCGCCTGCTGCCGATGGCGCTCTTCGGCATCCTGGGTTACGTCGAACCGGTGCTGCTCGTGATCATCTCGGTGACGGTGCTCGGCGAGCATCTGGGCCCAGGTCAGCTTGCGACTTACGTGCCGATCTGGATTGCCGTTGCGCTTACGGCGCTGCATAGCGCGCGCTATGTGAGGCTTTCGCGGTAGGACGTAACTTGAACGCGTCGGCCTGTTCACGGTTATGCAACCGCTTGCAACCGTTCACAGCCTGCGCCGACAATGACCGCGGTTTCGCCGCACACGGCGTCAATTTTTCCTCCCACCTTTTCCGCCTTCCGGCTTCTGATTCATGAGCGATCGCGTCGTTGCCGCATTCGATTTCGATGGCACTCTCACCACCACGGACAGCTTCCGCGCATTCCTGCTCGATACGGGCGGCGCGCTGCGCTTCGCGCTTGCAGCGGTGCGCTGCCTGCCGTGGCTTGTCGGCATCGCGCCCGGCTGGTCCGAACGCGGGCCGACCAAGGCGCGATTCATGTACGCCATGCTCGGCCCCGTGCGGCGCGAGACGATCGAAGCGGCGGCGCAGCGTTTCGTCGATACGCGGTTGCCCGCGCTCTTGCGCCCCGAGATGCTCGCGCGCGTTCGCGAACACCAGGCGCTCGGTCACGAGGTCGTGCTCGTGAGCGCGTCGCCTTCGGTGTATCTGCGCAAATGGGCGGCGACGGTCGGCATCGGGACGGTGTTGTCGAGCGAACTGGAATGGCGTGACGGCGTTTATACGGGTCGGCTCGCGGGGCTCAACTGCTGGGGGCCGGAGAAGGTCGCGCGGCTGCGTGCATGGTGGGGCGAGCGCGCGCCCGCCACGCTCTATGCGTATGGCGACAGCCGCGGCGACCGCGAAATGGCCGAGCTTGCCGATCATGCGTGGATACGCGGGACTGCGGCGTTGCCGCCGCTCGTGGTTGCGGGCGCAACCGACACGCGTTGACGGCTGCGCGAACCGGATCAAGGCGGAACCGATACTGAACCGGTGCGGATCAGGAGAACGGGTTATCGACCACGCCGGGTTTTTCATCCGGTTCGTCGGTAATCCTGGCGGGCAAATGCGGGTCCGCCTGCAAGGTCCGCACGACGCTGTCGAGCGCCGCCTTGAGCGCGAGTGCGGCCGCAAGCCCGCGCTTGTCGCGCGTCAGCGCGAGCGTACCGGCGAGCGTTACGCGCGTCGTGCCGTTCGTGAGCGTGAGCGCATCGCCCTCGACATTGAGGACGTCGTCATCGTTTGCGTAGGCTTCGAACACCATGTGATCCTCCTCGAACGTCCGTTATGGCGGGCAGTATAGCGAGCCGCTTATTCGGCGCTTGTTTGTAACTTATCCGCCCCACCTGCTTACGCCGAACCCGTGCCCGTTGAACGATACCCGCGTCTGGCTGGCGGCGTTCGCGGGAATGCCGGGAAAGCTGATCCCGCTTTGCTGTTCGAGCGCGCGCACCGAGCGCACCTCGTAATGGTCGGCGGTCGTGTTGTCGGCGACGATGGCGAATGCGAGCTGCTGCGACGGCACGTACACGACCTTGAAAATCTGCGTCGGCACGAGCACGCGCGACGCGCCGATCGTCTGCAACTGCGCGCCCGTGAAGAGCGGGCCGGTCACGACCCAGGCCTCGCCGTATTTCATCGTGAGCCGGCGCACGGCCGTTTCGATATGCGACCACAGACGCTGATTGTTAATACGATTCTGCGGCACGATATTTGCCAGCGAGAACGACTCCGCCATCGCCTGCTCATTCCAGCGATTGCCTGCCGGGCTCATATGGCCGCGATCGAAACCGCTGCGCCTGTAGTCGGCGAGCGTCGCGCCTTCGCCTTCCGGAAGGCGCTCGTCCGCGAAAAAGCGGTTCGTGCGCGTCATGTCCTTCGCCGCTTCGAGCCTCTCGCGCGTGAGATGTTCTGCGGACCACAGCGGGCCATGGGTGATGCCCGAATGCAGCACCACGAAATCCGAGTAGCAGAGCATGCGCGTTTTCGGCGCCATGCGCGGATTCGTGAGCTTCGGGAACTGACCATCGGGGACGAAGTCGGCGCAGGCCGGTGCGGCAAACGTGTGGCTCGCGACAGCCATCAGGAGACAGGCAAACAGCTTCTTCATCGGCAGGGTAGGCAAAACGCAGGGCGGTTGAAGGCGGCCTGGAAGTATAGCGGGCACGTTTGCGCACGGCCAGTGATGCCGTCGCGTTGCGCCACGCGTGTCATGTGCGCGGCGCGGCCCTGGCGGCCCTATTGGTTCTGGTCATCGGCCTTATTCATCGGACGGATTGCGCGCGCATCGCATGTAAGCAATACATCCACGCGAGACATTCACGCAAAACATGCACGCAAGACGCGACGCGGCGCTGTCTGGACAGCGCCGCGTGCATGTGGATTCGAAGGTGATTCCGGGCGGAACCGAAGCGGGACTGCGCGACGCGCTGCGTCGTCAGCCCGCGAACAACGCGTTTTCGGCGTGCACGATCTGGCGGTCGACGGCTTGCAGCCGCCATTGACCTTCCATGGGCGAATGCGACGACTCGCACGACCAGGTCGCGTCGCCATGTGCAGAACTGATTTCCTGGCGGCGGTTTACATGCAAGCCGCGCAAGGTGCAAAGCGGTGAATCATCGAGCGGCGCGCACAGCGATGTCACGCCGTTCGTGTCGTGTAACTCGCCCCACTCCGGCAGGGCAATCCCATCGTGCGACTCGCGCGACCAGCGGTGCTGATCGGTGTCGAGCCACAGGACGGCGTAGTCGTGATTGACGGTCGGGTCGGAACCGTTGATCAGGATCGTAAGTCGCATGTCAGCTCCGTTAGAGCGTGTTCAGGGGTGGCAATTACTCACTGTAGGTCGCGTGCGTACGACTGCAAGGAGGAATTCCACATATTGGGCAGCGCGATGCGTTCGCAGTAGACATATATCAAGCTCTTGCTTGCGTGGCGCGGCTATCGGCGGGATTGAAAATCACAATTGGGAAGGCACCGGTCACCTCCTAGATTGATAGTTGCGGCGTACCCGCATCCATGGCCTGTTGCACTGCAAGAATCGCGGGCAGCGCTGCGTCCCCACAATGACGCTGATGGAAGGAGGCACAGATGGCACAGCTAAAGGGCTCGAAGACGGAACAAAACCTCAAGGATGCATTTGCCGGCGAATCGCAGGCGAATCGCCGCTATCTTTACTTCGCGGCGAAGGCCGACGTGGAAGGCCAGAACGACGTCGCCGCGCTGTTCCGCTCGACCGCCGAAGGCGAAACGGGCCACGCGCACGGCCACCTCGAGTATCTGGAAGCGGTTGGCGACCCGGCTACCGGCCTGCCGTTCGGCTCGTCGCGGCTGAACCTCCAGTCGGCGATTGCAGGCGAAACGCACGAATACACCGACATGTATCCCGGCATGGCGAAGGTGGCGCGCGAAGAGGGCTTCGACGAAATCGCGAACTGGTTCGAGACGCTGGCGAAGGCGGAGCGCAGCCACGCGAACCGCTATACGAAGGCGCTGGACGTGCTCGCGGACTGATTGCGTGGTGCAGGTTTTGCGCCGGTTTTGTTTCGCTTTCGTGCTGTATTCGCGCCGGTTTTGCGCCGGCGCGAGGCGAGCGCATGGCTGCCTGACTGCGCTCGCGCCCCGATAACCAGAAACTGGAAACGCAGAACCGGAGACGTCATGCCCCATAAGGAAGGCAGCCTCGAAGCGCCGACGCGGCATCCGCTCGACTGGACGTCCGAAGCGTTCTACGACCCGGAAAAACGCGACGCCGAACTGGCGCGCGTATTCGACATCTGCGCGGGGTGCCGCCGCTGCGTATCGTTGTGCGGCGCGTTTCCCGCGCTGTTCGATCTCGTCGACGCGACCGATTCCGGCGAGGCGCATGACGTCGACAAATCGAAGTATGGGCAGGTGGTCGATCAGTGTTATCTGTGCGACCTCTGCTACATGACGAAATGCCCTTATGTGCCGCCGCATCCGTGGAATGTGGACTTTCCGCATTTGATGCTGCGCGCGAAAGCCATCGATTACCGCAATGGCGACGTGAAGCTGCGCGACCGCGTGCTGTCGAACACGGATGTGCTCGGTCATCTCGCGGGCATTCCGGTGGTCACGCAGACCGTCAACGCCGTGAATCATACGAAGGCCATGCGCGGCGTGATGGAGGAAGCGCTCGGTGTGGACCGCAAGGCGTGGCTGCCCGACTTCGCGCCGCACAAGTTCCGCAGCGCAGCGAAGCGCGCGTCGCCGAATAAGGCACGCGAAGTGCGCAATGGCGAGCGCACGCCGGGCAAGGTGGCGATCTACGCGACGTGCTACGTGAACTTCAACGAGCCGGGCATCGGCCACGATCTGCTCGCGGTGCTCGATCACAATGAGATTGACTGGGTGCTCGTCAAGAGCGAAGCGTGCTGCGGCATGCCGCTGCTCGAACAGGGCAATCTGGAAGGCGTGGCGAAAAAGAAAGCGCACAACATGCCGGTGCTCGCGCAATATGCGCGCGAGGGTTACGCGCTGATCGGCGCGGTGCCGAGCTGCGTGCTGATGTACAAGCACGAGCTGCCGCTCATGTTTCCCGACGATGCCGAAACGCGCGCCGTGAGCGACGCGTTCTGGGATCCGTTCGAATACTTCATTTCGCGGCACCGCGACGGCTTGCTGAAGACGGATTTCCGCACGCCGCTCGGCAACGTGTCGTATCACGTTCCGTGCCACGCGCGCGTGCAGAACATCGGACGCAAGACGTCCGAGCTGCTCTCGCTCGTGCCCGACACGCAGGTCAACGTGGTCGAACGTTGCTCGGGGCATGCGGGCACATTCGGTGTGAAGAAGGAATTTCACGCGATGGCGATGAAAATCGGCACACCGGTTTTCCGGCTGATGGCGCAGGGCGAACCGGGCTTCATTGCATCGGACTGCGCGCTGGCGGGCCATCACATTGCACAGGGCATCGGCGAAATGCAGCTTGGCGAGCCGCCGCTCGCGCATCCGCTCACGCTCTTGCGACGCGCCTATGGCATTTGAGGCGGCTTCGCTCACCCACTCACTGCATGAGGCACCGACGATGACGATCGCGAGAAATTCGCTGTTGACGCTGGAGGCTTACGCGAAGGTGCGCGACGACATGCGCGCTCGCATCATCGAACACAAGAAGCGGCGTGCCGTTGCGCTCGGCAATCACCTCACGTTCCTGTTCGAGGACGAAGCAACGATCCGCTATCAGATCCAGGAGATGCTGCACATCGAGAAGATCTTCGACGAAGACGGCATCCAGAGCGAACTGGACGTGTATCAGCCGCTCGTACCCGACGGCAGCAACCTGAAGGCGACGATGCAGATCGAGTACCAGAGCGAGATCGAGCGCCGTGCGGCGCTCGGGCGGCTCATCGGCATCGAGGACCGCGTATTCCTGCAGGTGGAGGGCGAAGCGCCGGTCTATGCCATCGCCGATGAAGATCTCGAACGCGAGACCGCCGAGAAAACCTCGGCGGTGCATTTCGTGCGCTTCGAACTCACGCCCGCGATGAAGGCGCGCTTGCGCGATGGTGCCGCGCTCATGATCGGCTGCGATCATCCGAACTATCGCGTGCCTGTTCAGACCATCGACGCCGCTACGCGCGCGGCGCTCGCCAGCGACCTCGACTGACGCCGCGTCACACGTCCTTGCGGTACATGACGAAGCCGGGCTTGTCGGCGACGCCGTCATAAAGGCGCATGGCCGTGTGATTCGTTTCGTGCGTGTGCCAGTACACGCGCGATGCGTTTGCCGCCTTTGCCGCCGCGTAGACGCCTTCGATCAGCGCGCGCCCCACGCCCTTGCCGCGTTCGGATTCGGCGGTGAAGAGATCCTGCAGATAGCAGGTCGGACCCTGCAGCGTCGTGCTGCGGTGAAAGAGGTAGTGCACGAGCCCGACGATGTTGCCGCCGCTATGGCCGCCGCTATGGCCGCCGCTGTGGCCACCCCGTACGGCGACGAGTGCATGCATCGGTTCGAGGCCGTCGAAGAAGCGCGACCACGTCGTGCGCGTGATCGCCTCTGGCAGCGCCGTCGGCCCGAAGCGGCCGTAAAAGCGGTTGTAGCCGTCCCACAGCGGCAGCCAGGCTTCGTAGTCGGCGGGTGTGACGGGGCGGATTTCGACGGTATCGCTCAAGCGTGTTCTCCTCGGTTTGTTCTGGGTATGTTCCGCGGCATGCGGCATGCGGCATGCGGCGTCGCGGCTCTCCGGCCGGCGACAACGTCGAGCGTAAGCGAACCGCGACGCCGCTGCCAGAGCCAGGACCGCACGAAGTCATGGAGCCACCGGTTGTTCGCGGCTGGTGCGGCGCGACGACTTCGAAGCGCCGACGCTTAAGCGCCATAAATCGAGACCGCGAAAGCGCGGTCTTGTATGTTATCTTTCATCCGGCTAACAATATCTCGCATAGGCGAAGATCTGTGACATCATTTGCAGTCCACATTGAATAAATGGGGCAGGAGACGAGGGCTCTTCGGAGCCGGCGGTTATGGGCGAGGCCAGCGAAGACAGGCCCCGTGATACTGGCCAGCAACCGTAGCCTCCGTCTTGCATGTCGGCCATTTATCAAGCGCCTGTTTTTGTGCCGACGTATCGTTCGGTGAACCCCGCCATTCAACGTGTTTTCCCCATGCCGACCGACTATATCGCCCCTTTTGCTCTCTGGATCGTCATTCGTCACATGCGCCTCGCCGACGGCTCGCACCATACCGAGCCCGCATGGGTGCGCAGCGAGGACCATCGGGATCTGGTCGTTTTCGTCTCGCGCCTTCACGCCTATCTCTACGCCACGCTGCGCAATATCGACCATACGCGCGGCGAATCGGACGGCTGGCAATGCATACCGTTGTCGGCATTCGATCTGTGCGGGTGTATTCGGGAGGCCGACGGGCCGCTCAAATGCGCCATGGCATTCAGCTTCGAATGCGATGCAACGGGCGCGCTGATCATCGCGAACGGCGCGCCGCGCCTGCGCTTCGTCGAACTCACATTCAACGTGCCCAATCCGGTCGAGGGCGCCGTCTTCAACTTCAGCCAGGGCGCGTTCGACGTCATGCGCGAACAATGGGAACACATCGGCGCCTACGATTACCCGCAGTCGATCGAACGTATCGATGCAATGGACGACGTGACGTTCGCACACGCGCTCGGCGTTGCGCTACAGGCTGCGTTGGTGACGCGCGCGGAATATGCGAGCGATCACTGGACGGTCTACGATGCCGACGCCGGATACTGGATTTCTTCGCCGGTGCGTTCGTACTCCGGCGTACCCACCACGCGCACGGTCCACTAAGCCACATGCTCCCGGGTGCATTCTGGCTCAGGGGCATGCTCTTTTCCATCGCGCCCTGGTTGGTGATGATGATCGTCATGATGCCGATGGCGGGCGCCGGGTTCTTTGGTCTGAATCTCGGCATGGCGGGACCGGTCATGACGCTGGTGCTGCACCTCATTTTTGGCGCCGTCCTGGGCGCCGTGTACGGCGCACGTGCTGCCCGCACGCGGCCCGCCTGAAACGATTCAATACAATTCAATACGACTCAACGCGATTAAATACGAATAAATACAACAATCGCGTTCCTGCTACCCATGACGGCGAGCCGGACAACGACACGATGCGCCACACAGCATCGACACAACAGATCCGGCCGCCGATTCCAGTAATGGCTGCGCTTTTCGTCGTGGCGCTTCGGGCGGGTTTGTGTCGTCGGGCAGGTTGCATGTGCCGAATAATCATTGCTCACGCAACTTGACATCGACCGGGCCTGATCTAGTATTCGTCCATTTCAGAGCCGAAGATTTTCCGCCCCGTTGAATCGGGCGTTACGGGCGCCAACTATTCAAATCTCCCGAAAGCCGCCCCATGGATACCGAACCGCACGCCAGCGTATTGCGCCAGATTCCACGCAGCGTCTGGATTCTTGGCTGCGTCAGTCTATTGATGGATGTTTCATCCGAAATCATCCATAGCCTGCTGCCGATGTTTCTCATGGCAAGCCTCGGTGCGAGTGCGGCCACGATTGGCGTTATCGAGGGCATCGCCGAGGCCACCGCGCCGGTCGTCAAACTGTTTTCGGGCGCGCTGAGCGACTATCTCGGCAATCGCAAGTGGCTTGCCGTGGCGGGATATGGTCTTGGCGCATTGAGCAAGCCGCTTTTTGCTGTTGCGTCGACGGTCGGCGTCGTGGTGACGGCGCGTATCGTCGACCGGGTGGGCAAGGGGATTCGCGGCGCGCCGCGCGATGCGCTGATCGCCGATGTCACGCCGTCGCAATTGCGAGGAGCGGCGTTTGGGCTGCGGCAGTCGCTCGACACGGTGGGTGCTTTCCTCGGACCGCTGCTGGCGGTCCTCATCATGCTCAGATGGGTGGACGACTTCCGCCTCGCGTTTCGGCTCGCCGTCATTCCCGGTCTCATTGCGGTCGCGCTGCTGACGTTCGGCATCAAGGAGCCTGCCTGGGAGCCCGGCGCGAAGCAGCGTAATCCGGCACGCTGGCACAACCTCAGGCAATTGGGCGCGAACTACTGGTGGGTCGTTGCGGTAGGAACCTTTTTTTCGCTCGCACGGTTCAGCGATGCCTTTCTCGTTCTGCGCGCAATGAAAAGCGGCGTACCCGTCGCGCTGGTTCCGCTCGTGATGTTTGCGATGAATATCGTGTTTGCGGCGGCGGCCTATCCGTTCGGAAAACTCGCCGACTCGATGAGCCATTTTCGCCTGCTGATTGCAGGGCTCGCTGTGCTGATTGCCGCCGATGTCGTGCTCGCCAACGCAAACGACTGGAGCATCGTGGTGGTGGGTGTCGCCATCTGGGGGCTCCATATGGGCATCACGCAAGGGCTGCTTGCCACCATGGTTTCATGTACTGCGCCCGCGCAACTGCGCGGTACCGCGTTCGGTTTTTTCAACCTGCTGGGGGGAGTGGGCACGTTGGCGGCCAGCCTCGTTGCCGGTGAACTGTGGGATCGTTTTGGACCCGGTGCGACGTTTTATGCCAGTGCAATCTTCTGTGTCGTCACCGTCGTATTGCTTTGTGTTGGTCGCGTGAGTGCGTTGAGACTCGAATAAAGCGGTTATCCGATCACGGCGTCGGGCAATCCGGGACGCCGCACAACGCACAACATCAAAGCATCTCCATCACCCGGTGATACAGCATGCCGATTTCGAGCGCGGGCCGCCGCCACGCGGGTCCGCCGGGAAAGCGCGCATGCCGCAGCCGCGCGAACAGATCGAACGCCGCGCTTTCGCCCGCAATCGCCTGCGCAACGGAGCGACCGGCAATGCCGGTCAGTGCAACGCCATGCCCCGAAAAGCCCTGCACGTAGTAATAATTCGGATCGATCGCGCCGAAGTCCGGCGCGCGGTTGCGCGTGACGTCGACGAAACCGCCCCACGCATAATCCACGCGTGTGCCCGCGAGTTGCGGGAACACATCGACCATGCGTTTTTTCATCGCCTCGGTTAGCTCTGCAGGCGCAGCCCCTGCCGAATTCGCCCTCCCGCCGAACAGCAGGCGGTCGTCGGCGCTCAGGCGAAAGTAATCGAGGAAGAAATTGTTGTCGCAGATGGCGGCGCGCCCGGGAATCAGCGCATCGGCGCGTGCGCGGCCGAGCGGTTCGGTCGCGATGATGTACGACGCAATCGGCGCTATACGTGCGGCGACGCTCTCGGGCAGCACGCCGCCCGGCACGGCATTGCAGCACGCCACGACGAAGCGGCATCGCACTTCGCCGCGCGCGGTCTTCACGACCGGACGCACGCCGCGCACGACCTTCAGCGCGCGCGAATGCGCAAAGAGTTGCGCGCCTTCGCGGCGCGCGGCGTCGGCGAGACCGAGGCAGTATTTGAGCGGATGCAGATGGCCGGAGACGGGATCGAACACGCCTGCAAGATAACGCTCCGAAGCGACACGCGCGCGCGTCGCTGCGGTATCGAGCCATTCGAGCCGGTCATAGCCCCAGCGCGTGCGCGCGGCGTCCATCCATGCGCGCAGATCGGGCACGCGCTTGGCCTTCGTCGCGACCGTAACGTAGCCCGCCGTGAAATCGCAGTCGATTCCATAGTGCGCGATGCGCTCGCGCACGAGCGCGATGCCTTCGACCGATAGCGCCCATGCCGCGCGCACGCCTTGCGCGCCGAGCTGCTTTTCGAGCACTTCGTCCTTTGCAAAACCGACGAGCGTTTGCCCGCCGTTGCGTCCCGATGCGCCCCAGCCGGGCCGGTGCGCGTCGAGCACGATCACCGACAAGCCGCGTGCGCGGCATTCGAGTGCGGCCGACAAGCCGGCAAAGCCCGCGCCGATCACACAGACATCGGCATCGAGCGTGCCTTCGAGCACGGGGGCGTCGTTGGCGGGACGCGCGACCGAAGCCTCGTAATACGAGTTGCGGCCGAGGGCGTGAGCGTGGGCGTCGAGGCGTGCAGTCATCAGAGCAGATCCTTCATTCGATACCAGGCCATGGCGAGTACGAGGGCAGGGGTGCGCAGCGCGGCACCGCCGGGAAAATCGCGGTGACGGATCTTGCCGAACAGGTCGAAGCGCGCGGCCTGGCCGTCGATGGCCTCGGCGATCAGCTTGCCGGCGAGCCCTGTCGTGTTGACGCCGTGCCCCGAAAAGCCCTGGGCGAAATAGACGGTCGGCTTGAGCCGGCCAAAATGCGGTGCGCGATTCATGGTGATGTCGACGTAACCGCCCCACGCGTAATCGACTTTCATGTCGGCGAGTTGCGGAAAAGTCTTCAGCATGTCGCGCCGCATGGCTTCGCCGAGATTGGGCGGCGCGAATGTCGAGTAGCTCACCTTGCCGCCCCAGAGGAGACGCGTGTCGGGCGCGGGCCGGAAGTAGTCGAGCACGAAGCGGCTGTCGCACACGGCCGCTTGCGCGGGCATGAGCGCGGCCATGCGTTCCTTGCCGAGCGGCTCGGTTGCAATGACGTAGGTGCCGACCGGCATGATCTTGCGCGAGAGTTCGGGCGCGAGCGCGCCGAGCCAGGTATTGCATGCGAGCACAACGAACTTCGCGCGCACCGTGCCGCGCGCGGTATCGACGACATGGCCGCCGTTCTCGTCGCGAACGCGCGTCACGGCGCTGTCTTCGAATACGCGCACGCCGGCTTCCACGGCGGCGCGCGCGAGGCCCAGCGTGTAGTTGAGCGGGTGCAGGTGGCCGCTATCGGGATCGTAGAGACCGCCCGGATAGCGCGACGACTGTGCGTACTGGCCGACGCCTTGCGCGTCGACATAGCGGAATTTGTCGTAGCCGAAGCGCGTGGCGGCTTCGTCGCGCCAGCGCTTGAGGGAATCGATATCGCGCGGCTTGTTGGCGGCGGTGAAATAACCTTGCGTGAGCGCGCAATCGATTTTGTGCTTCGCCACGCGCGATTTCACGATGTCGAGCGTTTCAAGGCCCATGGCCCAGATCTGCCTGATTTCGTCCTCGGACATGAAGGCCGCGAACGTGTCGATGTCGCAGGCGAAGCCGCCGATCAGCTGCCCCCCGTTGCGTCCGCTCGCGGCCCATCCGACCTTCGATGCCTCGACGAGCGCCACGCGATGGCCGCGTTCGGCGAGATTGAGCGCCGCCGAAACGCCGGTGAGTCCGGCGCCGATCACGCAGACATCGGCGTCGATCGTGCCTTCCAGGACGGGATGGCGGGTGGCGTCGTTGGCGGTGGCCGCGTACCAGGATTCGGCGTGAGGCTGATTGGCGAATTTGAGCATGGGTGAATGTCGAAATGAAAAGCGGACGGCGCCGCACCAGCCGCCGTCCGCCACGGCCTCGTCAGAACGAGTAGATGAGCTGCGTGCCGATCAGGTCGTTGTTCTTGCTGTACGACCCGTCGCTGCGCAGGAACACCCGCTGCGTGGCCCAGTCGTGGCGATACTCGACCTTGACCGTGATCTGCTGTGTCGGGAAGAACAGCAGATCGAGTGCCACGTCCTGGCGCGTTGCGCCCTTGCACTCCAGACCGGCGCGGCCATTGTTCACGGAGTTCACGAGGCAGTCCGCGCCCACGCCGAAGCCGTTGTTCACGTCCATGCCGTTCCCGTTGAGCACGATGCCGCCGCCGCCGCCACCGTTCTTGCTGTTGGCGAGCAGGTCGTAGCGTACGGTCGCACCCATGCGGCCCAGCCCCGGCATGCTGAACTTGCGGTGCGCGAGCAGCGAGAAACCGTACCACTGCGCGTTGCCGCCGTTGAACGCCGCGTGCTGCTGCTGGCCGTAGTCGAGTTCGGCGTTGTACTGCAGATCCGCGAGCGTGTAGGTCGCATCCAGTTCGCCGAAGAAGAAGTAGCCGCCCGAAGTCGTTGCATTCGCACCCGGGCCAAAGCCCTGGTTGCCCGTAAACGGATTGGTGCCGGCTCCCAGCGTCTGGCGTCCGATATTGAACGAACCACCGATATCCAGTGCGCTGGACCAGGTGTAGTCGGCACGCGCGGTGAACGTCGGGATTCTGTTGCTCCTCGTGATCGGGTCCTGGGTGAGCGGGAAGGGCAGCGAGTTCGAGCCGGTCTGCGTGACCGCGCCATTCGTGCGGTACTGCTCGTTGGCGATCATGAACTTCCACGCCCACTTGCTGCCGCTGGGCGTCCAGTTCCAGCCCAGGCCCACGTAGCTGCCCGGATCCGAGAAGTCGTAGAGCAGGTTGTGCGTAAGCGTCAGCATCAGGTTGGACTGCTGCACCTCGTAGCCGCCGAAGCTCGGCATCAGGCCCGCGACGAAGGTTCCGGTGGCCGTCACCGGCACGGTGATGACGGCCGTGTTCAGGATGTTGCCGGTGATGCTGCCGCGCTCGTCGGCGAGCAGCGTGATGCCGTTGCCGCGGCTCGGCATGAGCGTGATTTCGGCGGACGGCGCCATCGGCCCGACACCGAAGGTCTTCTTGATGTCGAGGTAGATGTCGCCGAACGTGCTGTTGAAGTAGTTGTACTGGGCCGAGCGGTTCGCGAACAGGAACGACGACGTGCCCGGCGCGCGATTATAGATATAGGTCGGGTCGATGTAGCCCGTAACCGAAAGTCCGGCGAGCGGGCCCGTATTTGCCGCATCGCTCAGCGAATCCACCTTCAGCTGCTGATTGGCGATCTGCTGCTTCATCGCTTCGACTTCGTCGTTGGTCAGACGCGCCGGCGCCTTGCCATAGTCGGGCGACGACACATCCACCAACGGCGCGGGCGCCGCTGCGACGGCCGGGGCTGCACCGGCAGCCGTCGCGGTCGTGGTCTTCGAGGCCTTCGCGTTTTTCGAAGCGGCCAGTTCGGACTTGAGCGATTTCACCTCTTTTTGCAGGGCGTTCAACTGCGCCTGCAGGGCCTTGAGCTGGTCGCTGGTCGCGTCCGCCGTGGCCAGACCCGGCAGGGCGCCGGCCACGAGCAAACAGATTAATTTCTTCCTCATCAGGATTCTCCTTGTGGGTCGTTTTTTCAAAGACATCGGCGTTTAGCCTGCATACCCCGTCGATGTGCGGCTCGTCCCCACGAGCCGCACATCGATCCGCACGGTTACCGCGCTCTCGCTTCGCGTTGTGCTTCAGGTTGTATTGCTGCGTTGTGCTCCCCGGATACTTCATGTGTGCCGCTCAGGCAACACAGGCAACCCAGGCCATTCAGGCCGCCCGGCGGCCGATCGGCTGGCCCACGGCGCCCGTGGGCGCTGCGGGCTTCTGGCCTTCTGCGGGATCCGGCTGCACGAAGGCCATTTGCATGTCGCGCAGGCGCTTTTTCTCGCGGGCCATCATCAACTGATTCACGAGGATTACCCCTATCGTCACGGCGGTAATGAAGAGCGTGGCGAGCGCGTTCATCTCGGGATTGAGGCCGAGGCGCACGCGCGAGAACACGACGAGCGGCAGCGTGGTCGAGCCGGGTCCCGAGAGGAACGCGGAGAGCACGAGGTCGTCGATCGAGAGCGTGAACGAGAGCAGCCAGCCGGAAAGCAGGGCCTGCGAGATGAGCGGCAGCGTGATGACGAAGAACACCTTGAGCGGCGTCGCGCCGAGGTCGAGCGCGGCTTCTTCGAGCGAGCGATTCATCTCTTTCACGCGCGACTGCACGATGATGGCGACGTACGAGACGCAGAGCATGACGTGGCCGATCCAGATCGTCAGTATGCCGCGGCCTTTCGGCCAGCCGAGCATCTGTTCGAGCGCAACGAACAGCAGCAAGAGCGAGATGCCCTGGATCACTTCGGGAATCACGAGCGGCGCGTTGATCATGCCCGTGTAGAGCGTGAAGCCCTTGAAGCGGCCCATGCGCGCGAGCACATAACCCGCCCAGGTGCCGATCGCAACCGAAGCGAAGGCGGTCATCAGGCCGATCTTCAGCGAAAGCCACGCAGCACTGAGCAGTTCTTCGTCTCGCAGCAGCGCGCTGTACCACTTCAGCGAGAATCCCGACCAGACGGTCACGAGCTTCGACTCGTTGAACGAGTAGACGATGAGGCTGATGATCGGGATGTAGAGAAACAGGAAGCCGGCTGCGAGCACGCTGGCCGAGAGGGCGCGGTTGGGCTTGATCATTTGGCTTCCTCCAGTTCCTTGACCTGGTAATACTGAAAGACCGCCATCGGCACGAGCAGCAGCACGACCATCGCAACGGTCACTGCGGACGCCATCGGCCAGTCCATGTTGTTGAAGAACTCGTCCCACATGACGCGGCCGATCATAAGCGTGTCGGCGCCGCCGAGCAGTTCGGGAATCACGTACTCGCCCACTGCCGGGATGAACACGAGCAGGCTGCCCGCGATGATCCCGTTCTTCGAAAGCGGCAGCGTGATCTGCGTGAACGCGACCCACGGCTTCGCGCCGAGGTCGTAGGCGGCCTCGAGCAGCGTGAGGTCCATCTTGACGAGGTGTGCGTAGAGCGGCATGACCATGAACGGCAGATACGAATACACCATGCCGATATAAACGCCCGCGTCGCTGTGATAGAGGCGCAGCGGCGAATGAATCAGGCCGATGGCCATGAGCGCGTGATTGAGCAGGCCGTCATCCTTGAGAATGCCGATCCATGCGTAGACGCGGATCAGGAACGACGTCCAGAACGGCAGCATCACGCCCATCATCAGCAGGTTGCGCGTGGCCGGATTCGAGCGCGCGATGTAATACGCGATCGGAAAGCCGATCAACAGGCAGAAGATGGTTGAGACCGCAGCCATCTTGAGCGAGCTGATGTAAGTGGCGATGTACAGATCGTCTTGCAGCAGGAACGCGTAATGCGAGAGCTGCATGGCGAAATGCACGACGCCGTCTTTGATCTCGATGAGGTTCGTGTAGGGCGGAATGCCCATGATCTGGTCGGCGAAGCTGATCTTCAGCACCAGCACGAAGGGCAGGGCGAAGAAGAGCGTCAGCCACAGGAACGGGATGCCGATCACGGCGGTGCGGCCCGAGGGCACAAAGCGTGAGAAAAGGCGCGAGAGAAAGCGCGCGAGCGCCGCGCGCGGCGCGCCGCTGCGCCCGGCCGTGGCCTGCGCGTTGGCAGTGGGAAGAGACGTATTCATGTTGGCATCCTCCTCATTGCGTGAGCACAACGCCGCTGGCGGGCGACCAGGACACATAGACGTCGTCGTTCCAGACGGGCGCATCGTCGCTCGTGAGGTGCGAACTGGAGAGGTTCGAGACGACCACCTTGCCGCCCGGCAGGCGCACGTGATAGAGCGAGTAGCTGCCCATGTACGCGACGTTCGTGACGACGCCGCGCGCCCAGTTGTGCTGCGAGGCAGGCTTTTCGCGCGTGACGCGCACGCGCTCGGGGCGCACGGAGATGCCCACGGGCATGCCGAGCGGGCCGGTGACGCCGTGGCTCACGTACATGCGCGTTTCCAGATCCTCGCTTTCGACGAAGATGTGATCGGGTTCGTCTTCGACCACGTTGCCTTCGAAGAGGTTGGTCGAGCCGATGAACTCGGCGGAAAAGCGGCTGTTGGGGAATTCGTAGACCTGGCTCGGCGAGCCGATCTGCACGATGCGGCCTTCGCTCATGACGGCGAGCCGGTTGGCCATCGTCATCGCTTCTTCCTGATCGTGCGTGACCATCACGCATGTCACGCCGACCTTCTCGATGATGTTCACGAGTTCGAGCTGGGTTTTCTGGCGAATCTTTTTGTCGAGCGCGGACATCGGCTCGTCGAGCAGCAGCAGCTTTGGACGCTTCACGAGCGAGCGCGCGAGCGCCACGCGCTGCTGCTGGCCGCCGGAAAGCTGGTGCGGCTTGCGCCTGGCATATCGGCTCATCTGCACGAGATTCAGCGCGTCGGCCACGCGCTCGCGGATCTCGTTCTTCGGCACGCCTTCCTGCTTGAGGCCGAATGCGACGTTCGATTCGACGCTCATGTGCGGAAAGAGCGCATACGACTGGAACATCATGTTGACGGGGCGACGATACGGCGGCAGCGTCGCGAGGTCTTCGCCGTCGACGAAGATGCGGCCCGACGTGGCGGTTTCGAGCCCGGCGAGCATGCGCAGCAGCGTGGACTTGCCGCAGCCCGAACTGCCGAGCAACGCGAAGAGTTCGTTCTTGGCGATGTTCAGGCTGACATGATCCACGGCGGTGCTGTCGCCGAATTTCTTGACGACGTTTTCGATTCGCACGAAGGCGTCGTTGGGGATAGCCGCGGCGCCCGATGCACGCGCGGCCGCATTGGCGCTGACTGTTGACGTCGAATTCATGATGTAACCTTGTAGTTCCTTTCTGATCGCAGGCGCGAGCGGTCCCGCACGGGGCGCATGACGCGACTCGCGGATATCAGTACTGCGAACGAGGCTCGGGGGATGCCGTGCGCGCCGTCACGGAATACGGCGCGGCACAACCGGACTTCAGACTTCAGGCTTCAGGCGGGGAGGGGTCGAGCGATCCCTCTTCCGCAGTGTCTCCTTCATGTTTTCTTCAGGGGCTTTCAGGGCATCAGTGGCCCGTCTTGAGCTGCGCCCAGAGACGGTTTTCCAGACGCAGGATATCGGCGGGCATCGGCTTCATCAGCGTCATCTTCTTCAGGACATCTTCCGGCGGATACACCGTCGTGTCCTGCACGACCGCCGGCGTCACGAACTGGTGAGCGGCCTTGTTCGCGGTCGGATAGAACACTTCGTTCGTGATCTGCGAATTGACCTTCGCATCTTCGATGTAGTTGATCCACTTCATCGCGGCTTCGGGGTGCGGCGCATCCTTCGGCACGACCATCACGTCGAACCACAGCAGACCGCCTTCCTTCGGGTTCGAGAATTTGAGGTGATACGAACGTTTGGCTTCCTCGGCGCGGCGGTGCGCGATGCCGACGTCGCCCGACCAGGCCACCGCGACGCAGACGTCGTTGTTGACGAGGTCGTTGATGTAGCCCGACGAGTTGAACTGGGTGATGTACGGGCGGACTTTCTTCAGCACTTCAAAGGCGGCCTGATAATCGGCGGGATTCGTGCTGTTCGGGTCCTTGTGCATGTACTGCAGCGTGGCGGCGAACACGTCCACGGCCTGATCGAGGAACGACACGCCGCAGCCCTTGAGCTTCGAGAGATTTTGCGGATCGAACACGAGCGCCCAGCTATCGGCCGGCGCGTTGTCGCCGAGCGCCTTCTTGACGGCCTCGACGTTGTAGCCGATGCCGTCGGTGCCGAAGGCCCAGGGCACGCCGTACTGGTTGCCCGGATCGGCGTCCGCGATCATGTGCATGAGCACCGGATCGAGGTTCGCGAGGTTCGGGATCTTGGCCTTGTCGAGCTTCTGGTACACGCCGGCCTGAATCTGCTTGGCCATGTAGTTCGATGTCGGCACAACGATGTCGTAGCCCGAGCTGCCTGCGAGCAGCTTGGCCTGCAGCGTGTCGTCGCTGTCGTAGTTGTCGTACTTCACCTTGATTCCGCTTTGCTTTTCAAAGCCCGGAATCGTGTCCTTCGCAATGTAGTCGGACCAGTTATAGACGTTCAATACGTCGTCCGCTGCGCGCGCCGGCTGGCTCGAAGTAGCCGTGAGGCCCGCGCACAGAGCGAGGGCGGCAGCCGCGACCGCATGACGAAGATGACTAACACTCATTTTGGTATCCCCTGAAGTGAAGGTTGACCGGCGACGCCTGCGCCCCGCGGCACGCCGCCGGTCAAAGACAAGTGGCGTTACATAAGTCCCAGTTGTTGCGCGGTTGCGTCGATGGCGGCCTTCGCCTTCGACACGATTTCATCGATCTCGGCGCGCGTGATCACGAGCGGCGGCGAAAGCAGCATGCGGTCGCCGGTGGCGCGCATGATCAGGTTGCCGTTGAAGCAGAAGTCGCGGCACAGCGTGCCGACGTCGCCGCCGTTGGCAAAGCGCTTGCGCGACTTCGGATCCTGGGCGAGCTGGATGCCGGCGACGAGGCCGACGCCCGAGATGTCGCCCACGATCGGATGCTTGCCGAGCGTCTCGCGCAGACGTTGCTGGAAATACGGGCCGGTGTCCGCCTTCACGCGCGCGACGATGCCGTCGTCGCGCAGCAGCTTGAGGTTCGCGACGGCGACGGCTGCCGCCACCGGGTGACCCGAATAGGTGAGGCCGTGGTTGAAGTCGCCGTTCTCGATGATCGCCTTCGCCACGCGGTCGTGCAGACCCACCGCGCCCATCGGCACATAGCCGCTCGTGAGGCCCTTGGCCATCGTGATCAGGTCCGGCTCGAAGCCGAAGTGCTGATGCGCGAACCATTCGCCCGTGCGGCCGAAGCCGCCGATCACTTCGTCCGCGCAGAGCAGAATGTCGTACTTGCGGCAGATGCGCTGGATTTCCGGCCAGTAGGTTGCGGGCGGGAAGATCACGCCGCCTGCGCCCTGGAACGGCTCGCCGATGAATGCGGCGACATTCTCCGCACCGACTTCGAGGATCTTCGCTTCGAGCTGCTGTGCGCGTGCGAGGCCGAACGCTTCCGGCGTCATGTCGCCTTCGGCCTCGCCGAAGAAATACGGCTGGTCGATGTGAACGATGTTCTCGACCTTCGACGGCATCTGGTCGTGCATGTAGCCCATGCCGCCGAGCGTGCCGCCCGCGATGGTCGAACCGTGATAGCCGTTCTTGCGCGAGATGACGACCTTCTTCGACGGCTTGCCCTGCGTGAGCCAGTATTGATGCACGATGCGCAGCACCGTGTCGTTGCCTTCGGAGCCGCTGTTGCAATAGAAGAAGTGATTGAACGGCTCGGGCGACAGTTCGGCGAGCAGCGCCGAAAGTTCGATGACCGGCGGGTGCGTCGTCTTGAAGAAGGTGTTGTAGTACGGCAGTTCCTGCATCTGCCGGTAAGCGGCGTCGGCCAGTTCCTTGCGGCCATAGCCCACGTTCACGCACCACAGACCGGCCATGCCGTCGATGATCTTGTTGCCCTCCGAGTCCCACAGATACACGCCCTTCGCTTTCACGATCACGCGGCTGCCGTGCGCGTTCAGCGAGCCCATGTCCGAGAAGGGATGGATGTGATGCGCGGCGTCGAGAGCGCGGTACTCGCTCGTGGAGCGCGCGGCCTGCGCGTGCAGCATCGTCGGGGCGGGTTGGATGGCGCTTGCGGGCGCATCGATTCGGTAGCTCATTGTTTGTCTCCTTGCGGTTACACGTGCAACAGCAGATGTTTGCGTTCCCACGAACTGATCACGCGGAAATACGCTTCATATTCGGTTTCCTTCAACGCCAGATAGGCGCGCACGAATTTCTCGCCGAGGATGTCTTTCAGCGGTTCGCATGCGCTCATCAACGTGAGGCCCTCTTCGAGATTGCGCGGAAGCTGGTACGGCAGCGCGTAGCCGTCGCTCACGAGCGGCTCGGTCGGCTTCAGATGTTGCGTGAGGCCGAGGTAGCCCGCGGCGAGCGTCGCGGCAATCGCGAGGTACGGGTTCGTATCCACGCCCGGAATGCGGTTCTCGACGCGGCGCGCGGCGGGCGACGAGTACGGCACGCGAAAGCCCACCGTGCGGTTGTCGTAGCCCCATGCAACGTTGATCGGCGCGGCCATGAAGCGCGACAGGCGGCGGTACGAATTGATGTACGGCGCGAAGATCGGCATCAGTGCGGGCGTGTATTTCTGCAGGCCCGCGATGTACGCGTAGAACATGTCGGTGGGCTTGCCGTCCTGACCCGTGAACAGGTTCTGGCCGCTTTCGGCGCTCACGAGGCTCTGGTGCACGTGCATGGCCGAGCCCGGCTCGTTCTCCATCGGCTTCGCCATGAAGGTGGCGTACATGTGGTGGCGCAGCGCCGCTTCGCGCACCGTGCGCTTGAACAGGAATACGCGGTCGGCAAGATTGAGCGGATCGCCGTGCAGGAAGTTGATTTCCATCTGCGCGGCGCCGACTTCGTGAATCAGCGTGTCGACTTCGAGATCCTGGATATCGCAGTACTCGTAGATGTCTTCGAAGAGCGGGTCGAACTCGTTGACGGCCTCGATCGAGTAAGCCTGGCGGCCCGTTTCCGGACGTCCCGTACGGCCGATGGGCGGCGCGAGCGGGATATCCGGATCCTTGTTCATGTCGACGAGGTAGAACTCCAGTTCCGGCGCGATAACAGGCTTCCAGCCTTTCGCCTCATAGAGTTCGAGCACGCGGCGCAGCACGCGGCGCGGCGAGATTTCGACGGGCGTGCCGTCGAAGTGGACGCAATCGTGAATCACCTGCGCGGTCGGATCGACGGCCCACGGAATGATGCGGATCGTCGAGGAATCCGGCACGCAGACCATGTCCGGGTCGGTGACGCCGGTGAGGCTGCCGTCTTCCGGGTATTCGCCGGTCACGGTCTGGATCATCACGGCTTGCGGCAGCCGCATGGATTCGCCGGATTCGAACTTGCTGCGCGGAATGATCTTGCCGCGCGCAATGCCTGCCATATCGGGGATGATGGCTTCGATTTCGGTGATGTGATGCTTTTTCAGAAACTCGTCGATCTCTTGCATGATGGTTCTCTCTATCGTGTTCGGGCCGGCTTCAGGCGTGGACGGTGCGAGGCGCTTCAGCGCCAGGACTCGCGGCCCCGCCCGGTATTCGGGCCAGCATGCGTGCCCGGCAGGCTTCGCCGAACGCACGGAATATCGCGGTGGACAGGGCGTTTTGCGCATGCTTCCACTCGGGGTGCCACTGCACGCCCAGCGCGAAAGTGCGTGCATTGGCGACGCTCACGGCCTCGATGAGCCCGTCCGGCGCATGGGCTTCGGCCACGAGCCCGGCGCCGATCCGGTCGATTCCTTGCCCATGCAACGAGTTCACGCGCGCCTCGCGTGCGCCATGCGCGATACGTTGCAGCAGGCCGCCGTCGACGAGCGCGATCTGATGCGCCGGGCCATATTGCTCATCGAGCGAATCGGCCTTGTTTTCACGGTGATCGTCGAAGCCTTCCACGGCGTGCACGTGTTGATGCAGCGTGCCGCCGTACACGACGTTCATTTCCTGAAAGCCGCGGCAGATCGCGAGGACCGGCACGCCGGCCTCGATGGCGGCGCGCATGAGCGGCAGCGTGGTTGCATCGCGGTGCGGGTCGTGCAGCGTGCCCGGCTCGCTCTGCGCACCGCCGTAATGATGCGGTTCGACGTTCGAGTAGCTGCCCGTGAAGAGCAGCCCGTCGACGGCGTCGAGCAGATCGGCGGCGGCCTGATGCGCGCCGAGTGCGGGCACCACGAGCGCGAGTGCGCCCGCGCCGTCCACGGCGGCGGTGATGTACTTCTCGCCGGTGACGTGCGACGCATGTGCGCCTGTCATGTTTCGATCGGCAGTGACGCCGACCAGAGGTTTCATTCGCATGGCTAAAGTTCTGCTTCCTTGGTCCGCCGATATGCGCAATTCATGAATTGCGGGAAATGCAGCGGGTGTGACATGACCTTGCAGCCCCGCAAGAAGCGGGGCCGCAACCCTGGATTGCAGCAAGCGCCTGGCTAACGCATGGCGCTGCGCGTAGAGATCATGTAGGCGGTTCGTTTCCTGCCGATGTGCGGCGCAACCGTGGTTGGACGCGCGCAGTCATTTCGCATTGGCGAGGCGACTGGCCTCACGGGCGAAAGACGACAGAAACGGCGAACAGCGCAGGAAGGAGAGGCGCTAGGGCAGCAGCGACGCGACTTCGTCCGTATGGACGGCGATGAACGCGCGCGCGGAGATGGCATTACGGCGCCGGACCGACCGGCGCGAAAGTATCGTGATGGCGGATAAAAGCAGGCGAGAGGCAAGCCTGCCGCTACTGCCATCGGCGATGGCGGCACAGTCGCTGCGAAGACACCTCGCAGGACTTTGATGCCATCGGACCAGAGGGCCACGGACTCTCACAATTGCACTCGACTGGGTGACGTTGAACATGGGTTCATTCCCGCTGCGAACGCGCATACGGCCAACGTTGCATCAACTGGAACGCGGTCGTCTTCCGAAGTCCTTCGCATCGCTACTCATATGCGGCACTGCAGCGTAGCAGCGGGAACTTCATCATGCCGACCTGTGATTCAGGATATACGAGCCAAAATAGGCGTCAATTATTTTTTAACGTTTTCGGGGTCAGCACTTTCCCGAGTTTCCGCCGGAACGGGCTTGCGCGGGGGACGTATGGCCCGATTTTGCGGCGATGCGCGCCATACAGGGGTTTCTACTGACTGAAAAAAACCCCAACTGATTAGAATATTCAACACGTCCGCTGGGTCTCACGCGCGTGCGTGCTCTTTTGTCTACGGTTCCTGAACGTGTCCGAATCTGTTTCGTCGTCCACCGAAGTCGCTGTCCGGTTGCGCTACGTGCGCAAGCGGTACGGCCTGTCCCAGCGTGAGCTTGCAAAGCGCGCGGGCGTTACCAATGGTGCGATCTCGCTGATCGAGCAAAGCCGGGTCAGCCCGTCGGTCGGGTCGCTCAAGAAGCTGCTCGAATGCATTCCCATGAGTCTCGCGGAGTTCTTCACCTTCGACCTGAGCGAAGGCAGCAGCGTGGTGTCGCGGCGCGGCGAGATGCCGAATCTCGGCACGGCGTCCATCGAGTTCTATCTCGCGGGCGCGAACGTGAAAGACCGCAACATGGGCATCATGCGCGAGGTGTACCAGCCGCTCGCGGATACCGGCGCCGAAATGCTCGCCCATGCGGGCCATGAAGGCGGCGTCGTGGTGTCCGGCCAGCTCGAACTGAGCGTGGACGGCACGACCTGGCTGCTCGACCCCGGCGACAGCTACTACTTCGAGAGCCGCCTGCCGCACCGTTTTCGCAATCCCAGCGCGAACGACATCTGCGAGGTGGTGTCGGCAAATTCGCCGCCCACTTTCTGATCGCGCGAACCAACGGCCGTCAGCCGCGCTGTACGCGGCACGCACGGTAAATCGCACAACATTGAGGCATCCTGATGGAAAAGAAAACACTCGCTTACTGGCAGGACAAGGCTGCAACCCTGTCGATCGAAGGCCGCGCATTTATCGACGGCGCATATCGTGACGCTTACTCGGGCCGTACCTTCGACTGCGTGAGCCCGATCGATTCGCGCGTGCTCGCAAGCGTCGCGGATTGCGGGGCCGCCGATGTGGATGCGGCCGTTGCCGCGGCGCGCCGCGCGTTCGACGCGCAGGTGTGGGCGGGCCTGAATCCGCGTGCGCGCAAGGCGGTTCTGCTGCGCTGGGCCGCGCTCATGCGCGAGCATCGCGACGAACTCGCGCTGCTCGAAACGCTCGACGCGGGCAAACCCATTGGCGACACAACGACAGTCGACGTGCCGGGCGCGGCCTATTGCGTCCAATGGTTCGCGGAAGCGATCGACAAGATCGGCGGCGAAGTCGCGCCCGCCGACCACCATCTCGTGGGCCTCGTCACGCGCGAGCCGATCGGCGTGGTCGCTGCCGTCGTGCCCTGGAACTTCCCGATTCTGATGGCGTCGTGGAAGTTCGGCCCGGCGCTCGCGGCGGGCAACAGCGTGGTGCTCAAGCCTTCGGAGAAATCGCCGCTCACGGCCATTCGCGTTGCGCAACTCGCGCATGAGGCGGGCATTCCGGCAGGTGTGTTCAACGTGCTGCCGGGCGGCGGAGAGCCGGGCAAGCTGCTGGCGCTGCATCGCGACGTGGACTGCCTCGCGTTCACGGGTTCGACGGGTGTGGGCAAGCAGATCATGCAGTACGCAGGCCAGTCGAATCTCAAGCGCGTGTGGCTCGAACTGGGCGGCAAGTCGCCGAACATCGTGCTGCCTGACTGCCCGGATCTCGACCGCGCCGCGAACGCCGCAGCCAGTGCGATCTTCTACAACATGGGCGAGATGTGCACGGCCGGTTCGCGCCTGCTTGTGCATCGCGACATCAAGGACGTGTTTCTCGCGAAGCTCGTCGAGGCTGCGCGCCAATACGTGCCGGGCAATCCGCTCGACCCGAAAACATCGATGGGCGCGATTGTCGACAAGATCCAGCTCGAGCGCGTGCTGGGCTATATCGAGGCAGGCCGCAAGGAGTCGAAGCTGCTGCTGGGCGGCGAGCGCGTGAACGAGTCGAGCGGCGGCTTCTATATCCAGCCGACCGTGTTCGATACGCACCACGATTCGAAGATCGCGCGCGAAGAGATTTTTGGACCGGTGCTGTCGGTCATTACGTTCAGTACGATCGACGAAGCGGTCCGCATCGCCAACGATACCGACTACGGTCTCGCCGCTGCGGTCTGGACGGCCAACCTCACGCACGCGCACGACATCGCGCGCCGTCTGCGCGCGGGCACCGTGTGGGTCAACTGCTACGACGAAGGGGGAGACATGAACTTCCCGTTCGGCGGTTTCAAGGAATCGGGCAACGGCCGTGACAAGTCGTTGCACGCACTGGAGAAGTACACCGAGCTGAAGTCCACGCTCGTGCGGCTGCGCTAAAGGATTCGCAAGCCAGCGCGGCTGCGGGTACGTAATGCACGTAATGCATGCAATGCACGTCATGCACGCAATGCATTTGATGCCTGCCGCCGCGTTCCCAATGAATCCGGCCGCCGCGGCGCACTTTTTCCGCTTCAAGCGCTGCGGTCCTTTCAATCAGGTCTTGCATGACTGCCATCATCCATGGCGACGGCGCGATTCGCCGTCCATCGCTTCACGGTTCTTCCATCGAAAACACCTATAGCGGCGTGCTGTCGTTCATGCGACGCAACTACACGCGCGAACTCGACGGCGTCGATGTCGTCGTGTCGGGCGTGCCGTTCGATCTCGCCACGACGTTTCGCTCCGGCGCGCGGCTCGGACCTGGCGCGGTGCGTGCGGCCAGCGTGCAGCTTGCCGAACTCGATCCGTATCCGTGGGGCTTCGATCCGTTCGAAACGCTCGCGGTAACCGACTACGGCGACTGCTGGTTCGACGCTCACAATCCACTGTCGATCAAGCCCGCCATCGTGGAGCACGCACGCACGATCCTGCGCTCGAACGCGAAGATGCTCACATTCGGCGGCGATCACTTCATCACGTATCCGCTTTTGATTGCACACGCGGAAAAATACGGCAAGCCGCTTTCGCTGATTCACTTCGACGCGCACTGCGATACATGGGCCGACGATTCGCCGGACAGCCTCAATCACGGCACGATGTTCTACAAGGCCGTGAAAGATGGGCTTATCGATCCGAAGACTTCGGTCCAGGTGGGGATTCGCACGTGGAATGAGGACTTTCTCGGCATCAATATGCTTGACGCCGCGTGGGTCCACGAGCATGGTCCAGCAGCGGCGCGCCAGCGCATTCTGGATATCGTCGGCGAGCGGCCCGCGTATCTTACGTTCGATATCGACTGCCTCGATCCGGCCTTTGCGCCCGGCACGGGCACGCCGGTGCCGGGCGGTCTTTCGTCGGCGCAGGCGCTTGCGATCGTGCGCGGACTCGAAGCCGTGAATCTGATTGGCGCGGATGTGGTGGAAGTGGCGCCCGCGTACGACCACAGCGAAATTACTGCGATTGCGGCTGCGCACATTGCGTGCGACCTGCTGTGCCTGTGGCGGCAGCGCAAGGTTGCCACGCGATAAATACCGTCAACGCTCGACGAGCGGTCCCGGATTGGCGCGCACGCGCTGCAGCATCTGGCTGAACTGTTCGGCTTCTTCAGGCGTGAAGCCCGCGAGGGCTTCCGTCTGCGCTTCGTCGCCTACGCGGCGCGCGGCCGTGAGCACGCTTTTGTCGCTACTTGACCGCGCCGAGCGCGAGTCCTTTGACCATATAGCGCTGCAGCCACGCGAATACCACCGAAACGGGCAGCGTCGCCGCGAGCGTGGCGGCCATCACGAGTTGCCATTCGACGGTGTACTTGCCGGCCACCATGTCGGTGACCTGCACCGTGAGCGTCTTGTTCTCGGGCGAGCGGATCAGCGTATAGACCACGGCGAATTCATTCCACGCGCTGATGAACGTGAAGATCGCGGTGACCACCACGGCGGGCACGGCGAGCGGCAGGAACACGCGAAACACCGCGCCCATGCGGCTGCTGCCTTCGAGCCACGCCGATTCTTCGAGATCGCGCGGCACCGTCTGGAAGTACGACGAGAGCATCCACACGGCAAACGCGATGTTGAATGCCGCATACGAAACGATCACGCCGATCTTCGAATCGACGAGGTTGCCGTCGCCGAACGGAATCATCGCGGCGAGCCGGAACAGACCCACCACCAGCAGGATCGGCGAAAGCATCTGCGTGACGAGCAGGAATTGCTTGTACAGGCCGCGTCCGCGGAACGGAAAGCGTGCGAGCACGTAGGCGGCGGGCAGGCTCACGGCGAGCGCGAGCGAAGTCGAGAGCACGCTCACGATGATGCTGTTGCGCAGCGCGACGCCGAAGTTCGCGGCTTCCCACATGTCGACGTAGTTCTGCCAGCGCCAGTGCACCGGCAGCCAGCGCGCGGGAAACACGAACACTTCGGAGGCGGGCTTGAACGACGTGAAGAACATCACGGCGAACGGGAACAGCACGGCGACCACCAGCGGCGAGAGCGCGAGCCAGCAGAGCAGCGAGCGTTTGAGCTTGCGGTTCATGCGAGGTCTCCTTCCGAACTGCTGCTGCGCATGGCCTGCAGGCGCAGATAGGCGATCGAGAATGCGAACAGGATCACGAGCATGACGAGCGACACTGCCGCCGCTTCGCCGGGGCGTCCCAGACGGAAGCCTGTTTCGTAGAGGTAGGTGACGAGAATGTGCGTGCTGTCGTCGGGGCCGCCTTGCGTCATGACCCAGATGATCGGGAACGAGTTGAACACGTAGATCACGTTCAGCAGGATCGCCATGTTGATGAACGGTTTCAGCAGCGGCAGCGTGAGCTGGCGGAACTGCTGCCAGGCGCTTGCGCCGTCGATTCGCGCGGCTTCGTAGATGTCGCCCGGAACCGACGAAAGTCCGCCGAGCAGGATCGTCGTCGTGAACGGAATCGACACGAGTATGCCGACGGCAATCTCGACAGGGAACGCATATTCCGGCGTGGCGAGCCAGTGAATGGGCCCTGAAATGAAGCCGAGACGCTGCAGCGTCACGTTGACCATGCCGTAGTCGTCGTTGAACGCCCAGCGCCACACCACGGCGGTCATCGTGAGCGAGACGGACCACGGCAGCATCACGATCGTGCGCGCGACGCCGCGCCCATAGAAGTCCTGGTTGAGGATGAGCGCGACCGGCACCGAAATCAGCACGGTGCCCGCGACCACGAAAAACGTCCAGACGAGCGTGTTGCGCAGCGCGCTCATGAACACGGGATCGCCGAGCACGTTATAGAAATTCTGCAGGCCGCTGAAACCGCGGATCTGCCCGAAGCGCGACACCTCGTGCAGCGACTGGTACACGATGTTGAAGATCGGGTAACTGATGATGAACAGCGCGAGCAACAGACTCGGCACGATCAGGAGCCAGGGCGCGCGGGGTACGGCGACGGCACGGTTGGAGCGGCTCATGCGGATGGATTCGCGTGTACGGTCGGGGGCGCCGCCGGGTGCCGGACTGGCTGGCTGCGCTTGCCCGGTTTGTCTCAGGGGACCGGAAGTCATGTTGTTGCGCCGTGGTGACTACATTACTCCAACGCTCCGGCGGAGCGCCGCGCACGCGAGCCGTGCCCGCATGTGCGACGTTTCTGCCGTAGCTGCGTGATGCTGCGTGTTGCTTTCCGGCGCTTACTTGCCGAGCGACTTGTTCGCTTCCGTCGCAGCCTGGTTCAGTGCGTCGGCGGGCTTGGCCTTGCCGAGGTAGATCGACTGCATCGCGTTTGTCACGGCCTTCGCGGTGTCTTCCCAGCCCGTCACGGTCGGCGCGAACCGTGCGTGCGGCAGCAGTGCGATGAACGCCTGCGTGTCCGCATCCTTGAACGCCGGGTCGGCCGCCTCAGCCTTCGTCGTCGGCAGGAAGCCTTCCGTGCTCGTGAACTCCACGCGCGGTCCCTTCGTGAACAGGAAGTCGAGGAACTTCCAGGCGCTCTTCTTCACCTTCGAGTTCTTGAACATCATGATCGAGTCGGTCACGGCATACGTCGCGGGCGTCGTGGCGACCGGGATCGCGTCGATGCCGTAATGGATGTTCGGAGCTTCCTTCTTGAGCTGCTTTGCGAGGAACGGCGCCGAGATCATCATCGCCACGCGGCCCTGCTTGAAGAGGTTTTGCACGTCTTCGCGGCTGTAGCCCGTCACGCCCGGCTGCGTGAGGCCCTGGTCGATCATCGACTTGTAGAGCGTCGCGGCCTTCACGCCTTCCGGCGAATTGAACGCCGCCTTGCCGTCCTTGCCCACCACTTCGCCGCCGTGGGTCCACAGCGCGTAGTAGAAATACACGTCGGTTTCGATTTCCTTGCCTTGCAGACCGAAGCCGGCAATGCCCTTGGCTTTCAGCTTCTTCGACGCGTCCACCACGTCGTTCCAGGTCTTCGGACCGTTCGGATAGCCGACCGAAGCGAGCATGTCCTTGTTGTAGTAAAGCGCGCGCGCCGAAGCGGCAATCGGCAGGCCATACACCTTGCCGTTGATTTCGCCAGGCGCCAGGAACGGGCCGATGAAGCGCGCCTTGAAATTCGCGTCCATGTAGCTGTCGAGCGGTTCGGCGATGCCGTCCTTCACGAAGTCGAGCAACCAGCGCGTGCCGATAATCGCGAGGTCCGCGTTCGCGCCGCCCGCGATGTCCGTTTGCAGTTTCTGTTGCAGCGAATCCCAGTTCACGTCTTCGATCTTGATCGTCGTGCCGGGATTGGCGGCCTCGAACTGCCTGGCCATTTTTTCGAAGTACGGTGCGGTGGCGTCGCTGTAGTGCGCGACGGTCACGCGAACGGTGTCGGCGTGCGCTGCGACCGTGATGCCCGCGAAGGCGAGTGCGACGGCAAGCTTGCCGAGCATGGTGGATGCACGTTGCTGAAACGACATTCTCTATCTCCTGTAGTGGTTATGCCCTGCTATGCCGCCGCCGTGGCCCCGGCGCTGGGTTGCGTTGTTTGAAAAAATCCTACAGGATGAAAAAAGCGTTGTCACCTGGTAAACGCGATATTGGTTTCCCGTCAGCATATTGCCTAACATACTGTAAAACCGGGAGAAATCGTGCGCCGCAGCAGAAAATCCAGCGCGCGTTAACCCGGACGCCGCTGCTCTGTTTTTAAGTGATGTGTAGGAAATTTTCAGGTATGAGAGCAGGGCTAGCGAGCCTTCTGGAGAGTCGAACATGAGCCGGGTGGTGCTGGTGACGGGCGCGAGCGGCGGAATAGGCCGTGCGCTGTGCAAACAGTTTCTCGATGCGGGCGATACGGTGCTCGCGCTCGATCGCGACGAGGCGGGTGTGCAATCGTTGCGTACGCAATGGGGTGAGCAACGGCTGGAGGCGCTCGTTGCAGACGTGAGCGACGCCGACGCGCTCGCCGCTGTCGTGTCGGCTGGAGTGGCCGCGCGCGGGCCGGTAGACGTCGTCGTGGCGAATGCGGGCGGCGCGCTCGGCACGACGCTCGCGCGCACCGACGCGGCGGGCTGGCGGCGCGATATCGACCTGAATCTCAACGGCGCGTATTACACGGTCGAAACGGTGCGCCAGTCGATGATCGAGCGGCGGCGCGGCGCGATCGTGCTGGTCGGCTCCGTGAACGGACTCGCGGCGCTCGGGCATCCCGCGTATAGCGCGGCGAAGGCGGGGCTCGTGAGCTACACGAAGGCGCTGGCGATCGAATTGGGGCAGTACGGCATCCGCGCGAATCTCGTGTGCCCGGGCACGGTGAAGACGCCCGCGTGGCAGGCGCGTGTCGCGCAGCATCCGCAGATCTTCGAGGAACTGAAGAAGTGGTATCCGCTCGGCGACGTGGCGGCGCCCGAGGACATCGCCGATGCGGTGCTGTTTCTCGCGTCGCCGCAGGCGCGCGTGATCACGGGCGTTGCGCTGCCGGTGGACGCGGGCCTCATGGCCGGCAACCGGATCATGGCAAACGAACTGACGCTCGATCCGCTCTGAAGCGTCCGGACCGCAATTTGCAGAACACACGCGCGCACGCGCAATCAGCGAACGAGGCAAGCATGGCAGCGGTACAACTGAACGGCATCTACAAACGCTACGGCGAAACGCAGGTCGTGCACGGCGTCGACCTCGACATCGAGGATGGCGAGTTCGTCGTGCTGGTCGGCCCATCGGGTTGCGGCAAGACGACCCTTATGCGCATGATCGCCGGTCTCGAAGACATCAGCGGCGGCGATCTCACGATTGGCGGCACGCGCGCGAACGGCCTGCCGCCGCAGCAGCGCAACGTGTCGATGGTGTTCCAGAGCTACGCGCTCTATCCGCATCTTTCGGTGTACGACAACATCGCGTTCGGCCCGCGCATCCGCAAGGAACGCGAGGACACGTTCAAGCCGCGCATCGAGGCTGCGGCGAAGATGCTCAATCTGTCGAGCTATCTCGAACGCCTGCCGCGCGCGCTCTCGGGCGGCCAGCGCCAGCGCGTGGCGATGGGCCGCGCCGTGGTGCGCGAGCCCGCGTTGTTCCTCTTCGACGAACCGCTCTCGAACCTCGACGCCAAGCTGCGCGTGCAGATGCGCACGGAAATCAAGGCGCTGCACCAGCGCCTGCGCAATACGGTCGTCTATGTGACGCACGACCAGATCGAGGCGATGACGATGGCCGACCGCATCGTCGTGATGAACGCGGGCCGCATCGAACAGATCGGCCGCCCGCTCGATCTTTACGACCGGCCGGGCAACCTGTTCGTGGCGAGCTTCCTCGGCTCGCCTTCGATGAACTTCGCGCAGGGCACGGTGATGAGCGATGCGCGCGGCACGGCGCTCGTGCTCGAAGACGGCTTGCGCGTGCCGCTTCCCGAAGGCCGGGCGCAGCAAGGCGCGCGCGTGACGCTCGGAATCCGGCCGGAGCACATCGAGGCGGGCGGCGAGCTGCCGTTCAACGTCGACGTGATCGAGCCGACTGGCGCGGAGACCCATATGTACGGGAAAATAGGCGGCTCAACCTGGTGCGTCACCACGCGCGCGCGGCCGCAAGTCGAGCCGGGGCAGCGCATGACGCTCGGTCTGCCTCGCGCGCATTTGCATCTGTTCGACACCGAAAGCGGCAAGCGGCTCGATAGCGACTGAATTCGAAACTGAGCATTGTGCACATCGGGGCACATCGGGGCTCATCGGCCAATCCACGGGAAATCCAGCTTGCCGGTCTCCAATCTGATCCATCACATCCGCGATGTCGCCGCGTCGCTGCGGCCCGCCGAGCGCAAGGTCGCCGACATGGTGCTGGGCGACATCGACTTCGCCATGCGCGCGAGCATCACCGAGCTTGCGCAGCGCGCGGACGTGTCCGAGCCTTCGGTGACGCGCTTTTGCCGGGCGGTGGGCGCGCACGGCCTGCGCGACTTCAAGATGCGGCTCGCGCAGAGCGCGGCGGGCGGTGTGCCCTATGCGTCGCCGTCGGGCGTGGAGAGCGGCGACGAGATCGGCACGCTGCTCGACAAGGTGACCGAGTCGGTCGTGCAAGGCGTCGCGCACGCGCGCGCGTCGCTCGATCCGGCCGTGTTCGCGGCTGCGGTGGCGGCGCTCGGCAGTGCAAGGCGCGTGTACTTCTTCGGCGTGGGCGCGGGCTCGGGACTGGTCGCGCAGGACGCGGCGCTGCGCATGCTGCGGCTCGACATCGCGGCGAGCGCGTTCACCGACGCGCACCTCCAGCGGCTCTACGCCGGCCTGCTCGAACCCGGCGACGTGGCGTTCGCGATCTCGCATTCGGGGCGCAGCGTCGAGGTGAACGAGAGCATCCAGATTGCGAAGGAGCGCGGCGCGACCACCATCGCGCTCACGAATGCCGGCTCGCGGCTCGCGTGGGTGGCCGACATCCCGCTGCTGCTGCGCGTGCCCGCTGCGACGGAGCCGCATGCGCCCGGTGTTTCGCGCATCGCGCATCTCGCGGTGATCGATGCGCTCGCAATTGCCGTGGCGCTCGGCCTCGGGCCGAAGGCGCTCGCGAAAATGCGCGATGCCCAGGCGCGCAGCGACGGCGATGTCGCGAAAGCGCCGGAAAGCGGCGCATAGCGGCTGTCGAGGCGTGCGGCTTACACCTGCATCGAAGGCACGTCTTTCATGCAGCGCAACGCGAACATCGACCGGCTGTGCCGGATGCCCGCAATGCGATAGAGCTTCTCGCGCAGGAAGCGCTCATAGCCCGCGGTTCCATCGACCGCAACCTTGATCCAGTAGTCGTATTCGCCCGAGACGAGATAGGCCTCCAGCACCTCGGGCAGCGCCGCGAGCGCTTCGCCGAAGCGGGCGAGGGCGTCGTCCTCGTGGCGGTCGAGCGTCACTTCCAGAATCACGATGTCCGCGTATCCGAGCTTTTTCTGGTTCACGAGCGCGACATAGCCGTCGATATAGCCATCCGCTTCAAGCTGGCGCGTGCGATTCCAGCACGCCGTGGTGGACATGCCGACCTGTTCGGCCAGTTCGGCATTGGACAGGCGTGCATTCGTCTGCAGCGCGCGCAGGATCTTGCGATCCTGGCTGTCGAGTGTTCGGGCGGGGCGTTCGCGGGCGATCATGGTGAAAAAGAATTCTGTTCAGTCAATGCGAGTTAATACGGAATAACGTTCTGCATTCTGCCCGAGGCGGCACAAAAACAGGAAGCCTTTACAGCGGCGCGGCCGGTATATTTTCCGGCGTGCCTTCATGCCCCGGCACGACCCGTGCGGCCATCTTGCCTGCGCGGGGCGCGCCGCCGCAGCCACAAGCTGCGGCGGACCGTCCGGAGGGCGTGAAGGCATTCACACGCCGATTCCCTTGCCTGTTTTGCAGAACCACAACGATGTCGATCCAGCTGTATCTGTCTTTTCTTGCCGCCGCACTCGTACTCGTCTACACGCCCGGTCCCGTCAATGTCATGACCATGGGCCACGCGCTTCAGGCCGGCTGGCGTCATGCGCTGCCCTGCGTCTGGGGCAGCACGGTTGCCGTGCTGCTCCAGCTCACGGTGACCGGGCTTTGCCTCAATTCCCTGCTTCTCATCAGTGAGCACGCACTCACCGTGCTGCGCTGGCTCGGTGCGGCTTATCTCGTCTGGCTCGGTTTCAAGCAATGGCGCAGCGGTGCACTGGTGGGTGCACAGGCGAGTGACGATGCATCGGGCGACAGCCGCCGCGATCTGTTCTGGCGCGGCTTCGCGACCTCGGGACTCAATCCGAAGACGCTGCTGTTCTTTCCGTCGTTCTTTCCGCAGTTCATGCGTGCCGACGCGCACTGGAGCGAAAACCGTCAATTTCTGCTGCTGGCGGTGACGTTTGTCGTGCTGTTCGTGGGCGGCATGGTATCGATGGCAATGTTCTCGCACCGGCTGCGCCACACGCTGCAACGGCCCAGGCGCGTGCGCGCAATGAACCGGCTGATGGGCAGTTTGCTCGTGGGCATGGGCGCGCTGATGGTTGGGTTGCGCTAAAGCGTGCAGCCAGGCGCAAGGCGGCGCAAGAACGCGCCGCACCGCAGCGGGTGGGCGCAAGCGCGCGAGTGGGCGCTCACCTGGCGCCGCAGCGTTGCGGAGATTGAAAGGTGCCTGGGGGGCTTGAAGTGCTGGAACCGGTTAAGGCGTAGCAGGCGTTGCTGAAGCGGGTGCAGCGCCCGTTGTCGCGTTGCTGCTGCCGGTTGCGCTTGCACCTGCCGTGCTGCTGCCGCCTTGAGCTGCGGGAGCCGGAGCTGCCGTTATGGCGGGCGTGGACGCCAGCGTCGTCGCGCTGGCCGCCGCAGGCGCTGCCGCGGAAGTGGCGGCAACGTGTGTTGCCGCGGCTGCGTCGCTGGCCGCCACCGCTGCGCCGGTCGCATGCGGTGCCGTGACGGGCGCGAGCGCCGTTTGAGGCGTCACGCCTGCTGCAACGGGTCGAAGCAGGGACGCCGGATCAGCCGATGCAGCCGTTGCAGCGGTATCCGGCGCTGCCGGATGCGGTGCGGCAGCCGGCACAGTAACGGGCGGCGGCAGCGGCGTGACCTTGATCTTCCCCGCATCCGGTACGGCTTCGCTACGCGCAGCCGCACCCAGATAGTTCCCGACCAGTTCGAAGAAACGGTCGTAAAACTTGCTGGACTGGATCGTTTCGCTCGAAATCTTGACCATCGCGTCGCTGTTCGAGCGGATCGGCAGCGAGACCGACCCCAGAATCGACAATCCCACGCTTGCCGACGTATCGCTCTTCTTCAGCGCAAAGCCGTTTTGCACGGCATTCACGTAGACCATGCTCGTGTTCGTCGCGTCGCCGTCCGTACAGACCACGTGGATTTCAACCACGATGTGCGAATCGCTCTCGGGCTGGAAGTTCTTCGAGGCATCGACGGTGCCGTCGTGCCCCAGCGTCGTCATGTAACCCTGGCTCAGGAGGGCGCGGCGCGACGCTTCGCAGGCGTCGCCGCTCGCGTAGCTGAAGCTGCGCGAGAACTGGTTGGGTGCGCTGCTCAGCAGCTGATCGTCCTGGAATTTCGGCTTCGGCGACGAGCATGCGCTCAATGCGACGACAACCGCAGCCAGCAACGGACTCAGCGGATACAGGGAAAATCTCGGAAAGCGGAACATGTTCGGACCAGATCACACAGCAATGCATCGGACGGCATGCATTGTAGTTCGGTTCCGCTTTGCATGACGCAAGCGTCTGTTTTTCACCCGGACCCTGAAAGCCGTTCGTAGGCTGGGCAGCCCGTGCGACTCGTGTGGCCTGCGCGGCAACGCCTAGAACTCGACCAGCGCGAAATCGTCCTTGCCGACGTCGCAGAGCGGACAGCGCCATTCGTCGGGCACGTCTGCCCAGCGCGTACCCGGCGCGAGGCCGTCGTCGGGCGCGCCCGCCGCTTCGTCGTAGACCCAGCCGCAGATCACGCAGACCCATTGTTTGAAGCCGTCGTCGGCAGCCGTTGCGGTTGCGGTGCCGTTGTGTGCGTCGTGGGACGCTGCATCGGCGTCTTTCGCGCGCGGCGTATCGAGCGCGACGACGCGCGGCGACGACGTGCCGCCTGCGCCATGACTCAGTTGCGTCTGCAACGCTTCCAGCAATCGGGTGGCTTCATTGGCGGTGAGGTCGATCCAGTAGGGATCGCCTGCGCCGTCGTTCAGGCGTTCGGGCGAGAACTGGATTTCGAGGGCAACGCCTTTCTTGTACATGGGCAAAAACGGGGGAACTAGCGGACTGGCGGGCGGATGGCCGCGTTCAGAGGAAATGCCGTGCGGCGAGTGACACGGCAACGCCGCTCGCGCCGATCAGCGCGAGGAACAGCAGCAGCGTCATTGCCTTGCGCGACGAAGCGCTCGGGGTGGCGGGGACAGAAGGTCGGGAAGGGGTGTTCATAGTGCGTGCGAGGGAGGCTGTGGGCGCCGGGTGCGCGACCTGATGGGCGCGCGGCGCGTGAGTGTCGCACGTTTTCGTGCATGCGTCGACGCTGGCGGTGCAGCCGTCGCGCCGTGCGGCGCAGCGTGCTTGCTGTTGCCGCGAAGGCGTGATTATCGCCGCAAAACGCGCACCGATTCGTGCGCGAGCGGAGATGGACTATTTCCCGCTGGTTGGGAGCGGCCGTGCGCGCGTTGTTGTTCGCGTGCGGCCAGGGCGATCAAGTCCGCAGCTGCGCAGGCGCGGTGCGGCGTCGTGCGGGCCGACCGGCGCGGGCACGGATTTGCGTGTCGCCAGCGCCGTTGTCCGCGTGGCTATCCGCTGCATCAGGCAGGCAGTGCTTGTGCAACTGCTGCGCGGTGTGCCGCAAATCGTGTTCGATTGCGCGCCGCACGCCTTCCGCATCGCGGCGCTTGAGCTGCCGCATCAGGTCGTCGTGAGCGTCGTTGAGCGTGGCCGCAAAGCCGCTGTCGTCGAACAGCAGGTTCGAGATCGGCCCGACTTGCAGCCAGACGGTCTCGATCAGATCGACGAGCAGCGGCGAGCCGCATGCGCGGTACAGCACGAGGTGGAACACCTCGTTGGCGTCCAGATAACGCGTGGGTTTGTTCTGCGCAAGCGCCTCGCCCATGTGCGCGCAAAGTGCGTCGAGCTGCGCGATCTCGTCGTCGGTGAGCCGGGGCGTAGCGAGGCGCGCCGCTTCGCCTTCGAGCATCACACGCACGTTCAACGCATCGTCGAATTGCGCGCGCGTGAGCTGCGGCACCAGCACGCCGCGATTGGGCACGCTCACGAGCGCGGATTCCGCCGCGAGACGCCCGAGCGCCGCGCGCACCGGCATCTCGCCTACGTCCAGTTGTTCGGCGAGTGCGTGGATGCGCAGCCGCTCGCCGGGCACGAAGCGTCCGAGGCTCAGCCATCGGCGCAGCGTTGCGTAGGTTTCGTCCTGCAACGATTGGTGGGTGCGTGTTTTCATCGCGACGTGGTGCGGCTCATGTCAGTTCCCCCACACATGCGTCGAAGGCTTCGAGCAGGCGGTCGATGTCGGCGGCCGTGGTGTCCGGGCACACGAGCATCATGTTGTGGAACGGCGTGATCAGCACGCCGCGATAAAGGCATCGCGCTCGCGTGCAAGAACGCGCTGCGCGCGGTCCCGGTTCACGCGTTGACGGGTTGGCATGGGTGTCTCCTGTGTGCTTTTTTCCGGACGCGCGCCGCCTGCCTGCGATGCGCGTCACGATTTGATCGAATCATCGCACGGGAGATCGGGGAAAGTAAATTTGATCGAATTGCCGCAGCCAGCGACCAAACCTCGCTTCAGTGAGTCGTTGCCTGCGCATCGAGTAACGAATGCACACAGACGTCCACGCTCAGTTCGTTCAGCGCCGCAACGGGCAGCGCGTCGGTTGCCGCGCGCGTGAGCACGTGCAAGACGCGCGGCTTGAGGCGCGCAAGCACGAGCCGGCGGCCGTCTCGCGAGACTTCGGCGGCGTAGGTCTGCAGGGCTTCGATGGTCGAGCCGTCGATATCGGCCGATTCTTCGAGGCTGATGATCGTGTGCCGCATGGTCTCGTCGTGCTTCGCCGTGAGCATGCGCAGATGCGAGAGCACGCGCTCGACATTGGCGAAGAAAAGCGGCGCTTCTGGCCGCACGATGATCATGCCCGGCACCGGATGGGCATCCGGATGGCTGCGCGTATCGACGAAATCGTGCGTGTCGCCGAGCCGCCCCAGCACGCTCACCTTCGGCTCCGAAAGATTGCGCAGCGTCCAGAGCAGACTCACGGCGATGGCGAGCAGCAGCCCGTCCAGCACGCCGAGCAGGAGCACCGCAAAACATGCGCCGAGCGCGAGAAAGCGGTCGCGCCGCCACTTGAGATACGGCGCGAATACGTGCGGATTGATCGTGTGGCTCACCGCGTGAATCACGATGGCGGCCAGCACCGGCTCGGGAATATGCGCGATTTGCGGCAGCAGGAGCGCGACCATCAGCGCGATGACGGCGGCGGCGGTCCACGCGGCGACGCGCGTCTGCGCGCCCGCCGCCTCGTTGGCGGAGGTCCCCGAATAACCGGCGCCCACCGGCATGCCGCCGAAGAGCCCGGAGACGAGATTGCTCGCGCCGAGCGCGGCGAGATCGCGGTTCGGCGAGAACGGGTCGTCGTGTTTTAGTGCAAAGCCGCGTATCGAGCCATACGACTCGGCGTAGACGATCAGCATCATCGCGAAGGCCAGTTCGCCGCAGCGCAGCCATTGGGTGCGTTCGAGATCGGGCAGGCCGAAACCGATGTGCGCGAGGTCGATCTGGCCCACCTGCACGATGCCGTAGTGCGAGAGATCGACGGCATAGCCGAGCACGATGGACAGCACGATCACGACGAGCGTGGCGGGCACGCGCGGCCAGCGTTTGAGCGCGTACAGAATGACGAGCGCGACGATGGCGAGTGCGCCGCCGTAAAGGCTCCACTGCTTCGTCGTTTCGAGCAGGCCCCACAGATAGCGCGGCGCGTCCGAGTGCGCGGGGTTCACGCGCAGTGCGAGTCCGCACTGCTTGAGAACGATGGTGATGGCGAGCCCGAACGTGAAGCCGCGCAGCACGGACTTGGCGATGAAGTCGGACATGTTGCCGAGGCGCGCGGCGCTTGCAACGAGGAAGAACAGGCCGGCCATGATGATGATGCCTGCGCCGAGCAGGAGCCGTGTGGCGGCGTCGCCGCCGGATGCGGAGAGCGTGACGGCGGCGAGCACGGCGGCCGATGAAGACGTTGAGGACACAACGGCGAAACGACTGTTGCCGATCACGCCATAGATCACGAGGCCCGCGATCAGCGCGACGATACCGGCTTGCGGCGGCACGTTGCCGATGTTGGCGTACGCAACGGCTTCGGGCAGCAGCAGGCCGGCGATGGCGCAGCCGGCGAGCAGGTCCTTGAGGTGGCGCTGGTAGAAGCCCGGCGTTGCGCCGGGTGTGGCCGTGGACATGTCGTGCCTCTCTCCCTGTGTTTTTGTGTTGGGTGACGTTAGGGATGGTAGCGCAGAAGACGCCGTTTCAGGCCCAAGGCCAGGACCGCGCTTTAGTGCGGTGCAACAGCGCAGAGCAAGCGCTCAGTGCAGGCGCCGGGTGCAACGGCAATGAAAAAGGCGCGATGCGTCAAGCGTATCGCGCCTTGGGGGAGGGGAGCGCGAATGCGCTCGGGCAGGCGATTACTTCCGGTCGAGCGAGAGGCGTCCGGGCCCGGCCACGGCGAGCGCGAGCAGTCCGCCCGCGATGCTGACGTTCTTGTAGAAGTTGATCATGTCGCCTGTTTGCGCCATGCCGGTCTCGGTCCAGAAGCGATGGCCGATGAGGGCTGCGCCGATGGTGTAGAGCGCGAGCAGCACGGCGAGCGGGCGCGTGAACAAACCCACGACGATCAGCAGGCCGACGACCAGTTCCATCACGACGGCGATGGCTGCCGACACGGTGGGCGCCGGTGCGCCGACGTGCGCCATGTACATGACGGTACCCGTGAAGCCACTGGCTTTTTGCCAACCGAACAGCACGAACAGCGTAGCAAGCAGGATGCGCGACACGAGCAGGACCGCGTCGTTACCCTGGCCGAACAGGTTGTATCGCATGTTTCCCTCCGACGGGATGACGTTGTTTCAGTTCTTTTATGCCGATATGAAGCCTGCTGAAAGAGAGGCCCGGGCGGGCCTCTCATACAGGCTATGCAATTCCACGCTTCAATGCCACGTGTTATGACCAGAATTCCGACGACTCGATGTTGCGAAGATCGAAGACCAGCACTTCGGCGTCGTCGCCCTGGCTGAACGTCAGTTCGCGTTCGTTGCGGATGCGTGCACCATCGCCTTCGCCAAACGCGACGCCGTTAACACTCACACTGCCGCGTGCCACGTGCACGTAAGCGAAGCGATCTGCGCCGATTGCGAGCTTCGCGCTTTCCGCGCCGTCGAAGCGGCCTGCATAAACGTGCGCGTCCTGGCGTATCTCCAGCGAGCCCTCGGCGCCGTCCGGCGAGAGCACGAGCCGCAGCTTGCCGCGCTTTTCGGCCTCGGAGAAGTTCTTCTGCGCGTAACGCGGCTGTGCGCCCTTCACATTCGGCGCGATCCAGATCTGCAGGAAGTGCACGAGTTCATTCGCCGAATGGTTGAACTCGCTGTGCGTAACGCCGGTGCCCGCGCTCATGAGCTGCACGTCGCCGGGGACGATCACCGAGCCGTTGCCCATCGAATCCTTGTGCTCGAGCGCGCCTTCGAGCACGTACGAGAAGATTTCCATGTCACGGTGCGGGTGCTTGCCGAAGCCGCGTGCCTGGGCGACGCGATCATCGTTGATGACGAGCAGATCCGAGAAGCCGATCTGCTTCGGATCGTAGTAGTTCGCGAACGAGAACGTGTGACGCGAGCTGAGCCAGCCGTGTTCGCCACGACCGCGCTGATCTGCCTTGCGAAGTTCAATCATTTCGACCTCCAGTGATGTTGTCCGGTTGAATGAAGCGTAGTTTAGGTCAATCAGACTGTGTCTAATTGCCGTAAAATACGACTCACTGTCACTACCAAGTGGACAATCGCCATGCAATTCGACGACATGCGGATCTTCATCGCAGCCGTGGACGCGGGCAATTTCACGGCCGCGGCCAACCGGCTGCGCCTCTCAAAGCAGTTCGTGAGCCGGCGCGTGGCCGCGCTGGAGGGGAGCCTCGGCGTGCGGCTGCTCGTGCGCAATACGCGCAATGTGGCCGTGACGGAGCTTGGGCAGGATTTTTACGAGCGCGCGAAGCGCATTCTCGCGGACGTGGGCGACGCCGAACGCGCCATGTCCGCACGCCGCACCGAGCCGCGCGGGCTGCTGAAAGTGAGCGCGCCGATGTCGTTCGGCATGGTGCATCTGTCGCCGCTCGTCGCCGAATTCTTGCGTGCGCATCCAGACGTGCGCTTCGACATGGATCTGAGCGACCGCACCGTCGACGTGATCGGCGAGGGATTCGACATGGCGCTGCGTATCGGGCGTTTGCAGGATTCGACGCTCGTCGCGCAAAAGCTCATCGACGTGCGCATGATCGCGTGCTGCAGTCCCGGTTACCGCCGCCGTCGCCAGGCACCCGCTACGCCCGCCGATCTCGCGCAGCACGCGTGCTTGCCATACGGGCAGCAAGGACGCGCAGCGTGGGCCTTCGTTGTCGACGGCGTGGATACGTCGATCGACGTGCAAGGCCCGCTGCGGGCGAACAATGGCGAAGTGATCCGCGACTCGGCCATCGCCGGACTCGGCATCGCGTATCTGCCGGACTTCATCGTCGCGGGATCGGTCGATGCGGGGCTGCTGGTCGAAGTGCTCACGCCGTTCATTCCGCCGCCCGTCGCGCTGCATGCGGTTTATCCACGGCATCGCGAAAGTTCTGTGACGATCCGTGCGTTTACGCAATTTCTGCGAGAGCGTCTCACGGCGCGTGCAGCGACCGCGCGCGGCGGCGCGCTTTGATGCGGCAACGCGCGCTCGCTGCACGATGCGCGGGGCATGCAAGCGGGATTTCCAGAAAATTAGCGGGGCAATGAGGCGTAGTGTCGCAGTTTCGTTGTATCCTCACGCCCCGTTGGTTGCCACATCCGTTGCTCACACCCGTTGTGCGCATCCGTTGCGGCTAGCGTGTACGGTCACGGTGATAGCGGCGCTTTCGAAGGCCGATAGCAATTCCCAATACCCGCGATCAAAGCAACCAATTTATCAAACGGGTCGGATTCACGTAAATTCTGCCCATACCTTTTCCAACCCATTCCAACCCAGAGCGAGGAAGCAACGCATGTCTCTCATCAACACGCAAGTCAAGCCGTTCAAGGCCACCGCTTATCACAATGGCGAGTTCGTTCCGGTTTCGGAAGAGAACCTCAAGGGCAAGTGGTCTGTTGTCGTGTTCTACCCGGCCGACTTCACGTTCGTGTGCCCGACGGAACTGGGCGATCTGGCCGACCACTACGCTGAATTCCAGAAGCTCGGCGTCGAAATCTACGGCGTCTCGACCGACACGCACTTCACGCACAAGGCATGGCACGACACGTCGGACACGATCGCCAAGATCAAGTACCCGCTCGTGGGCGATCCGACCGGCGCGATCACGCGCAACTTCGAAGTGATGATCGAAGAAGAAGGCCTCGCACTGCGCGGCACGTTCGTGATCAACCCGCAAGGCGACATCAAGCTGTGCGAGATCCACGACAACGGCATCGGCCGTGACGCGAAGGAACTGCTGCGCAAGGTGCAGGCTGCGCAATACGTCGCCGCGCACCCGGGCGAAGTCTGCCCCGCCAAGTGGACGCCGGGCGCTGAAACGCTGAAGCCGTCGCTCGACCTCATCGGCAAGATCTAAGCGCTTCACCAGCAGCAAAACAAGCAGCAAAGCCCAAGCGGCCATCGCGGCCGCGACGGCTGTATCACCTCCGGGCCGCGCCGTCGCGGCTTGCGGCCCGGACGCCTCATCAGGCCTTCCCCTCCCCGCTTCAACCTCCGCCGGAAATCGCCATGCTCGACGCCAATCTCAAGACTCAACTTAAAAGCTACCTGGAAAAAATCACGCAGTCGCTCGAGATCGTTGCGTACCTCGACGATGGCGAAAAATCGCAGGAACTGCAGGCGCTCTTGCAGGAAATTGATTCGTTGTCGGACCGGATCCGCTATGAAGAACGCCGTGGCGCCGCAACGGGCGACGCGCGCGTGCCTTCGTTCGAAATCAGGCGTGCCAATGCGGACGTCAAGGTTGCGTTCGCGGGCATTCCGATGGGCCATGAGTTCACGTCGCTCGTTCTCGCGCTGCTGCAGGTGGGCGGCCATCCGGTGAAGCTCGAAAACGACGTAATCGAACAAGTACGCGCGCTCGACGGCGTGTTCTCGTTCGAAGTCTATATGTCGCTGTCGTGCCAGAACTGCCCGGAAGTCGTGCAGTCGCTCAATGCGATGGCGACGCTCAACCCGAACGTGAAGATCGTCACGATCGACGGCGCGCTGTTCCAGGATGAAATCGAGCAGCGCCAGATCATGGCCGTGCCGACGATCTATCTGAACGGCGAAGTGTTTGGCCAGGGCCGCATGGGCGTCGAAGAAATTCTCGCGAAGCTCGATACCGGCGCGACCGCTCGCGCAGCAGAGAAGCTCGATGCGAAGGACATTTTCGACATGCTGATCGTCGGCGGCGGACCCGCTGGCGCAGCGGCAGCGATCTACGCCGCGCGCAAGGGTATTCGCACCGGCGTGCTGGCCGAGCGCTTCGGCGGCCAGGTGCTCGACACGATGGCAATCGAGAACTTCGTCTCGGTACAGGAAACGGAAGGGCCGAAATTCGCGGCGGCGCTGGAGCAGCACGTGCGCGCCTATGACGTCGACATCATGAATCTCCAGCGCGCCGAGGCGCTCGTGCCGGGCGACAAGGCAATCGGGATCCGCACCGCGAGCGGCGCGACGCTGCGCGCAAAGAGCGTGGTGCTCGCGACGGGCGCGCGCTGGCGCAACGTCAACGTGCCGGGCGAGCAGGAATACCGCAACAAGGGCGTGGCGTACTGCCCGCACTGCGACGGTCCGCTCTTCAAGGGCAAGCGCGTGGCGGTGATCGGCGGCGGCAATTCCGGCGTCGAGGCGGCCATCGACCTCGCGGGCATCGTGAGCCACGTGACGCTGCTCGAATTCGGCGCGCAACTGCGTGCGGACGAAGTGTTGCAACGCAAGCTGCGCAGCCTGCCGAACGTTACCGTGCATGTAAGCGCGCAGACCACTGAAATCATCGGCGACGGCCAGAAGGTGACGGGCCTCGCGTATCTCGACCGTGCGACGGAGGTGAAGCATGACCTCGAACTGGAAGGCGTGTTCGTTCAGATCGGCCTCGTGCCGAATACCGAATGGCTCAAGGGCACGGTTGCGCTGTCGAAGCACGGCGAGATCGAAGTCGACGCGAAAGGTCAGACGTCGGTTCCGGGTGTATTCGCCGCGGGCGACGTGACGACGGTGCCGTTCAAGCAGATCGTGATTGCCGTGGGCGAAGGCGCCAAGGCATCGCTCGGTGCGTTCGAATATCTGATCCGTTCGTCGGCGGAGCAGGAAGAGGACGCCAAGGCGGCCACGGCGGTCGCATAAGCGCTGCTGAAATCTTCCGTCCGATGGATGAGACGCCAGCCTTTGCGCTGGCGTTTTTTTTCGTCTGCGGATTGTGTGAACCGGGCGATGCGCGGCGCGCGAATGCGTAGAGAGCCGTGGTATGTCCGTTCGCGTTGCCTAAAATGAAATGGCGCACGAAGCCGGCTTGTCATTGCGCCCGGCAAATCGCGCGCATCCCGGCACGTTCACTCGTAAAGGGGGATCGCCATGGCAACGTATGTAGTGCTCGCACAATTCACCGATCAGGGAATCCGCACCATCAAGAACAGCCCGCAACGGGCGAGCCAGGTCGAGGAAGTCGCACGCGGCTTCGGCTGTGAAATGAAAGAGGTCTACTGGACGCTGGGCCACTACGACATTGTGGCCATCGTCGAAGCGACGGACGAGCAGTCGCTGACTGCATTCGGCCTCGCGCTCGGCTCGGCGGGCAACGTCCGCACGCAAACGCTGCGCGCTTTCACCAAGAGCGAAATGGGCGCCATCATCGGCAAGCTGTCCTGATTCGCCGATCGTCAACTGCATTGCCCGTGTTCTGCGCGCCCCGGGTACGGGCGATGCTACCTGTGATCTGTTTCCTGCCGATTTGCGGAGGTCAGATGAACGCTCAAGGCAAAGGCGACGTGCGCGCATTCGTGCAAACCGCCGAACAGACTGGCGGCTGGGTGTGGGTCATTACGCTGGTCGACTTCGACGCGCGCGAGGTCCGGCGCTCGCTGGTATCCGAAGAAAGCTACACCACGCAGCGCGCAGCGAAAGACGCGGGCGACGCCCGTCTCCAGGCGCTCACGCACGACCAGTAGTCAAACCGGGAGAAACGCCATGTCCAGTCCTCACGGTGCCTCGCCGCTCAACGTATCCGTCGATGCCGGCAGTTATCGCGTCGCACGTCCCGAAACGCCGCAGCAGGTCATCAAGCTGTTGCGCGAGCGCGAGATCCAGATCGTCGATCTCAAGTTCACTGATCTGCCTGGCCTCTGGCAGCACTTCTCCATCACGTTGCCCGAGGTGCACGAAGGTCTTTTCGAAGACGGGATTGGTTTCGACGGATCGTCGATTCGCGGTTTTCAGGAGATTCAGGAATCCGACATGCTTTTAAAGCCGGATCCGACCACTGCGTTCATCGACCCCGTGAGCGAGACGCCCACGCTCTCGTTGATCTGCGATGTCGTCGATCCCGTGCTGCATCAGCCGTATTCGCGCGATCCGCGTTACGTTGCGAAGAAAGCCGAGGATTATCTGCGGCAGACCGGCCTTGCGACGATCTGCTACTTCGGTCCCGAACTCGAATTCTTCATCTTCGATTCGATCCGCTTTGGTCAGGATGCGCACAGCGGCTACTACTTTGTCGAATCTGCCGAAGGGGACTGGAACAGCGGCCGCGACGAGGGCGCGTATGGCGGCGGCAATCTCGGCTACAAGCCGCGCTTCAAGGAAGGCTATTTTCCGGTGCCGCCGCACGATACCCTGCAGGACATCCGCTCGACCATCGTGCTGATGCTGCAACAGGCTGGCGTGCAGGTGGAGGTGCATCACCACGAGGTGGCGACGGCGGGACAGAACGAAATCGACATGCGCTTTGCGACGCTCAAGCGGATGGCCGACAACGTGATGATCTACAAATACATCTGCAAGAACGTGGCGCGCAGCAAGGGCAAGGTGGCGACCTTCATGCCGAAGCCGCTATTCGCCGACAACGCGAGCGGCATGCACTGCCACCAGAGCCTGTGGAAAGACAAAGAGAATCTGTTCTACGACGCGCACGGCTGGGCGCTCACGTCGAACCTCTGCCGCTGGTACATTGGCGGCCTGCTCAAGCATGCTCCGGCGTTGATGGCGTTCTGTGCGCCCACCACGAATTCCTATAAGCGCCTTGTTCCCGGCTACGAAGCGCCGGTGAATCTTGCGATGTCGCAACGCAACCGCTCGGCGGCCGCGCGCATTCCGATGTACTCCGATTCGCCGAATGCACGACGCGTCGAATTCCGTTGTCCCGATCCCTCGGCCAACGCGTACCTCGCATTTTCGGCGATGCTGATGGCCGGGCTCGACGGCATCGAAAACAAGACGGACCCGGGCGATCCGCTCGACGTCAACATTTACGACCTGCCGCCCGAGCAGGCGAAGAACGTCCGCCAGGTGCCGGGTTCGCTCGATGAATCGCTCAACGCGCTCGAAGCCGACAACGAGTTCCTGCGCAAGGGCGATGTCTTTACCGAAGACGTGATCGATACGTGGCTGGAATACAAGCGCGTACACGAACTGGATGCGATCCGGTTGCGCCCGCATCCATGGGAGTTCTACCTGTACTTCGATATTTGATGCTGCGCGCGACGCGGCGCGCTGCGCGCATGGCTACCCGCGCGCATGGCTACCCGCGCGCGGCGATCTCCTTCTTCCAGCCGTCGATGATTTTCGTGGCCAGCGCGTTGTAATCGCCGTCGAAGTGGTGGCTGCCGCTCGTCTTGACGACGTCGACCCCCGTGTTCACGAGCGCCGGGCAGAGCGTGTCCTTTTCGTCCGCGCCGTAGACGCATTGCACGATTGCAGGCGGTACCCTCGCCAGTTCAGGCCGCACGGGCAGCGCCGAATCGCTCGCGGGCATGCCGAGCCAGCCCGTCACGCGGATCTGGAAATCGGCGTCGGGCGCGAAGCCGAGCAGCGACATGTACGACACCTTCGCGCGCAGCGCATCGGGCAGGCGGTTATAGGCGAACGGCATGACATCCGCGCCGAATGAGTAGCCCACGAGCGCAATGTGCTTCGCGTGCCAGTGCGCGGCATAGGCCTTGATCACGCGCGCGAGATCGTGGCTCGTCTGCGCGGGCGGCTTCTCTTTCCAGAAGTAGCGCAGCGAATCCCAGCCGACCACGGCGATGCCGTTCTTCTGCAACGCCTCCGCAATGGTCTTGTCGAGATCGCGCCAGCCGCCGTCGCCTGAAATCACGATGGCGAGCATGTCGGTCGGCTTCGCGGCAGGCAATTCGACAAGCGGCAGATCGGAGATGTCTTCCTCGCTTTCGGTCACGACACGCAGATGCGGCGCGGCCAGCGCGACGAGCTTGTCGGCGCCCGTGAGGTTCGGCGCGAAAACGTGCGGCGCGGCAACGTGCGCTGCGGCTCCCGCGAGTGCCGGCGTATTTGCGCCGCCGCTCGTGACGCCTTGCTCGAAGAAGCCAGGCAGGCCCGTGCCGCGGCTCAGTTTCGGATCGGCTGCGCACGGCGCGAAGCGGGCGTCGAGCCGCGCTGCGGGATCGAGCGAGATCGCGCCTGCGAGCGTATTCGCGGGCGCCTGCGAGAGCATGCGCGCGGCGATCAGCGCGCCTTCGCCGCTGCCGATGGCGATCGGCGCGAAATACTGGCTCGATTCCTGTTGGCGCTCCAGTTGATGGCCGATCGCTTCGGCGTCGCTATAGAGCTTGTGGCAGGTCTCGGTTTTCACCGCGGCGAGGTTCGCGGCATAGCGCGACGTGTCCACGCCCACGACCATCGCGCCGTGTTTCGCGAGGGCATCGGCGCGCGCCTGGTCGTCGCTCGCCCAATGCTCGCCTGCCGAGAACAGCACGGCGAAGCCGCGCATGGGGCCGGCCGGCTTCGTGACCGCGACGTCGCCGTAGCGGCCGCCGGGCACGTCCGTGACAGGCGCTGGCGCCGTGTTGGTGGCCGCATGCGCCGCCACGCAGGCGAGCAAGGCGGTGCAGGCGGCGATAACGCGCGGCAGCGCCGGAAATCGAATGGTCATGAACGACTGCCTCCAGCCAGCAGTGAAAGATCGGCGAGTGTGATGAAGACGCTGATCGAGCCCGACGCGGCCAGATAGCGCGGTTCCCAGCGCGGCGAAAACTTGTTCTTGAAGCCGCGCAGGCCCCGGAAGTTGTAGAACCGGCCGCCGAAACGCCAGATCAGTCCGGCGAGGCGATGCCACGGCGAGGCAAGCGGCGTGGCCCCCATGCCCGAGAGCGGGGCCATGCCGAGCGACAGCGTCTCGTAGCCCGCCGCCTTCAGATGCAGCGCGAGCTGCGTGAACAGATATTCCATCGTGTACGACGACGCATCGGGCAGATGACGCATCACGCCGACCGTCGCCTCGGTGTTGAGGTCGGTCGTCATGAACGTGACGAACGCGAGCGGCTCGCCGTGCTGGCGCACGAGCAGCGCCGACTGCGCGGCGAGATAGTCGTCGTCGAAGGCGGCCACCGAGAAGCTCTTCTCGCGCGCATCGCGGCTGTCGAGCCAGGCGTCGGAGATCGCGCGCAGCGTCGGCAGATGGGCGTCCATCTGCGCGCAGTCGATGTGCTCGATCGTGAAGCCGTCGCGTTCGCCGCGCTTGAGCGCGTAGCGCAGATGCGCGCGCTGCGAACCCTTGAGATCGAATTCGCCGAGCATCACGCGCGCTTCTTCGCCGAGCTTCATCAGCGTGAGACCGGCGTCGAGATAGAGCGGCAGTGCGTCGGCGCGCACCTGGTAGAACGCGGCGCGTCCTCCGTGGGCGTGTGCGAGCGCAACGAACTCGCGAACGAGCGCGGGCCATTCCTCGCGCGGGCCGACGGGGTCGTGCAGCGCGGCCCACGTGCGGCCGCGTTTGGCGTACATCAGGAAGGCGTTGCGCTCGGCCGCGAACAGGAAGCTCTTGTCGCCCATGAGCGCGAGACCGGCGTCGCTGCGTTCCTGCGCGCGTACGATGCGCGCCGCTTCGGCCAGATCTTCGCTCGGGGGCATCACGAAGCGGCCCGCCGCCGGACGCAGCAGTTGCCGCGCTGCGAGCGCGGCGGCGAACATGCTCGCGCCGAGTGTCGCGCGCAGCGCGCGCGGGGCGCGTCCGTCGAAGGCGAACTGCCACCACAGATTGTGCGAGTACTGCACGTCGCGGAAGGCGAACAGCAGCACCCAGACGGCCAGCGCCATCACGCAGCCCACGGAGGTGAGCCAGCCGGTCGTGAAGGGCTCGGCGAACAGCGACGAACGGCGGTTGAAGCGGTGCCGCGTGGCGAGCAGCAGCACGATCAGCACGCACAGCATGCCCGCTTCGACGAACGCGAGACCCTTCGCGAGCGACAGCACGAGGTTGGTGACGGCGATCATGAGCGCGAGCCACCAGGCCGCGTCGAGGCGCCGCAGCAGCCCGCGCGCGACGAACAGCAACAGCACGCCGAGCAGGCTGCCGAGCAGTTGCGAGCTTTCGAGCACCCAGAGCGGCAGGATGGTTTGCAGCACGGCGATGCGGTGCGTGAAAGCGGGCGTCGCGCCCGAGATCACGAGCATGCCGCCGGTTACGAACGTGACGACGGCGAGGAAGAGCGGGGCGAGTTGCGAGACGCCGCTGGCGCCGCGGCGCGCGAGGCGCACACCGGGACGCGCGAGTGCGCGGCCCTCGAACGCGGCGAGCAGCGCGGCCGAGAGGATCAGCGGCGCACCGAAGTAGATCGCGCGATAGGCCAGCAGCGCGGCAAGCACCTGCGAGCCGGGCACAGCGGAGCCGAGCGCGAAGACCATCGCGGCCTCGAACACGCCGATGCCGCCGGGCGTGTGGCCGATCAGGCCGAGCAGCATCGCGGCGCTATAGACGGTCAGGAAATCGACCAGTGCGACTTGCGCGTGCGGCATCACCGACCAGAGCGCGAGCCCGGCGCCCACGACGTCGAGCGCGGCGAGCAGCAACTGTGCGACGAGGTCGCGCCGCGCGGGCACGGCAAAGCGCAGCCAGGCGCGTCCGAACGGCTCGATTTCGCGCGACTTCGTAGGGCATGCAACGATCAGCGCGGCACCGGACGCGAGGAGCGCGCCGCCGATCCAGCGCAGCTTCTCCGGGGCGAGGTGCAGCATGCCGGAGAGCGTGCCGGCGGCGCCGGCCATGCCGAGCGCCGTCATCAGCGTGAGTGCGAACGCAAGCGTGGCGCTCGTGAATACGGTCATGCGGCCGATCTGTGCGGCGCTCACGCCCGAGCCGCCATAGACGCGGCAACGCACGGCGCCGCCCGTGAGCGCGCCGAAGCCGGTGACGTTGCCGAGCGCCGATCCGGCGATGGCGCCGACCCAGAGCGCGCCGCGCGGAACGCGCGCGCCGAGGTAGCGCAGCCCGACCGCATCGCGCCCGACGAGCGCGACAAAGCTCACGGCCGTTGCGGCGACTGCGCCCATCCATTCGGACGGGGTCAGATTCCAGAGGTGACGGATCACCGACCGGTAATCGACGGACTGCGACAGGTGCTGGAACACCACGAGCAGCAGCGCGCCGATGCCGAGCGCGAACGCCGGTGCGATGAAGAGCTGCAGGTGCAGGGCTTCTGCGCGGCGCTTTAGTGCGGCCGCAGCACGCATCAGGCGCGAGGGTTGCGAGTGGGGCATGGATCGTTCTGACAATGCTTCGGTGCGGCCGTTGTGGCACAACGGTTTGCCCGGAGCGGACATCGCGGTTTATACGTCGTGCACAGCAGGGGCGAGATGGCTTTGCAAGAGGCGGCGTGGTGAAACGTAATAGTTTGGTAAAGGGCCGGTAAAGTCAGGAAACGCTTCGGAGCGCAAGGCGGTTGACAATGGGGGGAAAAAGAACGGTAAATCGGTGTTCGATCAAGGGAGTGCGGGTGGCCCGCGCGATAATGCGTCGCACCGCAAACGGATGAGATTTAAAACAGACGTTTAGAAATAAAAACGCCGATTCACGTATATGGCGACGCATGCTTCGTACGATCTTTGTGATTCGCTTCAGGGGCGTGTGGATGTTTGCAGTACATCGCTAACTATGTAGCTAACTACGTCGCGCCGGAATGACTGTTTGGCGAGGGGGCTGGTGGGAGTCTGGCCCGGGTGTGGCTTATCGGCAGGCGCAATGAATTTGTTTGTCGATGCAATCATTTTTAAAACATCTGGATAAAACCACGGGTCGCTGTTAACAATTTGAGACACCCTTTTTAATTCTTTTACTTCGTCGCCCGGGAGAGTTAGTCTGGTTTGCCAAGTGATGTTTTACTGTGCCGGGAGAATGACGTGAACCAACTCGCCCTGACATCTCTTTCGCTGGCGGCGCTTTGCGCCGCAGGTTTGGCTCATGCGCAGACCAGCGTGACGTTGTACGGCACCATCGACACATCGATCACCTTCATCAACCACGCCAACGGCAGCGCGAATCAGTGGTCGCTTGGCAACAACAGTTTCGGCAATCTTTCGGGGTCGCGCTGGGGCCTGAGGGGCGCGGAGGATCTCGGCGGCGGTCTCAAGGCGATCTTCCAGCTGGAAAACGGCTTCAACCCGTCGACGGGCTCGGCCGGGCAGAGCGGCCGCCTGTTCGGGCGTCAGGCCTATGTTGGATTGACTGCCGAACAGTACGGTTCGCTCACGCTCGGCCGCCAGTACGACCCGCTGATCGATCTGGTTCAGGGGATTACCGCGGATAACTACTTCGGATCGGTTTTCGCGACCCCGGGCGACGTCGATAACTACGACAACAGCTTCCGCGTGAACAACGCCGTCAAATACACGACTCCGATGTGGAACGGCCTTCGGGCTTCGGCCATGTACGCCTTTGGCGGCGTGGCCGGCGCGACGGGCGCCGAGCAGTCGTACGCGGCCGCCGTGGCCTGGAACAGCGGCCCGCTCAGCCTCGCGGGCGGCTACTTCTACGCGGCGAACAACCAGGCTGCGCTCGGCATCCGCGGGACCTGGATCAGCACCTCGGACGGCCCCTTCGACGGCCCGATCAACGCCGGTTACGCAACGGCGCGCTCGCTCGCGATTGCGCGGGCGGCGGCGCAGTACATCATCGGCCCGTTCACGATGGGGCTCGGCTACAGCAATGCGCGGTACGCGCCGGACGCCAGTTCGGTGTTCCGCGACACCCAGAAATACAACACGGGGCAGGGCTTCGTGAATTACCAGCTGAACCCGGCGCTGCTGCTCGGCATCGGCTACAGCTACACGCGGGCGAACGGCGACACGTCGGCGAACTACCACCAGGTGTCGATCGGCGCGGACTACAGCCTGTCGAAGCGCACCGACCTTTACATGACGGCGGCCTGGCAGCATGCAAGCGGCGAAACGGGCGACGGTCTGGGCGGCTCGATGCCGGCTGAAGCGTCGATCGGCTCGTATGGCTATTCGGGCACGAATACGCAGACGATCGTGAACTTCGGCTTGCGCCACAAGTTCTGATGCGGCCGGTTTTCTCCTGACGCCGGGTGCGCCCAGCAAGCGGCTCACCCGGCGTTCTGCTTCGGGGGGACGGCGCACGCCTGTGCGGCTGCTGGTCGTTCGCTTGTCCGGACCGCTACTCCCTCTTGCCGTCGGGGTCGATTTCTATCTAGGATTGATTCTTTAGCGTCAAATCCGGCCCGCGTGGGCCGGCCGCAAACCCGACGGGCGAGCACCCATTGAAGCACGTGTTGCAGACAAATGACGGCGTTTGATATATCACATACAGAATATTGTTCTTTGTCGCGACGCAGCATAGGATTGAGCCATTCGATCACTCAATCTGATGGAGCTTCAAATGGATTTCGTCTCTCTCGCGCTCTTCAGCGCATCTGTCTTGGGGTTAGGCGCCGCCGCCACCGTTCTGATCGCCAAATGGCTGCCGAAGTCGGCCGTCGAAACGGCAGCGGAACACGGCCGGTTTGCCGGTCTGGGCGAGGCGCTGGTCGCAAAGCAGCCGGCGTATCGTCCGCAGTTCCGTAAAGAGGCAATGAATGTCGTCAGAACTTCAAACTGAAGCTGTAGCCCATCCTTCTCCCGCGCCGCTCCAGCTCGCGTTGCAGCCTATCAACGCGACGCTGAGCCTGCGCGATCAGGCGTACGCGATGCTGCGTCAGGCAATCGCGGACGCCGACATCTACCAGTCGCGCGAGGAAATACGGCTTGACGAGCGCGTGCTCAGCGAGACGCTCGGCGTCAGCCGCACGCCGGTGCGCGAGGCGATGACGCTGCTCGAGCAAGAAGGCTTCCTGCGCATGGTGCCGCGCCGCGGCATCTATATCGTGCGCAAGAGCAAGCGCGAGATCGTCGAGATGATCCAGATGTGGGCCGCGCTCGAGAGCATGGCCGCCCGGCTCGCGACGATTCACGCTACGGACGAGGAAATCGCGAATCTGCGCCACATGTTCGACAATTTCCGCGACAGTACGCCGGCGGAGCATATTGCCGAGTATTCGGACGCCAACATCGCGTTTCATCAGGCGATCGTCGAGCTTTCGAAGTCGCAACTGATCCTTGAAACGATCAAGAACATCTTCGTGCACGTGCGCGCGATCCGACGCATGACGATTTCGCAGAGCGACCGCGCGGCGCGTTCGATCGTCGACCACCTGCGGATCATCGAGGCACTCGAAAAGCGCGACACCGAACTGGTGGAGCGACTCGTGCGGCAGCACTCGCTCGATCTCGCCGCCTACGTCGAGAAGCATTGCGACTTCCTCGATTGACCGGGACGGCGTAGCGTACGCAACGTTGTTATCTGCAAAACGGGAGGCTCCAGGGCCTCCCGTTTTGCGTTTACTGCGCGACACGTTCTAAAGCCCGGCGGAGCAAAACTTTATGCGCATCAACTTTTTCATTTTCAAGAAAGTGATGCGCGGCTCGCCTGCACCTCGCTGAGCCTTGTGTATCTCGCGCTTGTGTATCTCGTGCACCGAATCCCGTGCACCAAGCTGCCCTGAGCCTCGGGGTTTTCCCGCGCATGCGCCACAGCAATTTGCCTGGAATTCACGTAAATCCATGCTGGGCGGGGCTTTGAGACGATTCTGCACGCATCCTGCCACAGATAATCCCGCTCTTGCGGCTAAAAAGTGTCAACCCATGGCAGGACGGGTCAATGCTTTAAAAAAGCGTGCAGTAAAAAGCGTGCCGCTCGCCGCATCGACAGACGATGGTTCGAGCATAGGGGGATGCGTGGATTAACGACAGTTAAAGTTTGTCGGTGAAACCATCAATAAAAGCTTATGAATGGAGCGTGGCGATCAGCGATGACGCACGAGCAGGAAACTCACGCCGATCAGGCCGAGAAACGCGCCGCAGCAGCGATTGAACCAGCGGCGCACGGCCTGGCGCGTGAGCCAGCGGCCGAGGTACACACCGGCGAGCGAGTAGAGCGCGATGGCGATCCATTCGAGCACGAGAAAGCTCGCGCCGAGCACGGCGAACTGCGGGCCCATGGGTTTAGCCACGTTGACGAATTGCGGCAGAAACGCCGTGAAAACGAGGATCGCCTTCGGATTGCCCGCGGCCACGAGGCACTCGCGCCACGCGATGCGTGCAAGCGACGCGTCTTCTTCGAGGGCCATGCCTGTCGGCGCCGCGTCGCTGCGCCAAAGCTGGATGGCGATCCAGACCAGATACGCTGCGCCCGCGAGCTTGATTGCCAGGAAGAACGTTTCGGAAGCGCGCAACACGACCGCGAGTCCCGCAGCGGTGAGCGCGATCATCGCGGCGAACGCCACGAGCCGTCCCATGCCGCCCACCACTGCGCGGGCGAAGCCGTAGCGCGCGGCCACGTTGATGGACAGCAGGTTGTTCGGCCCCGGCGCCATGTTGAGCGCGAAGCAGGCGGGAAGAAAGAAGAGCCAGGCGGTAAGGGACATGATCGGGCCGCGCGCGCGTCGGAGAGGCGAATCAGCCGATTCTATCCGAAACGCGCGGCGGTCCCGGCGGCCTTCAGTGGAACAGCGGCAGCGCGAGAAAGAGCTTGATGACGATGGCGTTGACGATGTCCATGAAGAACGCGCCCACCATCGGCACGATGAGAAACGCGACGTGCGAGTGGCCGTAGCGCGCCGTGACCGCCTGCATGTTCGCGATGGCGGTGGGCGTCGCACCGAGGCCGAAGCCGCAGTGGCCCGCGGCGAGCACCACGGCGTTGTAATCGCGGCCCATTGCGCGGAACGTGACGTACATCGCGTAGAGCACCATCAGGATGGTCTGCGCGGCGAGGATCGTGAAGACCGGCAGCGCGAGTGCGCTGAGCTCCCAGATGCGCAGCGTCATGAGCGCCATCGCGAGAAAGAGCGCGAGGCTCACGTTGCCGATCAGCGCGACCGCGTGCTCGGCGACCGGGCGCCCGAAGTACGCGAGCCCGTTCGAGAGCAACACGCCGACAAACAGCACGCACACGAACGTGGGCAATTCGAACGCGCTGCCCGCAAGCAGACGCGAAATCGCACTGCCCGCGGCGAGACTGATGGCGATGAGCGTGAGCGTGTTGATGAATGCGGCGGGCGTGGTGGGCTGTTCGGCATTCGGTTCTTCGAAGGCGTAGGCGTCGGGTGCGGCGGCTTCGCCGGCTGCGGCGCCGCGGCGACCGATGCGCTTGAGCAGTTGCTCCGCGACCGGCCCGCCGAGAATACCGCCCATGATGAGCCCGAACGTGGCGCACGCCATGGCGACTTCGGTGGCCGAAGAGAGACCGTGCGTTTCGCTGAAGACGCGGCCCCACGCAGCGCCGGTGCCGTGTCCGCCGGACAGCGTGACCGAACCGCCGAGCAGCCCGAAAAGCGGATCGATGCCGAGCCACAGCGACATGCCGATGCCGACCACGTTTTGCAGCACGAGCAGCCCGATCACCACGGCGAGGAACCGCACGAGCACCGGGCCGCCCATCTTCAGGCTCGCGAGATTCGCATTGAGGCCGATGGTGGCGAAGAAGGCGAGTATGAGCGGCGTTTGCAGGCTGGTGTCGAACTTCACGTCGATATTCGCGCCGGAATGCAACCCGAACAGGATGAGCGCGACGACGAGACCGCCCGCGACGGGCTCGGGAATGGTCCATCGGCGCAAGAGCGGCAGCCTGGAGACGAGCCGCCCGCCGAGCAGCAGGACGAGTGAGGCGGCAACGAGCGTGCCGTATAAGTCGATGTTCATGGTGGGCCTTGCAGCGGGGGAGATAGGGGAAGCAGACGGACACCGTTCCCGCGCGCGGTGCCATCGTCCACGTGAAACGAGCGTCGCGTTCCTGGCGCAGTGCGTGCCTCGCCGGCTGGCGAGCGCGAACCTGCGAACGCGCACTCTCTGGACATCACTTCATGGTGGCTTTGCCGACCTCGATGATTTCGGCCAGATGCCGGGCCGGCACGACTTCGCGAATCATCCCGATGTGGGTGTTCTGGGTCGAACCCAATGCGTCGTCGCCAAAATTCACGCTGTGATCGAATGCCCGGTAGGCCAGCGGAACGTCCACGGGTTCCGGCCACTTTTTCTCGATCGCGTAATAAGTCACGGCCGCCATCAGCAGCGTGAGATCCCGATCGGGATGGAAACTGTCGCCGGCCGTCACCCATCGGAAGCCGGGCTGGATCTGCTGCGCCATCAAGTAGGCCATGCCGGTCGGCACGTGCCCGTCAGCCTTGATGCGCACGCTCGTGATCGCTTCGGCCCGGTTGACGATGCGGTTGTCCATGGGGCTCTCCTGGTGCGTGCCCATCACGTAGACCCTGGCGCCGTGGGCGCGGGCAATCCGCGCGAGGTTCGCAAAGGCGGCGGCGCTGGCCTTGCAGCCCGCATCGTTACGCACGGATTTGTCGAGCATGCAACTCGCCAGGTTGCCGCGCTCCTGCAGGACGACGACATCGAATCTCTGCTTTTTGAGTTCGCGCGCCAGCGCCTGGCTGCGCACGCGGTCGTCCAGATCGCCGCCTGTTTCCACCAGCATGTCGGCCCGGATGTCGCGCCGGTCGACGGCCTTGACCAGCGCCCTGTACACCTCGGGAAGATTGCCGATGTAGGTACGGCTGTCACCCACCCACAGCACGCTGTCGGCCGCGTGTGCGAGCGGCACGCACAGTGCCAGCGTCGCCATGACGAGCGCGCTGCGCAGGGCGGATCGGAGCGAAGCCTGGAGTGAGGCCTGGATTGAAGCCCGGGTTGAAGCCCAGTAGTGCGAGGAAACCGGCGGTATGCGTGTCTTCGTGTTCAAACTTTCTTTAAACGTGGAGTGAGATCGCCAGGCCATCGTTCTTGTTGCGTTGATAGCGGGCGAATCTTCGGCGCATCGCTTGCGCATCCGGTGCGGCAAGCTGATCCGTGTGAACGATCTGGAGAGGGCGCTCCTGTTTGGAGCGTCGGCCATTCTATCAGCATTGCTAAATATTAATTGTTGAGAATTGTTAGATGGCCAGCGGCTGACGATGTCATTGATGCTGTCAGAAAACGGTGGCCGAACCTTGGTTCCGGGGCGGCTGTGCACGGTTCGGCCCGCTTCGGGCGGGCCGTGCGGCATCGCACGCGCACGCAGCACGTCCCGTATACTGGTCGTCGATTTGCCACGACGACCGAACACCCATGTCTTTGCCTCCACGGCCCGAGGACGATCCGCGCCCCGAGCCACCCATACGTCCCGACGACGATGCCTGCTGCGGCTCCGGCTGCGATCCTTGCGTTTTCGATTTCTACGCCGAAGCGCTGAACGCCTGGCGCGCCGAGCTTGCCGCATGGGAAGCGCGCGAGGCCGCACGACGTGAAGCTGCGGCACGCGAGGCCGGGGAAGCACCTGCGGGCGATACGACACCGAAGGTTCCGACCCGATGTGAACCGCCCGCAAAGCGCGCTCCAAAGCAGGCTCCAAAACAGGCTCCAAAACAGGCTCCAAAACAGGCTCCAAAACAGGCTCCAAAACAGGCTCCAAAACAGGCTCCAAAACAGGCCGCAACACAGGCCGCAACACAGGCCGCAACACAGGCCGCAACACAGGCCCCGAAGCAGGCCGCAACACAGACGCCAAAGCGAGCCCCGAAGCAACCGCGCAAACCGGCCAACTGAGCTGAGTGCGCCGCCCACGCCCGAGCGCGCAATCGAACCCGCCATGACCGAATCCGACCTGCTGACTCCCGCCGCTCCCGCGCCCGATGCGCTCGACGCGCTGCACGCGTTCGTCGAGCGCCATCCGCGCCTGTTCGTGCTGACCGGCGCGGGCATCAGCACCGATTCGGGCATCCCGGGTTATCGCGACGAAAACGGCGCGTGGAAGCGCTCGCCGCCGATCACGTTGCAGGAATTCACCGGCTCCGAAGCCTGGCGGCGGCGCTACTGGGCGCGCAGCATGCTCGGCTGGCCGGCTGTCGGCTTCGCGCAGCCGAACGGCGCGCATCGCGCGCTCGCGCGTCTCGACTCCGCGGGCTACGTGTCGGCGCTCGTCACGCAGAACGTCGATGGACTGCATCAGCGCGCGGGCAGCCACGGCGTCATCGAACTGCACGGCAGCATCGGCCATGTCCACTGCCTCGATTGCGGCGCGCAGTACACGCGCGCGTCGATTCAGCCGCTGCTCGAAGCGAATAATCCCGAAGTCGCGGGCGCGTTCGCCGCGCCGGCCGCGGATGGCGACGCCCATCTCGATTTCGACGGCAACCTGCCCTTCGCCGTGCCTGCGTGCGCCGCGTGCGGCGGCATGCTCAAGCCGTCGGTGGTGTTCTTCGGCGAGAACGTGCCGCGCGAGCGGGTCGCGGCGGCAGCGGTGGCGCTCGATGCGGCCGATGCGGTGCTCGTCGTCGGCTCGTCGCTGATGGTCTACTCGGGCTATCGTTTCTGCGCCTGGGCGCAGGAGCGCGGCAAGCCCGTCGCGGCGGTGAACTTCGGACGCACGCGCGCCGATCCGCTGCTCGCGCTCAAGGTCGAGGCGTCGTGTGCCGCGACGCTCGAAGGGCTTACCGCGCGTTTGATGCCGCGCTTTAACGAACACGAGGAACATGCCGGACAGCGGCCCGACACGGCTGCCGACACGGCTCGAAGCGGCGGCGAACCACCCCGAACCGCCACGAATACGGACATCGAACGATGAGCGAACCGCACTCCAGCGCGCGCCTTTTCGCATCAGCCGCCGAACGCAACGCCGCGCCGATCCTCGAAGTTCTGCGCGGTGCGCTGCCCGCACGCGGCAAGGTGCTCGAAATCGCGAGCGGCACGGGCCAGCACGCAGTGCATTTCGCGGCGGCATTGCCCGATATCGAATGGCAGCCGAGCGATGCGGATCCGCTCGCGCGTGCCTCGATCCTGGCCTGGCGCGAGCACGCGGGCCTGTCGAATCTGCTCGCGCCGCTCGATCTGGACGTGCGCCGCGAGCCGTGGCCGATCGATGCGGCCGATGCGGTCGTCTGCATCAACATGATCCACATTGCGCCATGGGAGGCGGCGATTGCGCTCATGAACGGCGCGGGCCAGCGTCTCGCGGCGGGTGGCGCGCTCGTGCTCTACGGGCCGTACCGGCGCGGCGGCGCGCATACGGCGCCGAGCAACGAGGCATTCGACGCCCAGTTGCGCGAGCGCGATCCGGCATGGGGCGTGCGCGACATGGAAGCTGTCGAAGCGCTCGCGCAGGCGCAAGGCCTTTTATGCGAGCAGCGTGTGCCGATGCCCGCGAACAACTTCAGTCTGGTCTTCAGGAAGCGGTGAATCCGGGCACGCCGTGCCTCGGTACAGGCAGCGCCTGGACGATTCCCTTATCCTTGCACGATTGGCGCCCTGGGCGTCGCCGTCAAAGCGAAGTGGAGATACAACATGAGCAAGCAGGCAATCGGCGTGGTGGGGCTGGCCGTCATGGGCCGCAATCTGGCGCTCAACATCGAGAGCCGGGGTCATGCGGTGTCGGTCTTCAACCGCACCCGCGAGAAAACCGACGAACTGATCGCCGAATTCCCCGACCGCAAGCTCGTTCCGGCCTATACGCTGGAAGCGTTCGTCGAGTCGCTGGAAAAGCCGCGCCGCATCCTGATGATGGTGAAGGCGGGCGAGCCGACCGACGCCACCATCGCGGCGCTCAAGCCGCTGCTCGACAAGGGCGACATCCTGATCGACGGCGGCAACACGCCTTTCACCGATACGATCCGCCGCAACCAGGAACTCGCCCAGGCGGGCCTGCATTTCATCGGTACGGGCGTGTCGGGCGGCGAGGAGGGCGCGCTCAAAGGTCCGTCGATCATGCCGGGCGGCCCGCGCGATGCCTATGAGCTGGTCGCGCCGATCCTCACCGAAATCGCGGCGAAGGCGCCGGACGGCGCGCCGTGCGTCGCGTACATGGGCCCGGACGGCGCGGGCCACTTCGTGAAGATGGTTCACAACGGCATCGAGTACGGCGACATGCAGCTGATCGCCGAAAGCTACGCCGTGCTCAAGCAGGTGCTCGGCCTCTCGAACGAGGAACTCGGCCAGGTCTACACCGCGTGGAACCAGGGCGAACTCGACAGTTATCTCATCGACATCACCTCGCGGATCTTCGGCAAGAAGGATGAAGAGACGGGCAAGGATCTCGTCGACGTGATCCTCGACCGCGCCGCGCAAAAGGGCACCGGCAAGTGGACGAGCCAGAATGCGCTCGATCTCGGCGTGCCGCTGCCGCTCATCACCGAGTCGGTGTTCGCGCGCGTGCTCTCGTCGCTGAAGACACAACGCGTCGCGGCGAGCAAGGTGCTTTCGGCGCCGTCCGTGAAGCCGTTTGCGGGGGACCGCACGGCGTTCATCGAAGCGGTGCGGCGCGCGCTGTACCTGAGCAAGGTGATCTCCTATGCGCAGGGTTTTGCGCAACTGCGCGCGGCCTCCGACGACTACAAGTGGGACCTGCAGTACGGCACGATCGCGAAGATCTTCCGCGCGGGCTGCATCATCCGCGCGCGCTTCCTGCAGAAGATCATGGACGCCTACGCGCACGATCCGCAGCTCGCGAACCTCTTGCTCGACCCCTATTTCCGCGACATCGCCGCGAACTACGAGGCGGCGTTGCGCGAGGTGGTGGTCCAGGCCGTGTCGGCGGGTGTGCCGGTGCCGGCGTTCTCGTCGGCGATTGCGTACTTCGACGGCTATCGCGCCGAACGCCTGCCGGCCAACCTCGTGCAGGCGCAGCGCGACTTCTTCGGCGCACACACGTTCGAGCGCATCGACAAGCCGGGCAGTTTTCACGCCGATTGGGCTTGAGGACGGCCCGCGCGGGTGCGCGGTAGAAACCCATACTAACGTTACGGGTTTTGCTGGAATTGAAAGGCGAGTCACGTTGACTCGCCTTTATTGTTGCTTGAAATGAAATTGTGTTTCAACTAATCAGGGTTTTCCCTAGATCAAAAAGCCTCCTAGACTTGGTTCAACGGCTTACGAACAAGGCGTTCGAAGCCTGGATAAAACACATGGAGGTCCAAGCATGAAGAAGCTCATTCCCGCGATTGTGGTTGCAGCCGCGTTCGCCATCCCGGCCATTTCGTTCGCACAGGCGAGCCAGCAAGGCCTGACGCGCGCCCAGGTGCGTGCGGAACTGGCGGAACTCGAACACGCGGGTTACAACCCGGCGACCGGTCACCTCGACTATCCGGCAAACATCGAGGCCGCCGAGGCGCGCGTGCATGAGCAGCAGCTCGCCAGCAGCAACACCAGCCGCGACGCCAGCGGCTTCGGCGCACCGGCAGCCGGCACGTCGCAGACGGGCGACTCGGTCGCGCCGCAACGGCCGGCCAAGGCAGGGTCGGTTTATTTTGGCCACTAAGTCGTTTTGCTGAAACCCGGCGTCATGCGGCTCGCGGGTCCCGGAGATGGAACGTGCAGTTGCGGTGGTCGTGACAGATTTATGCCGTTGAAGTAGCAGTTGCTGTCGAGGTAGCTGTAGCAGTTGTAGTTGCAGTAGAAGTGGCGGTTCCGGCAGTAGAAGTTGCGCAAGCAGTCGCAGTAGAAGTTGCAGTTGCAGTTGCAGTTGCAGTCGCAGTTGCAGTGGATGTTGCAGTCGCAGTGGATGTTGCAGTTGCAGTAGAAGTTGCAGTGCCGAAGTCTTTGAGAGGTTGGATTAGTAGTGGCAGTATCCGCAGCACGCAGTCAAGCGCGGCCCGGTCCAGAACCGGTCCGCGCTTTTTATCTGGTGCGCCGTCCGCTCCGCGCCAGGGCCTGGTTGCGCCAGGCACAGGCCCTGCCTCAGTGCAGGAGGCGCGAGCGGCGTGCGATGTCGTCGAAGAGCGCGCGTCCTGGCTCGAGTGCGAACAGCCAGGTTTCGTCGTAGCCGCTCAGCGTGTCGAGCGACTGGCGCAGACGTTCGATCACTACGGCCGGAATTTCGACGGTCGCCTCGACGCCGCCCGACAGGTGTGCGACGCTCGCGTGCTGGATCAGTTCGTCGGCCGCCTCGGCCACGTCGGCCGCAAAGACAAGGTGGTTGTTCAGCAATTCGACCAGGCCGGGCGACGCTGCGATGTCTTCGACACTGAGCTGCACGGAAAGGAAGGTGGCTTTGTTCATCCTCGGATTCCTCACGAATGCGGGACCGCAGCGAAGCACCTGTCGTTATTTTTATGGTGCAGCACGACGCAGTATAGGCGAGCGTTGCCGGAAGTGAGCGCTGCCCGCTTCGCGCGGTGCGTTTCGCATCGGACGATATAATGGATCGCCCGTTTTTTCCGGCCCTCCTTTTTCGTCAGGCGTGGCGCGTCAGCGAACGCTTGCGAACCGAAGCACATCGAATGTACGTGGCCCCCAGTGTACGCAGCGAGCCACAAGCGTCGCACGAGCGAGGCACAAGCGAGGCACAAGCGAGGTACTGCATCATGAATCGACACCGGCGAAACCCGGACACAATGTCAGCAGCGGCAGCAATGGCAGCAGGGGCAGCACTGGCTGCCCTGACGCTCCTGATGAGCGCCTGCACGATCACCCCCTGGGGCGAAACGGCCGGCAGGCCCGTCCCGCTTTCGACCGGCGGCGTTCCCGCCGGTTACTACCGCGTCAATCCCGGCGATACGCTCGCGCGCGTCGCCGCGGCCTTCGGCCAGCGTGTGCAGGACATCGCAAGCTGGAACCAGTTGCCGCCCAGCGCAAGCGTGGTGCCCGGCCAGGTGCTGCGTGTCGCGCCGCCGCCGAGCTTCGCGCCCTCCGCTCAGCAGCCGCCTTCTTCAGCGCCCGCAGCGGCGGGTGTCGCCATGCCCGTGCCCGTCCCGCCGTCTCTCACGCTCGCCTGGCCGGTTTACGGGCCGCTGCTGCAGAAGTTCGTGCCCGGCAAGGCCAGCGGCATCGTGATCGGCGGTGTGGCGGGCGAACCGGTCAAGGCCGCTGCGGCGGGCCGCGTGGTCTACGCGGGTACGGGCATCGAGGCCTACGGGCCGCTCGTCATCATCAAGCACAACGATTCGGTCGTGACCGCGTACGGCCACAATGGCAAGCTGCTCGTGAAGGAAGACGAGGCCGTCACGCAAGGCCAGCCGATTGCCGAAATGGGCGTCGACACCCACGGTGTCGCCAGCGTGCAGTTCGAGGTGCGCAGCAACGGCAAGCCGGTCGATCCGTTGCCGCTGCTGCCACGCTAGGCGGCACGCGCGCCACACACCACACGCCGCACATCGCGGCGTTTTTGCGCCATTTGCCTGCGCACGCCGTTCGAAACTACACTCCAAGGTTCCCACGCCGCGATGCGCGCCGGTTCCGCACCAAAATGCGCGCACCGGAATGCGCGCGCCGCCACGCCCGCCACGCCCGACGCACACGCGCCGCTCGTACAGCATCGCGCGAGCGCCAACCAGGAGACTTCATCGCATGATCGATCTGCGTAGCGACACCGTTACCCGCCCGAGCGAAGGCATGCTCGCCGCCATGACCCGCGCCGAAACCGGCGACGATGTCTGGGGCGACGACCCGACTGTCCTGCACCTGCAGGCGCGCCTCGCAGAGCAAGCGGGCAAGGAGGCGGGCCTGTTCTTCCCGAGCGGCACGCAGAGCAACCTCGCTGCCCTGATGGCGCACTGCGCGCGCGGCGACGAATATATCGTCGGCCAGGCGGCGCACACGTACAAATACGAAGGCGGCGGCGCGGCGGTGCTCGGCAGCATTCAGCCGCAGCCGCTCGACAATGCCGAAGACGGCACGATTGCGCTCGAACGCATCGCCGCCGCGATCAAGCCGCTCGACGATCACTTCGCGCGCACGCGCCTGCTTGCGCTCGAGAACACGATCGGCGGCAAGGTGTTGCCGGCGGCGTATGTCGCCGAGGCAACCGGGCTCGCCCACGCGCGCGGACTCTCGACGCACCTCGACGGCGCGCGCGTGTTCAACGCCGTCGTTGCTTCGGGCCAGTCGCTCGCGGCGCTCTGTGCGGGCTTCGATTCGGTGTCGATCTGCTTTTCGAAGGGGCTGGGCGCGCCGGTGGGTTCGGTGCTGGTCGGCAGCCGGGCCGTGATCGACGTGGCGCACCGCTGGCGCAAGGTGCTCGGCGGCGGCATGCGCCAGTCGGGCGTGCTGGCGGCGGCCTGCCTCTACGCGCTCGATCACAACGTCGCGCGACTCGCCGACGATCACGCCAACGCGGCCCGCCTTGCAGCCGGTCTCGCACAAATCGCGCAGGTGAAGGTCATGTCGCAGGCGACGAACATGGTGTTCGCGCAGTTCCCGCAGGAACACTGCGCGCCGCTCGAAGCGTGGCTCAAGGAACGCGGCGTGCTCACGCAGATGCTCTACGCGTCGCGATTCGTGACGCACCTCGATTTGTCGGCGGCGGATATCGATACGTTCGTCGAGGCCGTGAAGGCGTATTTCGCGCGATAACACGCAGACGCAGCGCTTCGGCGGCACGGCGCCCGCCGCCGCACGCCATGCCGTGCTGCCGCAAGCGGCGCAAAAATGTCCTACTCTGCAAACTGATCTGCGTTTCGGCCCCGGCGTCACACCCGGGCGCTTTGCACGCGCAGCCCCAGAACGCGCGGCGAGTGCGCCGCATTTCCGGGAGGCTTCGATGACAGTCGGTCTGGAATTCGACCAGTTGCAGAGCAGCGCGCAAGCGCTGCGCCGTTCCATCTCGAACCGCTTGATGTACGGCGTCGGCAAGGATGCCGTCACGGCCCGTCCGCAGGACTGGCTGCACGCCGCGGCGCTCGCCGTGCGCGATCGTCTTGTCCAGCGCTGGATGGTCACCACGCGCCGCCAGTACGATCAGGACGCTAAACGCGTCTATTACCTGTCGATGGAATTTCTGATCGGCCGGACGTTCTCCAACGCGCTGCTCGCGCTCGGCATCTACGATCAGATGAAAGAGGCGCTGGCCGACGTCGGCATCGACATGGAATCGCTGATCGATCTCGAACCGGACGCCGCGCTCGGCAACGGCGGCCTCGGACGTCTGGCCGCGTGTTTCCTCGATTCGATGGCGACGCTCGGCATTCCCGGTTTCGGTTACGGCATTCGCTACGACTACGGCATGTTCCGGCAGCGGATCGTCAACGGCGAGCAGGTCGAGGCGCCCGATTACTGGCTGCACGCAGGCAATCCGTGGGAGTTTCCGCGGCCCGAGGTGCAGTATCCGGTGCACTTCGGCGGGCGCACGGTGCAGCGCAACGGCAACGTCGAATGGATCGACACCCGGCACGTCAACGCGATGGCCTACGACACCATCATCCCGGGCTACGCAACCGACGCCACCAATACGCTGCGCCTGTGGTCCGCGCGTGCGGACGAGGAACTCGATCTCTCGGCGTTCAACAAGGGCGACTATCAGGGGGCGGTGGAAACGCGCAACGAATCGGAGAACGTCTCGCGTTTGCTCTACCCCGACGATTCGACGATGGCGGGCCGCGAACTGCGTCTGCGTCAGGAATATTTCTTCGTGTCCGCGACGATGCAGGATCTGATCCGCCGCTATCTGCGCACGCACAGCACGTTCGGGCGCTTCTCCGAGAAAGTCGCGGTGCATCTGAACGATACGCACCCGGTGCTGGCGATCCCCGAGTTGATCCGTCTGCTCGTGGATGTCCACCATCTGCCGTGGGCCGACGCGATGGGCCATATCCGGCGCGTGTTCTCGTACACCAATCACACGCTGATGCCCGAAGCGCTAGAAACCTGGGATCTCGAACTATTGGCGCGATTGCTGCCGCGGCATCTGCAGATCATCTTCGATATCAATGCGGCCTTTCTCACCGAAGCAAGCGATCAGGGCGCGCACGATCTCGACCTGATCCGCCGCATCTCGCTCGTCGATGAATTCGGCCACCGGCGCGTGCGCATGGCGTTTCTGGCGATCGTCGCGAGCCACAAGGTCAACGGCGTTTCGAAGCTGCATTCGCAGCTCATGCAGCGCGATATCTTCGCCGACTTTGCGCGGCTCTATCCCGAGCGCTTCACGAACGTCACGAACGGCATCACGCCGCGCCGCTGGCTCGCGCAGGCGAATCCGCCGCTCGCCCGGCTCATCGACGAGAGCGTCGGCACGAACTGGCGTCGCGATCTGCTTGAACTGCGCGGGTTGCGCAACCTGCGCGGCGACGCCGCGTTCGAAGCCGCATTTCGCGCCGCCAAGCGCTGCAACAAGGTGCGTCTTGTGCAGCGGCTCACGCAGCGCACGGGCATTGCGTTCGATCCGGACGCGCTCTTCGACATGCAGGTCAAACGCATTCACGAATACAAGCGCCAGTTGCTCAACGTGCTGCATGTGATCGTGCGCTACAACCGCATCCGCGAGAACCCGCAAAGCGACTGGGTGCCGCGCGTGGTGCTGTTCGCGGGCAAGGCGGCGTCCGCGTACCGCATGGCGAAGACGATCATCAAGCTCATCAACGACGTGGCTGAGAAGGTGAACAGCGATCCCGCGGTGGGCGGACGGCTCAAGGTGGTGTTCGTGCCGAACTACGGCGTGAGCGTGGTGGAACTGATGATTCCGGCAGCCGATCTTTCCGAGCAGATCTCGACCGCGGGCACCGAGGCGTCGGGCACCGGCAACATGAAGCTCGCGCTCAACGGCGCGCTGACGATCGGCACGCTGGACGGCGCGAACATCGAGATCGGCGAATCGGTGGGACCGGAGCATATCTTCATCTTCGGCCACACGTCGGATCAGGTCGATGCACTGCGCGCGTCGGGCTATCGGCCGCGCCAGATCTACGAGGACAACGCGGAGCTGCGCACGGCGCTCGACCAGATTCGCACGGGCTTTTTCTCGCCGGGAGACCCTGCGCGCTTCCTGGATATTTTTCACTCGCTCGTGGACTGGGGTGACCACTACCTCGTGATGGCCGATTTCGCTGCGTTCATCGCGGCTCAGGAGGAAGTCGACCGCCGGTTCGTCGACGTCGCGGGGTGGACTGCGAGCGCTATCGAGAATGTTGCGGGCGTGGGCCAGTTTTCGTCGGATCGCGCGATTGCCGAATACGCGAGCGATATCTGGCGCGTGAAGCCCATCGACATGGGCTAGCGTTCACGCCGGGCCGGGGCCGTGAAGAGACGGCCGCAATGAAAAAAGGCGCCGCAAACGGCGCCTTTCTCAGCTGCAAAACTGCCAGCAGGGTGCTTCTTAGAAGCGGTGACGCATACCGACCGTCACAGCAACCTGGCTTTGCGTCGACGAAGCCGAGCTTTCGCCGTTCATGAACGCATGGATCCTGCCACCCGTTGCCGACACGTGTTGCCAGTCGCCTTGCAGGTACACGTCGGTGCGCTTCGAGAGCAGGTAGTCCGATTGCAGCGAAACCGAGTTGTAGTTCGGGTTTACGCCTGCGCCGAGGTCCGCGCGGGTGTACGTGTATGCGCCTGCCAGGATCAGGGCCGGGGTCAGAGCGTAACGAACGTTGGCTTCGATGTTCTGGAAGCGGGCGCTGTTCGCGCCGAAGGCGACGCCGCCACTCGTTGCGTTGCCGGTGCCCGATTGCGAACCCGAAATGCCGCCGCCTGCAGTGTCCGACAGGTTCGTCTGCGTGTACACGAGGCCAGCCGTTGCCGGGCCGAACGCATAGCTCAAGCCGCCGCCGAACGTGCGCTGACGGCCAGCCAGGAACGTCCATTCGCCGGTTTGTGCGCCTGCGCCGCCTGCGCCCGTGAAGCTCCCGCTCCGGTTGGCGGCGAACGAGGCCGACGCGACGTCGTTGTTCAGCTGGAGGTAGCCGGCTGCAAGCTTCAGGGGACCGTAGTTATACGATGCGCCGAAGCTGTATGCACGGTTGTTCGCGAACTCGGTGCTGTTCGAGAACGAGTACGTTGCGCCGAACTTGAAGCCCGAAACGTCGATACTCGTGTACTTGACCGTGTTGTTGAAACGGACCGAGTTGTTCAGGTTGTCGTTGTCGAACGGGTGTGCAGCGATCGTGCCGCCGTATTGGCTGCCCGTGAGCGTCAGCGGCGCCACGTAGTCAACGACGCTGTCGTACTGGCGGCCGAGGGTCACGGCGCCGAACTGGTCGCTTGCGAGACCGACGAATGCCTGACGGCCGAACATGCGGCTCGACTGGCCGAACGTGCCGTTGTTGATGTTGAAGCCGTTCTCCAACGTGAAGATCGCCTTCAGGCCGCCGCCGAGGTCTTCAGAGCCGCGCAGGCCGAAGCGGCTGCCGTTGACCGTGGCGCTGCGAAGTTGCCAGGCGCTGTGGCCGCTCTGGTTGTTCGTGTACGTGATGCCGGCGTCGATCAAGCCATACAGCGTTACGCTGCTTTGTGCTTGGGCTGCGCTCGCGATAGCGGCGAGAACCGCGGTGGTCAGTATTTTCTTATACAAGACTTGTTCTCCGGATTAAGGAAAGATACGAGTGCCTCGTCTCGTTCGGACAAGGTCATTCGTGGCGCGCAATTTATTCCACGCTGCAGAATTTAATATGACAGAGGGAGTACGTAGGAAATTTGTTGTTTTTCTGTGGTGCCGATGCGACAGCAGGTCCGGAGAATTGATATTTGTTCAGGAATGGTATTCGTGCCCGGTTCCGACGCGGATTGGTGAGGATCGCGGATGAGAAGCCGGGGAAGATTTATTTTGGGAATATGCCGCGGCAGGTCGCTTTGGGCAGCTTTGGGCAGCTTTGGGCAGCTTTAGGCAGCTTTAGGCAGCCGGATTTACCTGTGGCTATTGGCCAATAAAGACAGGCCGATGTGATTGATCAACAACACGAATTAAAGATCGTTGCCGGGATTTTGATGTAGCTCATATCGGCCGACGCTCGTTCGAGAACGTGAGTGATGCAGAGCAAGTGCCGACTGGATCCGGCTGTCGTGGTTGAGCGCCCGGCTCATACGTTCCGCATGAGCCGGGCTCACCGCCGGATTAGAGCGAGAGCAGCGCGCCGCTGCGAATCGGGCGCGCGCCGGCGATCCGTGCGATCTCCGCTCCGGCCGTGGCGAAGCGCGTGCTATGCCGCGCGTACATCACGCCGCTCACGCTGCTGCGTAGCGTGATCACTTCGTCGGTCAGGGGGTTCACGATGTCGGCCACGGGTGCGCCTGCCTCGATCCACGTGCCGTGTTCGGCGCGAAATACGATCACGCCCGTTGCGGGTGCGACAAGCGGCTCCGTACCGGCGAGCGGCGTGGCCGGATACGCGAGCGGCGGCAGCGGCGGCGCCTCGCCGTCGATCACGCCGCGATGGACCAGATAATCGACGATGCCCTGCGCATCGCGTTCGGCGAATTCATACGACACGTCGCGCTGGCTGCGCAGCTCCACGGTCACCGAGATCGAGCCGAGAGGAATCGGATGGCGCTTGCCGAAGCGCTCGCGCAGTGCGCTCCAGCAGAAGCTGTGGATCTCGTCGAACGGATTGCCGACCGAATTCAGCGCGAGCAGCGACGCCTGGGCGTCCAGATAGCGCGCGAGCGGTTCGACGTCGGGCCACAGTTCCGGGTTCGTGTAGATGTACAGCGCGGCTTCCCAGTCGCAATGCAGGTCGAGCACGATGTCGGCGTCGAAGGACAGCCGCTGCAGCGTGAGGCGCTGCGAATCCAGCTCGGTCTTCGGCTGCTGGGCGGCCAGCGCTTCGCCCATGGCGGCGCGAATGGCGTTTCGGTTCGCGTCGGCATCGGGACCGAGGCGTGCCTCGATCACCGGCAGCACGAGCGCCGCGAGGTCGTAGAAATTGCGGTTGAAGTTCTGCGCCGTATTCGATTCGAACCGTCCGGCGAGATGACCGAGCCAGTGCTGCCCAAGGCCGATCGGATTCGCAACCGGGACGACGACGATTTCACCTCGGATGCGGCCCGCCGTTTCGAGTTCGGCGAGCTTGCGGCGCAGGACCCATGCGGCCAGCATGCCGGGCAGTTCGTCGGCGTGCAGCGACGATTGAACGTAGACCTTTTGAGCGCCGCCTGCGCCGTAGTGGAAGCTCGTGATGTGCCGCTCGGTGCCGAGCGCCGGCGCGATCAACGGATGGTGATGGGTTTGCATGATCTGAGCGCGTCACGGTATGCCGCGGCGCGCATTGAAGTTGAGTTCGGATCCAGCGATTCCCGCGATGAAAGCGGTAGGCCGATCTTAGCGGATTCGATCTGAGGCCGGAACCCGGGCGGCGCCTTGCCGCTGCGCATCCGAAGATGTTTTCCAATCCTCAACGATCGATAGCGAATAAAAGTGAGGACGAAAAAAAACCCAGACCGCAATCTGGGTTTTTCGTGTGCCGCGTTTGCGACGCCCGCGGGCATCGCAGCGCGGCGCAGGGCAATTAGCTGCCGTAGACGTCGAAGTCGAAGTACTTGGCTGCGAGCTTCTTGTACGTGCCGTCCTTGATCATGTCGGCGATAGCCTTGTCGATCTTTGCCTTCAGGTCGGCGTCTTCCTTGCGCAGGCCGATAGCGGCGGAGCCCGTCGGGATTTCCTTGCCGGCGAACGCGAAGCCAGCGCCGCGCGGGGTCTTCAGGAAGCCCAGGTCGGCTTGCACTTCGTCTTGCAGCGCTGCGTCCAGGCGGCCCGACAGCAGGTCGGCGTAGACCTGATCCTGGTTCTGGTAGGGAACCACGTTCACGCCCTTGGGTGCCCAGTTCGCCTTCGCGTAGGTTTCCTGGATCGTGCCTTGCTCGACGCCCACCGACTTGCCCTTGAGCGCGTCAGCCGTTGCCTGCAGGTTGGAACCCTTCTTCGCCACGAGGCGCGTCGGCGTGTTGAACAGCTTGACCGAGAAGGCGATCTGTTGCTCGCGCTCCGGCGTGATGGTCATCGACGAGAGCGCGCCATCGAACTTCTTCGCCTTCAGCGCCGGGATGATGCCGTCGAAATCCTGCTCGACCCACACGCACTTCGCGTTCAGGCGCTTGCAGATTTCATTTCCGAGGTCGATGTCGAAGCCGACCAGCTTGCCATCCGGTGCTTTGGATTCGAACGGCGCGTAGCTGGCGTCGACACCGAAGCGCACGGTGGACCAGTCCTTCGCATGGGCAGCACCGGCCGATACGGCCAGCAGGGCAACCGACAGGGCGGCAAGCAGTTTCTTCACTATGTGTACTCCTCGGTATGGTTCATGGTGCACCGCGTGCGTTGTGGGCGCCGCAGTGCAATTATCAGGCGCGGTTTGCGTCCCAATTCTGGTCATTTCCGCCAACGGTATTGCCAGCGGTGCGCCAAGATTACCAGGTCAAAATTATGACGTCGCTAGTGTAATACGAGATGGTGCGGGCAGTCGCGTGTTACCGAACGTTCGGTAACCGGGCGCAGGGGCACGGAAAACCGTGCCGGACGGGGCTTGGCGGCGGTCTCGAGGCGCACCCGAAACGCTGGTGAAAGCGGGCTGTGATGCGTGGGCTGTGAAGCGGGGGCTGTGATGTGTCGGTGCGACAATCCGCGCCGCTGCCGCGCCGAAAGATTCTGTATGGAATATGAAATAAAAACGATGGCGTGCCGTTGGCCGCGCGGGCTGTCCGGCACGCTTTTGCAACGCGGCGCGCGCGCCGCTCAGACCACCCGCTTGCCTGCGCGGTAGGTCTCGCGCGGCACCGGCAGCGAGTCGAGCATCGCCACGCGCACGAAGTCGGCGCGCAGCCCCGGCTCGATCGCGCCCCGGTCGGTTAGCCCGGCCTTGCGCGCGGGCGCGTGCGAGACCGTCGCCACGGCGCGCGGCAGCGTCCAGCCCGCCTTGGCGACGAGGTCGAAGGCCGCGGCGAGCAGGCTCGACGGCACGTAATCCGACGACAGGATGTCGAGCAAACCCGCCTCGGCCAGTTCCAGCGCCGACACGTTGCCCGAGTGCGAGCCGCCGCGCACCACGTTCGGCGCACCCATGATCGTCGCGATGCTGCGTTTTTTCGCCTGTGCCGCAGCGAGGCGCGTGGTCGGGAATTCGGCGAGCACCATGCCTTCGGCGGCAGCCTGCTCGACATGTTCGACCAGCGTGTCGTCGTGACTCGCGAGGGGGATGCCGCGCACGCGGCAGCGCTCGACGATCTCGCGGCGGTGGTCGTCGGCGAAGCGCTTTTGCTCGTCGGCGAGTTCGGCCAGTGCCGTCGCAGCCTGCTCATCGGTCCACTTGCCGTGGCGCTCCTGGTAGCGGCGCCATTGCTCGCGGTCGTGCCACTGGCGCTGGCCCGGCGTGTGGTCCATCACCGAGGCGAGCCGCAGGAGCGGGTGCTCGCTCAGCGTGTCGAACAGTTCGATCACGTCCTGGGTTGCGATTTCGCAGCGCAGGTGCAGGAAGTGCTCGGCGCGCAGGAGGTCGCGCCGGGAGAAACGCAGGAGCGCCCCGGAGCACGCCAGCTGCACGTCGCGGCCGCGCACGCCCACGGCGAGGCGCGTGCCGATGGCGAGGGCGTCGAACACGGTTGTAATGCCCGCCGCCGCGATCTGCGCGTCGTGGATCACGAACGCGGCGTCGGTGTTCCAGTGCACGCCGGGGCGCGGCGCGAGGTGCTTTTCCAGGTTGTCGGTGTGCAGTTCGACGAGACCCGGCAGCAGGTAGTCGCCGTGCCAGTCTTCAGCGTCGGCAGCGGCGGTCGTGCCGCGTGACAGTTCGCCGATCCGGCTGCCATCGACACGCATCGTGCCGATGAAAACTTCGTCTCGCGTCACGATGCGGGCGTTCGTGATCAACATCGTCGGGCTCCGTAATCAGATTGGCGCGCAGGTCAGGGCGCGGGTAAGCGCAGATAAGCGCGGGTAACAGGCTCGGGTAACAGGCGCGGGTAACAGGCGCCGGTCACAGGTTCAGGCGGCTTCGCCCGGCGGCGTTTGCGTGCGCGCAGCGGCGAGCGGCATGCGCCGCGTCGCGACGCGCTCGCGTGTGTCTTCGTCGTGGAAGACGCCGACGATTGCCGCGCCGTGCTCGCGCGCTTCGACGATCAATTGCGACACTGCGTCGCGATTTTCCGCGTCGAGCGAAGCCGTGGGTTCGTCCAGCAGCAGCACGCGGTGCTGCGCGATGAGTCCGCGGGCGATGTTCACGCGCTGCTGTTCGCCTCCCGAAAACGTTGCGGGCGCAAGCGACCAGAGCCGCTGCGGCACGTTCAGGCGCGCGAGCAGCGTTTCGGCGCGCGCATAGGCTTCGTCCTGCGCCACGCCGCGCGCCACGAGCGGCGCGGCGACCAGATCGCGCGTGGCGACGCGCGGAATCACGCGCAGGAACTGGCTCACGTAGCCCACCACCTTGCGGCGCAGACGCAGCACGTCGTGTGGTGCGGCGCACGTGATTTCGAGGTGTTGCAGCGCGGTGTCGTCGTCGCGGATCGCAATCGAGCCGCCGCTCGCGAGATAGTTGCCGTAGAGACAGCGCAGCAGCGTGCTCTTGCCCGCGCCGGACGGCCCGACGAGCACGACGCATTCGCCGCGTTCGACCTCGAGCGAGACGCCCGCAAGCGCTTCGATGCCGATGCCTCCCTGGCCGTGCAGCGTGAAGGTCTTGCGCACGTTTTCCGCGCGCAGCATCAACGCGGGGCGTTCGACGAACGCGCGCATTGCATGGTTGGCAGCATGAGTCGTGCCGGTTCCGGTTTCGGTCATGGCGATCCTCCTAGACCGGCAGCACGGAGGCCACCAAAGTCTGCGTATAGGGGTGCTGGGGGTCGTCGAGCACCTGGTCGGTCAGGCCCGATTCGACGACCGTGCCGCCCTGCATCACCATGAGCCGGTGCGCGAGCAGGCGCGCGACGCCGATGTCGTGCGTGACGATCAGCACCGAGAGATGCAGCGTCGTGGTGAGCGTGCGCAGCAGGTCGAGCAGGCGCGCCTGTACCGAAACGTCGAGACCGGCGGTGGGTTCGTCCATGAAGACGAGGCGCGGCCCCGTGACGAGATTGCGCGCGATCTGCAGACGCTGCTGCATGCCGCCCGAAAACGCCGAGGGCAATTCGTCGATACGCGCGGCGTCGAGTTCGACGCGCTCCATCCACTGCTGCGCCGTGTCACGAATCCGGCCGTAGTGGCGTGCGCCGACGGCCATCAGCGGCTCGCCGATATTCGCACCGGCCGAGACGCCTGCGCGCAGCCCGTCGCGCGGATTCTGCTGCACGAAACCCCATTCGGTGCGCGTGAGCAGACGCCGCCGCGGTTCGGAAAGCGCGCGCAGATCGAGCGTTTCACCGCTGGCGTCCGCGTAGTGCAGCTCGCCCGAATCGGCCTCGGTGCGCAGCGCGAGCGTGTTGAGCAGCGTGGTCTTGCCCGAGCCCGATTCGCCGACGATGCACAGCACCTCGCCGGGATAGAGGTCGAAGCTCACGTCGCGGCAGCCGTTGCGGCCGCCGTATTGCTTCGTCAGATGACGGGCGCTCAAGAGGGGCGTCATGCGGGGCGTCATGCGCGTTCTCCGTTTCGTGGGGCATGCGCGTCCCGGGCCTCATGGTC
>NZ_SCRP01000022.1 GCF_004298475.1 Paraburkholderia sp. | reverse complement strand
CACTACTACAACCACGAGCGCATCAAGCTCAAACTAAAAGGCCTGAGCCCCGTGCAGTACAGGACTCAGGCCTTGCCCACCTAGCTATTTAACCGTCCAACTTCGTGGGGTCAGTTCAGACAGCACAAGGCTTCGCGGGTTTTTTCTTTCCGGCGACGTCCGGCGAGTGATGTCGTCAGCCCAGAGCATTGAGCGGGCATAGCGGCAATGCCGCCGTTTCCGCGCTGTTGTCCCGCGACCCCGCGCATCTCCATCGCAACAAATCCGGCTCCCCCGTTATTCAGCAGAACGAAACGGAAGATAAAGCCGCCTTGCGCCTGCCGTGCATGAGAGGCATCGCGCACCGCCCCACCGCAGCCGAGCCGGTTAGAATGCACCGGTTTGACGTCGTCTGCCGGTCTTCATGAATCTCGAAAGCATTCTCTTCTCCCAGGGTTTCGGCTCGCGTCGGCAATGCCGCGCGCTCGTCGCCGATGCGCGCGTCGCCGTCGCGGGCGTGCCCTGCACCGATCCGCTCGCGTCATTCGACACGGCAGACCTCACGTTCAGCATCGATGGCGAGGTCTGGCCGTTTCACGAGCGCGCATACCTCGTGCTGAACAAGCCTGCGGGCTACGAATGCTCGCGCGACCCGCAGCATCATCTGAGCGTATTTCATCTGCTGCCGGAGCAGTTCGCGACGCGCGGCGTCCAGTGCGTCGGGCGGCTCGACCAGGACACGACCGGCCTGCTGCTTCTGTCCGACGATGGCCAGTTCGTCCACGCGTTCACTTCACCCAAACGCAAGGTGCCCAAGGTGTACGTCGCGACGACCCGTCACGCACTCGACGACACCCAGCTCGACGCGCTGCGCAGCGGCGTCCTCCTGCACGGCGAACGCGAGCCAATCGCGGCTGTCGCGGCCCGCGCGCGCAGCGAACGCGAGCTGGAACTCACGGTGCTCGAAGGCAAGTACCACCAGGTCAAGCGCATGGTCGCGGCGGCGGGCAACCGTGTCGAAGCGCTCCATCGCGAGCGCATCGGCGGCCTCGCCTTGCCTGCGGATCTGGCACCGGGCGCCTGGCAATGGCTCGACGCGGCCCGGATCGACGCACTGCGTAACAGCTGAGAAGAAGCGGCGGAGAATCGGGTGAGAAGCGGGTGAGAAGCGGCTGAAAAACAGCTGAGCGCTTGCGCACTGCACCCCGCCGCCGCACTGCGACGTGCGGCGCCATCACGCCCGGACGGCGGTCATCGACACCGCGCTGCAGCATGCCCTTCCTGACGTTCCGCCCTATACTCGTTTAAACAATGATTACAAGCGATGCAAGGAGGGGCGGCATGAACATTAACGGCACATTCCAAATCCCCGCTCTGTTGATGGCGTTTGTAGCGTTCGGGATGGTCTTGATCGGCGCTCTGGCAGCTTCGATGTATTGGCGGCATCAATATCACCCGAACCTGATCGGTGCCCTCATCGGCGCCTTGCTCTGCTTCCTCCTGCTCGAGGCGCTGCCGGCAATCACGTGAACGGCACGCTTGCGCCATGCCGCCGTGCCCACTCTCACGGGTGCGGTGGCAGCGTGCGCAGAAAGTCGTCGACAGTCCGATAGCGCAGTCGCATTCGCAACTCGCGCCTGAGCCGGTCATTCGCAAGCCGGCGCGATTCCCTCATGAACGAAAGCAGCACCGGATCGAGCCTTTGCTCGGCCTCGGCGCGGCTCACGCGCGGCGCGCGCGCCACGCCGAACGTGTCCGCGACGCGATCGAACCACGCGCCCATCTTCAGTTCGCTGTCGTCGCACGCGTGAATCACGCGCGACGCTCGCCCATGCGTCGCAAGACGCACCATGATCGCGGCGAGATCGTCGGCGTGGATATGGCTCGTGTAGACGTCGTCGCTTTCGACGAGCGCGGGTGTGCCCTTCGCAAGCCGCGCAAGCGGCAGGCGATCGGCCGCGTAAATGCCCGGAATGCGTGCGATCGTGGCAACGAGCGCGCCGCGCGCGGTCGCCCGGCGCAGCAGCCGCTCAGCCGCCACGCGACGCTTCGCGCGCGCGTTGGCGGGCCGCACCGGGCGCGTTTCGTCGATTCGCGCGCCCTGGCAATCGCCATACACGCCCGTCGTGCTCGCATAAACGAGCCGCAGCCGGTCAGCGTGAAGAGGCACACGTCCGACAGGGTGCTCGGATACAATATGCCTCGCTTTGCCGCATCCCGGCCCACGCGTCACGCATGCGCCGAAGGGCGCGAACGACGCGGCGGATACGGACGTGCGCGCCTTCAGGACCGTGCCGTGCGGCCTTGCCGCCCCGTGCAGCCCCGGCCGCAGCGTCATGGCCGCATTGGCGCGCAGCGGGCGCCCGCCTGTACCGGCCGGTCGCGCCGCCGAGCGGCGGCGTGCGCTCAGCGCTGCAATCAACCGGCGCGTGCGCATGTCGTCTTCGCCGGACGTTTCGGGCGGCGCGAGATGCAGCACCACGGGCGCAAGCCCCGCGAGGCGCGCAAGACTCGCCCGCACGTCGAGGTTGCCGAGCACCGGTATCGTGCCCGCCTCGCGTAGCGGCGCGACGCGCGCCGGTTGACTCGTGAGCGCGAACACGCGCGGGGAATGCAACAGCGCCGCACAGCGCAAGCCGACGTCGCCGCAACCGACGATCAGGATGCGCGCACGGCGCAAGGTTCGTGTAGCAATCATGGTGGACCCATTTTAAGCCGTCGGCGCAGGCAGGCGGCGGCCCTCAGGAATCAGGACTCATCCTTTACTCGAATATGGCTTTCAACGTAACGCTCAAGCAAAGCGGCCGACAATTCCAGGTCGAGCCGGACGAACCCGTTCTCAACGCCGCCCTGCGCCAGGGCATCGGTCTGCCGTACGGCTGCAAGAACGGCGCATGCGGCTCGTGCAAGGGCTCGGTCGTCAACGGCGAAATCGAACAGGGCGCGCACGCCGCATCGGCGCTCTCGAACGACGAGAAGACGCGCGGCATAGCCCTCTTCTGCTGCGCGACCGCGCAGTCGGACCTCGAAATCGATATCCGCGAAGTGGCGGGCGTCCGCGACGTGCAGGTGCGCAAGCTGCCCACGCGGATCGCCGATATCGAGCACAAGGCCGACGACGTCGTCGTCCTGAAGCTGCAACTGCCCGCGAACGAGCGTCTGCAGTACCTCGCGGGCCAGTACCTCGAATTCATCCTCAAGGACGGCACGCGCCGCAGCTACTCGATGGCGAGCGCACCGCACGAGGAAGGCCCGCTCGAGCTGCACATCCGCCACATGCCGGGCGGCACGTTCACCGACCACGTGTTCAAGCAGTTGAAGGTGCGCGACATCCTGCGCTTCGAAGCGCCGCTCGGCACCTTCTTCCTGCGCGAAGACTCGGACAAGCCGATCGTGCTGCTCGCCTCCGGCACCGGCTTCGCGCCGATCAAGGCGATCGTCGAGCACGCGATCCACCAGAAGCTGGAGCGCCCGATGACGCTCTACTGGGGCGCGCGCGAGAAGAAGGACCTGTACCTGATGGATCTCGCCGAACAGTGGGCGAAGGACATTCCGGACTTCCGCTTCGTGCCGGTGCTCTCCGAGCCCGCGGCCGGCGACGCGTGGACCGGCCGCACGGGTTTCGTGCACCGCGCGGTAATCGACGATCTGCCGGATCTGTCCGGCTATCAGGTCTACGCGTGCGGCGCGCCCGTCATGGTCGAATCGGCGCAGCGCGACTTCTCGCAGCACCACGGCCTGCCGGAAAACGAATTCTTCGCAGACTCGTTCACGAGCGCCGCTGACCTCGCCAATCCGGTCTGAAGCTCGCTAGTCGCCCGATTTGCGCGGCGGCCGTCACGAACATTTCTTCGGCCGCCCGCAAATTGACGGTTTACAGCGCCGTTGCGCTTATCGTATTCTTGCGCCCATGAACCACATCCAGTCCGCTCTGCGACGTCGACGCTCGCCCCCTTCGCTGGGTCTGGCTTGATCGCGGACGCGCGTCTTACCTTCACGCGCATGTAGTTCGAATCGCAAAAGCCACGCTCAGCCGTGGCTTTTCGTTTTTTCTCGCCGCTTCGCCGCGGCTGCCTTCCCAACCCTGTTTCCTGTCCTGAGCGCGGAGCCCGCTGCCATGAATTTTTCCGAGTACCCGATCGAGTCGCTGATGTACATCACCAACCGGCCCGAAATCGTCTTCACGCACGGCAAGGGGTCGTGGCTCTACGACAACGAAGGCAAGCGCTATCTCGACTTTATTCAGGGCTGGGCCGTCAATAGCCTCGGGCATTGCAACGATGGCATGATCGCAGCGCTCGACAAGCAGGCGCGCCTGCTCATCAATCCGTCGCCCGCGTTCTACAACGAACCGATGGCGCAGCTCGCGGGCCTGCTCACCGAACATAGTTGCTTCGACAAGGTGTTCTTCGCCAATAGCGGCGCGGAAGCCAACGAAGGCGCGATCAAGCTCGCGCGCAAGTGGGGCAAGAAGCATCGCGACGGCGCGTACGAAGTCATCACATTCGATCACAGCTTCCACGGCCGCACGATCGCGACGATGTCGGCGAGCGGCAAGGCCGGCTGGGACACGATCTACGCGCCGCAGGTGCCCGGTTTCCCGAAGGCGGACCTGAACGACATCGCATCGGTCGAAAAGCTCGTCACGCGCAAGACCGTCGCCGTGATGCTCGAACCGATCCAGGGCGAAGGCGGCGTGATCCCCGCCACGCGCGAATTCATGCAGCAATTGCGCGCGCTCACGAAAAAGCACGGCATCCTGCTGATCGTCGACGAAGTGCAAAGCGGCTGCGGCCGCGCGGGCACGCTGTTCGCCCACGAACTCTCGGACATCGAGCCGGACATCATGACGCTCGGCAAGGGCATCGGCGGCGGCGTGCCGCTCGCGGCGCTGCTCGCGAAGAACGACGCCTGCGTATTCGAAGCCGGCGATCAGGGCGGCACCTACAACGGCAATCCGCTGATGACGGCGGTCGGCTATTCGGTGATCTCGCAACTGGTTGCGCCAGGTTTCCTCGAAGGCGTGCGCGCACGCGGCCAGTATCTGCGCGAGAAACTGCTCGAACTTTCGGCGGAGCGCGGCTTCGAAGGCGAGCGCGGCGAAGGTCTGCTGCGCGCGCTGCTGCTCGGCAAGGATATCGGCCCGCAGATCGTCGAAAAGGCGCGCCTCATGCAGCCGGATGGACTGCTGCTCAACGCCGCGCGCCCGAATCTGCTGCGCTTCATGCCCGCGCTCAACGTGACGAACGAAGAGATCGACCAGATGATGGCGATGCTGCGCTCGGTGCTCGACTCGCTGTAATCGAGAACAAGCTCGGCAAACGGCTGGAGCCTTGAGTCGCCCACGCCCAGCGACGCATAGCGCACACAACGCACACAACGCGCACCGATGAAAAAAGCCGCATGAGCGCGAGGCCCATGCGGCTTTTCATTTACACCGTCGAACGATGCTTTATTCGCCGACTTATTCGCCCAGGTACGCGGCACGCACCTTCGGATCGTCGAGCATCTGCTTCGCGTCGCCTTCCATCGTGACGAGGCCCGAATCCATCACGTAGCCGCGGTGCGCCGCCTGCAGCGCGAGTCGCGCGTTCTGCTCGACGAGCAGCACCGTGATGCCCTCCTGCGAGATCGTGCGCACGACTTCGAAGATCTTCTCGACCATGATCGGCGAGAGGCCCATCGACGGTTCGTCGAGCAGGAGCAGCTTGGGCTTCGAGATGATCGCGCGCGCCATCGCCAGCATCTGCTGCTCGCCGCCCGACAGCGTGCCCGCGAGCTGCGACGCACGTTCCTTCAGGCGCGGGAAGAAGCCGAACATGCGCTCGACGTCCTTCTTGATGCCGTCGTTGTCGTTGCGCAGGTACGCGCCCATCTGCATGTTTTCGATGATCGACATGCGCGAGAAGATCCCGCGGCCTTCCGGCACCATCGCGAGGCCGCGCTTGAGCAGCTCGTGCGCCGGCACGCCCCTGATCGACTGGCCGTTGTATTCGATGTCGCCGGCGGAATAGGGCTTGAGGCCCGTGATCGCCTTCATCGTCGTCGTCTTGCCTGCGCCGTTCGCGCCGATCAGCGTGACGAGTTCGCCCTCCTCCACCTGGAGGTCGACGCCCTTCACGGCCTGAATGCCGCCGTAATTGACCTGCAGGCCCTTGATCTTGAGAATTGCCTTTGCCATCAGTGCACCCCTGCGCCCAGATATGCCTCGATCACCTTCGGGTCGCGCTGCACGTCGTGCGGCAGACCTTCGGCGATCACCTTGCCATAGTCGAGCACTGTCATGCGGTTGCACAGGCCCATCACCAGTTTCACGTCGTGCTCGATCAGCAGGATCGTCTTGCCGTCCGCGCGGATCTTGTCGAGCAGGCGCGTGAGTTCCACCTTTTCGGTCGCGTTCATGCCCGCCGCAGGCTCGTCGAGTGCGAGCAGCTTCGGGTCCGTCGCGAGCGCACGCGCGATCTCCAGACGGCGCTGGTGGCCGTACGAGAGGTTGCGCGACGTGTAGTCGGCGTACTGCGCAATGCCCACGTATTCGAGCAGTTCCAGCGCGCGCTCCTTGATCTCGCGCTCTTCCTTGCGTTCCGCGGGCGTCTGGAACACGGCGCCGAGCAGGCCGTGCTTCGTGCGCACGTGGCGGCCCACCATCACGTTTTCGAGCGCGGTCATGCCGCCGAAGAGCCGGATGTTCTGGAAGGTGCGGGCGATGCCCGCCTTCGCCACCTGATAGACGGCGGTCGGCGTATAAGAATCGCCGTCGAGCCGGAACTCGCCCGAGTCCGGCGTATAGAGACCGGTAATCACGTTGAAGAACGTCGTCTTGCCGGCGCCGTTCGGGCCGATCAGACCGTAAATCGTGCCCGCTTCGATCTGCAGGCCCACTTCCGAAAGCGCCTGCAGGCCGCCGAAGCGCTTGTTCACGCCCTTCACGGACAGGCGGATGGGTTTGTTGCTCATACGTTTATCTCCTGTCCTGACTTAGGCGCGCACCGCTTTCTTGCTGGCGCGCTTCGCGATCTTCGCAACGCGGTCTTCGTGCTTCGGCGCGGGCCACAGGCCTTCCGAGCGATACAGCATGATGACGACCATCGCGAGACCGTAAAGCAGCTGGCGAATGACTTCGGTATCGATGATCTGATGGCCGAAGAGCGCGTGCTGCAGCGGACCCATCGTCGAGCGCAGGAATTCGGGGAACACGGAGAGCAGCACCGCGCCGAGAATCACGCCCGGAATGTGGCCCATGCCGCCGAGCACGACGCATGCGAGCACAACGACCGATTCCCAGAACGTGAACGATTCCGGCGAAACGAAGCCCTGGAACGCACCGAACATCGCGCCGGAGAGGCCGCCGAACGACGCACCCATCGCGAACGCGAGCAGCTTCACGTTACGGGTGTTGATGCCCATGGCCTTGGCCGCGATTTCGTCTTCGCGGATGGCGGCCCAGGCGCGGCCGATGCACGAGTGCTGCAAACGCGTACACACCCAGATCACGAGCAGCGCGCACAGCACGAACACGTAGTAGTAGCTGTACACCGACGTGAACGTGAAACCGAACAGCGTGTGCTGGTCCGCGAGACTCACGCCCCCGACCTGCAGCGGCGAAACGCCCGTAATGCCCTGCGGTCCGTTGGTGATGTTCACCGGACGGTCGAGGTTGTTCATGAAGATACGAACGATTTCCCCGAAGCCGAGGGTCACGATCGCGAGATAGTCGCCGCGCAGACGCAGGGTCGGCGCACCGAGCAGCACGCCGAAGAGCGCGGCGAGCGCCATGGCGGCCGGAACCACGATCCAGTACGGCGTATGCAGGCCGGCCGGGAACATGTTCGCAATCCACTCGAACTGCGAGGTGAGGTGGGGCGACGTCAGCAGCGCGGCCGTGTAGGCGCCCACGGCGTAGAACGCGATGTAGCCCAAATCCAGCAGGCCGGCGAAGCCGACCACCACGTTCAGGCCGAGCGCGAGCATCACATAGAGCATCGCGAAGTCGAGCACGCGCACCCAGTAGTTGCCGCCCGCTGCGCCCACGAGGAACGGCACGAAGATCACGAAGATCGCGGTGGCGATGCCGACCGTGAGCGTCTTCGTCTTGTTCTTCTCGGCGATGAGCGTCGTCGACGGCTCGATCGGTTGAATGGAAGTCATTTTGCTCTTCTCCTTCTTATGCGCGATCCGCGACACGTTCGCCCAGCAGCCCCGACGGACGGAACACGAGCACGACGATCAGAACGATGAATGCGAACACGTCCTGATAGTTACTGCCGAACACCCCGCCGGTCAGACCGCCGATATAGCCTGCGCCGAGCTGCTCGATGAGACCGAGCACCACGCCGCCGACCATCGCGCCGCCAAGATTGCCGATACCGCCCAGCACCGCCGCGGTGAACGCCTTCATGCCGGGGATGAAGCCCATGTAGAAGTGCGCGTTGCCGTATTCGGAGGCGATCATCACGCCGGCCAGTGCGGCGAGCGCCGAGCCGATCATGAAGGTGGCCGAAATCACGAAGTTGGGGTTCACACCCATCAGCGAGGCATTGTTCGGGTTCTCGGCAATCGCGCGCATCGCGCGGCCGAGCTTCGTACGGTGCACAAGGAGCAGCAGTCCGGCCATCACGATGAACGCCACGGCGATGATGACGATCTCGGTCGGCGAGATCACGGCGCCCACGCCGGTTTCAGTCGGCTTGATGACGTTGATCGGATCCGTGGAGATGAGCTGCGGGAACGCGAGCGGATTGCGGCCCCAGATCATCATGGCGAGCGTCTCGAGCAGGATCGACACGCCGATGGCCGTGATGAGCGGCGCGAGACGCGGCGCTCGGCGCAGCGGCCGGTAGGCGATTCTCTCGATCGCGTATCCGACGACCGCGCAGACCACTGCCGCGATGATCAGCGCGATGGTCAGCGTCGCGATATTCCCGAGTCCCGGGAAATGATTCTGCAGCACGTTGATGGCGGAGAGCGCGACCATGGCGCCGACCATCAGCACGTCGCCGTGCGCGAAGTTGATGATGCCCAGAATCCCGTACACCATGGTGTAGCCCAGTGCGATGATGGCGTAGATGCTGCCAAGCACCAGCCCATTCAGGATCTGCTGGATGAAGATATCCATTTAATGCTCCTTAGCCCGTGCGACCGGATTCGCGCTGTGCATCGGCCGGTGGGCGATGTTTTACGGAACCGCAACGACACTCTCGGGTACTGAAGTAAAAGACCGGTTACGGTTACCCACACCCGGTTCGAATCACCGCTGTGTTACAGCGGCGGTCTCCCCGGAAGCAGATGCAAAAACGGCACCGCCGGATGGTTCGGTGCCGTCGTGTTCAACTACCTGTAACGTTCGCGACGACAGCATGGCCAATAGCCTCGCGGCCAGCCATGGATGCGTCACGCGTCATGACTCCTTTCTGCAGCCCGTCCTCGCTGCCGGAGTTGCCCGAAAACGCCGCATCGCTGCGAGCGGCTTCGGTCAGACCAGCCAACGAACCCCATTGCCGCGCCGCGCCATTGTGAAGAATGGCGACGACGCGCGCCCTGCGGCCCGTCACGAAAACAGCGCTCGCGCCGCTGCGTGCGCGAGCAGGTTGCATACCATTTGTCATGACTACGGGAACCGCGGTCATCCTTGTCCCCTTTGCAGCATGCGCGCAAACAAGATGCGGCTTGCCGTTTTCGTCGTCATGTCCTGAATGCACATCGGTCTGCACATCGGTTCCTGCCAGGCGCGCGGCCATCTTCGCCGCCGCCCCACCCGTCCCGGCACTGCTGTCGTGCCACGCATTGCGCAGCACTACCGCCGCCGCCGAAAACGCGGTGTAAGCAAAATCGACTTGCATTAATCAGGTCTCCTGCACCTTCCGAATTACTCGCTGAAAGGCCGTCAAGCCTTCAGGACGCGCGCATTGTAACTCCAATTATGCGGGCAGCAATATGGTTGAACCGGCAGGGTTTTCCTGCATTGCAACCGCATTCATGGACCAGCGAATAGCGCGGGTTGCACCGCTGGTAGCACCGCATTTTCGGGCATCAGTTGCACCAAAATAACCAGGATTTGCACCAAGTGTTGCAGGCAATAGCCGGAAGACCTTGTCAGGCGGCGGCCTTTCGGAGAGTTTAAGAGCACGAACGCAGCGAGTCTTCATGCGCCGTATCGGCACACTTTCTGGTCAGGTTGGCTGGAGGGTCGCCATTAAATCGGGGCCGTATTTAAAAATTGGGTGCGATTTTCGATCCGGGGCGATCGAAAAACCCCAACTTCACACGGGTTGATCTCCGCTTCACGGCGTTACGCCCCCGTTTTATTGACTGTTTATGGTCTGGTGGAGCGATCGACGGGCGAAAAAAAACGCGCCGACGGCGCGCTTTTCTGATCGGTACCTGAAAGCTTCAGGCCGGCAAGCCGAGCCCGCGCGGCAACGGAAACGCGATGTTTTCCTCGATGCCTTCCAGCGCGCGCACATTGCGCACCCCCAATTCACGCAGACGCTGGATGATCTCCTGTGCAAGCGCCTCCGGCGCCGAGGCGCCCGCCGTCAGACCGATCCTGCGCTTGCCCACGAGCCATTGCGGGTCGATCTGGGACGCGGCGTCCACCATATAGGCAGTGACGCCGCGCTTCTCGGCGACTTCGCGCAACCGGTTGGAATTCGAGCTGTTCGGGCTGCCGACCACGATCACCAGGTCGCACTGCGGCGCCATGAATTTCACGGCGTCCTGGCGATTTTGCGTCGCGTAACAGATGTCCTGCTTCTTCGGCTCGCGGATGGCGGGAAACCGCGCCTTGAGCGCCGCGATGATTTCGGCCGCGTCGTCGACGGAGAGCGTGGTCTGCGTGACGAACGCCACGCGCGACGGATCGCGCAACTGCAGCGCCGCGACGTCGGCGGCGTCTTCCACGAGATACATGCCCTCTTCCGCCTGCCCCATCGTGCCTTCGACTTCGGGGTGGCCCTTGTGGCCGATCATCACGATGTCGAGGCCCTCGTCGCGCATCTTCGCGACCTCGACGTGCACTTTGGTGACGAGCGGGCACGTGGCGTCGTAGACGCGCAGCCCGCGCGCCTCGGCATCCGCGCGCACCGCCTTGGAGACGCCGTGCGCACTGAAAATGACCGTGTTGCCGGACGGCACTTCATCGAGCTGCTCGATGAAGATCGCCCCCTTCTTGCGCAGATCTTCGACCACGTACGCGTTGTGGACAATCTCGTGGCGCACGTAGATAGGTGCGCCATGCTGCTTGATCGCGCGCTCGACAATTTCGATGGCGCGATCGACACCGGCACAGAAGCCGCGCGGCTGCGCGAGCAGGATTTCGGTGTCGGAAATCAGGGGCGTGTCCGGGGAGCTCATGGGCTTACAGAATTCCGATGATTTTCACTTCAAACTCAACCGCCTGGCCTGCGAGCGGGTGATTGAAATCGAACAGTACGGAGGTCTCGTCGATCTCCTTGACCACGCCCGCAATGCGGCCGCCATCGGCTGCATTGAATTCGATCAGATCGCCGGGAGTGAACTCTTCGCGCTCCATGCCGTGATCGCGCAGCGTGCCGAGCGCGATGCGCTGGATCAGCAGGGGGCTGCGCTGGCCGAAAGCGACGTCCGGCCCTAGCTGAAAGGTCGAATGGTGCCCCACCTTCAGGCCCTGCAGAATCTCTTCCAGCGGCGGGGCGATCTGTCCGGCGCCGATCATCAGGGTCGCCGGGTGCTCGGTGAACGTATTGACGACGTCGGTGCCGTCGGCGAGTGCGAGCCGGTAATGCAGCGTTACGTGGGAACCCGATTTCACCTCGGAGATGTCGATGATGGTCATACGGTACTCATTGTCGTCTGGTCGCACCCGTAAGGCGCCGGTCCGGCCGCGCTGGCGCAGCCGCAAAACCCGTATTGTAAGCCACTTATCCGAGGCGGTTGGGGCGCGCATGTGCGATCCGGCAAAGCACGGTTGTCGCACCAGGCGCGATCCGGCCGCCCACAGCAGCCCCACAGCAGCCCCATGGAGGTCGCAATGCTGGAAGCAGCCTGCGCGAAGCCAGTCTGGCCCCGCGCCGAAACACCGACGGGCGCGCCTCGCCCCGTTCACCCCGCTCACCCTGTTTCCGCCAGACGAGACGCGCCATCCCCCGCCTGCGGCAACGCGGCACAAGCACGCGCGCGAAGCATGCCGCGAGAGCGCCTGCGCACGTCCGGCCCAGGCGCGCTTTCGGACGTGGACCTGCTCGCCCTGTTGCTCGGGTCGGGCTTGCCGGGTCACGATGTCTTCGATGTCGCGCGCTCGCTCATCGAGCGGTTCGGCTCGCTGCGCGTCATGCTGGACGCGCAACGCGAGGAGCTCGATGGCCTGCGCGGCATCGGTCCGGCGAAAGCCGCCAAGCTGCTTGCCGTGCTGGAGCTTGCCCGCCGCGCGCTGGCCGAGCAGCTCGACGAAAAACCGCTCGTCGATACACCGGGCGCGGTGGAGGACTATCTGCGCCTGATGATCGGCGCCCGGCCCTATGAAGTATTCGTGTGCCTTTATCTGGACGTGCGGCATCGCCTGATCCGTCCCGAAGAAAGCTCGCGCGGGTCGCTCACGCGCATGGTGGTGTATCCTCGCGAAATCGTGCGGCGTGCGCTGATGCTCAACGCCGCGAGCCTGATCGTCGCGCACAACCATCCTTCAGGAGCCGTGCAACCGAGCGCGAGCGACCGGCGCCTCACCCGGGTGCTGCGCGAAACGCTGGCGCTCGTGGACGTCCAGCTGGTCGACCATCTCGTGATCGGCGCGCGGGAGACTTATTCGTTCGCCCGCAACGGCTGGAACTGACAGGCTCCACCTGAGCCGGCATCACGAAGGCCAGCTTGGTCCGCACCATTGCCGTTGCAAATCGGGCTTGATTTTCCTGCGGTTTTTCCGCTAAAATTACGGTTTGCCTATTTCCAACCCTGTTCCGAAGCCTGTCAAGGCGTTCCAGGGGGAATGAGCTGGGTTCGAGGTTGTTTCTCATCCATACGTGAGCGCCCCCTTGCCCGCCATATCTCGCCTGGGAAACTTTAGCGGCTCACGAACTCAGAATTAGCGTATTAGGAGTGCTCTCATGGCACGCGTATGCCAAGTAACTGGGAAAGCGCCGATGAGCGGCAACAACGTTTCCCACGCGAACAACAAGACCAAGCGTCGTTTTCTCCCGAATCTGCAAAACCGCCGTTTCTGGGTTGAAAGCGAAAACCGTTGGGTGCGTCTGCGCCTGTCGAACGCAGGCCTGCGCCTGATCGACAAGAACGGTATCGATTCCGTGCTCGCAGATCTGCGCGCACGTGGCGAAGTCTAAGGAGTAAATCATGGCCAAGGGCATCCGCGACAAGATCAAGCTGGAGTCGACCGCAGGTACGGGTCACTTCTATACGACCACGAAGAACAAGCGCAACATGCCGGAAAAAATGTCGATCAAGAAGTTCGACCCGGTTGTTCGCAAGCACGTCGAGTACAAGGAAACCAAGATCAAGTAATCTGGTTCCGAGCCTGACGAAGACAGAAAACCCCGCACTTGTGCGGGGTTTTTCTTTTTCCGGTTCGCCATATAGCTTCACACAAGACAACTTCGCTCGTCGGGGCATTCGTTCGGCTTTTCCTCTCGCCGCCGTTGGGAGTATGCTTCCCGCTTCATCGGCCGCACCGCGCGCCGCAATAGAACAAGAATGGAGAAGCAGGACCATGAATTTCGATGTTGCGATCGTCGGCAGCGGGCTGGCAGGCCTGAGCGTCGCGCTGAACCTCGCCGACACACGGCGCGTTGTGGTGATCGCGAAACGCGACGTAACCGAAGGCGCGAGTGATCGCGCGCAAGGCGGCATCGCCGCAGTGCTCGATCCGACCGACAGCGTCGAGAATCACATCGACGACACGCTGGTGGCCGGCGGCGGCCTGTGCGACGAAGGCGCGACGCGCTTCATCGTCGAAAATGGCCGCGCAGCGATCGAGTGGCTAATCCACCAACAGGTGCCGTTCACGAAGGACGCCGCCGCCGAGCTGGGCTATCACCTCACGCGCGAAGGCGGCCACAGCCATCGCCGGATCATCCACGCCGCCGACGCAACCGGCCACGCCGTCGTGCAAACGCTCATCGAGCGCGCGCGCCAGCATCCGAACATCACGATCCTCGAAGATCACCACGCGATCGACGTGATCACATCCGACCGTCTCGGCCTGCCCGGCCGCCGCTGTCATGGTCTTTACGCGCTCGATCTCAAGAACGACCGCACCGTGACAATCCAGGCGCCGCACACGGTCCTCGCGACCGGCGGTGCAGGCAAGGTCTATCTCTATACGACGAACCCCGACACGGCCACCGGCGACGGCATTGCCATGGCCTGGCGCGCGGGCTGCCGCGTGGCGAACATGGAGTTCATCCAGTTCCATCCCACCTGCCTCTTCCACCCGCATGCGAAGTCGTTCCTGATTTCCGAAGCGGTGCGCGGCGAAGGCGGCGTGCTGCGTCTGCCCGACGGCACCCGGTTCATGCCCGAGCACGACGCACGCGCCGAGCTCGCGCCGCGCGACATCGTCGCACGCGCCATCGACTTCGAGATCAAGAAGCACGGCATCGACTGCGTGCATCTCGACATCAGCCACCAGCCGGCCGCGTTCCTCGAAGAGCACTTCCCGACGATCCTCGCGCGCTGCCGGGATTTCGGCATCGACATCACGAAGGAGCCGATTCCCGTCGTGCCGGCCGCGCACTACACGTGCGGCGGCGTCGTCACCGACCTCGCGGGCCGCACCGATCTCGCGGGCCTCTACGCCGTCGGCGAGACCTCGTACACGGGCCTGCACGGCGCGAACCGGCTCGCCAGCAATTCGCTGCTCGAATGCCTCGTGATCGGGCGTTCGGCGGCCCAGGCGATCGAGGCGGAAGGCTTCGGCGCCGCCGCACACGCACCGCTGCCCGACTGGGACGAAAGCCGCGTTTCGGACTCCGACGAAGAAGTCGTCGTCGCCCACAACTGGGACGAACTGCGCCGCCTCATGTGGAATTACGTCGGCATCGTGCGCACCGACAAGCGGCTCGAGCGCGCCCAGCATCGCATCTCCCTCCTGCGCGACGAGATTGGCGAGTACTACGCGAACTTCCGCGTGACACGCGATCTGCTCGAACTGCGCAATCTCGTGGAAGTCGCCTCGCTGATCGTCGAGAGCGCGCGCTCGCGGCGCGAAAGCCGCGGCCTGCACTACAGCCGCGACTGGCCGAACACGCTGCCGAAAGCATTGCCGAGCGTGCTCTCGCCGGAGCGCGTGCGCAACCGCACGATCGGCTAGGCGCGCGAACACCGCGTCAAAACAAAGGGCCGCCTCTTGCGAGGCGGCCCTTAACGTTTACGCTCGGTTTATGCTCAGTTTGCGCTTGAATTTCGCGTGTTTTCGCTGTGCCGCCTGCGCTCAGACGATCCGCATCGAGTAGTCGGTTGCGCGCACGTCCTTCGTGAGCGCGCCAATCGAAATGCGGTCGACGCCCGTTTCGGCAATCGCACGCACGGTGTCGAAATTCACGCCGCCCGATCCTTCGAGCACGGCGCGCCCCGCCGTGAGACGCACCGCGTCGCGCATCGCATCGAGCGAGAAGTTGTCGAGCAGGATCGACTTCGCGCCATGCGCAAGCGCTTCATCGAGTTGCGCGAGCGTCTCCACTTCGATCTGGACCGGCACGGCCGCGTCGAGCGCAAACGCGGCGTCTGCCGCCGCGCCCACGCCGCCCGCAGCGGCGATGTGGTTTTCCTTGATGAGGATGCCGTCGTAGAGCGCGAGCCGCTGGTTTGCCCCGCCGCCCACGCGCACCGCGTACTTCTGCGCGAGGCGCAGGCCAGGCAGCGTCTTGCGCGTATCGACGATGCGCGTTTGCGTGTGCGCAATCGCATCCACATAGCGGCGCGTCGCGCTCGCCACGCCCGAGAGCAGTTGCAGGAAGTTCATCGCGCTGCGCTCGGCGGTGAGCAGCGCACGCGCCGGACCGCGCAGCGAGCAGACCGTCGAATCGACGCTCATGCGTTCGCCCTCGCGATAGTGCCAGTGCACCTCGATGCGCGCGTCGACGCTCTTCATCACGCCGTCGAACCACAGCACGCCGCACAGCACCGCTTCTTCGCGCACGATGATGCGCGCATCGCGCATTTCGTCCGCGCTCACGAGACGGCCCGTCTGGTCGCCGTCGCCGATGTCTTCCGCGAGCGCTTCGACCACGTTGCGGGCGATGGCCGCATCGAATGCCGCGCCGTACTGCGCGCGCACTTCGGCGAGCAACGGCGATGCCGCTTCGACGCCGATCAGATCTCTCGCACCCATTTACGCCGCCCCCACGTTCGCGAAGAGCGCGCCGTCGCGCGCGAGATCGCCGCTCGCCTGCACGCGGCGCTTGTGCTCGGCTGCGAACGCGAGCATGCGGTCGATCGGCAGACGCGCACGTTCGCCGAGCGCCGCATCGACAAAAATCTCGTTGTGGCCGCACTCCAGCACGTCCGCGAGATTTTCGAGGCCGTTCATCGCCATCCACGGACAGTGCGCGCAGCTCTTGCAAGTGGCGCTGTTGCCGGCCGTGGGCGCTTCGATAAAGGTCTTGTCCGGCGCGGCAAGCCGCATCTTGTGCAGGATGCCGAGGTCGGTCGCGACGATGAAATGCGTGGCGTCGAGCTTCACGGCCGCATCGATCAACTGCGTGGTCGAGCCGACCACGTCGGCCAGTGCGACGACAGCTTCCGGCGATTCGGGATGCACGAGCACCTTTGCATCGGGATACTGGGCGCGCAGCAAATCGAGTTCGATGCCCTTGAACTCGTCGTGCACGAGGCACGAGCCTTGCCACATCAGCATGTCGGCGCCGGTCTTCTTCTGGATGTAGCCGCCGAGATGGCGGTCCGGCGCCCAGAGGATCTTTTGGCCCGACGCGTGCAGGTGCGCGACGATCTCAAGACCGATCGACGACGTCACCATCCAGTCCGCACGCGCCTTCACGGCGGCGCTGGTATTGGCATAGACGACGACGGTACGGTCGGGATGTTCGTCGCAGAACGCGGAGAATTCGTCGATGGGGCAGCCGAGGTCGAGCGAGCAGGTCGCTTCGAGATCCGGCATCAGAATGCGTTTGTTGGGGCTCAGGATCTTGGCCGTCTCGCCCATGAAGCGCACACCGGCCACGACGAGCGTCTGTGCTTCATGATCGCGGCCGAAGCGCGCCATTTCGAGCGAATCGGCCACGCAGCCGCCGGTTTCGTCCGCCAGCTCCTGCAGTTCGGGATCGACGTAATAGTGCGCGACGAGCACTGCCTTCTCGCGCAAGAGCAGCGCACGGATGCGCTCTTTCAATGCCACGCGTTGTGCTGCGGTCGGTGCATCGGGCACGCGTGCCCAGGCCTGTCCGACACTGCAAACGGCGCCTTGCGGCCGGTCGTATTCGACCTTCCTGATCGCCTGACTCATGATCTCCTCCAGTCGACCAGAGTGAGTCTTCTAGCGCTTACTCTGGTCCCATGCAAATTGGGCTGCACTGCAATGGCTGCCGATAAACCACGCGAGCGGCACAGGTTTTCGCGGCCCCAAAAGAAAAACCCCGCCAACGCGGGGTTTTGTGACGTACCTGAATTCTAATGGATTTTCTGACGTCTCATGCATAGCGCCGCAGACGTGAAGCGAATTCCTGAAGCGCCTTGATGCCGCTCTGTTCGGCGCGATGACACCAGTCCTGCAGTTGCGTGAGCAGTTGTTCGCGCGATGCGCTGGAACGATCCCAGATCGCTGCGAGCTCGTTGCGCAGTTCGATGAACGTGCGCAGCTGCTGGCTGTTCGCGAAGATCTGCGGAAGCTGGCGCTTCTGCGGCTCGTCGAGGCTCGATTCTTCCTTGTAGAACCATTTGCGCGCGCCGTGCATCAGCTGATACTTCTCGCGCGCGCCCACTTCCTTCAGGTGCGCGAGCTCCTGGCGATACGCCTGCTTCACGGCCTTCGCGTAACGCGCCATCACTTCATAGCGGTTCGACAACACGGCCTGCAGCGTTTCCTGGTCGGGCACGAGCTTGCCCTTCGTGAGACGCGGCGTGGGCGCGACCTTCTTGACCTTGGCGAGCCCGCACATCGACATTAAACGGATGTACATCCAGCCGATGTCGAACTCGTACCACTTGTTCGACAGCTTCGCCGACGTCGCGAACGTGTGGTGGTTGTTGTGCAGTTCCTCGCCGCCGATGATGATGCCGAGCGGGAACAGGTTCGTGCTCGCATCCGCCGAATTGAAGTTGCGATAGCCGAAGAAGTGGCCGAGACCGTTGACGACGCCTGCCGCCCAGAACGGAATCCACGCCATCTGCACGGCCCAGACAGTCAGACCGACCGCGCCGAACAGCAGCACGTCGATCACCAGCATGATGCTCACGCCGAGGATCGGATACTTCGTGTAGATGTTGCGTTCGATCCAGTCGTTGGGCGTGCCGTGACTGTAGCGGCGCATCGTTTCTTCGTTCTTCGCTTCGGCGCGATACAGCTCCGCGCCTTCGAGCAGCACTTTCCATAGGCCGCGCGTTTGCGGGCTGTGCGGATCTTCCTCCGTCTCGCATTTCGCGTGGTGCTTGCGGTGGATCGAGGCCCACTGGCCCGTGAGCATGCCGGTGGTCATCCACAGCCAGAAACGGAAGAAATGACTGGCGATGGGATGCATGTCGAGCGCGCGGTGCGCCTGGCAGCGGTGGAGATACACGGTCACGCCGACAATCGTGATGTGCGTGACGACGGCCACGTACAACAGGATCTGCCACCACGAGAAATGCAGCACCCCGTGTGCGAGGAAATCGAGCAGGGAATTCAACAAGGTCTGTACCTGAAAGACGAGTGACTTCAGCCTTACAGCGCCGCCAAAGTCAGGGAAGTGAAAGCAGTGAGAAGCGTTGGACGGCATTCTACGCGAACCGTTCCAAGTGTTTGTAACAAATGAGGATTTTTTTCGATTCCGGCGCGGCCTCACGCGCCGGAGTGCGCGCTCGCGCACAGTTGCGGCACCTTTCAGCCGGCGGTGGGCGTCTCTGTGCGGGCACTGCGCTGCACAACACCGGGGATCTCCGCCGCGCCGATGATGCGGACCTCGCGCTGCGCAAACGGAATCGAGATGCCGTGCTCGCCGAAGAGGCGCCAGATATTGACGTTCACGGCCGAGCGCACGCCCGCGGTACCCGTGGCTGCGTCGGCCACCCAGAAGCCCAGTTCGAGGTCGATGCCGTCCGAGCCGAAACTCACGAGATACGGGGTCGGAGCCGGATCGGCCAGCACGCGGTCCACGCCCTGTGCCGCACGCGCGAGCAGCGCCATCGCGAAGTCGAGGTCCGTGTCGTAGGCCACCTGCACCGCCGCTTTGACGTAGCCGCGCGTGAGGTACGACGACCGGTTCTGCACGACATCGGTGATGAGCTTTTCGTTCGGGATCAGCGTCTCGACGCCGTCGAGTCCGCGCACGACCGTGTAGCGCGTGCGGATCTGCGTGACCTTGCCCGCGAGGCCGCTGACGTCGATCGTGTCGCCGAGGTGCAGCGAGCGGTCGATCAGGATGATGAAGCCGGACACGTAGTTGCTCGCGATCTTCTGCAGCCCGAAGCCGAGGCCGACGCCGAGCGCGCCGCCGAACACGCCGAGCACCGTGATGTCGATGCCGACGATCGAGAGGCTGAAAAGCACCGCCGCGAACACGAGCAGCGCGCGCCCGACGCGCGCGAGCACGACGCGCAGGTTGGCGTCGAGCGTGGTGGCGCGCATGAGGCGGTCTTCGAGCGCCGAGCCCGCCCAGATCGCGACGACCATCGTCACGCAGACCCACGACACGGCATTCGCGAGCGAGAGCAGGCTGATGTGCGAGGTGCCGATGCGAAAGCGCACGCTCGCCATCCAGTCGAGCGCGTCGTCCTGGATGCCGAGCACGGTCAGGACCATGACGACCCAGACGATCAGCGAAACGAGCTTCTCGATGATCGAGAGCCACGCATGCGTCGAGCCCTTGCCGCCGAACACGCGGCGCGCGAAGAAGAACGCAATGTAGATGAGGCCGATGCCGAACAGCGGCACGAGCGCGAGATTGAGGAGCGACGTGTGGAAGAAGTTGCTGGCGACCGCGCGCGCCACCCAGACGCAGCCTGCGCCGATCAGCGGAAAGAGCGCCTTGGTGAGGCTTTCCGCGCCAAAGGGCCGCGCCTCGCGGCGCGCCTTGCGGCGCGCTTCGATCCCGCGCCGCAAGAGCTGCGCGAGCACGAAGGCCACGATGAGCGCGCCGATCAGCACGCCGATCTGCCAGAGCATGACCGGCTGGCCGAAGTCGCGGATCACGCCGCCCAGCATGTGAGTCAGCAAACGGTTTTCGATCATGGTGCGTATTGGCGCACGACGCGTGCGGCATGGGCGACGCGCGCGGCAGGCACGCGCGGGGCGGGCCGTCCGGCGCTCTCCGTCCAACCCGCCGCGCCGCGCATGCGCGCCTGCGACCCGCTCGCGCAGGCGCGGTCGTGAACCCGGTTATAAGCCTGGTTATAAGCCTGGTTGTAAGCCCGGTTTTGAGCGCGGGAGTTACTCAGCGACATTCGGCTCGTCGGCGGTTTCGCTGGCCCGCGCAATCGCATCGGCCGCTTGCTGCTGCGCTGCCGATTCGTCCGGCGCGGTCGCTGCCTGCGCCTGCTGCTTCGACGGCCCCGCGTCGCCGCGGCGCTCCAGCACGGCGGCGAAGAAGCCGTCGGTCGCGTGGCGGTGCGGCCACAGCGACAGGTAGTCGCCCGTATCGAGGCCCACGCGCTGCTCCGCCAGCACGTCGCGCGCGCTCACGAGCACGAAATCCGGATGTGCGTCCAGGAACTGCTTCACGACCGCTTCGTTCTCGGCTTCGAGGATGCTGCAGGTCGCGTAGACAAGACGGCCGCCGCGCTTGAGCAAACGCGCGGCGCTCGTGAGGATCGACAGTTGCTTGGGGGCGAGTTCGGCGACCGACTCGGGCGTCTGACGCCACTTGAGGTCGGGGTTGCGGCGCAGCGTGCCGAGGCCGGAGCACGGCGCATCGACGAGCACGCGGTCGATCTTGCCGACGAGCCGCTTGATCTTCGAGTCGTGCTCGCTGTCGATCAGCACCGGATTGACGTTCGAAAGCCCGCTGCGCGCGAGGCGCGGCTTGAGCTTCGCGAGGCGGCGCTCGGAGATGTCGAACGCGTAGAGACGCCCCGACGAGCGCATCATCGCGCCGAGCGCGAGCGTCTTGCCGCCCGCGCCCGCGCAGAAATCGACGATCATCTCGCCGCGGCGCGGTGCGAGCAGCGAGCACAGCAGCTGGCTGCCCTCGTCCTGCACTTCGAACCAGCCTTCCTTGAACGGATCGAGCTTCGAAAGCGCGGGTTTGCCGACCACGCGCACGCCGAACGGCGCGAACGGCGTCTCGCCAGCCTCGATGCCGGCCTCGCCGAGCGCGCGCAGCAGCGCCTCGCGGCTCGCCTTGATGGGGTTCGCACGCAGATCGAGCGGCGCCGGATAGTTCAGCGCCGAGGCCAGTTGCGCGAGTTCGGCGGGCTCGAAGCGCTGCTGGAGCGCGTTCATGATCCACTCGGGCAGGTTCAGCTGCACGCGCTGCGGCAGGCTCGCCGGATCGATCTTCGAGACGTGTTCGAGCCAGCCCGCCTCGGCATCCGACACGAACGGGCGCACCGCCGCGCGGCCCGCCGTCGCCATCAGACCGAGCAGCGCAAGGCGCCGCGTCGGGCTGCCGCTGCCGCTCTCGGCCAGATGCGCGAACTCCATGCGGCGGCGCAGGACCGCGAACACGGCTTCGGCGATCACGCCGCGCTCGCCGTGGCCGAGCTTCGGATGCTCGCGGAAGAACCGGCTCGTGACCGCGTCGGCGGGGCCGGTGAACTTGAGGACGTCGGCGAGCAACGTTTCGGTTTGTCCGATCAGGAATCCATGCAGCCTCATGCGCCCTCCCCGGCGGCTTGTGCGTCGGCGTTCAGGTTCGCGTTCGCGTTGGTGTCGTCAAGGAAAAGCCACTGCGGCTCGGGCGGCGCGAGCGTCACGCGTTCGCCGTCGAGCGCAAGCCGCCCTTCGACGAACCAGCGCACCGCGCGCGGGTAGATCACATGCTCGGTCTTCAGGATGCGCGCGGCGAGCGCCGCGGCGTCGTCGCCCGTGCGCACGGGCACGACCGACTGCGCGACGATCGGGCCATGATCGAGCGCGGGCGTGACGAAGTGGACCGTGGCGCCGTGCACGCGGCAGCCGGCGTCGAGCGCCTGCTGATGCGTGTGCAGGCCCGGAAAGCTCGGCAGCAGCGACGGATGGATATTCAGCATCCGACCCGTATAGTGCGCGACGAACGGCTCGGTCAGGACGCGCATGAAGCCGGCGAGAATGACGAGGTCCGGCTGATGGCCGTCGATCACCTGCGCAAGCGCCGCGTCGAACGCGGCGCGATCAGGAAACTGGCGGTGATCGACCACAGCCGTGGCAATGCCGTGCGAAGCCGCGAACGCGAGCCCCGCGGCATCCGGACGGTTGGCAATCACGGCGGCGACGCGCGCCGGCCACGCTTCGTGCGCGCACGCGCGCACAATGGCTTCCATGTTGCTGCCCCGTCCCGAGATCAGGATGACGAGATTTTTCATCCGCGGATTTTATCATCGAGGGCTACGTGCGACGCAGCAACGGCGGCGATTCCCCGTTGCAGCGTTTATAATCGTCTGTTTCGTCGCGGCGGCCGGCTGCGACGCCTCTCGCCACATTGATCACGCTTTGGCCACGCTTTGGCCACACATTAACGGTCCGTTCCGCTATCGTGAGAGTCTTCCGCGGTCTTCCCAACGCCGAAAGCCGCGCGCCCTGCGCGCTCACCATCGGCAACTTCGACGGTGTCCACCGCGGACATCAGGCGTTGCTCGCGCGCGTGCGCGAAGCCGCCCGCGCACGCGGCCTGCCCGTCTGCGTGATGACCTTCGAACCCCACCCGCGCGAGTTCTTCAATCCGGCCGGCGCGCCGCCGCGCATCGCCATGCTGCGCGACAAGCTCGAAGCGCTGCGCGACAACGGCGTGGACCGCGTGGTCGTCGAGCACTTCAACCACACGTTCGCGAGCCAGTCGCCCGACGCGTTCGTCGAGCGCATCATCGTGCACGGCCTGCACACGCGCTGGATGATGATCGGCGACGATTTCCGCTACGGCGCGAAGCGCGCGGGCGATTTCGCCTCGCTCAAGGCGGCCGGCGAGCAGCACGGCTTCGAAGTCGAGCAGATGGCGACCGTGGCCGACCCGTCCGGCGCGCGCATTTCGAGCTCGGGCGTGCGCGCCGCGCTCGCCGCGGGCGACCTCGATGCCGCGCGCGCCGCACTCGGCTGCGGCTACGCGATCAGCGGCCACGTCGTGCACGGCCTGAAACTCGGCCGCGACCTCGGTTTCCCGACGATGAACCTGCCGATCGGCCACAAGCGGCCGGCGCTCAAGGGCGTGTTCGTCGTGCAGGTGCACGGCATCGCTGAGCACCCGCTGCCGGGCGTGGCGAGCCTCGGCGTGCGGCCCACCGTCGACGACTCGGGCCGCGTGCTGCTCGAAGTGCATCTGCTCGACTGGCACGGCAGCGCCTATGGCCAGCTCGTGCGCGTCGAATTCCTGAAGAAGCTGCGCGACGAGGAGAAGTTCGCCGACCTCGAAACGCTCACGTCGGCCATTGCGCGCGACGTGGCCGACGCCCGTGCGTGGTTCGCAGCCGCTCACGCGCCGGGCAGCCGTTCCACCGGCTTCGCCACCTCGGCCACCGACCGAATTAGGTAGTCCGCGGCCCGTGCGCGCGATCGAGCCGCACGGGTTGCCCGCCCCCGGCGCCGCGTCGCAGGCAGGCGACTGGCTCGCGAGGCGACGGTCGAGCGGCGAGGCCGCAGAGTCCGGCGCCGTGCATCCCCTGAATTCACCGTGATTTCACCATGAGCGACAAGAAAGCATCCTCCGGCAAGCCCGCGCAGAAGACCGAATCGAAATACCCCGTCAACCTGCTGGACACTCCGTTCCCGATGCGCGGCGATCTGCCGAAGCGCGAGCCCCAGTGGGTCAAGGAATGGCAGGACAGGGAGATCTACCAGAAGATCCGCGCGGCCTCGAAGGGCCGCAAGAAGTTCATCCTGCACGACGGCCCGCCGTATGCGAACGGCGACATCCACCTCGGCCATGCGGTGAACAAGATTCTCAAGGACATGATCGTCAAGGCGCGCAATCTCGCGGGCTACGACGCGGTCTACGTGCCGGGCTGGGATTGCCACGGCATGCCGATCGAGATCCAGATCGAAAAGCAGTTCGGCAAATCGCTGCCCGCGACCGAAGTCATGCAGAAGGCGCGCGCCTACGCAGCGGGCCAGATCGAGACGCAAAAGGCCGGCTTCCGTCGCCTTGGCGTGCTCGGCGACTGGGACAACCCGTACAAGACCATGAACTTCGCGAATGAGGCCGGCGAAATCCGCGCGCTCGCGAAGATCCTCGAAAAAGGCTATGTGTTCCGCGGCCTGAAGCCCGTGAACTGGTGCTTCGACTGCGGCTCGGCGCTCGCCGAGGCGGAAGTCGAGTACAAGGACAAGACCGATCCGACCATCGACGTGATGTTCCCGTTCGCGCAGCCAGCGGAGACGGCCGCGGCGTTCGGCCTGGCCGCCCTGCCGCGCGAGGAAGGCGGCGTCGTGATCTGGACCACCACGCCGTGGACGATTCCCGCCAACCAGGCGCTGAACGTCCATCCGGAAGTGATCTACGCGCTCGTCGATACGCAGCGCGGCCTGCTGATTCTCGCCGAAGAGCGTGTCGAAGCCTGCATGAAGGACTTCGAGCTCGACGGCCGCGTGATCGCCACGGCGCCGGGCGCGAAGCTCGCGCATCTGCGCTTCCATCACCCGCTCGCAGTGGCGCATCCGGGCTACAAGCGCACGTCGCCCATCTATCCCGGCGACTACGTGACGACCGACACCGGCACGGGCATCGTGCACTCGGCACCGGCCTACGGCGTGGAAGACTTTGCCTCGTGCAAGGCCCACAACATGGCCGATTCGGACATCATCAGCCCGGTCATGGGCGACGGCCGCTACATCGAATCGCTGCCGCTCTTCGGCGGCCTCGCGATCTGGGCGGCGAACCCGAAGATCGTCGAAGCGCTCGACAACGCGGGCACGCTCCTGCGCAGCGAGAAATACCTGCACAGCTACATGCACTGCTGGCGTCACAAGACGCCGATCATCTACCGCGCCACGTCGCAGTGGTTCGCGGGCATGGACGTGAAGCCGAACGACGGCAGCAAGACGCTGCGCGAAACCGCGCTCGAAGGCATCGAGGCGACCGCGTTCTATCCGTCGTGGGGCAAGCAGCGCCTGTACGCGATGATCGCGAACCGCCCGGACTGGACGCTCTCGCGTCAGCGCCAATGGGGCGTGCCGATGGCGTTCTTCGTCCACAAGGAAACGGGCGAACTGCATCCGCGCACGCTGGAGCTGCTCGAAGAAGTCGCCAGGCGCGTCGAAAAGAGCGGCATCGAAGCGTGGCAGGCGCTCGATCCGCGCGAGCTGATCGGCGACGACGCCAATCTGTACGAGAAGAACCGCGACACGCTCGACGTGTGGTTCGACTCCGGCACGACGCACTGGCACGTGCTGCGCGGCTCGCACGAGGACGATCTGCAGTTCCCGGCCGACCTCTATCTGGAAGGATCGGACCAGCATCGCGGCTGGTTCCACTCGTCGCTGCTCACGGCGTCGATGCTCGACGGCCGCCCGCCTTACAACGCGCTGCTCACGCACGGCTTCACCGTCGACGGCGAAGGCCGCAAGATGTCGAAGTCGCTCGGCAACGGCGTCGATCCGCATGAGGTGGCGAACCGCCTCGGCGCGGAAATCATCCGCCTGTGGATCGCGTCGACCGACTACTCGGGCGAGCTCGCGATCTCCGAGGAAATCCTCAAGCGCGTGACGGAAGGCTACCGCCGCATCCGCAACACGCTGCGCTTCCTGCTCTCGAACCTCTCCGACTTCGAGTTCGACAAGCACGCGCTGCCCGCCGCCGAGTGGCTCGAAATCGACCGCTACGCCGTGGCGCTCACGCACACGCTGCAAAACGATGTGCTCGCGCACTACGACCGCTACGAGTTCCACCCGGTCGTCGCGAAGCTGCAGACGTTCTGCTCCGAAGACCTGGGCGGCTTCTATCTCGACGTGCTCAAGGACCGCCTCTACACGAGCGCAGTCGATTCGAAGGCCCGCCGCGCCGCGCAGACCGCGCTCCATCACATCACGCACAGCCTGCTGCGCATCCTCGCACCGTTCCTCTCGTTCACGGCCGAGGAAGCGTGGAAGGTGTTCCAGCCGCACACCGAGACCATCTTCACCGAGACGTTCCACGCGTTCCCGGACATCGAACAAGCTGAAGCGCTGATCGCGCGCTGGACGCTGCTGCGCGAAGTGCGCGGCAACGTGACGAAGGCGCTCGAAGAGGCGCGCGTGGCCAATGCGATCGGTTCGTCGCTACAGGCCGAAGTGCGCATTCTGGCGAGCGGCGCGCGCTACGACGCGCTCGCCTTGCTCGGCGACGACCTCAAGTTCGTGCTGATCACCTCGGCGGCCGAGGTCGTCAAGGTCGAGAGCGAGGCGGACGAAGGCGTCGAGGTCATCACCTCGAAGTACCTCAAGTGCGAGCGCTGCTGGCACTACCGCGAGGACGTCGGCACGAACGCCGAACACCCCGGGCTGTGCGGCCGCTGCGTCGCCAATCTCTTCGGTAACGGCGAAACACGGAGCGCGGCATAATGGCGAAATCCAGGCCGTTGCAGTCCCGCGCGAGCGGCGCGCTTGCACCGTGGCTCGGCATCGCGGTGGTCGTGATCCTGTGCGACCAGCTCACGAAGATCGCCATCGCCCGGCTGTTCAGCTACGGCGAAAGCCGCGCGGTCACGTCGTTCTTCAACCTCGTGCTCGTGTACAACAAGGGCGCCGCGTTCAGCTTTCTCGCCGCGGCGGGCGGCTGGCAGCGCTGGGCGTTCACGGCGCTCGGCGTGGCGGCGGCACTCGTGATCAGCTATCTGCTCAAGCGCCACGCGGGGCAGCGCATGTTCTGCACGGCGCTTGCGCTGATTCTCGGCGGCGCGCTCGGCAATGTGCTCGACCGGCTGATGTACGGCCACGTGATCGACTTCCTCGACTTCCATGTGGGCGGGTGGCACTGGCCAGCGTTCAACGTCGCGGACAGCGCAATTACGATCGGCGCGGTGCTGCTGGTGATCGACGAGCTGCGGCGCGTGCGCGGCGCACGCTGAGCGGACGTCGTGCACGGGATCGGAGGCAGGGCCGAAGCGCCAACTCCGATCGACCGCTTTGCGTGTGACCGGAGTAAGGAGACTGGACTTGAACACCGCTGCTGCCAACCCGGGCGAACTCGCCGGCAAGCACCTCGTCATCGGCATGACCGGCGGCATCGCCTGCTACAAGATCGCCGAGCTCACGCGCCTTCTGACCAGGGCTGGCGCAACCGTGCAGGTCGTCATGACCGAAGCGGCAACGCAGTTCATCACGCCCGTCACGATGCAGGCGCTTTCGGGCCAGCCCGTCTACACCAGCCAGTGGGACGCGCGCATGTCCAACAACATGGCGCACATCGACCTCTCGCGCGGTGCCGACGCCATCGTCATCGCCCCCGCCTCCACCGACTTTCTCGCCAAACTCGCGCACGGTTTCGCCGACGACCTGCTCTCCACACTGTGCGTCGCCCGCGACTGCCCGTTGCTGGTCGTTCCGGCCATGAACCGGCAGATGTGGAATAACCCGGCCACGCAGCGCAACGTCGCCCAACTGCGCGCGGACGGCATCGAAACGCTCGGCCCCGATTCCGGTCCGCAGGCCTGCGGCGAAGTCGGCGACGGCCGCATGCTGGAACCGGAAGCCGTCTACGCAGCGATCGTCTCGTTCTTCGCGCCGAAGGTGCTCGCGCACCGCCGCGTGCTGATCACCGCCGGGCCGACCTTCGAGCCGCTCGACCCGGTGCGCGGCATCACGAACCGTTCAAGCGGCAAAATGGGCTTCGCGCTCGCGCGGGCGGCGCAGCAAGCCGGCGCCGACGTCCATCTCGTCGCGGGCCCGGTCACGCTCGAAACGCCGTGGGGCGTCTATCGCGAAGACGTGCAGACGGCCCAGCAGATGTACGACGCGGTCATGCGCGCCGTGCCCGACTACGACGTGTTCATCGGCGTGGCGGCGGTGGCCGACTGGCGCGTCGATCACATCGCGACGCAGAAGATCAAGAAAACCGCCGAGGGGCAGGTTCCCGGCTTCAGGTTCGTCGAGAATCCCGACATCCTCGCTTCGGTCGCCAGGCTGCCGCATCCGCCGTATTGCGTCGGCTTCGCGGCAGAAAGCGGCGACCTCGACGTCCATGCCGAGCAAAAGCGCGTGCGCAAGAACGTACCGCTCCTGATCGGCAATCTCGGCCCGCAGACCTTCGGACTCGACGACAACGAAGTCGTCCTCTTCGAAGCTGCCGGGAGCACGAAGCTGCCACGCGCGGCCAAGCAGGCGCTCGCGCAGACGCTGATCGCCGAGATCGCGCGCCGCCTGCCCGACCAGAGCATCATCTCGTGACGCGCGCGGCGCCGTCGGCGGACAACGCCGAGGCGGCGCGCGTCGCGAAAGAAGCAGGGTGAGCCGTCATGACGCTTCTTTCCGTACTCGACCAGTCGCCCGTGATTACCGGGCATACGGCCGCCGACGCCATCGCGGCGACCCTCGAACTCGCGCAGCTCGCCGACGACCTCGGCTACACGCGCTACTGGTGCGCCGAGCACCATGGCCTGCTCGGCGTGTGCAATCCCTGCCCGGAGATCATGCTGGCGCGGCTCGGCAGCGTGACGAAGCGCATCCGCATCGGTTCGGGCGGCGTGATGCTTCCCTACTACAGCCCGTTCAAGATCGCCGAGCAGTTCATGATGCTGGAGGCGCTCTATCCGAACCGCGTCGATCTCGGCGTGGGGCGCGCGCCCGGCGGCGACATGCGCACGGCGCAGGCCGTCGCGGCCGGTTTTTACAGCCGCGGCGAACAGTTCGCCGACCAGGTGCGCGATCTGGTCGGACTCATGGACGGCACGCTGCCGGACGACCACATCGCGAGCGGCACGCTCCTGCAGCCGCAGATCGAAACGCGGCCGCAACTGTGGGTGCTCGGTTCGAGCGACTTCGGCGGCGCGCTCGCCGCGCGGCTCGGTCTGCGCTTTTCGTTCGCGCATTTCATCAACGCGCATTTCGGGCACCTGGTGGCGAACGCCTATCGGGACCGCTTCCAGGCCGGTCACGAGGCGACGCCGTACCTGGCCTGCGCGGTGTTCGTCATTTGCGCGGATACCGAACGGGAAGCCGCCGACCTCGAAAAGGCCGTCGATCTGCGCCGCGTGCAGATGGCGCTCGGCCTGAACGCGCCGATCCCGACCGTCGAGCAAGGACTCGCACAGGAATACGGCGAGCGCGAGCAACTCGTGATCGACCGCGAGAAGCCGCGCAGCATCGTCGGCACGCCCGACAGCGTCACGGAGCGCCTGCGCCTGCTGCAAGAGCGCTTCGCCGCCGACGAACTGATCGTGCTCACCATCGCCGGAAGCTACGCGGCGCGGCTGCGCTCCTATGAACTGCTGGCCGAAGCGTTCGCGCTCTCTCGCCTCTGATTCCTACGCCAACCCAACCTTCACTCATGAATATCGACATCAAGATCCTGAACGAACGCATGCGCGACCAGTTGCCCCAATACGCGACGCCCGGCAGCGCGGGGCTCGACCTGCGCGCGTGCATCGAGACGCCGCTCACGCTCGAACCGGGCGAAACGAAGCTCGTGCCGACAGGGCTCGCGATCCACGTCGCCGATCCGGGCTATGCGGCGCTGATCCTGCCGCGCTCGAGGCTTGGCCACAAGCACGGCATCGTGCTCGGCAACCTCGTGGGGCTGATCGATTCGGACTACCAGGGCGAACTCATGATTTCGACGTGGAACCGCGGCCATACGACGTTCATGCTCAATCCGCTCGAGCGCCTCGCGCAGCTCGTGATCGTGCCGGTCGTGCAGGCGCACTTCAATATCGTCGACGACTTCGAAACGAGCGAGCGCGGCGCGGGCGGTTTCGGCAGCACCGGCAAGCACTGATCGCGCACGCAGCGCACGAACAGGCGAAAGCCGCGCAAACATGAAAAAAGCACGCCGGAGCGTGCTTTTTTCATTTCTGACGCCTCGATCAGCAGGCGTCTTGCCAGCGGGGCCGAAGCTTAAGCGGCTTCGCCTGCCGCTTCGAGACGCCGCCGATACCAGAGCCAATACACGGCCACCAGCGCGACGAGGAACGCGAGGCCGTACACGAGCGTCATGGCGAACTCGCGCGTGAACGCGGTCGTGACGAGAATGCCGGCCATCAGCAGCGCACCGAGCACGCTCGTGAACGGATATCCCCACATGCGAAAGGCCGGCGTGGGACCCGCGTGGCGCGCGCGGAAAAAGAGGTGCGTGACGAAGATCATCAGCCACGTGAACATCGCACCGAACATCGCAATCGACATCATCAGCGTGAAGGCCGTTTGCGGCCACAGCGCGTTGAGCACGGCCGCCACGGCGATGCCGATGGTCGAGAGCGAGAGGGCAGCGGCGGGCACGCCATGGCGCGAAAGACGTCCGAATACGGCGCTCGCGTAGCCTGCGCGCGAGAGGCTGAACATCATGCGCGTGGTGATGTAGAGCTGACTGTTCATCGCCGACAACGCGGCCACGAGCACGATGAAGTTGATCGCCCCCGCCGCGTACGGAACGCCCGTTGCGGCCATCACTTTCACGAACGGGCTCTCGTTCGCACCGGCTTCGGTCCACGGCACGATTGCGAGCATCAGCGCGAGCGTCAGCAGATAGAACAGCACGAGGCGCAGCATGGTCCCGCGAAACGCACGCGTGACCGCGCGCTGCGGATCGCGCGCCTCGGCTGCCGCAACGGCGATGGTCTCGACGCCCAGATAGCTGAAGAGCGCGACGATCGTGCCGACCCACACGCCCCACCAGCCTTTCGGCAGCAGGCCGCCGTGCGCGGTGTAGTTCGCAAAGCCGACCCCCGAGCTTGCGGGCGCACGCCACACGAACCATGCGCCGAGCACGATGAACGCGACGATTGCGGCAATTTTCAGGCTGGAAAAAACATATTCGATGCTGCCGTACGCGCGCACGCTCATTGCGTTCACAACGATCAGCGCCGCTGAAAACCCGATGATCCAGTAAAGTCCCGGCACCTGAGGGAACCAGAACTTCATGTAGACGGCGATGGCGGCCACCTCTGTGCCGACGGCGAGCACGTAGGCCGACCAGTACGCGTAGCGCACGACGAAGCCCGCCAGCGGGCCGATATAGTGCTCTGCGTAGGCGCCGAACGAGCCGGACGTGGGATGCGCGACGGTCATTTCCGCGAGTGCGCCCATCAGCAGCAGCGCGACCAGCGCGCCAATCGCATACGAGACGAGGACGCCCGGCCCCGCAAAGCTGATCGCGAAACCGCTACCGAGGAAGAGCCCGGTGCCGACCGCGCCGCCGATCGCAATCATCGTCATCTGGGCGGCGGACAAGCCGCGCCGCAAACCGCGCTCGCGCTCGACGATCGAATCGAACGCGCCATTTTTATCTGCTGCCAAAACTTCCCCCTGCTGCGCACGTTCAAACGGTACGTGCAAAAACAAAACGGCGCGGGCTCGGGCGCCCACGCCGTTTACCTCATTTCAAAGCGCCAACTACGTAGCAACTATGTGGCAACTACATGGCAACTGCGCGCTTATTCTACTTCGACGGCCTCCGGGTTCGGATTACGCGGCGCCGGATGCTCGTCGAACGTGAGCTGCACCTTGTCTTCGGCATCGATGTCGACGGTCACGCGGCCGCCGTTCATCAGCTTGCCGAACAGCAGTTCGTCGGCCAGCGCACGGCGGATCGTGTCCTGAATCAGGCGCTGCATCGGCCGCGCGCCCATGAGCGGGTCGAAGCCGTGCTTTGCGAGATGCTTGCGCAGCGCATCGGTGAAGAGCGCATCGACCTTCTTCTCGTGCAACTGGTCTTCCAGCTGCATGAGGAACTTGTCGACGACGCGCATGATGATCTCTTCATCGAGCGAGCGGAAGCTGATCGTCGCATCGAGCCGGTTGCGGAACTCGGGCGTGAACATGCGCTTGATGTCGGCCATTTCGTCGCCCTGCTCGCGGCGGCTCGTGAAGCCGATGGTCGACTTGTTCATCGCCTCGGCGCCCGCATTCGTCGTCATGACGATGATGACGTTGCGGAAATCCGCCTTGCGGCCGTTGTTGTCGGTCAGCGTGCCGTGGTCCATCACCTGCAGCAGCACGTTGAAGATGTCCGGGTGCGCCTTTTCGATTTCGTCGAGCAGCAGCACGCAGTGCGGCTTCTTCGTGACGGCTTCGGTAAGCAGACCGCCCTGGTCGAAGCCGACATAGCCCGGCGGCGCGCCGATCAGGCGGCTCACCGCGTGACGCTCCATATACTCGGACATGTCGAAGCGGATCAGCTCGATGCCGAGCGTGAACGCGAGCTGGCGCGCCACTTCGGTCTTGCCGACGCCAGTCGGCCCCGAGAACAGGAACGAGCCGATCGGCTTGTCGGTCTTGCCGAGCCCCGCGCGCGCCATCTTGATCGAAGCGGACAGCGCGTCGATGGCCGGATCCTGGCCGAACACGACGGACTTCAGATCGCGGTCGAGCGTCTGGAGCTTGCTGCGGTCGTCCTGCGACACGCTTTGCGCCGGCACGCGCGCGATCTTCGAGATGATCTCTTCGATCTCGCTCTTGCCGATGGTTTTCTTCTGCTTCGACTTCGGCAGGATGCGCTGCGCGGCGCCCGCTTCGTCGATCACGTCGATCGCCTTGTCGGGCAGATGACGGTCGGTGATGAAGCGCGCGGACAGCTCGGCCGCCGCATTGAGCGCGCCCGAGGAGTACTTCACGCCATGGTGCTCTTCGAAACGGGATTTCAGCCCGCGCAGGATCGCGACGGTCTGCTCGACGGTCGGCTCGACCACGTCGATCTTCTGGAAGCGCCGCGAGAGCGCCGCGTCCTTTTCGAAGATGCCGCGATATTCGGTGAAGGTCGTCGCGCCGATGCACTTGAGCGTGCCCGACGAAAGCGCAGGCTTGAGCAGGTTCGACGCATCGAGCGTGCCGCCCGACGCGGCGCCCGCGCCGATCAGCGTATGAATCTCGTCGATGAAGAGAATCGCGTGCGGACGCTCCTTGAGCTCCTTGAGCACGGTCTTCAGACGCTGCTCGAAGTCGCCGCGATACTTGGTGCCCGCCAGCAGCGCGCCCATGTCGAGCGAATAGACCTGCGCGTCGGCCAGGATATCCGGCACTTCGCCGCGCGTGATGCGCCACGCGAGCCCTTCCGCGATAGCGGTCTTGCCCACGCCCGCTTCGCCCACGAGCAGCGGATTGTTCTTGCGGCGGCGGCACAGCACCTGCACGACGCGCTCGACTTCCAGCTCGCGCCCGATCAGCGGATCGATGCGGCCGTCCTTCGCCATCTGGTTCAGGTTCTGCGTGAACTGCGCGAGCGGCGTTTCCTTCTGGCTGGCGGCGTCCTCGGCTTCGGCGTTCGCATCGCTTGCCTTGGCGGCTTCGCCGCTGCTGGTCTTCGCGATGCCGTGCGAAATGAAGTTCACCACGTCGAGACGCGTGACGCCCTGCTGCTGCAGATAGTACACCGCGTGCGAGTCCTTCTCGCCGAAGATCGCGACGAGCACGTTCGCGCCCGTCACTTCCTTCTTGCCGTTCGAGGTGGACTGGACGTGCATGATCGCGCGCTGGATCACGCGCTGAAATCCGAGCGTGGGCTGCGTATCGACGTCGTCCGTGCCTGGAACCGTGGGGGTGTTGTCGTGAATGAAGTTGCGCAGGTTCTGACGCAGGTCTTCGATATTCGCGGCACACGCGCGCAACACTTCAGCCGCCGTTGGATTGTCCAACAGCGCCAGCAGTAGATGCTCGACTGTTATGAACTCGTGCCGTGCCTGACGTGCTTCCATGAACGCCATATGCAGGCTGACTTCCAGTTCCTGGGCAATCATGCTTCCTCCATCACACACTGCAGCGGATGCCCTGCCTGCCGTGCGTGGGTAACGACTTGCTCAACCTTGGTCGACGCGATATCCCGCGTATAGACCCCACAAACTCCCCTGCCTTCGCGATGGACCTTCAGCATGATCTGCGTCGCGGTCTCGCGGTCCTTATTGAAATACTCCTGAACGACCATCACGACGAATTCCATCGGCGTGTAGTCGTCGTTCATCAAGACGACCTTGTACATGGAGGGCGGTTTGACCTTTTGCTCCTGCCGCTCCAGTACGGTTGAATCCTGCTTGTCCGGGATAATCGCCATACACCCATTCTAAACAACTCGGACAGGCCCGCAATCCTGCCGCGAAACCCGACCGGACGGCCGGTAAAACCGCCGCGCGCGCGCCCTGCGCCGCGCGCCCTCCCCGTCCAGCCACTACCGGCTGCGGGGCCGGTTCGAGACACGCAAGGCGCACGCCATGCGTGCGCCGAATCTGCCCCTTTCCTGCTGCCGGCAGCCTTTACGCCGCCGGTCGATTTGAGTATCGCACAACCCGCGCGGCGCCGTTGGTGCGCACTGTAAGGGGCCGCACCAAGCGGGGGAATTTCTGCACCGCAGCGCGGCGTGTGTCCGCCGATTATGCGTGTTTTCAGGGATTACCGCCCGCCGTGATGCTGCACTTGGGAAAAGCAGTAAAAACCCTGGCAATGTTCTCTTTACAACGCGTCATACAACGTCTCAAAATATTCTTGACAGCAGAATAAAGAGCCTCAACAATCAAGCTGGCACTTTTTTCAACCGTTTCATATTCGAAAAAATGCCGTTGGTGAGCTTGTTTGTGAGGAGGGGGCGATCGCATTACGTGGTCGTTTGGCTTTTCGAACTGCTCGTGTGGTAGTGACATGAGTTACAGGGGAAGTAGGTATGGCAACCGGTACGGTCAAGTGGTTTAACGACGCGAAGGGTTTCGGATTCATTACGCCTGACGAAGGCGGCGAGGATCTGTTCGCTCACTTCTCGGCCATCCAGATGAATGGCTTCAAGACCCTCAAAGAAGGTCAAAAGGTGAGCTTCGAGGTCGTGCAAGGCCCGAAAGGCAAACAGGCATCGAACATTCAGGCAGCAGCCTGATCTGTTCGATTCCCGTACCTTGGAAACCCGGCTTCGGCCGGGTTTCCTTTTTGTAGCGCCCTTTTCTGCATTTACTGTGGAAAACAGGGTCAAGTTTTACCGCGCCATCGCGCGGCACCTGCGACAGCGCACCGCATCCGTATTCCGGCTGGATAAAACGACAGCGGTAAAAGCCGCGCCGCGAAATAAATACGCCCAGCGCCTGAACGGTTCGATTCAAGCCCGAATATTTAAATGGCATAACCAGGCAAAATCGAGCCGATTTATACGCTGCCATTGCGGATGAAGTTCGCATTGGCGGTCTGTGTCAACGGCCGGTGCCCAATGAGGCACTTCGCCACACCGCCCGGATCCCGTTCGATACGACCGGAGAACACACACTTTCCCCGGCACCTGAAAGACAAAAACCCCGGCGACACGTCGTGTCCACCGGGGCTTTCGAGCATGACGCCGGACGCGCCAGCGCAACTTACATGTTTTCGATCATCACCTGCCCGAACGCCGAGCACGAAACCTGCGTCGCGCCTTCCATCAGCCGCGCGAAGTCGTACGTCACGCGCTTTTGCTGAATCGACTTTTCCATCGACGCGATGATGAGATCGGCAGCCTCGGTCCAGCCGAGGTGGCGCAGCATCATCTCCGCCGAAAGAATCTCGGAGCCCGGATTCACGTAGTCCTTGCCCGCGTACTTCGGCGCCGTGCCGTGCGTCGCTTCGAACATCGCCACCGAATCGGACATGTTCGCGCCCGGCGCGATGCCGATGCCGCCGACCTGCGCCGCCAGCGCATCCGAGAGGTAGTCGCCGTTCAGGTTCAGCGTCGCGATCACGTCGTATTCCGCGGGGCGCAGCAGGATCTGCTGAAGGAACGCATCGGCGATCACGTCCTTCACGACGATGTCGTTACCGGTTTTCGGATTCTTGAACTTCATCCACGGACCGTCGTCGATCAGCTCCGCACCGAATTCGCGCTGTGCGAGCGCATAGCCGTAGTCGCGGAACGCGCCTTCGGTGTACTTCATGATGTTGCCCTTGTGCACGAGCGTCACCGAGCGGCGATCGTTGTCGATCGCATACTGCAGCGCCTTGCGCACGAGGCGCTCGGTGCCCTCGCGCGAGACCGGCTTGATGCCGATGCCCGACGTTTCCGGGAAACGGATCTTCGATACGCCCATCTCTTCGCGCAGGAACCGGATGACCTTCTTCGCCGCTTCCGATTCGGCGGGCCACTCGATGCCCGCGTAGATGTCCTCCGAGTTCTCGCGGAAGATCACCATGTTGACCTTCTCGGGCGCACGCACCGGAGACGGCACGCCCTTGAAATACTGCACCGGGCGCAGGCACACGTAGAGATCGAGCTGCTGGCGCATCGCCACGTTGAGCGAACGGATGCCGCCGCCAACCGGCGTCGTGAGCGGCCCCTTGATCGACACGACGTAATCCTTCACGACCTCCAGCGTTTCGTCGGGCAGCCAGACATCAGGACCGTAGATGCGCGTGGCCTTCTCGCCCGCATAGATCTCCATCCAGTGGAGCTTGCGCTTGCCGCCGTAGGCTTTTTCCACCGCCGCGTCGACCACCTTGATCATCACCGGCGTGATATCGACGCCCGTGCCGTCACCCTCGATGTACGGGATGATCGGCTGATCCGAGACGTTGAGCGAAAAATCCGCGTTGACGGTGATCTTCTCACCGCTCGTCGGAACCTTGATGTGCTGATACGGCATGATCGACTCCAGTTGAGGACTTGGCTGGTGGTAGCGGGTAATGCACAGTGCAAGCGGATCCGGCGAAGTGTGCGCGCGAAACATGCGCGGCCTCGCAGCACCCGTTGCGCTCAATGCTTGCGGACTGGCTCGCGGCTGCACGATGGCGCTGCGAACGGCCCGTCCGCGTAACAGACTGAATGGACTGGCTGGTATTCTAGCCCACGCCCCGTCGCTGCATGCCACCCGTTCCGACGGCGCACAGGGCGCGCGACGCCACGCCTGGCGGCCCACCTGACAGCACCCGCGCGCGCCACGAATAGAACAGCCCGCGCGGGCGCGTCGAACGGGGCACCCGAACCAGGCACCCGAACCAGGCACCGGCAGGACGCCCTGCGTGGGAGCCGGTCCATGACATCCGGCCCGGCGTCCTGCCCGATGCTTTAACATCTCGCCGCATCACGACACAACTTCGACGCAACGTCGACTCAACCTCGGCGAAACCTCTTTTCTCACCCGGCTCTCATGCGTTTAATCGCCCTTAACAAACCGTTCGGCACGATTTGCCAGTTCTCGCCGCACGAAACACGCGCTTCTCTAGCGGACTGGGTCAAGGTGCCGGGCGTCTATCCAGCGGGCCGTCTCGATTCGGACAGCGAGGGCCTGCTGCTGCTGACCGACGACGGCGCACTGCAGGCGCGCATCGCCGAGCCGCGCCGCAAACTCGTGAAGCGCTACTGGGCCCAGGTCGAAGGCGAGCCCGGCGCCGACGCGCTCGCCGCACTGGAGCGCGGCGTCGATCTCGGCGATTTCGTGACCCAGCCGTGCCGCGCAAAAACGATCGCACCGCCCGAACATCTCTGGCCGCGCAATCCGCCGATCCGCTATCGCGCCTCGATTCCGACCACCTGGGTCGAACTCGCGATCAGCGAAGGCAAGAATCGCCAGGTACGGCGCATGACCGCCGCGGTCGGCTTTCCCACACTGCGGCTCGTGCGCGTAGCAATTGGCGTGCTCGATATTTTTTCGCTCGCGATTGCACCCGGCGAAAGCATCGACATTCCGGCCGATGCGCCATGGCAACCTATAAATCCCGCACGCCGATCAGGGTAAAGGTTGCATTTGCATTTTTTGATCATCGTCAATAGGTGCGGTATCAACGCGTCTTTAAAGCGCGAGACATGGCGAAGTAAATGAAATTTTCCCGTCAACCGCCGCATTACACGATGCGTTAAACGACGCAGATGCCGCACGAAGCTATCCGGCATTCAGCCTTCAGGTACCCGCCTTGCGCGCGCAAGCCGCGATGATGGATTACCGACCGCTGGCAGATGCATTCGTAAACTTCTTCGAATTTTTCGAATGTGACTGTCAACCGAAAGGTGGATGGCACCGTTTACCGACCTGACTCCAAAAACCGGGTCACTTGGTTAATTAACTCAAGCTGAGGATTTACAACATGAACAAGCTCATCGCTGCTCTGGTCGCTGGCCTCTTCGCAACGGCTGCTTTCGCACAAGCTTCGGCTCCGGAAGCTGCTCCGGCTGCTGCTGCTTCGGCTGCTGCTCCGAAGGCTAAGGCTGCTCACAAGAAGGCTCACAAGAAGGCTCACAAGAAGGCCGCCAAGGCTGAAGCCGCTTCGGCAGCTTCGGAGTAAGCTTGTTGTAAGGCGAAATGTCGATCGGCATTCATTGTCGATCTTCATCGCGATAAAAGGCAGACCGTCGCAAGGCGTTCTGCCTTTTTGTTTTTTTAATGCCTTTTCAGGCATTTATCGCCTGCTGTCACGGTTCGTGTCCGACACGCTTTGACCCGCTTCGATCTCCTCGCGTAACATGCGCGGGTTATATCTCAAGCAAGGAGTCCAGTCGTGCGATTTTCCCTGCGCCCGCTTTTAGCGCTCGCCATGCCGCTCGCCATGTCGCTCACTGCGGCAGCGGCCCTGACGCTCACGACGCTCGCCATGCCCGGCGTGGCACACGCCCAGCAATTGCCGCCCGGCGCGAAGCAGCCGAACGCCTTTCCGCGTGCGAAGCTGACCGCCGGGATGTATGTGATCGACGCCGCGGTCGCCGCCAATGACGCCGACCGCGAGCAAGGCCTCATGTATCGCTCGCAGCTTGGGCCCAACGAAGGCATGCTGTTCGTGTTCGGCGAAAACGCCGTGCATTGCTTCTGGATGAAGAACACGCTGATCCCGCTGTCCATCGCCTTCATGCGCACGGACGGCACGATCACCGACATCGACGAGATGCAGGCTGAAACGACCAACAACCACTGTCCGCGCAATAACGGCGTCTTCGCGCTCGAAATGAGCAAGGGCTGGTTCGCGTCGAAGGGCATCAAGCCCGGCATGCAGATCCAGGGGCTGCCGCCGCTGCAGTAACGCACGGCGAAGCCCGCGCTCTCTGCCGCGCTCACGCACCACCTCACGCGCCGCCCGCAGCGAATGCTGCAAGGCGCACAGCCGAAACGCCCCGTAAGCCGGTCCCGCTCCGAGCGGCGCCGGCTTTATTGCGCCTGTGCGGCCGCCGTCCAGCACACACCGGCACACACCAGCGCACACCGGCACATACCTGCACATACCCGAAGCCCCCCGTCGCCCGCGCAAAACCCGCGCCGCTGCGCGCACCCTGCAAAAGCGCGTAGCAAGCGCTATGCTACTAATCCGGCACCCGCGCATATCGGGCACCGCGCGTGGCGAGAGGCGACGCGCAACCCGCGCCGCACGTCGTCCGGCTTCCTTCACGGCGCGTATTCCAAGGAGATCATCGTGCCTCGCAAGACTCCCATCGAGCGCTATCGCAACATCGGGATCAGCGCTCACATCGATGCCGGCAAAACCACCACGACCGAACGCATCCTGTTCTACACCGGCGTGAATCACAAGCTCGGGGAGGTTCACGACGGCGCGGCGACCATGGACTGGATGGAACAGGAGCAGGAACGCGGCATCACGATCACGTCGGCCGCGACCACCGCGTTCTGGAAAGGCATGGCCGGCAATTATCCCGAGCACCGCATCAACATCATCGACACCCCGGGGCACGTCGACTTCACGATCGAAGTCGAGCGCTCCATGCGCGTGCTCGACGGCGCGTGCATGGTGTACGACTCGGTGGGCGGCGTGCAGCCGCAGTCCGAAACGGTGTGGCGGCAGGCGAACAAGTACAAGGTGCCGCGCATTGCGTTCGTCAACAAGATGGACCGCGTCGGCGCGGACTTCTTCCGCGTGCAGCGGCAGATCGGCGAGCGCCTCAAGGGTGTGGCCATCCCGATCCAGATCCCGGTCGGCGCCGAGGACCATTTTCAGGGCGTGGTCGATCTCGTGAAAATGAAGGCGATCGTCTGGGACGACGAGAGCCAGGGCGTGAAATTCCTCTATGAGGACATCCCGGCGAATCTCGTCGAACTCGCGCAGGAGTGGCGCGAAAAGATGGTCGAAGCCGCCGCCGAAGCCGACGAGGAACTGCTCGAAAAGTACCTCGACGATCACGAGAGCCTGACCGAAGACGAAATCAAGCGCGCGCTGCGCAAGCGCACGATCGCGGGCGAAATCGTGCCGATGCTGTGCGGCAGCGCGTTCAAGAACAAGGGCGTGCAGGCGATGCTCGACGCGGTGATCGACTATCTGCCCTCGCCTGTCGACGTGCCCGCGATTCTCGGCCACGACCTCCACGACAAGGAAATCGAGCGCCATCCGAGCGACGAAGAGCCCTTCTCGGCGCTCGCGTTCAAGATCATGACCGACCCGTTCGTCGGCCAGCTGATCTTCTTCCGCGTCTATTCGGGCGTCGTCGAATCGGGCGACACCGTGCTCAACGCGACGAAGGACAAGAAGGAGCGTCTTGGCCGCATCCTGCAGATGCACGCGAACGAGCGCAAGGAAATCAAGGAGGTGCGCGCGGGCGACATCGCGGCGGCAGTCGGCCTGAAGGAAGCGACGACCGGCGACACGCTCTGCGATCCGGCGCACGCCATCGTGCTCGAAAAGATGATTTTCCCCGAGCCGGTGATCTCGCAGGCCGTCGAGCCGAAAACGAAAGGCGACCAGGAAAAGATGGGCATCGCGCTCAACCGGCTCGCGCAGGAAGATCCGTCGTTCCGTGTGCAGACCGACGAGGAGTCCGGGCAGACCATCATCTCCGGCATGGGCGAGCTGCACCTGGAAATTCTTGTCGACCGCATGCGGCGCGAGTTCGGCGTCGAGGCGACCGTCGGCAAGCCGCAGGTGGCGTACCGGGAAACCGTGCGCAACAAGGCCGAGGGCGTCGAAGGCAAGTTCGTCAAGCAGTCGGGCGGGCGCGGCCAGTACGGCCACGCGGTCATCACGCTCGAACCGCAGCCGCCGGGCAAGGGCTACGAGTTCGTCGACGCGATCAAGGGCGGCGTGATTCCGCGCGAATTCATTCCGGCCGTCGACAAGGGCATCCAGGAAACGCTCAAGGCTGGCGTGCTCGCGGGCTACCCGGTGGTCGACACGAAGGTCACGCTCACGTTCGGGTCGTATCACGATGTCGACTCGAACGAAAACGCGTTCCGCATGGCCGGTTCGATGGCGTTCAAGGAAGCGATGCGGCGCGCAAAGCCCGTGCTGCTGGAACCGATGATGGCCGTCGAAGTGGAAACGCCCGAGGAGTTCATGGGCAACGTGATGGGCGACCTGTCGAGCCGGCGCGGCATCGTGCAGGGCATGGAGGATATCGCGGGCGGCGGCGGCAAGATCGTGCGCGCCGAAGTGCCGCTCTCGGAGATGTTCGGCTACTCCACGTCGCTGCGCTCGCTCACGCAGGGCCGCGCGACCTACACGATGGAGTTCAAGCACTACGCGGAAACGCCGCAGAACGTGGCCGAAGCGGTCATCAACGCGAAGAAGCAATAAGCCCGCAACAAGCCTGCAAAAAGCGAGTAAAAATCGCGTCGCGTTTCCCGAAGCCCGTTCCGTTGCCGGAACGGGCTTTTTCATTGGCGCGCCCGCCGCTGCTCCACTCCCGCCACTCCCGCCGTCCTGTCCACGGCCTTCGCCCGCGTCGCCGAATCGCTTAAACTGGATCCGAATTCGTCGTCTGCCGCACCGCCTGCCGCTGTCGCGACTGTCCTGCAGGACACGCCGCGACCACTCAAGGAACTGCACGGAAAACCCGCACCGATGAAACACCCGCAGTCTGCCGCCTCCGCTCCCCTCCTCGACCTCGACTTGCTGCGTCGCGACGCTGGCGACTACGGCAATCACGCCATCGACGAATATCTGGCCGGCCGTCTCACCCGCCGCGAGTTGCTGCGCTACGCGGGCATGCTCGGCCTCGCGCTTGCGGGCAGCGGGCTCGCTACGCCGCGCCGCGCGCGGGCCCAGCAACCGACGAACCAGACCATCCGCGTTGCGCACCTGATGCCCGCAGGCGCCGTCGATCCGCTCACGGTGACCGATGCAGGCGGCCTGAGTCTGTTGAACCAGACCGGCGAATTCCTCCTCGACGACGACGCCACCGGCCAGCTCCGGCCCGCGCTCGCGCTCTCGTGGCAGCCGAACAGCAAAGCGGACGTCTGGACCTTCAAGCTGCGTCCGAACGTGAAATTTCACGACGGCCAGCCGTTCGGCGCGCGCGACGTGGTGGCGACGTTCGACCGTCTCGCCGATCCCGCGAGCGGCTCGGCGGCGCTTTCGGTGCTCAAGGGCGTGCTGTCGAAAGGCGGCACGAAAATGGTCGACGAGCACACCGTCGCATTTCATCTCGATGCGCCGAACGGCAACTTCCCGTACTACGTTTCATCCGACAACTACAACGCCATACTGTTGCCCGCCAACTATGCGGGCCGTTACGAAAAGAGTTTCATCGGCACAGGGCCGTTCAAGTTCGAGAGCTTTCGGCCGCGCCAGGGCGCGAGCTTCGTTCGCAATCCCGATTACTGGGGCGACAAGGCGCTGCCCGCGCGCGTGCAGTTCGCGTTCTACGCCGACCAGCAGGCGCAGATCCTCGCGCTCCAGGGCCGCCAGGCCGACGTGATGGGCACGTTTACCGTGCAGGGCGGCATCGGCATCCTGAACAATCCCGGCTTCAAGGTGATCGGCGTGCGCTCGAGCGCGCATCGCCAGATCCACATGCGCAACGATGCGCCCATGTTCAAGGACAAGCGCGTACGCCAGGCACTGGCGCTCGCCCTCGACCGCGACGTCATGGTGCGCGGTCTGTTCAAGGGCCGCGCCGTGGTCGGCAACGACAGCCCGTTCGCGCCCATCTTTCCTTCGAGCCCGGCGGGCGTGCCGCAGCGCAGGATCGACGTCGCGAAGGCACGCCAGTTGCTCGCGCAGGCAGGCGTGGCGAACGGCTTCGACGTGACGCTCACCACCGAGAAGTACATGGAGATTCCGGATCTGGCCGTCGTGGTGCAGAACGCCGCGAAGGCGATCGGCGTGCGCATCGCGCTCAAGGTCGAAAGCCAGGGGCAGTACTACGGCGCGGGCACGTACGGCAAATCGGACTGGCTCGACGCGCCGCTCGGCATCACCGACTACGGTCATCGCGGCGTGCCGAACGTGTTCCTCGACGCGCCGCTCACGAGCGGCGGCACGTGGAATGCAGCACACTTTCGCAACGCGCAGTACGACGCGCTGGTTGCGCAGTTCGTCGCGACGCTCGACGTGGCCGCGCAAAAACGGCTCGCCGCGCAAATCGCAACGCTGCTGCTCGACGAAACGCCCGTGATCATCCCGTACTTCTACGACCAGTTGATCGCGCAACGAACGGCGCTGCAGGGCATGCGCTTCACGGCGCTCGCGCAGCTCTACTTCGACCGCGCCACGCTCGCGGCTTGACGCCACATAACGCACGCCGCAACGCACGCACACAGGAGCACGATGGCTACTCCGCTGACGAGTCCGCCTCAACCGGCCTACGCCGCGCCCGCGGTTCGCTTCATCGCGCGCCGCGCGGCATGGGCGCTCTTCACGTTGTGGCTGCTCTCGGTTCTCGTTTTCGCAGGCGGGCAACTGCTGCCCGGCGACATCGGCCGCGCGGTGCTCGGCCCGCTTGCCGATGCGCGCGCCGTCGCGGCACTCAATCATCAGCTCGGCGCTGACCGCCCCGCGCTCGAACAATACGTCGCGTGGATTGCGCACGCGCTGCGCGGCGACTTCGGTGAATCGTGGAGCTATCGCGAGCCAGTCGCGCCGTTCATCGGCGCAGCGCTGCTGCAATCCGCCAAACTCGGGCTGCTCGCGTTCGTTGTCGTGGTGCCGCTCGGCATCGGTGGCGGCGTGTGGGCCGCGCTGCATGCGGGCCGTCCGCTCGACCGCGCGATCAGCACTGGCGGACTGTGCGCGAGCGCCGTGCCCGAGTTCGTCTCCGCCATCGTGCTCATTCTCGTCTTCGGCGTGTGGCTGCGCTGGCTGCCGACCGAAGCCGTCGCACCGCCCGGTTCGGGCGTGGCCGAACAGTTGCGGCATCTGGCGCTGCCGGTGCTGCCGCTCGTCTTCGCGTTCTTCGGCTATCTCGCGCGCATGGCGCGTGCAGGCATGCTCGGCGCGCTCGACGCCGACTACACGCGCACCGCGATCCTCAAGGGCCTGCCGCAGCGCGTCGTCATCGTGCGGCACGTGCTGCGCAATGCACTCCTGCCCACCGTGACCGTCGCGGCGACGCAGCTCGGCTATCTGATCGGCGGACTCGTGGTCGTGGAGACGCTGTTCCGCTATCCGGGCATCGGCTCGCTGATCTACAACGCGGCGAAGGCGAAGGACTTTCCGATGCTCGAAGCGGGCGTGCTCGCGATCGGCGCGGTGTACACGCTCGCCAATTTCGCGGCCGATCTGCTGCACGCGCGGCTCGATCCGAGGCTGCGCACGACGGGAGGCTCATGAGCGACAGCAGCGCCGGTCCAGTAGATGCATCGGCTGAAAGCGAGAACCAAAGCGTGAACGACGCGCGCTTTCACGTGCTGCGCACCCTGCTGCGCTCGCCCGCGTTTCTCGTGAGCGCTGCAATCCTGCTGTGGTGGATCGCCTGCGCGCTCGCGGGGCACGCGTTCGTTCCGTTCGACCCTTACGCTTCCGATCCGCTCAACTCGCTGACGCCGCCCGATCACACGCACTGGTGCGGCACCGATCAGCTGGGCCGCGACGTGTGCTCACGCGTGATCGCGGGCGCGCGCGACATCCTCACGATCGCGCCGCTCGCCACGCTCGCCGGTACGCTCGCAGGCACGGTACTCGGCCTCATCACCGGCTACTTCGAGGGCTTTGCGGGCAGCCTCGTCGCGCGCACGCTCGACGCGGTGCTCGCGCTGCCGCTCGTGATCGTCGCGCTGCTCGTGCTCGCGGCGGTGGGCGCGTCGAATCTCGCGGTCGTGCTCGTGATCGGCATCACGTTCGCGCCGATGATCGCCCGCACGGTGCGCGCAGCCGTGCTCGCGGAGCGCCATCTCGACTACGTCGCCGCCGCTCAACTGCGCGGCGAGCGCGCGCCGTACGTGATGTTCGCGGAGATTCTGCCGAACGTGTGGCCGCCGGTCGTCGTTGAAGCGACCGTGCGGCTCGGCTACGCCATCTTCGCGGTCGCGACGCTCTCGTTTCTCGGCTTCGGCATCCAGCCGCCTTCCGCCGACTGGGGGCTTGCACTCGGCGAGTCCTATGCGCTGCTCGCGGGCGGCGCGTGGTGGACCGTCGCATTCGATGCGCTCGCAATCGCCTCGCTCGTCGTCGCCGTGAATCTGATCGCCGACTGCCTGCGCGAAGCGCTCGAATCATGAACCCGCGCACGAATCCATAACGATGAGCCCGCAACGATGAGCCCACAGCGCGCCGCCCCGCTCGCGACATTCGACGCCCCGCACGGCGGCGACGACGATGCGCTCATGCTCGTCGGTCTCACCGTCGCGTACCGCACGCGGGGCCGCGAGCGCGATGTGCTGACCGACGTTTCGCTGCGCATCCGGCGCGGCGAGACGTACGGGCTCGTCGGCGAATCGGGCTGCGGCAAGTCGACGGTGGCGCTCGCGGCGCTGCGCTATCTCGCGCGCAATGGCCGCGTGAAAGCCGGACGCATCGTCATTGCCGGGCAGGACGTGCTCGCGCTCGACCAGGAGCGCTTGCGCGCTTTGCGGGCCAACACGGTGTCGATGGTCTATCAGGATCCGGCCAGCGCGCTCAATCCGTCACTCACGATCGCGCGCCAGTTGAGCGAGGCATTCGAGGCTGCTGGCGCGAGCGCCGACGAAGCGCTCGCGCGCGTGCCGGAGATGCTCGAGCGCGTGCGCATAGCCGTTCCCGCCCGCGTGATGGCGAGCTACCCGCATCAGCTTTCGGGCGGCATGCAGCAACGCGTCGTGATTGCGATGGCGCTGGCGTCGCGCCCCGCGCTCCTGATCCTCGACGAACCGACGACCGGGCTCGACGCCACCGTCGAAGCCGAAGTGCTCGCACTGATTGCGCAACTGCGCACGGAATTCGGCATGGCGGTGCTGCTGATCAGCCACGACCTCGGCGTGATCGGGCAGATGTGCGATCGGGTCGGCGTGCTGTATGCCGGTCGTCTCATCGAAGAAGGCGCGACGCGCGACGTGTTCGAACGCGCGCGGCATCCGTACACGGTCGGGCTGCTGCGCTGCCTGCCCGCGCGCGGACGCAGCAAGGCCATCGGCCCGCTCGACACGATTCCCGGCGAGCTGCCGGCGCCTGGCACGCTCCTGCGCGGCTGCATCTATGCGCCGCGCTGCCGTCTCGCCGACGCGCGCTGCCGCGAACAGGCACCGCCGCCGCATCGCATGGAAGCGCCGCACGGCGAGCGCATGGCGCGCTGCCATTATCACGAGCGCGCCATCGGGCTGCCGCTCGCCGAGCCCGCGCAGGCGGGCGCGCAAGCCGCGGTGGTGGCCGATCCGGCGGCCGATCCCGCCGTGGTGCTGCGCGCCATCGACGTATCGCGCACCTTCGGACGCGGCGCACGTGCCGTGCGCGCGCTCGACGGCGTCTCGATCGAACTGCGCGCGGGCGAGACGCTCGGGCTCGTCGGCGAATCGGGCAGCGGCAAGACCACGCTCGCGAAACTGCTGCTCGGCCTGTACGCGCCAAACGCGGGCGGGCGCGTCGAACTGGACGGCGAGCCGCTGCCTGCCCGCGTCGGGCGGCGCAGCGCGAAGCAACTCGAAGCGCTGCGGCTCGTGTTCCAGCACCCGGACGCCTCGCTCAATCGTGCGCTGCCGGTAAAGCGGTTGATCGCTCGTGCGCTCGCCCGCACTGGCGCATCTCGTAGGAACGAGCCCACGAACAAGACCACGAACCCGCCCACGCGGCTCGAAGCGCTGCTTGACGCCGTGCGCGTGCCCGCGCGCTATCTCACGGCGCGCGCACACCAGCTCTCGGGCGGGCTCAAGCAACGCGTCGCCATTGCGCAGGCATTCGCGGGCGAGCCGCGCGTCGTCGTCTGCGACGAGCCGACTTCGGCGCTCGATGTCTCCGTGCAGGCGGCGATCCTGAACCTGCTCGCGCGATTGCAGCGCGAGCGCGGCGTGAGCTATCTGTTCATCTCCCACGACCTCGACGTGGTGCGCTATCTCGCCGATCGCGTGATGGTGCTCTACGCGGGCCAGGTCGTGGAAACCGGTCCTGCCGATGCGCTCTTCGGCGGCCCCTGCCATCCGTACACGGAAACACTGCTCGCCGCGCAGACACTGCGTGCGAGCGACAGGATAGATGCGCGCGCATCGAACGCGGGCTGCATCTTCAGCGCGCGCTGCCCGCGCCGCATCGGCGCGATCTGCGACGAACAGGCGCCGCCGTTCGCCGAAGCGGGCAGCGGCCATCGCATACGCTGCCACATTCCCGTGGTCGAACTGCGCACGCTGCAGGCCGCGGCGAACACGTCGCGCGCAAACGTCTGATGTTCGCGCGTCGCGTGAGACGTGAGACGTACTGCGTGCCTGCCGTGCTGAACGCCGGAAATATGCGCCGTGCGTTTCATCGTCGATACGTTTTTGGCGGGTTTTGCGTCGCGCACACGCCATGCAGATCGCCGGATGCCGCTGCGAAGCGGCACGGCGTCCAATGGCACATAACTCGCTAGATCAAGACCAGGCATCCGGGCGCTGGCCTGCCGCGTCATAAGGCGGGTAATCACGCGAGGCCAGCGGACCACCTGGCGCATCGCGCACTTGTTTGCCGCCGCCCGCCCCCGCGGGCGGCGGCAATCGGCAAGTCGCCGTGCTTGTTCCGGCTTTCCGACGCCTCGTTGACCGGATGCCTGCCAAACCGCCTGCATCGGCTCCCATGCGCTTGACGACGCACCGTGGCGGTGACCTGACGGGGATCGGCGTGCGTGCACGACAGCATGTCACCGGACATCAGGCGCACGAGAGGCGTCGGCGCGATTACGCCAGCGCTTCCCGGGGGAAAGACCATGAAAAACTCGATATGCGATCAGCAGTACTGTTTATTAATACGGGGTTGGTCGATACGGGGTGTGGCGATGTATGCGATCGGGACAGGCTTGCTGTTGCCGGGGATCGCGGCCTGCGATCCGGCGAACGATCCTGCGACCGGCCCCGGCGGCGGGCACGGAGGCGGCCATGGCAACAATCATTGAATTCGCCCCGCAAAGCGCCCGCGCCGCCCGTGCCGCCACAGCCAGCACGAGCCGGCACGACGGCCGTTCGCGTCAGGCACGGCATCGGCGGCGGCATCCCGGTCCCACGCTCGGGCAGCGCCGCCGGGGGCCGGACCTCGGTTTCCCCTGCTGCATCTTCGCGTCGCGAATTCCGCTTTGACGCAACGGTGCTGCATCCGTGTCCAGCAGACAGGCGCACATTAGCAACGTCAGAGCATCTCCAGCGGCTGCCTGGCGCGCGGCGGCCTGAAGTACGCGTCGAGCGCCGCGTGTTCCTCCGCACTCAGTTCGAGATCGAGCGCCGCATGGTTGTCGCGCACGTGCTCGATGCGCGCGGCCTTCGGAATCGCGCACACGCCCGGCTGACGCAGCACCCACGCCATCGCCACCCGATAGACCGACACGCCGCGCGCGTGCGCGATGCCGTCGAGTGGCGAGCGCCTTGGCAGCCGCGCGTGATCGACCGGGCTGTAGGCCATCACCGGCATGTGATGGCGCGCGCACCACGGCAGCAAATCGAATTCGGGCCCGCGCCGCACGACGTTGTAGAGGATCTGGTTCGTCGCGCAGCCCTTGCCGCACGACACGGCGAAGAGTTCCTCCATATCGCCGGTGTCGAAGTTGCTCACGCCCCAGTGGCGAATCTTGCCCGCGCGCACAAGCGCCTCGAAGCTCTCCACCGTCTCTGCCAACGGCACGCTCCCGCGCCAGTGCAGCAGGTAGAGGTCGAGCCGGTCGGTGCCGAGACGTTTCAGGCTCGCCTCGCACGCCGCCTGCATGCCGCGCCGGCTCGCATGGTGCGGATACACCTTGCTCACGAGAAACACTTCGTCGCGCAGTCCGCGCAACGCTTCGCCCACGAGCCGTTCGGTCGCGCCGTCACCGTACATTTCGGCGGTGTCGATGAGCGTCATGCCGAGCGCAACCCCCTCGCGCAGGGCTGCAATCTCCTCGGCGCGGCGCACGGCGCGCTCGCCCATCTCCCACGTGCCCTGGCCGAGCTTCGGAACAGGCTCGCCGTCGGGCAGCGTAACGCGGGGGATTCCGGTCGTCATGATGGCTGGCTCCTTGCGCCGTAGCAGGTTCGATGTGCGTTGTGCGTTGCACGTTGTGCGGATCCGGCAATCGTCGGCGATAAACATGACGAAAGATCGTAAAACATCGCAAAACGTCACGAAAATGCCAATGTATCGTTCCGCACGGCGCGCTTTTCGTGAGGGCACCGGGGCGTTGCCGATGGCGTCTTCACAGGCGTCTGTCATAAAATCGGCGTTCGCCTTTCATGCCCGCTTCCCATGAACGCATCCACGGAAGACCGCTGGCGCAATCTGCGCCCGGACCCGGAAAACGATACGCCACTCTATCTGCAGCTCGCGCGCAAGCTGAGCAGCGCAATCCACGAGAACCGCTGGAACGCCGGGGAGGCACTGCCTTCCGAGCGCGTGCTCGCCGATGCGCTCGGCGTCTCGCGCATCACCGCGCGCAAGGCCATTGCGCTGCTCGTCGAACAGGGGCTGATCCGCCGCACGCAGGGCGCGGGCAGCTTCATCACGCCGCGCTACGAAGATCCGCTCTCGCGTCTCACGAGCTTCAGCGAAATGCTGCGCCAGCGCGGCTTCACGCCGAGTTCGCGCTGGCTCTCGCGCGAAATCCAGCCCGCGAGCCGCGATGAAGTGATCCAGCTCGGCCTCTCGCCCGCCTCCGCGGTGACGCGGCTCAAGCGTCTGCGGCTCGCGGACGGCATCGTGATGGCCGTCGAGAATTCCACCTTTCCGGCCGCGCTGATTCCCGATCCGGAAGCCATCGGCGACTCGCTCTACAGCTTCCTCGAACAGCGCGGGCTCGCGATCGTGCGCGCGCTGCAACACTTTCGCGCGGTGAACGCGAGCGAAGAAATCGCCCGGCAGATGAGCATCGCCCCCAACGAAGCGCTGCTGCTGATCACGCGCGTGGGCTACACCGCCGACCACCGCGCAATCGAGTTGACCGATACCTACTGCCGCAACGACTACTACGACTTCGTCGCGGAATTGCGCAAGTAGCGCTCGCGTGGGTCATGCGGGCCGCGTGGGCCGTGCAGGCCGCGTGGTCCGTGCGAGGCCGTTCGCGCCGTTCGTGCCATTCGTGCCCATCAGCGCCGATGGTCGCGCGAGCCGCGCCGTGTCGCCAGCGAACGCCGCTGCGCCGTTTTCCCTAGAATGACGGCTGCCCGCCACGCGCCCGCGCGCTCCAGCCCTCGCCCATGTCCGTCCCTAGCCTGTCATCCGCGCCGCCGCGCCGCTCGTTGTCCGTGCTGCTGTGGCTCGTCGCCACCGGCTTTTTCATGCAGACCCTCGATTCGACCATCGTCAACACGGCGCTGCCCGCGATGGCGACGAGCCTCGGCGAGCGTCCGCTCAGCATGCAGTCGGTCGTGATCGCGTACTCGCTGACGATGGCCGTGATGATCCCGGTCTCCGGCTGGCTCGCTGACAGACTCGGCACGCGCCGCGTGTTCCTCGGCGCGATTCTGGTGTTCACGATCGGCTCGGTGCTCTGCGCGAGCGCGCCCACGCTCGACCAGCTCGTGCTCTCGCGCATCGTGCAGGGCGTGGGCGGCGCGATGCTGCTGCCGGTCGGCCGGCTCGCGGTGCTGCGCACGTTCCCCGCCGAACGCTATTTGCCCGCGCTCTCATTCGTCGCGATTCCGGGCCTGATCGGCCCGCTGATCGGGCCGACGCTCGGCGGCTGGCTCGTGCAGATCGCATCGTGGCACTGGATCTTCCTCATCAACGTGCCGGTGGGCATCGTCGGCTGCATCGCGACGTTCATCTTCATGCCCGACAGCCGCAATCCCGACACGCCCCGCTTCGACTTGCGCGGCTACCTGATGCTCGTCGCGGCGATGGTGACGATCACGTTCGCGCTCGACGGCCGCACCGAACTCGGCATCCAGCATGCCACCGTGCTCGTGTTGCTGATCCTCTCGCTCGCCGCGTTCGTCGCTTACGGGCTGCATGCGGTGCGCACGCCCCGGCCGATCTTTTCGCTCGAACTGTTCAAGATCGACACGTTCAGCGTGGGCCTGCTCGGCAACCTGTTCGCGCGGATCGGCAGCGGCGCCATGCCCTATCTGATTCCGCTCTTGCTGCAGGTGGCGCTCGGGTACACGCCGTTCCAGGCGGGCCTCATGATGCTGCCCACGGCCGCCGCGGCCATGTTCTCGAAGCGGCTCATCACGTACCTCATCATGCGCTACGGCTACCGGCGCGTGCTCGTGACGAACACGGTGCTCGTGGGTCTCGCGATGGCGAGCTTCGCGCTTTCGACGCCCAGCGAGCCGCTCTGGCTGCGCATCGTGCAACTGGCGATCTTCGGCGCGGTGAACTCGATGCAGTTCACCGCGATGAACACGCTCACGCTGAAGGATCTCGGCACGGGCGGCGCGAGCAGCGGCAACAGCCTGTTCTCGCTCGTGCAGATGCTTTCGATGAGTCTCGGCGTGACCGTCGCGGGCGCGCTGCTCACCACCTTCACGGGGGTCATCGGGCACCACACGGGTTCGAGCGTGATCCCCGCCTTCCACGCGACGTTTATCTGCGTGGGCATCATCACCGCAGGCACGTCGTGGATCTTCGGGCAGCTTTCGCCCGATCTGCGCCATACCGCGCAGAAAACCGACCCTTCCGAGCGCACGTAACCGCGCCCGACCATACCGCACCGCACCGCGGCAGTGCACACCGCCACCGCGCGGTGCGCGCGCGCTCGCCGGATGCACCGCGAGCGCCGGGTGCGCCGGACGTCACACGCAGCAGGCTGCAGCGAAACGCGCCCGCGCGCTGTGTTCCCGGACTCGCATACTTTTTGCTGACCTATCCTGTAAACTTGTCGCCTATGCGCGGCATCTGCCACGCGCGCACCCATCGATATGACGAGCATGATCGAACTCGATCCCCCCGGCTTCCAGTCGCGCCCCGTCGCCGGCGAGCAGGGCGCCCGGCGCACCGTGCTGTACGGCAGCTACACCATCTTCAGCGTATTCCAGCCGGTGTTTTCGGTCGCGCACCGCCGCGCGATCGGCTACCACGCGTCGCTGCGCGCGCACGACGAGCACGGCCAGCAAGTCCCCTCACAGGAAGTCTTCACGCAGGCAGCGCGCCGCGGCGACCTGCTGGAACTCGGCCGCCTCGCCGAATCGCTGCACCTCGGCAACTTCAACGCCTTCGATTCGCATGACGAATGGCTTTTCCTGAGCCTGCATCCCGCCGCGCTCATGGACACGAGCTACGGCGACGCGCTGCTCGCCGCCATCAAGGCGCTCGGGCTGCAGCCGCAGCGCGTCGTGCTCGAAGTGTCGGAACAGGCGGGCGGCGAGAATCTGCGCTTCGCGGAGATCATCGACGGGCTGCGCAAAAGCGGCTTCGTGATCGCACTGGACGGCTTCGGCGCGAAACATTCGAACATCGACCGCGTGTGGCAACTGCGCCCCGATATCGTCACGCTCGACCGCAGCCTGCTCGCGCAGGCAAGCCGCCACGCGCATATCGAACGCGTGCTGCCGGGGCTCGTCTCGATGCTGCACGAGTCCGGGCAGCTCGTGCTGGTGGGCGGCCTCGCGACCGAACGCGACGCGCTCATTGCGCTGGAGAGCAACGCTGATTTCGTGCAGGGCGCCTACTTCGCGCGGCCCGACGTCGAGCCGGTGCCGCCCGCCACCGCGTCGAAGCTGATGGACGATCTCTCGGCGCGCCTGCGCGGGTGCATCAGCGCGCGCGAGCGCGCGCAGTCGACCCGTCTCGCGCCGTACATGGGCGCGCTCGAAACCGCGGGCGCACAGCTCGGCGAGGGCGTGCCCATGGCCGAAGCCACGCAGCCGCTGCTCAGCCTGCACGAGACGGCGCGCTGCTTCCTGCTCGACGCGTCGGGCCGCCAGATCGGCGACAACGTGCTGCCCGTCGCGCGCGCGACGCAGCGCGCCAAGCGATTTCGCCCGCTCCTGCATTCGGAAGGCGCAAGCTGGGAACGCAGGCCGTATTTCATCGGTGCAATGCGCACGCCGGGCCGCGTTCACGTCACGCCGCCCTATCTGTCGATCAACGAGGCGCACCTGTGCGTGACCGCGTCGATCGCCGCGCAAACGCCGCACGGTTTGCAGGTGCTGTGCGTCGACATCAACTGGGAAGTGGCCGCGTATCGCCGTGAGGAAACCGGCGCAGCAGGCAGCAAGTAGAGGCAAGGCAGCACGTAGGAGTGAGAGCACTCACCTGCCTTCGCGCGGCGCGCAAGGCGCACCGTGCATGCAGCGTCAGCCGAGCCGCGCGGCCAGCCACGTCGAAAGCACGCTCTTGTACTCGGCGACGAGCAGCTTGCGCTCTTTCGGCTTCGCCGCCGCATAGAGCGGATTGAGGCTCTTGATGACCTCCAGCATCACTTCGGCGATACGAAACGCCTCACCGGCGCCGAGCGCTGCGTTGTAGCGCCGGAAGAGCGCGGCGAAGCGCTCGCGCAGCCGGTTGCGCGTGGCGGCGTCGCGGCGGAACCCGAGCGGCACCGAAAGCAGCGGCAGATACGCCGGATAGTCCGCCATCAATTCGACCATCAGATCGAACAGCCGCCCGGCCAGTTCCGCGAGCGGCAGCGCGGCATCATCGGCTTCGATCAGCGCGCTCCAGCGCGCGTCGATCTCGTCGCCATAGCGCTTGCGCAGCGCGAACGCGACCGCCTCCTTATTCGGAAAGTACTGATACGCCGCGCCGATCGACACGCCGGCCTGCTGGGCGATCTGCGTCATCGTCGCGCCTTCGAAGCCGTGTTCGGCGATGGCGTCGCCCGCCGCCGCCAGCAGCGCCTCGACCGTTCGCGCCGCGCGCTCCTGACGCGGCACGCGTCGCGAGGCGGCCGGATCGTCTGCTGCGGCCCGCGCCATACCTGAACCCTCCCTCACATTCCGTACGATAATGTGAGTTCATCCTCACATATTGGCGATCCATGACGCAAGCCCTTTCCCTCGACCCGCGCACCACGGCGCTCGTGATGATCGATCTGCAGCACGGCATCGTGGGCCGTCCGGTCGCACCGCACAGCGGCACAGAAGTCGTCGCGCGCGCGAAGCAGCTGGCCGACACGATGCGCGCGAAAGGCGCGGCGATCGTGTGGGTGCGCGTACTGCTCAACGAACTGCACCTGCCGTCGGCCGATGCGCCCTTGCGCGCGCCCGACGCGCCGCCCGCCCCGGCCGAAGCGTCCGAACTCGTGCCCGAAACCGGTCTGCAGGCGGGCGACGTGATCGTCTCGAAGCGCCAGTGGGGTGCGTTCTACGGCACCGACCTCGAACTGCAACTGCGCCGCCGCGGGATCAAGACGATCGTGCTCGGCGGCATCGCGACGAACTTCGGCGTCGAATCGACGGCCCGCGCGGCATTCGACCAGGGCTTCGGCCTGGTGTTCGTCGAAGACGCCACGTCGAGCCTGAACGAGGAAATGCACCACCTCACCTTCAGCAAGCTGTTCCCGCACATGGGTCACGTCCGTTCGACGCAGCAGGTGATCGACGTGCTGGAATAAGTGCTGGAATAAGCGCTGGCGTAAGCGCTCGCATACGTTGCAGGCAATAAAAAACCCTCGACCTTAAAAATCGAGGGTTTTTTGCAGGCGCGCCGCGCGATGCGGCGCATGCGCGGCAGGCGCTGTCGCTCAGGCGAAATTCTTCGCGGCGAAGTCCCAGTTCACGATGTTCCAGTACGCTTCGACGAACTTCGGACGCGCATTGCGGTAGTCGATGTAATACGCGTGTTCCCAGACGTCGATCGTGACGAGCGGCTTCGCGTCGGTGGTGAGCGGCGTGGCGGCGTTGCTGGTCGAGACGATGTCGAGCGAGCCATCCGCCTTCTTCACGAGCCACGTCCAGCCCGAGCCGAAGTTGCCGACTGCGGCCTTCGAGAACGCTTCCTTGAACGCGTCGAACGAACCCCACTTCGCGTTGATCGCGTCGCCGAGCGCACCGGCCGGCGCGCCGCCGCCCTGCGGCGACAGGCTGTTCCAGAAGAACGTGTGATTCCAGATCTGGGCTGCGTTGTTGAACACGCCACCCGACGACTTCTTGATGATCTCTTCGAGCGAGAGCTTTTCGAACTCGGTGCCCGGGATCAGGTTGTTCAGGTTGGTGACGTAAGCCTGGTGATGCTTGCCGTAGTGGAACTCGAGCGTTTCTTCCGACATGTGCGGAACAAGAGCGTTTTTCGCGAACGGCAGCTGCGGGAGCGTAAATGACATGATGCGGTTCCTTCGTCGTGTTATGGGGAGTTCTGCGGGATAACCGGCATGGAGCTTGAGATTGTAGTTGACTTGAATCAACCCCACAAATCAGAGGGCTTTATCAAGAATATCGTATGTGTTTGGGTTTCGCGCTGCGCGTGCGCGATGCCGTGACACGGCATGCGAAGCGCGCATTTCATGCGCGTCACGATACGCATCAGACGATATGCGACAGATGAACGGACGCCATGCCGGATCGCGCAAGTGCAGCTAGCACAGCAAACCGCGCGCCCGCAGCGGTCGATGATGCGCCAGTGCGTCAGAAGCTATCGGCAAGGCGCGGCTGAACGTCGGCAAGCGCGACATCGGCACTGCCCTGCGCGAGATGCACGGTCAGGCGTTTGCCGGGCTTGAGCGCCGAAGGCGAGCGCACGGCAGCGCCGCTTTGCGCGTCGAGCAGCGCCGCGTAGCCGCGCTCCAGCGTGCGCTGCGGACTGAGCACGTCGAGCCGCGCCGTCAATTCCGAAACGCGCGCCGCCTCGCGTTCGCGCCGCCGCGCGAACGCAGCGTCGAGCCGCCGGCCAAGCGTCTCCACATGGACCGCCTGCGACGCGGCGTCGGGCCGCACGCGCTGCCAGCGCATCTGCAGGACGTTGAAACGCGCGCGGGCATCGGCCGTTGCGCGCGAGCCCGCCGAGGCGAGCCGGATCGCCAGTTGCCGCAGATGCGCGCGCTGCTGCTCGAGCCGCTGTGCGGGCGACACAAGACGCCGTGCGAGCCAGTCGAGTTGCTGCGCGCGCCGCTCCATCTGCCGGCCAAAGCCGCGTGCCAGCAGCGCATGGCGCTGATCGAGCTCGCGCAGCAGCAGTGCGCGCTGGGGACTCACGAGTTCGGCGGCGCCTGTCGGCGTCGGCGCGCGCATATCGGCGGCGAAATCGGCGATCGTGAAGTCGGTTTCATGGCCCACGCCGCTCACCACGGGAATCGCGCTCGCCGCAATCGCACGCGCGAGCGCCTCGTCGTTGAACGACCAGAGATCCTCGATCGAGCCGCCGCCGCGGCACAGCACCAGCACGTCCACTTCGGCGCGCGCATTCGCGATTTCGAGCATCGCCGTGAGCTTCCCGGCCGACCCCGCGCCCTGCACGGGCGCCGGATAGACGATCACCGGCACGTGCGGCGCACGGCGGCAGAGCGTGGTGAGCACGTCGCGCAACGCGGCAGCCTGCATCGACGTGATCACGCCGATGGCGCGCGGGTGCGTCGGCGGCGTGCGCTTGCGCGCGGCGTCGAAGAGTCCTTCGGCCTCCAGTTGCGCCTTCAGGCGCAGGAACGCTTCGTAAAGCCGCCCCTGCCCGGTGCGCCGGATCGCCTCGACGTTCAGCTGCAGCTCGCCACGCGGCTCGTACATCGTGACGAGCGCGCGCACCTCGATACGGTCGCCTTCGCGCGGCGTGAACTCGGCGTACTGGGCGCGTCCGCGAAACATCACGCAGCGGATCTGCGCCTGGGCATCCTTGATCGAGAAATACCAGTGGCCACTCGCGGCACGCGTGAAATTCGACACCTCGCCCGAAATCCACGCGAGCGGAAACGATCGTTCGAGCATCGAAGCAATCGCGCGGTTGAGCGCCGAAACCGGCACGACAGCATCGCCGCCCGAAGCGAAGGGAGAAGCGGAAAATCGATCGGAATTCATGGGGGGAATGTGCGAAAAACCAGGCCGGACAGACGATAGACCGATCGGCACGGCTGCGTCCAGCACGAACTTCTAAGGGCGCCAGGCAGGGTGAAGTTTCCACATGATTTCAATCAGGTGCGCGGCACGCAAACGCCGCCCGGGAGACGTCGCAATTACGCCGTACACGGTTGATTTTGTGTAGATTTTTATCGGAACAGCCGAGCTGGCCGCCGATGAAACATAGTACTAATGGGCCTTCCAGCCCGTCAGACCGGGGCTTGTCCACAAAGTTATCCACAGGTGGCCGCGCGCCTGGATGCGAGCTTGGCCGCGGCTTGATCGCGGGTTGGTCGCGGCTTGGTCATATATCCGGGCCGTGAAAGCGGCGAGGCAGGCAGCTTGCCGCGTGGCGGGCACACGCGCTAGAGTCCCGGGTTCACAGTGGTCTCTCGGCCACTGCGGGCCAGGTGGCGCGGCGGCACGTCGAACGTCGCGTCATGCGTCGCCGAGCACCTTGCCCGCCCCGTTCGTTCACGCTCCGGAGAACCGCCCGATGCCAGTCCCGCCCGTCCTGCTTTCACGCGCGCACCGGTCGCGCCGGTTCCTGTGCCGATGAGCGGCCTCGCTTCGCGCATCGAGAGCCGGCTGGCACGCGAGTGGCAGCGGCGCGGCCCGCTCGCGTGGGCGCTCACGCCGCTTGCAGCCGTGTTCGCCGCGATAAGCGGCGCGCGGCGCGCCGCTTACGCGCTCGGCTGGCTCAAGACCGTGCACGTCGGCGTGCCCGTCGTCGTGGTCGGCAACGTGACCGTGGGCGGCACCGGCAAGACGCCGACCGTGATCGCGCTCGTCGACGCGCTGCGCGCCGCTGGCTTCACGCCGGGCGTCATCTCGCGCGGCTACGGCGCGAAAGTCGAACGGCCGACGCCCGTCACGTCGGCTACGCCTGCGCGCGTCGCGGGCGACGAACCCCTTCTGATCGCCCGCCGCACCGGTGCGCCCGTGTGGGTTTCGCCCGATCGCGTCGCCGCCGCGCAGGCGTTGCGCGCCGCGCACCACGACGTCGACGTGATCATCAGCGACGACGGCCTCCAGCACTACCGTCTTGAGCGCGACGTCGAACTCGTCGTGTTCGATCACCGGCTGGGCGGCAACGGCTTCCTGCTGCCCGCCGGGCCGCTGCGCGAGACGCTCTCGCGCCGCCGCGACGCGACGCTCATCAACAATCCGTTCGAGCGTGCGCTGCCGCCCTGGCCCAATACGTTCGCGCTGAAGCTCGAACCCGGCGAAGCGTGGCATCTGTCCAGTCCCGCGCTGCGCCGTCCGCTCGCGCAGTTCGCGAGCGCGCCGGACAAACAATCCGCTCAACCCGGCCAGCCTGGCCAGCCCGCCCAGTGCATCGTGGCGGCGGCCGGCATCGGCTCGCCCGAGCGGTTTTTCGCGACGCTGCGCGGCGCCGGGCTCGCCCCGCAAACCATGCCGCTGCCCGATCACTACGCATTCGCGACCAATCCGTTCGCCGACGTCAAGGCCGACACGATCCTGGTCACCGAAAAGGATGCAGTAAAATTGGCGGCCTGGAACGATGCGCGCATCTGGGTCGTCCCGGTCGTTGCCGCGCTCGATCATCGTCTTATTACCCTGGTTGTGGAGAAACTACGTGGACGCCCGTCTGCTTGAAATCCTGGTCTGCCCGATCTGCAAGGGCCCGCTCACCTACGACCGCGCAGCGCAGGAGCTGATCTGCAACGCCGACAAGCTCGCCTTCCCGATCCGCGACGGCATTCCCGTGATGCTCGTCGACGAGGCGCGCCAGACGGTCGAGGGCACGCCGGTCGATCCGGCCGGTCCTGGCGCCGCCTGAGATCCCGCGGCGCTCGTGCGTCGCGAGGCGCGCCCGCCCGACTCCGTTGCTTTGCCCATGCGCGCCGCCTGCGGCGCGTTTTCGTTTTCCGCCCTCCCCGAACTGGCCATGACCGTACCCGTGCAACCCTTCATCGCCGTCGTCCCGGCGCGTCTCGCGTCGACGCGGCTGCCGAACAAGCCGCTCGCCGACATCGGCGGCAAGCCGATGGTGGTGCGCGTAGCCGAGCGCGCAAAGGCCTCCGGCGCGCAGCAGGTGCTGATCGCCTCCGACGCCCGGAGCGTGCTCGACGCCGCCCGCGATCACGGCTTCGAAGCCGTGCTCACGCGCGCGGACCATCCGTCGGGCACCGACCGTCTCGCGGAAGTCGCGACGCAGTACGGCTGGAGCGATGACACGATCGTCGTCAACGTGCAGGGCGACGAGCCGCTGATCGATCCGGCGCTCGTATGCGACGTTGCGTCGCATCTCGCCGCGCACCCCGAATGCGCGATTGCGACGGCAGCGCATCCGATCACCGCTCCGGAGGAGATCTTCAGCCCGAATGTGGTGAAGGTCGTGCTCGATGCACGCGGCGTGGCGCTCTACTTCTCGCGCGCGCCCATTCCGTGGGCCCGCGACGCATGGCAGCCGCACTGGTCGCCCGCGCGCCTCGATCTGGCCGCCATGCCCGCACCGGGCGCAACCGTCTACCGCCACATCGGCCTGTACGCGTATCGCGCGAAATTCCTGCGCAGCTACCCGACGCTCGAACACTCGCCCATCGAGCAAGTCGAAGCGCTCGAACAACTGCGCGCAATGTGGCATGGCGAGCGCATTGCCGTGCTCGTAACGGCCGAAGCACCGGCGCCAGGCGTCGATACGCCAGCCGATCTCGCACGCGTGCAGGCGCTATACCGACCTTAATTCCGGCCGTAGGGCCAAAATCCCGTGGCATAATCAGTCGTTCGTGCGCGCCATCAAAGCCCTTGTGCGTCGGGGTTTTCCCCATTGCTCACCGATCTCGCCCTGCTGCGCCGTCCGCGCCAAAAACTGCGGATGTTGCCGCGCAGGACGTGCCAGCAACCCGCAGGCACGGTCGAAAACGGCATGCGCGCGAACGGGGGAGACACACGACCGCCGCCGATGCTGCCCACATGGGGCACGCCGCGCCGCAAGAATTCACATAGCTTTGGAGATTGTTGATATGCGTTTGATCCTGTTGGGCGCCCCGGGCGCGGGTAAGGGAACCCAGGCAAACTTCATCAAGGAGAAGTTCGGCATCCCGCAAATCTCGACCGGCGACATGCTGCGCGCGGCCGTGAAAGCCGGCACGCCACTCGGCATCGAAGCGAAACGCTTCATGGATGCGGGCGAACTCGTAACCGACGAGCTGATCATCAACCTCGTGAAGGAACGCCTTCAGCAACCCGATTGCGCAAACGGCTACCTGTTCGACGGTTTCCCGCGCACGCTGCCGCAAGCCGAAGCCATGAAGCAGGCCGGCGTGGCGATCGACTACGTGCTTGAGATCGACGTTCCGTTCGACGAAATCATCACGCGCATGAGCGGCCGCCGCGTGCACCCGGCATCGGGCCGCACGTACCACGTCAAGTTCAATCCGCCGAAAGAGCAAATGAAGGACGACGTGACCGGCGAGGCGCTCGTCCAGCGCGACGACGACCAGGAAGAGACCGTGCGCAAGCGTCTCGACGTGTACGTCGCGCAGACCAAGCCGCTCATCGCCTACTACAGCGACTGGGCGCAGCGCGGCGAGGAAAACGGGCTGAAGGCGCCGCAGTACCGGGCCATTTCGGGCCTTGGCGGCGTCGACGAAATTCGCGCCCGCGTATTCGACGTGCTCAAGTAAGCCACTCGACGCCGGCCAGCCGGGGAAGACCGGCGTGGCCGGCTTCCCCAGTCATGCTTTAGCCGGCCTTGCTCGGATCTTGCTGGTTTGCCTGCGGGCCGGCTGGCGTCGCGCCACAAGTGCGACGCCGGGCGGCCCGTTTTTCATGCGTGCCGCCCGCATCCCACCCATAACAAATGGAGAAGAGACATGCAGATCCGCGACAACGTATTCCTCATCACCGGCGGTGCGTCGGGCCTCGGTACAGCGACGGCACGCCTGATTGCGGCCGAAGGCGGCAAGCCCGTCATCGCCGACCTCAATGAAGACGCAGGCGTTGCGCTCGCGAAGGAACTGGGCGGCGTGTTCGTGAAGTGCAACGTCGCGGGCGAAGAAGACGGCGCCCGCGCCGTGGCAGCGGCGACGGCGCTCGGCACGCTGCGCGGTCTCGTCAACTGCGCGGGCATCGCCCCCGCCGTGAAGACGGTCGGCAAGGACGGTCCGCACCCGCTCGACATATTCGCGAAGACCATTTCGGTCAATCTGATCGGCACGTTCAACATGATCCGTCTCGCGGCTGCCGCGATTGCGCAGACCGCGCCCGCGGAAGGCGGCGAGCGCGGCGTGATCGTCAACACGGCGTCGGTCGCGGCCTACGACGGCCAGATCGGCCAGGCAGCCTATGCGGCTTCGAAAGGGGGGATCGTCGGCATGACGCTGCCGGTCGCGCGCGATCTCTCGCGCAGCGGCATCCGCGTAATGACGATCGCGCCCGGCATCTTCGAAACGCCGATGCTGCTCGGCATGCCCAAGGAAGTGCAGGACGCGCTCGGTGCGATGGTGCCGTTCCCGTCGCGCCTTGGCAAACCGGCCGAGTACGCGATGCTCGTCAAGCAGATATTCGAGAATCCGATGCTCAACGGCGAAGTGATCCGGCTCGACGGCGCGATCCGCATGCAGCCGAAGTGATTCCGTACGGCGCCTGCCGTCAATGAAAATAAACCGCGACGACACGTCGCGGTTTATTTATCTGCGCGCGGTCACGCGCGAAGTCGCGTTCAGCCCGGCTCGCTCAGTCCTGTTCGTTGTCGAGCACGCGCTGACGTAAATCCTGCAACTGCAATTCGACGACCATCGCGTCGTCGGCGTCGGGACGCTCGTCGAGATAATGTTCGAGATCTTCGAGCGCCGGACGCAGGTAATCGAGCCGCGAATACGCGAAGCCGCGGTCGCGCACTTCCTCGATGTCGAACGGCAGCAGGATCACGAGCCGCTGCTGGATCGCGAGCAGGCGCTGCCAGCGTTCCGTCTGCAGATAGATCGATTTCAGGTTGCGCAGCATGCGCGCGACGATCTCGCGGCGCGTCGCCGGTTCGAGCAGCATGCGCAGCGCCCGGGCGACCGAATCGCCCGCCTTCGCCACGAAGGGCTCCAGCAATTCGACCATGTCCGACTCCGACAGCGTGTGGCCCGTCGTGGGGTCGAGCATCGCGTCGCCTTCGGGCAGCGACGCGCGCAGCAGGAAATGCCCCGGAAACGCCACGCCCTGCACCGGCAGATCCAGTTGCTGGGCGATCTCCAGATACAGCACCGCGAGCGAAATGGGAATGCCGCGCCGGCGCGTGAGCACGGCGTTCAGATGGCTGTTGTCGGGATCGTAATAGTCGTTGAGGTTGGCGGCGAAGCCGAACTCGCGGAAGAAGCACTGGTTCAGGGTCGCGATCTGCTCGCGAACACCCGCGCCTTCGGGCACGCGGCGGCGCACGCGCATGGCGAGTTCGTCGATTTCGGCGAGCGTGCCCTGCATGTCGAGATCGGGGTACGCGTCCTGCGCGATCGACAGCGCCGCTTCGGTGAGCGGCAGGCTGTCGTCATCGGCGACGAGCGCGCTGAAATAATCGAGAACCCGCGTGCTGATCGTGGTCACTTCGCCCGCCTCTTGAAGTACGCGTACTTGAAGCCCATGAGCCAAAGCATACCGAAATATAGCGCGGCGAACAGCACAAGGCAGGCGCCGAGCAGCGCGATGCGCGCGAGCGGCGCGTGGCGCAGGCCGATCCAGTCGTAGGCGTTCGCGCTCCAGTGCATTGCACCCGCCAGCACGAGGCATGCCCCGAGCAACTGCACGAAGAACTTCGCCCAGCCCGACGATGGCGTGTAGATGCCGCGCCGGCGCAGGCCGATGAAGAGCAGAAGCGCGTTGATGCACGCGCCGAGCCCGACCGACAGCGTCAGGCCCGCATGCGCCAGGATCGGCACGAAGATGTAGTTGCTGATCTGCGTGGCGACGAGCACGCCCACGCCGATCTTCACGGGCGTCTTGATGTCCTGGCGCGCATAGAAGCCGGGCGCGAGGATCTTGATGAGAATGAGGCCGATCAGGCCCACGCCGTACGCGGAAAGCGCGCGCCCCACCATGACGACCGAATGCGCGTCGAACTTGCCGTAGTGGAAGAGCGTCGCGGTGAGCGGCTCGGCGAAGAAAAAGAGCGCAATCGCCGAAGGCGCGGCGAGCAGGAAGGTCACGCGCAAGCCCCAGTCGAGCAGCGCGGAATATTCGTGCGCATCGGCGTCGACGTGCGCCTTCGAGAGACTCGGCAGCAGGATCGTGCCGAGCGCGACGCCGAGCAGCGCGGTCGGGAACTCCATGAGCCGGTCGGCGAAGTTGATCCACGAAACCGCGCCCGGGCCAAGGCGCGACGCGATGTTGGTGTTGATGATGAGGCTGATCTGCGCGACCGAGACGGCGAACATCGCGGGCACCATCTTCGCGAGCACGCGCTTCACGCCGCGGTGCGCGAGCGCCTTGAGCGGGTTCCAGCCGAAGCGCGGCGTCATGTCGATGCGCTTGAGGCCCGGCAACTGCACGAAGAACTGCAGCACGCCGCCGGCGATCACGGCCCACGCGAGCGCATACACCGGCTGCTTCAGGTGCGGCGCGACGACCACGGCCGCGAAGATGAACGCGACGTTGAGCAGGACCGGCGCGAACGCGGGCAGCGAGAACTGCTTGTACGTGTTGAGCACGCCGGACGCGAGCGACGTCAGCGAAATGAACACGATGTACGGAAACATGATGCGCGTCATCGCGACCGCTAGCGTGAACGCATGACCGTCGGTCTTGAGCCCTCCCGCGACGACCGTCACGACGAACGACGCGCCGAAAATGCCTAACACCGACAGGATGGCGAGCGCCCAGGCGAGCACCGTCGACATGGCGTCGACGAGATCGCGGGTCGCGTCATGGCCCTTCTGGTTCTTGAACTCGGCGAGGATCGGCACGAAGGCCTGCGAAAACGCGCCTTCCGCCGAAATCCGGCGCAGCAGATTGGGGATGCGGAACGCGACGTAGAAGGCGTCGGTGAACTGGCTCGCGCCAAAAGCACGTGCAATCAGGGTTTCGCGCGCCAGGCCGGTCACGCGCGACAGCAGCGTGAAGCCGCTGACCGTCAACAGGGCTCGGAATAGATTCATGGGGCGCTTATTATACGGGTCGCACGCGGCGCGCCGTCGAAGCGCCTCGGCTGCATTGACCGCATCGGCGGCATAGGCCAGTTCGGCCGCTTCGGCCGCATCAGCCCGCCAGTGTCTCGCGGCTTGCCGCCAACGCGCGCCGCAGTTGCCACGCCCCTGATTATGTTGCTATAATTTGCAGTTTCGAAGCTCACCTGCCTTCGGGATATAAAAATTCGTCTTCTGCTTTGGCGTCTTTTTTCGCGCGGTTTGCGTGGTTCGCGGGAGTCAACCCCAGTCGAACCGATAAACCAATCGCGCTGACGCCCTCAGCACCAAGGCAGTCGCTGCGCCAGTGGATAATCGAACGGTAGAACGGTGCCCAAGGTACCCAAACCGGAAAAAAACACCAGGCGCACCCGGCCAAACACGTTTTGCGCTTTCGGACAAACACTTTGCCGGAAGTTCGGATCAAGGCAAGTCAAGGCAAAAGCAGTACCACCCAGTCTGACTGATTGTCAGCGGGTCGGCACTGGAAACAGGAACAGGACAAGGAACCGTAATGGCTAACTCCGCACAAGCACGCAAGCGCGCCCGTCAGGCCGCGAAGGCAAACTCGCACAACTCGGCGCTGCGCTCGAAGTTCCGCACCGCCATCAAGGCTGTTCGCAAGGCTATCGACGCTGGCGACAAGGCCGCGGCCGCTGAAATCTTCAAGGCATCGGCAAAGACGCTCGACATCATCGCCGACAAGAAAATCGTTCACAAGAACAAGGCTGCTCGCCAGAAGAGCCGCCTGTCTGCCGCCCTCAAGGCGATGCAGGCCAGCGCGCAGTAAATCCCGGCTAGCCCGCTTCGGCGGGCTGCTTCCTGTTTCCGCTGCGCTTCATGAAAACCCGCTTCGGCGGGTTTTTTTGTACGCGGCGGAACGGGGCTCAGACGACACCCGGCGCGCAGGCGCAAAAAAACCCGCCTCGGCGGGTTCTTTTTTTAGGGCTTGCGCGAGCGCCTTATGTGTTCACAGCGGTGCTCACAGCGGCACTCAGCGGCTTGCGCCCTTCTGCGTCGCGTGGTCGAGCGGAAGTTCGCACGCTTCGGTCACGACGAGATCGTTGTCTTTCGCGAAATTCAGGACGAAGTTGAATGCCATCGGCTCGATGTCCTTCAAGCGCGAATCGAGCACCACACACTTGAGATCGCCGATCATCGTCGGCCGGACATACAGCGAGTACCCCAGGTAGGCATTCGGCCCTCGCGCGTTCATTGCAGCCTTGGGTCCGAAGCTGGACATCACGCCCGCCAGGCGCTCCGACCAGTCGCTGGGGCGAAATTTCTTCCCCTTCGAAGTGATGCCTTGAATGAAGTATTCGGTTGAGGCTTCGTCGGCCATTTACGGTACCTGTGTGACTGCACGCTGCAGCACGAAACATCGGCACGCTCGCGCCACCCGCGCGTTGCCGCCGGGTTACGGGCCGCCGGCCAAAGCCTTGCGACCTCGCGCGCGCATACAGTCCGATGGACAGGGCGCGGCCGTCCGCACACTGGTCAGCGCTCCGCGCCGCATCGAGATCGTCGAATTTGCAGCGCACAGCCACCAGCGTATAAGCCGCTGCCGCGAGCCGCCCGATATGCCTGCGATATAACCGCTGATATGCCTGCGCTATATGCCTGGATACCCGCCGGGCTCGCTGTCGTGCCTGAGGGAAAACCCCGTGATTATAGCCTACCCAGGGGTATTCCGCACGGCACACAAGGTGCGCGAAAGCAAACTGCAGGCCGTTCTCGCGCGCTTTGCATTTGCGCCGCAGCATCGTGAAATACCCGTCCCAAACGGGTGACAAAACCCGCGGCAAAGCGCTCGCCGGGCTGCAAGTGGCTCGTCAAACCGGACAAAATCCTTTATGCTGCATTGACTTACCACCACAACCGCAGCGGCGTCGTCGGCCCGATCGTGCAGTTTCGAGGCCGGATCCGGCGCCGTTTTCGTTTCATGACCTCCCGGACCATTCGCCATTACCTGCAGTTCAAGGATTTCTCTCTTGACGAGTATGAATATGTGCTCGAGCGCGCCCGCATTCTGAAGCGCAAATTCAAGAGCTACGAGACCTACCATCCGCTGCACGACCGTACGCTCGCGATGATCTTCGAGAAGAACTCGACGCGCACGCGCCTTTCCTTCGAAGCCGGCATCTTCCAGCTCGGCGGGCACGCCGTATTCATGAGCACGCGCGACACGCAGCTCGGCCGCGGCGAGCCGATCGAAGACGCGGCGCAGGTGATCTCGCGCATGGTCGACATCATCATGATCCGGACGTTCGGCCAGGACATCCTGACGCGCTTCGCGCAGAATTCGCGCGTGCCGGTCATCAACGGCCTGACGAACGAATATCACCCCTGCCAGGTGCTGGCCGACATCTTCACGTACTACGAGCACCGCGGGCCTATCCGCGGCAAGACCGTCGCCTGGGTCGGCGACGCGAACAACATGCTCTATACGTGGATCGAGGCGGCGCAGATCCTCGACTTCAAGCTGCGCATCTCGACGCCGCCGGGCTATCAGCTTGATCCGCTACTCGTCGCGCCGGAAAGCACGCCGTTCTTCTCGATATTCGACGATCCGAACGAAGCGTGCGACGGCGCCGACCTCGTCACCACCGACGTCTGGACCAGCATGGGCTTCGAGGCCGAGAACGAAGTCCGCAAGAAGGCGTTCGCCGACTGGTGCGTCGACGCCGAAATGATGGCGCGCGGCAAACCCGACGCGCTCTTCATGCACTGCCTGCCGGCGCATCGCGGCGAGGAAGTGAGCGCGGAAGTCATCGACGGGCCGCAGAGCGTGGTCTGGGACGAGGCGGAAAACCGTCTGCACGTCCAGAAGGCGCTGATGGAATTTCTGATGCTCGGTCGCCTGAACCACTGATCCGGGCCCGGCGCGCCGCCCAAAAAGCGCGGCGCGCTGACAGATTGGTGTCAAAATATTGTTTTCCGCGCGTCGGGGCCGCCCGCGCGCACAGATCTCACCCGTTACGGACTCACCATGAGCGATATCAATAAAGTCGTGCTCGCCTACTCGGGCGGCCTCGATACCTCGGTCATCCTGAAGTGGCTGCAGGACAACTACGACGCAGAAGTCGTGACCTTCACCGCCGACATCGGCCAGGGCGAAGAACTTGAGCCGGCACGCAAAAAGGCGCTGCAGCTCGGCATCAAGCAAGAGAACATCTTCATCGACGACCTGCGCGAAGAGTTCGTCCGCGATTTCGTGTTCCCGATGTTCCGCGCCAACGCGCTGTATGAAGGCGAGTATCTGCTCGGCACGTCGATCGCGCGTCCGCTGATCGCCAAGCGCCAGATCGAGATCGCACGCGCGACCGGCGCACAGGCCGTTTCGCACGGCGCAACCGGCAAGGGCAACGACCAGGTCCGCTTCGAACTCGGCTACTACGCACTCGAGCCGGGCATCAAGGTGATCGCCCCGTGGCGCGAGTGGGATCTGCTGTCGCGCGAGAAGCTGCTCGCCTACGCCGAAAGCGCCGGCATTCCCATCGACATGAAGCACCGCCAGGGCGGCGCGCCCTACTCGATGGACGCCAACCTGCTGCACATCTCGTTCGAAGGCCGTCACCTCGAAGACCCGAAGGCGGAAGCCGAGGAAGACATGTGGCGCTGGACGGTTTCGCCCGAACAAGCGCCGGACGCAGCCGAATACGTCGATATCGAGTACGAACACGGCGATCCGGTCGCCATCAACGGCAAGCGCGTCACGCCGGCTGAAGCACTGACCGAACTGAACCGCCTCGGCAGCAAGCACGGCATCGGGCGTCTGGATCTCGTCGAAAACCGTTACGTCGGCATGAAGTCGCGCGGCTGCTATGAAACCCCTGGCGGCACGATCATGCTCAAGGCGCACCGCGGCATCGAGTCGATCACGCTCGACCGCGAAGTCGCCCACCTGAAGGACGACCTGCTCGCCCGCTACGCCTCGCTGATTTACAACGGCTACTGGTGGAGCCCGGAGCGCCGTGCAATCCAGGTGCTGATCGACCACACGCAGCAGAACGTCAACGGCTGGGTGCGCGTGAAGCTGTACAAGGGCGGCGTCTCGGTCGTCTCGCGCGACTCGAAGGACACGCTGTTCGACAAGACCATCGCGACCTTCGACGACGACCACGGCGCCTACAACCAGGCCGACGCCGGCGGCTTCATCAAACTCAACGCGCTGCGTATGCGTATTGCTGAGAACGCGCGTCGCCAGCGCGGCAAATAAGCGGCAAGTAAGCGGATTCAGGCACGCAGGCAGTCACCAAGCCGGGACGATGTCCCGGCTTTTCAATTCCCCCATCGCAGCGCGGTACGCGGCTCAGACCGTCTCCCCAAGCCGCCGCGCGAGCGACTTGAGCAGCGGCGCGACGCGCTCGCGAAACACGTCGGGTCCCATCGACGATGCCGGTCCGCTGCAGCTCAACACGAGCCAGCGGCGCTCGCGCGGCTCGCGAAACGGCACTGCCACGGCATTCACGTCGTCGTGCCAGTCGCGAAACGAGTAACAGCACCCTTCCTGCGCGAATATCGCGATCTCGCGCTGCGCCGCCGCGGCCAGTGCCGGACCCCGGTCGCCCGCGGCTTTCTCCAGGTCGGCCAGCAGCGCCGCACGCGCGTCGTGCGGCAGCACCGCCAGATAGGCGCGCCCCATCGAACTCGTGAGCATCGACAGCCTTGAACCCGATGCGAGACCGAGCGTCAGCGCCGTTTCGCTGCGGATCGTCTCCAGATAAACCATGTCGAGCCCGTCGCGGCAGCCGAGCGATACGGCCGCCCCCACCTCGCGCGCAAACGCCCGCAGATGCGGGCGTGCGAGTTCGAGCATATCGGTGCCCGAGAGCATCGTGAAACCCAGCGAGAGCACGCCCGCGTCGAGCGCGTATTTGCCGAGCGCCTCGTCGAAGCGCAGGTAGCCGAGCACGCTCAGCGTATACGCGAGCCGGTTCACGGTCGCCTTGGGCAAGCCCGTGCGCTCGACGAAATCGCGGTTGCCGAGCAGCGTCTCGCCGGGGCGGAACGCGCGCAGCAGTTCGAGGCCCCGTGCGAGCGCAACGACGAACTTGCGTTCGTCGATCGTTCCGTCGGGCTGCGAGGCAAGTAACGGTAATCCGGATGCAGACATAAGCGGGCAAGTGGTACACTGGATCAAATTGCAAAACATTGTTCCGCACAGCGGAACTTCTGTCAAGTACCTGATCCCCAATCCGAGGAGACACATCATGGTCGAGCACGTCCATTTTCATTGGGACGATCCGCTGCTGCTGAACCAGCAACTCACCGACGACGAACGCATGGTGCGTGACGCCGCTGCCGCGTACGCGCAGGACAAGCTCGCACCGCGCGTACTCGAAGCGTTCCGCGATGAAAAGACCGACGCGTCGATCTTCCGCGAAATGGGCGAACTGGGCCTGCTCGGCCCGACGATTCCCGAGCAGTACGGCGGCCCCGGCCTCAACTACGTGAGCTACGGCCTGATCGCGCGCGAAGTGGAGCGCGTGGACTCAGGCTACCGCTCGATGATGTCGGTACAGTCGTCGCTCGTGATGGTGCCGATCTACGAATTCGGCTCGGATGCGCAAAAAGAGAAGTACCTGCCGAAGCTCGCGAGCGGCGCATGGATCGGCTGCTTCGGCCTGACCGAGCCGAACTACGGCTCCGATCCGGGCAGCATGGTCACGCGCGCGAAGAAGGTCAGCGGCGGCTATTCGCTCTCGGGCGCGAAGATGTGGATCACGAATTCGCCGATCGCCGACGTGTTCGTCGTCTGGGCGAAGCTCGAAGAGAACGGCCAGGACGATATCCGCGGTTTCATCCTCGAGAAGGGCTGGAAGGGTCTGTCGGCGCCGGCGATCCACGGCAAGGTCGGGCTGCGCGCGTCGATCACGGGCGAAATCGTACTCGACGAAGTGTTCGTCCCGGAAGAGAACATCATGCCGGGCGTGAAGGGGCTGCGCGGCCCGTTCACGTGCCTGAACTCGGCGCGCTACGGCATCGCCTGGGGCGCGCTCGGCGCGGCTGAAGCATGCTGGCACACGGCGCGCCAGTATGTGCTGGACCGCAAGCAGTTCGGTCGCCCGCTCGCCGCCAATCAGCTGATCCAGAAAAAGCTGGCCGATATGCAGACGGAAATCACGCTCGGCCTGCAAGGCTGCCTGCGTCTTGGCCGCATGAAGGACGAAGGCACGGCCGCCGTCGAAATCACCTCGATGATGAAGCGCAACTCGTGCGGCAAGTCGCTCGACGTCGCGCGTCTCGCGCGCGACATGCTGGGCGGCAACGGCATCTCCGATGAATTCGGCGTTGCGCGTCACCTCGTGAACCTCGAAGTGGTCAACACCTACGAGGGCACGCATGACATTCACGCGCTGATTCTCGGCCGCGCGCAGACGGGCATTCAGGCGTTCTTCTGATCGCCCGGCGTGCCTTGCACGTCTGCAATGGCCCCCGGCAAAAAAAGCGCTGCACGATGTGCGGCGCTTTTTTCGCCAGAGAGCCGGGCCGGGCGCCTTATTTGCCCGGCTGCGGCGTGAGGCGCAGATACGGGCGCAGCGCCTTGTAGCCCTTCGGGAATTTCTGCTTGATGAGCGCTTCGTCCTTCAGCGACGGCACGATCACGACGTCGTCGCCCTGCTTCCAGTTACCGGGCGTGGCGACCTGATGGTTATCGGTGAGCTGCAGCGAGTCGATCACGCGCAGCACTTCGTCGAAGTTGCGCCCCGTGCTGGCCGGATAGGTGATGATGAGACGCACCTTCTTCTTCGGATCGATCACAAAAAGCGAACGCACAGTGAGCGTTTCGTTCGCATTCGGGTGGATCATGTCGTAAAGCTCCGACACCTTGCGGTCATCGTCCGCGAGAATCGGAAAGCCGACGCTCGTGACCTGCGTCTCGTTGATGTCCTTGATCCACTCTTTGTGCGATTCGGCGCTGTCGACGGACAGGGCGATCGGTTTGACGTTGCGTTTCGCGAATTCATCCTTCAGCTTTGCCGTCAGACCGAGTTCCGTGGTGCAGACCGGCGTGAAATCGGCGGGATGCGAGAACAGCACGCCCCAACTCTCTCCAAGCCAGTCATGAAACTTGATGCGGCCGATGCTCGAATCCTGCTCGAAGTCGGGTGCGGTATCGCCAAGACGTAGACTCATGTTCGATGTCCTTGAATGAAGGGTGGCCGGGCGCGCCGCAAACCTGGACCGTGCGTGCAAAGGTAAGCGGGCGTTGAAGACAAGGATACGGGAGCCGTATCGCAGAAAGAACGAATATCGCTTCACACCTTCATGAGTTTTCGTAATTTTGAGCGCACCCACGAAACTTTACGTGCCAGATCAACTCCATGGGTGTGGACAGCAATTCGCCATGCATGCCCGTCATCGCACCGCAACGACGTAGCGGTAACAGGCGGTTCGTGACTCGCAGGCGCTCGACGCGGCGCGCCGCGCTTGCCAGTGTCCGTTTCTTTGTTACGATTTACGCGTGGCGAAACACGAAGGGAGCCAGTCAATGTCAGAAGTCAACAAGGAGAGGCTAATGTCGGATATCAAGAACGTCCTCGCGGACGCCGAGGACCTGCTGAAGCAGGCTGCGAGCGCCACCGGCGAACGCGCGTCCGAACTGCGCGAAACGGCACTCTCGCGCCTGAAACAGGCAAAAGAAAAAGCCGCCGACGTGCAGGTCGTCGTGGTCGAAAAAGGCAAAAAAGCAGCACGCGCCACCGACGACTACGTTCACGAGCACCCGTGGACCTCGATCGGCATCGCCGCAGGCGTGGGTGTGTTGATCGGCCTCCTGATCAATCGCAAGTAATCCGCGAATAACCCGCATGTAACCGTACCGCGGGCGCCCGGTCTGTTTCTGCACGACGGCGCGGGCGCACCGCGCGGCTCCGCTGCGCCCGCGGCTCCGCCAACCGGCGCGCCGTGACGGCCCGCATCTTCTCGTGCATCAGCATGCACCACCCGCTCTCGCCATGACGACAGACACCGAATCGCCACGACATGATCATGGACCGCTGCGCCGCCTGCTCGGCTCCGCGTTCGCGATGCTGCAGACCAGGCTGGAACTGATCGGCATCGAGCTGTCCGAAGAGAAGGACCGCCTGATGGCCGTGCTGTTCCTCGGCGTGGCCGCGATGATGCTCGCCGCGATGGCGCTTATGGCGCTTACCGCGCTGATCGCGATTGCGTTCTGGGACACGTGGCGCCTGCAGGCGCTCGCCGGTATCACGATCGTCTACGCGCTCGCCGCACTGTTCTGCGCCATGAAGGCGCGCAGCGGCCTGCGCAATGCACCGATGGTGTTCCAGGCGACCCTCGACGAGTTCGAGAAGGATCGCGAAATCCTTCGCAAGCACTAGCCGGGGAATCTTTAGCCGCCCAGCCAACCGCCCAATCGACACTATGAGCCGACCCCGACCGGATACCGCCTTTCGCCCCGCCCGCCCGCGTTCGCGCGATTTGTCGACGCCGCAACTACGTGCGCTGCGCAAGGAGTTGCTGATCGTGCGTGCGAGCGTCGAGCGCGCCGAGATCGCCGGGGCCATTGGCGAACTGCGCGACAGCGTCACGCGTTTTAGCTGGCTGCGTTTTCTCGTTCCGGGCGCTGGCCGCTCGCACGGCCGCGGCCTGGGCGCAGGACTCAGCAACCTTCTCAAGCAATATCCGCTGCTGAGTTCGCTCGTCTCACTGATCCTCGCCAAGCCGCTGCGCAGCAGAGTCTTCTCTGCGCTGCGCCCCGTGATCAAGTGGGGCGGCCTCGCATTCACCGCGTGGGAAGCCTGGCGCCTGTTTCAGCAGGCCCGGCGACAAGGCGACCAGACTGCGGGCAGCGCATCGCCCGAGACGACGGACGATGCGGGCTACTGAAGCAAGCTATTGAAGCGGGCTGCGGAAGCGCCCTCCTCCTTGCGAATCAGCGGCCGCGCCAGCATTCCCCGGTTCCAGGCGCCGCCGCGCCGCCCGTCTCATTGCCCCGTGTGCCCGTAGCGTCGAGCGTGAAGGTTCCGCAAGCGTCGTCGCGCATTGGACCGGACTCCACCGGCGCAGCCGCGATCACATACCCGCCATTCGATTCGTCGCCTGGCAGGAGCTTGAGCCGATAGACGGCCACGCCCGTCGGCGGCACTCGATCCATGCCCGCCGGCAGCACGGTCCTCGTGGGCGTTTGCAGGTCCACGAACTGCGCCGCTCGATAGAGCGCCGTCATGGCGTCGATGCGGTGGGCTCGCGCGATCTGGCTATGCCAGGCCGGCATTGCAAACGACGCGATGATCGCCATCGCAGCAAGCGCCATCGCGAGTTCCAGTAACGTGAACGCCTTGCGCCTGATCCTCATCGCTTCCCCTTGCGTGCTGGTGGCTGTCTGCCAGGTCAGAACGGACGCGCGACGACGCGCCGCCAGTGACGTTCGACACGTGTCCCCTCGAATACGATCTGAGCCTGCAGCCAGCTCTGCGTGTCATCGTCCACGCCGAACCCGCGTGCCGTGACGACGAACGCGCGCGCCGCCGGACGACTGTCGATCCGCCAGGCTTCGACGAGACACTGTGGCAACCGGGCCGAACCAGGCCACGTGACAACGGGCACGACCGCCTGTGCTTCGAACGTGCCTTTCTGCCGCCAGCCGGCAGGCTCGCCGGGCTGCAGTGGCGCCGATGGCGCGAACATCGAGCCGTTCACGAGTGCGCGCGTGCACAGCGAAAGCGCACCGTCTGCGGCATGGAAGGCCTGAAGGCGATCGGTTATGAGACTCGCGTTGCGGGCTTCGAGCAGCGACGCCTCGAACCACGCCGCCGATGTGACGAGCATCATCGACGCGATCACCAGCACGACCGGCAGCGCAACACCGCGAGGCGCGGCGTATCGGCCACGGCGATAAACGCGATAACGGATGGCGCTCATGACGGAGAGCCCTGCTGGTTTCGCAGCGCGAGATGCCGCCAGAAAGTCTGGCGGGCACGACCATCGGTTGCGATCTTCGAGGCGCCGTCACAGTCGACATAGCTCGCCTTCCGAGGAAATGGCGCACCGCGCACCTGGACGCACAGATCCACGGCAATCACCGACGACCACTGCTCACGCGCGAGCGCCGACGCACTCACGGGCCGCGTGGCGTCGTGCAGCCAGTAACGCAAGTGCAAAGCTTCGACACCCTCCACGAGCGGCTGTGCTGCCCCGGCCTTTCCCGAGCCTTCGCAGTACAGTTCAGGCTCGCCGGTGGAACTGCTTGCCTTCGCGTGATAGCGGTTGACCACCGTGACGCCCGCCGCGCCGACCGCCTGACCGAGGCAGTCGGTTACCTGACCGCCCGACGACGGCCAGGTCGATACCGTGTCGCCGGCATAACGTACGGCGATGCCATCGGATCCATTGGCCAGCGACGCGCAGGTGAGATTGTCTTGCGCAGCAATCGGACGGCCCGCTGCGCAGCCGAACACCGCAGGCCCGGCGAGACTTCGGGGTGCATCTGCCGAGGCAAATCCAGCGATCTGGATCTGCTCGCCGACAAGCGTCAGCGCGTTCATACCGGCTTCGTGAATGCGCGCGGTGTCGGTTGCGAGAACGAACGCCTGATGCTGCGCGCGATACGCGGCGACAGCGCCCGCTACGATGACCAGGCCGAGTGCCACGGCGACAGTCAGTTCCAGCAGCGTGTGGCCGGTGCCGCCGATCAGTCGAACGTGCCGGCGCTTCATCGTGCAAACGTGATGGCAACGCAATCGCGCCCGGACGCGACGGGCGCACCATTGCAGTTCGATGGCGGCACGACGGCACCCGACGCGAATGCGTAGCCGGTAAATGCCCACGTCACCCTTGCAATCGACACCTCGACGCTCTGGCTCGGGATTGCGGCGAGGCCGTCCGGCACGATCGTCCGGGCGCGCGCTTTCCAGGCGTCGACGGCTGCACCATCCGTAAACGTCGAGGACTCCACGATCGCATCGGCGGCAAACGCGGCACGCTCGCGCACCGCCGCAGACTGCGCGTGGCGCGCGAGCGCAAGCTGCGTGCTCATCAGACCGAGCGCACACATCGCCATGACGCCCATGGCGAGCGCCACTTCGAGCAGTGTCGCGCCACGAGCGCGCCCACGCGCGTGACAAAATCCGGGCGACCTCACGATGCCACCCCACACGCACCGTCACTGATACGCGCCCGGCCGCCCGCAGCAATGCGGATACAGCGACGCCACGCTGCCCCGCGGGTAGCGGCTGTCTGTGTACGCGGGGCGAGTTCGAAAGTGCGCATCACGCCAATCGCCTGGCCAGCCGGCGGCGTAAAAACGATGGCGGTCAACGGCGAAGTCACGCCAACGTCTTCGAGCGCGGGCTGTACGCGCAAAAGCTTGGGCACACCCGACACTTCGGCCATGACGGCCCACCCGCACGACCAGTCCGCCGCGCCCGACGGACAGGTCTTGCCGGGAGCGAGGCAGTTGCGGGATGTGTCGATGCGGCAAACGGTGACGCGCCCCTTCCGGCGAATCGCCTCGTTACGCGCATAGGCGAGCGTTCCAAGCAGGGCGCCGGCGCGTGCGTTCACCTCGTCCCGCACGCGCCACGCAACGAACACCGGCGTCGCGGCCGTGGCGCAGATGGCCAGCAGGACCACGACGACCATGCTCTCGACGAGCGAGAAGCCTTCGCATTTCATCTGCAATCCTTATCGTGAAGGGAATGCAGCAAATCTACCGGCGAAGGACAACGGGAACAATTAGCCGAACGGCCAGGTGGTGCGCAGCGCGCCTGCCCGCGACAATGCAAGCGTCACGGACAGCGGCAGCGAAGGGGGAACGGAAAGATGCAGACTGGCTCAGCGTTTGCGCGGCGGCGTGCCTGCGCTGCTGGAACGGCGGAATTCCTCGATCACGTCTTCGAATTCGGAGACGTCCTCGAAACGCCGGTAGACGGAGGCGAAACGTACGAACGCGACCTTGTCGAGTTCGCGCAGTTCGGTCATAACGAGTTCGCCGAGGCGCTCGCTGCGCACCTCGCGCTCACCGCTGCCGAGCAGCTGATACTCGATGCGCGCGACCGCCGCGTCGATGGCGTCAGCCGCAACCGGACGCTTGCGCAGCGCCAGTTGCATGCTGGCCGCAATCTTGCGGCGGTCGAATTCCGTGCGGCTGCCATCCTTCTTCACGACAGCCGGCATCGCCAGCTCGACCCGCTCATACGTCGTGAAACGCTTGTCGTAGGCGGGACAGCGACGGCGGCGCCGGATCGCGGCGCCGTCTTCGGACACGCGGGAGTCCACTACCTGCGTGTCTTCGTGCCGGCAAAAGGGGCAGCGCATAATCGGTCAGCCGCCAGATCAGCGATAGACGGGGAAGCGCTTCGTCAGCTCGGCCACCTGGGTGCGCACGCGTTCGATCGTTGCGGCGTCTTCCGGGTTATCGAGTACGTCGGCGATCAGGTTGCCTACCTGCTCGGCTTCCTTCACGCCGAAGCCGCGCGTCGTCATGGCAGGCGAACCGAGACGGACGCCGCTCGTGACGAACGGCTTTTCCGGATCGTTCGGAATCGCGTTCTTGTTGACCGTGATGTGCGCGGCGCCCAGCGCGGCTTCCGCCGCCTTGCCCGTGATCTTCTTCGCGCGCAGATCGACCAGCATCACGTGGCTTTCCGTGCGGCCCGAGACGATACGCAGACCGCGATTGACCAGCGTTTGAGCCAGCACGCGCGCGTTATCGACCACTTGCTGCTGGTAGGTCTTGAATTCCGGCGAAAGCGCTTCCTTGAACGCGACGGCCTTACCGGCGATCACGTGCATGAGCGGACCGCCCTGGATGCCCGGGAAGATGGCCGAGTTGATCTGCTTCTCGAATTCGGCCTTCATCAGGATCACGCCGCCGCGCGGGCCGCGCAGGCTCTTGTGCGTGGTCGTGGTGACGAAGTCGGCGTGCGGCACCGGGTTCGGGTAGACGCCCGCGGCGACGAGGCCCGCGTAGTGCGCCATGTCGACCATGAAGTACGCACCCACGCTCTTCGCGATCCTGGCAAAGCGTTCGAAGTCGATGCGCAGTGCGAACGCGGACGCGCCCGCGACGATCATCTTCGGCTTGTGCTCTTGCGCGAGTTTCTCGGCCGCGTCGTAATCGATGTCTTCGGCTTCGTTCAGGCCGTAGCTCACGACGTTGAACCACTTGCCGGACATGTTGACCGGCGAACCGTGCGTGAGGTGGCCGCCGTGCGCGAGGCTCATGCCCATGATCGTGTCGCCCGGCTTGAGCATGGCGAAGAACACGCCCTGGTTCGCCTGCGAGCCAGAGTTCGGCTGGACGTTCGCAGCCTCGGCGCCGAACAGCTCCTTCACGCGGTCAATCGCGAGCTGCTCGACGATGTCGACGTATTCGCAGCCGCCGTAGTAGCGCTTGCCCGGGTAGCCTTCGGCGTACTTGTTGGTGAGCTGCGAGCCCTGTGCGGCCATCACGGCCGGGCTCGTGTAGTTTTCCGATGCGATCAGCTCGATGTGCTCTTCCTGGCGGCGATTTTCGAGTTCGATCGCTTCCCAGAGTTCGGGATCGACTTTGGCGATGGTGCTTTCGGCTCTGTCAAACATACGGATTCCGTTAAGTGTGTTCAGGTTGACCGGGTTTCGCGCGAAACGCGTAGCGGGCACGCGGCGCTGCTGGCAGCGGCGCTGGCAGGGATGCCAGCCTTGACGTGGCGGGGGAACACCGCACACGCGTGGCAGGACAGCCCCTCCGGCGCTACTGCATGCGCGCGGAACTCGGCTGCCCAGGCGAACGGCAAAACGGCACCCTGCGCTTCACGGTGGGTCGTTCCACCTTGAGTTCCCGTTGCTGCCCGCGCCGCGCTTGCAAAAATTGCCACTAAGACTTACGCCGCTCGCTTCGCCATTCAGGAACCCTATCGCCAGTCACGCAGGGATTAAGCGCGTTAATTTATTGGAACGACCTGAAATAGGCAACCGCCCGCATACCGGCCTTCCCGGCCCGTCCAGCCGGGCAGAAGCGGCTGGACGGGCCTGCGGGGCTCCGTCCCTGGCGCCTTCCTTGCCGCTGCGCGGCAATGGAAGTAGGCTTGACCCTTTCTTCGACTTCTACCAATCAGGGAGCAACCATGATTGTCTTCGTCACCGGCGCCTCTGCGGGCTTCGGCGCCGCCATCGCCCGGGCCTTCGTCAAGGGCGGACACCGTGTCGTCGCTACCGCCCGGCGCAAGGACCGCCTCGACGCCCTCGCCGGCGAACTCGGCGACAACCTGCTGCCCATCGAACTCGACGTGCGCGACCGCGCCGCAGTGGCGGCGGCCCCCGCCGCCCTGCCGCCCGAATTCGCCGCGGTGGACGTGCTCGTCAACAATGCCGGCCTCGCGCTCGGCGTCGAGCCGGCGCACAAGGCCGATCTCGACGAATGGGAAACCATGATCGAGACCAATTGCACCGGACTGGTGCAGGTCACCCACGCGTTCCTGCCCGGCATGGTCGCCCGCAACCGGGGGCACATCTTCAATCTCGGCTCGGTGGCCGGGCGCTGGCCGTATCCGGGCGGCAACGTCTATGGCGCGACCAAGGCCTTCGTGCGCCAGTTCAGCCTGAATCTGCGTGCCGATCTCGCCGGCACGGCGCTGCGCGTGACCGACATCGAGCCGGGCCTGTGCGGCGGCACCGAGTTCTCGAACGTGCGCTATCGCGGCGACGACGCCAAAGCGGCCAATGTCTACAAGGACGTCCAGCCGCTCACGGCCGAAGACATCGCCGATTCGATCTACTGGATCGCCACCCGCCCCGCTCACGTGAACATCAACACGATCGAGCTGATGCCCGTCGCGCAGTCTTTCGCCGGTCTGAACATCCATCGCGGGTAATGGTCTGTAACGGGTGTGTAACCGGAGCTTACAGATTTGGCCGGATGCGTCAGGCGAACGAAAGTCAGTATGACAGCGCATTCCGGTAGAATGCGCGGCATGGAAAGATCTACCAGCCAGGCGGACGCGGTCCCGCCCGGGTTCAGGCAAGGTTTTACGTGGCCTGTCCGCGTGTATTACGAAGATACCGATGCCGGCGGCATCGTCTTCTACGCGAACTATCTGAAGTTCTTCGAACGCGCACGGACGGAATGGCTACGCGCATGCGGCGTCGATCAGCGCCGCCTGGCCGATGAAACCGGCGTGCTCTTCGTCGTGCGGCGCACGGCGCTCGACTATCGCGCGCCTGCCCGCCTCGACGACATCGTGACAATCGTGAGCAGGATCGAAAAGCTCGGCCGCGCGTCGGTCGACTTCATGCAGGAAGCCTGGCGGGGCGAAACGCTGCTCGTAACCGGGAGCATTCGCGTTGCCTGCGTCGATGGCGCCACGATGCGCCCTGCCGCCATGCCGGACCATGTATACGACGCCTTGCGCCGCGGATCCGACAAAGACGCACCGGCCGTGTCAACGGCCGCACAGTAATTTCCGTTGATACAACGCCAGTGAACTCTCGCCGTTCAATTCAGAACCCTGCAGTGTTCAGCCGCGCCGGCGCCGGGGAATTCCGCCTGACTCCAGGAAGCCTCGTCACGCCTTGCAGCCGCTCGCCCCTTCGGGGACGCTACAACGAACTTCTATGAACCCGACACAAGATCTTTCGATCATTTCCCTCGTTCTAAATGCGAGCTTGCTGGCGCAAGCGGTGATGGGACTGCTCCTGCTGCTCTCCCTGATTTCCTGGACCTTCATTTTCCGCAAGTGGTTTGCCATTCGCCGCGCCCGCGCGCAAACCGAACGCTTCGAACGCGATTTCTGGTCCGGCGGCGACCTGCAGGCGCTCTATCAGAGCGCCGCGAACAACCGTCACACGATCGGCGCACTGGAGCGTATCTTTGAATCGGGCATGCGCGAATTCCTCAAGGCAAAGGAAAAGCGCCTGAACGATCCGGGTGCCGTGCTCGACGGCGCGCGCCGCGCGATGCGCGCCGCTTTCCAGCGTGAGATGGACGCACTCGAAGCGAACCTGTCGTTCCTCGCGTCGGTGGGCTCGGTCAGCCCGTATATCGGTCTTTTCGGTACGGTCTGGGGGATCATGAATGCGTTCCGCGGTCTCGCGAACGTGCAGCAGGCCACGCTCGCGAACGTCGCGCCCGGCATCGCCGAAGCGCTGACAGCCACCGCAATCGGCCTGTTCGCCGCGATTCCGGCCGTCGTCGCCTACAACAGCTACGCGCACGACATCGACCGCCTCGCGATCCGGTTCGAAACCTTCATCGAAGAGTTCTCGAATATCCTGCAGCGTCAGGCCCACTAATCTCAAGGAGTCGGAGATGGGAGGCTCAGTTCGTTCGAGCATGCGCGGCAGCCGCTCGCGCCGCGCGATGGCCGACATCAACGTCGTGCCGTACATCGACGTCATGCTGGTGCTGCTCGTGATCTTCATGGTCACGGCGCCGCTCGTTGCGCCGTCGATCGTCAACCTGCCGACTGTCGGCGGCGCCGCCCAGCAGCAGCAGACGCCGCCGGTCGTGGTCAACATTCGCGCCGACGGCAATCTGGACGTACGCTATAAGGATGATTCCGGCACAACCCAGCAGCAGGGCATGACGCAAGCCGATCTCAACGCCTTCGTCGCCGAGCGCGAGCAAAGCCATCCCGACCAGCCGGTCGTGATCGCCGCAGACAAGTCCGTCAAGTACGAGGCGGTCATGAACGTGATGTCCGACCTGAAAGCGCAGGGCGTCAAACGCGTCGGACTGCTCGTCAAATCGAAATGACCCGCAAGCATTCCACCCAACCGCTTCGACCGCCTCACGAACGCGGGACGGGACGGGCTTTTCTGCTCGCCGTGCTGATGCACGTGCTGCTCGGGTTCTTCCTCTATCACGGCATCCACTGGCAGAACAGCACGCCAGCGGGTGCGGAAGCCGAGTTGTGGACCGAGGTGCCGGAGACGCCGGCGCCGCGTCCGCGACCGCTGCCGCCTCCGGCACCGGTCGCGCCTGCTCCTCCGCAGCAGACAGAAGAAGCCGACATCGCGCTTCAGCAACAAAAACGCAAGCAGCAAGAAGCCGCGCGCCTCGCGCAACTCGCCGAGCAACAGCGTCTGCAGCAGCAACAGGAAGCCGAGGCGAAGCGCCGGCAACAGCTCGCGGCGCAGCAGGCGGCGCAGCTCGCCGCGCAACAGAAGGCGGCCAAGCTTAAGGAGCAGCAGCAAGCCGCAGCCGAAAAGCTCAAGCAGCAACAGGAAGCGCAGAAGAAGAAACAGCAGCAGGAAGCCGAGCAAAAGCAGGCGCAGCAGGAAGCTCAGAAAGAAGCGCAGAAGAAGGCTGAGGCCGAAAAAGCGGCAAAAGCCAAGGCAGAGGCGCAGGCACAGGCGAAGAAGCTCGACGCCGAGCGGCGCGCGCGCATCGCGCAGATGCAGGGCAGCGCGGGCGGCGGCGAAAGCGCCGGCGGCAACGGCCTCGCAAAGAGCGGCACCGGCACCGGCTCGGGCGGCACGGCGGCTTCGCCGGGCTATGCAGATAAGGTGGCGCGCCTCGTGCGTCCGAAGATCATCTGGGCTGGCGCGACCGAGGGCCTCGAAACGGTCGTGGCGGTGCGTTGCTCACCGACCGGCACGCTGCTCTCCGCGCACATCACGCGCGGCAGCGGCAATGCGCAGTGGGATGCCGCCGCCTTGCGCGCGGTCCAGCAGTCGGATCCGATGCCGCTCGACACAAATGGCAAGACTCCGCCGGAATTTACAATTACTTTGCGCCCGGCAGGTTGAGGGCAGACTCAGGGGAAGAGGGACTCAGGCGTGCAGCAGTGATCAGCGGAACGATTCAAGTGTTTTCAGGTCTCTTTGCTGTTGCACTATGTTACAAAATGGCTCTTTCAGGAATCATCACAGCATGAGTTTGATGACGAAGCTTGGCTTGCGAACCCTCGTCGCGTCTTGTTTGATCGCGGCTGGCAGTGCGGCGCACGCACAACTCAACGTCCTCGTGACCGGGATCGGCTCTACCCAGTTTCCGATCGCAACGGCGAATTTCGCCAACGAGGCGAACTCCCCCGAACAGGTCAGCGCGATCGTCCGTGCGGATCTGGCACGCAGCGGCAAGTTCACCAATATCGACGCCGGCAGCACGCCCGTTGCGGAAACCGATTCGGTCGACCTCGGCAGCTGGAAGGCAAAGGGTGCGAATGCATTCGTCTCGGGCAGCGTGAACCGGCTGGCGAACGGCCAGTTCGAAGTGCGCTTCAAGCTCTACGACACCGTCAAGGGCGAAAGCCTCGGCGGCCTCGTGCTCGTGAGCCCGCCGAGCGGCTTGCGCATGAGCGCGCATAAGGTTGCGGACTACATCTATCAGAAGCTGCTTGGCGACCGGGGTGTGTTCGCCACGCGTCTGTCGTACGTCATCAAGACGGGCAACCGCTATCAACTGCAGGTTTCGGACTCCGATGGCCAGGACGCGCACATCGCGCTGTCGAGCCCCGAACCGATCATCTCGCCTGCGTGGTCGCCGGACGGGACCAAGGTTGCCTACGTTTCCTTCGAAAAGAAAAAACCGATCGTCTACGTGCATGATCTGCCGACCGGGCGCCGCGTCATCGTCTCCAACCAGAAGGGCAACAATTCGGCGCCCGCCTGGTCACCGGACGGCCGCACGCTCGCTGTCGCGCTGTCGCGCACGGGCAACACGCAGATCTTCGCCGTCAACGCTGACGGCACCGGCCTGCGCCGCCTCTCGGAAGGCTCGACGATCGACACGGAACCCACCTACTCTCCCGACGGCCGCTGGATTTACTTCACGAGCGATCGCGGCGGCCAACCGCAGATCTACAGGATGTCGGCCCAGGGCGAAAACGCCGGCGCCGCGCAGCGCGTGACGTTCACCGGTAACTACAATACGAGCCCGCGGGTCAGCGCGGACGGCAAGCAACTCGCGTACATTTCGCGAACAGGCGGCGGATTTAAGCTGTACATTCAAGATCTGCAGTCTGGCGTTGCAACACAGCTCACCGACACGACACATGACGAATCGCCCAGCTTCGCGGCGAACGGTCAGTACATTCTTTACGCCACACAGGTGAACGGCCGTGGCGTGCTGGCTGCTGTATCGACCGACGGTCGTACGCGGCAAATCCTGTCCGTTCAGGGCGGCATAGTACGCGAGCCGTCCTGGGGTCCCTTCATGCAATGACACTTCTGGAGAGCAAAAATGATGTCGAATAAAGTCCGCTTGACCTTGGCCGTGTTGATGATTGGTGCGCTGGCAGCGTGTAAGTCGGGCGTCAAGACCGGCGAAACGGGCGGCGCAATCAGCACGCAGCCGAATCCGAATGCGGTCGCACAAGTGAACGTCGATGACCTGAACAACCCGAACAGCCCGCTCGCCAAGCGCAGCGTGTTCTTCGACTTCGACAGCTACGCCGTGAAGGATCAGTATCAATCGCTGCTGCAACTCCACGCACAGTATCTGAAGTCGCATCCGCAACGTCACGTCCTGATCCAGGGCAACACCGACGAGCGCGGCACGAGCGAGTACAACCTGGCACTCGGCCAGCGCCGTGCTGAAGCTGTGCGTCGTGCAATGTCGCTGATGGGCGTGCAGGATTCGCAGATGGAAGCTGTCAGCCTCGGCAAGGAAAAGCCGGTCGCGCTGGGCCACGACGAAGCATCGTGGGCGCAGAACCGCCGTGCTGACCTCGTGTACCAACAGTAATCGACGTATTGGATGAAGGGGCGTATGTCGCACCGTTTCTCAGCGCTGCGGGTAGCCGCAGCAGCCTGCGTAGCCGGCTCGGCCTTCATGGCGATGCCGGCCCACGCGGGCCTCTTCGATGACGATCAGGCGCGCCAGGCGATTCTCGACCTGCGGGCGAAGACGGACAACCTGGGGAGCCAGTTGTCCGCTGCGCAACGCACGATTCTCGATCAGTCCAACCGCATCGACCAGCTGACCCAGCAGGTCGCGACGCTGCGCGGACAGAACGAGGACCTGGCGAATCAGCTGTCCACTGTGCAGAAGCAACAGAAGGACTACTACACGGATCTGGATGCGCGTCTCAAGAAGTTCGAGCCGCAGCAGCAGACCGTGGATGGCGTGCAGGGCACGGTCCAGCCGGGAGAGACGGACGCGTTCAACGCCGCTTCGCAGCAGTTCCGCAGTGGTGACTTCAAGACCGCGGCTGCGTCGTTCCGCAGCTTTATCGCGAAGTACCCGCAGAGTCCTTATCAGCCGACCGCGCAATACTGGCTCGGCAATGCGCTCTATGCGCTGAAGGACTACAAGGGTTCGACGGCGACGTGGCAGAACGTGGTCAAGAACTACCCGCAGCACCCGCGCGCAGCCGAGGCCCTGCTTGCGATTGCGAACAATCAGATCGAGCAGGGGCAAAAGGCTGCCGCCCGGCGTACGCTCGAGCAGATCGTGTCGCAATACGGCGGCTCGGATGTCGCCCAGACGGCGCAGAGCAGGCTGTCACAGCTCAAATAAGCGCTGCTGGATGTGGATTGTGCGGCGCTCGCCGCCGCGCAACATGCCTCTCGCTATAGGAAGGGCCCGGAACACGGTGTGTTCCGGGCCTTTGTCGTTCTACTGCACGTCGTGCACGACCGTTGACATCCGTCGCCTGCGGCCGCTATAATTACGCCTCTTTTGGGTCGTTAGCTCAGCTGGTAGAGCAGCGGACTTTTAATCCGTTGGTCACAGGTTCGAATCCCGTACGGCCTACCAAAAGATTCAAGGGCTTAGCTTCGGCTAGGCCCTTTTCATTTGCTCCGCAAAAGCGCTATTGCTCCGCAAAACGATCGCGATAACGCGCTCGCGCCATGCGTCGTGACGAACACCAGGTACCGTCCACGACGGCAGCTATCTCCACGCCCCCATCGGGGTGTTGCACACCTCTGCGCGCCCCCAACTGCCAACCAGCTTTCAACACCAGACGTCGACGAGCCGGCAATCGATAAAAGCCGGGGGCCGAAAGCTGATAGTTCTCAACCGCGCGCGCCTGTGCCTGTCTGCCCCTCCCTCTCGCACCCTATTATTGGGTTAGAATTTTGAGAAAGTTGTTTATCCGGTCAAGCATAAGCTTTCATGCCAATCAAGACTATGTAGAATCGGGCCATTCAAGATTCAGGGCAATAAATAATATTCAAATAGCATAGGATCAACCATACCGTGTCAAAATTTCGATATTTCAACGTCAGCCTCCTTCCCATTGACGGCAAAACTGAAAGCGAAGTCGGCGAAGATGGCTACAGGTCACTTATCGAGGAATATGGCAAGATCATTCGAAAAGCCAACGACGATCGGCAACTGGAAAAAGTATCATTCAAACTCAGAAATGATATGTTCTTTTCCGCGCTGCACGTCTATTTTGGCGAAGGCCATGCCTATGGCACGCTAGTAAAATTCGACCAACCGGATGCTATACAAGATCTCTACACAGGGGCCGAGGTCACAAAAGTTGCTCGCGGAGGAAGTGCCCATCGCTATCTTTTCGATTTCGTTTTTGATTACTCGAAGCACACCCTAGCAATACATAATGCTTATAATAAATTGCCGTCCACGCAGCCAACATTAAAGGCAATAGAATTTTTCTTTAATTCCATTGCCACCCAAAAATTCCCCAAGCATCAAATTCAAGTGGGCCAAATTGTCTCGTCGGCAGCCGTCTCCAATACGTTGCAGAAGGCCAAAAAATTTAAACGCGGCGAGGTTGAAGTGACGTTCACGAACTCCGCTTACTATGAGGACGCCCTAGTTCAGGAAATTCAAAATGAAATGAAGGAGAATGCGACCAATAAGGTGACAGTAATAGAAAGCTCGGCCCGAGACGGATTCATGAATGATTTTTCACGTCGGTTTAAAGCTTTATTGCGCCTCGCACAAATTACAACTGGAAATGGCTTCATTAGGTATCTCGACAGATCTACCAATCGCCTCAGTTCTTTTCATATGAGAAATCATCCTCTCGAACTTACAGTTTCACAGGAAAGTGAGGAATCCGACGCAGCATACCGCCAGCGAATTCGTGCATCAATACAGCAAGCCGTCACCCAAGGAAAAGAAAAGGTTTTGGGCGATGGAACAAAATAAACAATCCGACGGCGACAGGAAAAACACGCATAATAATCGCGCAACTCTAGCCATTCGCATTGCAAAAAAACTCCCCTTCGTCAGGGAATTCACCACCATAGCAAATGCCTACGCCTACTCGGGAAGTCATCTTGCCTTTACCCGCGTCGCGCCTATTAAGGAGATTTTCTCAAGAATATTGGCAAAAGGAGCAATCTCGTTCGCTATCGCCAAAATACTTATGCGATACGCACACACTTACAAAATAGATATCAGCAAAATTGATGCACCAACGCTAAACATCGGCACATTTCCAACTTTGCTCGGTTTCGGCATCGGCATCTTCGCACTCCTATTCGCGATAAAACCAGAATTTATAATAAAGCTTCACGAAAGCAAAGAAGCCAATGGATTTGACGCCCAAATCCTTAACGTGGATTTAGCATACCCATTAATTGCAATGGCAGGGATAGTTTTTATTAATTTTCTCCTAAAGTTCTTTCCATCCAACAACTTTACCCAAACAACGTCAATTTCATCATTCATCTACGGCATGGCCATGATTTTCGAAATTATCGGATTCATTTTTATAACCGCATTTTCTATAATTTCGAAATCAAAAAATAGCAGGACATAATAGTTCTAAGCTTATTAGCTCGTAGCAACACCATCATAGTAGGACGCCAAAGGAGGCAATTCTGAACCCTGCTCTTACTTCATTGGCCCCACCTTATCGCCCGTCCTTTCACGGACATAGTGCTCGGTCATTGTCACCGACGAATGGCCTAGTTGTTTCTGAGCGGCCCGAATGTCTCCGGCCGATTCCGTCTTATCCGTACCCGCCTTCGCACGCAGATCGCGGAACTGAAACAGATTCTTATTTACCCCTGCTATGAGCCGCGCACGATCGAAACGGAACCGCAGTGCATCGGACATAAGACGCTCGCCGCACTCGTTCACGACCAGCGCATCGCTGACACCGGACTCCAGGCCAAGGTGGTTTCGCACGTCCACGGGGATTGTGACCTGGCCCTTCGAAGTGATGGTTGCTGCGGTCATAACGACACCTCCAATGTTCCTTACCTTATTTAAGGAACATGAAAAAGCGAGGACACGTCACTGGCGCAACGCATTGCCAATCACTCACCAGGATCAATATCGGCCACGGCCTCACGCTGCTCGCGCTCTGAGACGTCAAGATATGGGGCAACGTGGTCTAACCACTGAGCCAACCGCTGCCCTGACAAACCACCCTTTCGGCCTGCGTGCTCACCTCTACCGTATCCCCACCGTACGCCGCGCATTCCGTCAGCAACCACCCACGCAGCTGGCGTAGCGCCGTGCTCGTATCGAAGCGCTCGGGCGTGTAGCAGAGAAAGTGCGCGTGGCTATCCACATCGACTGGCGCATTAACGGGCTGGACAAGCGTGCCCGCCTCGATCGGCGCAGAGATGAGGAATTCCGGCACGAGCGCCACGCCGAGTCCGGCCTGCGCAGCCTGGATCAACACGGCATACTGCTCGAATCGTGGCCCCAGGAACGCGTTCATGGGCGTGACGTCATAGGTCTGCGACCATTCGAACCAGACGGCTGCAGCCTGCTCGTGCACGAGCCTCGGTGCGACCGCGAGGTCGTCCGGCGTGCGCAGCGTATGGTGCGCTGCGAATCCAGGTGAACAGACCGGCACGAAGGTGCGTCCAGCCAGATAATCGCTGCGCACGCCTTCCCAGAGGCCATCGCCGTAGCGGATCGCCGCATCGAGCCCAACCGGAAAAGGATCGCCGTGCGCGAGATGGCGCCGGAAACTCAGCGTGACGTTCGGCACCGCCGCGAGGAATGACGGCAGTCGCGGCACCAGCCACTTGCTCGTGAAGGTCGGCACGCTCGCGATGGTGAGCAGGTCGTTGTCCTCGCGCACGCTCAGAAGCGCGAGCGAGGCATTACCGATCTCGCGGAACGGCCCCGCCACGCTCGCTTGATAGACCTCCCCGGCGCGCGTCAACGACAGGTTGCGCCCCTCGCGCACGAACAGCTTTGCGCCGAACCGCGCCTCCAGACTGGCAATCTGGCGGCTGACCGCGCTCGGCGTGAGTCCCAGCTCGCGCGCCGCATACGAAAAATTCAAATATTTAGCGGAACTGATAAATGCGCTCAGCTCGGCAAGATTCGGATAAACATGCTTCATTACGTAGTATTCCTGATTCGCAAAGGTCGATGCGCCCTTTGTATGTTTTTTTCATGACGACGCCATGTCGCAACAGCACACTGGCGCCCGTCATCGCGAAACCCGTTGACTGAGTCATCCGGGTTTCGCGCCGTCTTACCCGCTCGTTCAGGGAATTTTCAATGCATTCCACGGCCGGCGCCATCGATATTCCCATTCGCCGCCGCTATCGCGCGCCAGCGCCGGGCCGCGCGCTGGTGCGCGCCGTCGTCGTCCTGTTCGCGCTCTACCTCCTGTTGCCGATCGCACTGCTCCTGATCGGCTCGACCGGCCAGAGCTGGATCAACACGCTGCTGCCAACCGGTTTCACCGGGCACTGGTACGCCGATCTCGCCACCGATACGAGCTTTCGCCGCGCGTTCGGCGTCAGCCTCACTGTCGCGCTGGCCTGCTGCGCACTCAACGCCGTGTTAGGCGTGCCGCTCGCCTACGCGCTTCATCACCGTGCCCGTGACGGGCGCGGGCTCGCCGCGCGGCTCGTCATGCTGCTGCCCATCGCCGTGCCGGCGCTCACGCTCGGTTTCGGCTATATGGCCGTGTTCGGCGGCGACACACTACCGTGGCTCGGCACGCTCTGGCTGATGATCGCCGCGCATGCGGTGCTGACGCTGCCCTACCTGCTTCAGACGCTGCTCGCCGACCTGCGCCATCTCGATCTCGCGAGGCTCGAAGCCTGCGCGGCCACGCTCGGCGCAACGCCGCTGCGCCAGTTCTTCACCATCGCGCTGCCGAATCTGCGCCACAGCCTGTTCGCGGGCCTCGTGATGGTCGCCGCGCTGTCGATTGGCGAGTTCCAGATCTCGAACCTGATCGCGAGCTTCCGCTACCGCAACTATCCCGTCGTGCTGCTGCAGGCGTTCTACGGCGCCTCGGGCTTCGCCTGCGCAGCGAGCGTCGTGCTGCTCGTGCTCGCCGTCGCCGCCACGCTCGTCTCGATCACCACCGTCCAGCGACTGAAGTGACATCATGAGTCTCGAATTCGACACCGTCAGCTACACGTATCCGGGTACATCGCACGGCGTCGCTGACATTTCGCTCAAGGCCGCCCCCGGCGAACTGCTGGCCGTGATCGGTCAGAGCGGTTCGGGCAAATCCACGCTGCTGCGCCTCACGGCCGGATTGCTGACGGGGCACACCGGCCGCATCGTGATCGGCGGGCAGGACGTGGTCGACCAGCCGGTCTGGCAACGCGGTGTCGGCGTGGTTTTTCAGCAGTACGCCCTGTTTCCGCACTTGAGCGTGGCCGACAACGTCGCCTACGGCCTGAAGATGCGCGGCATAGACAGCGTCAAGCGACGCCGCCAGGCGCTCGCGATGCTCGACCGCGTGGGCCTGGCGAGCCATGCGGACCGGCGCCCGGCGCACCTGTCGGGCGGCCAGCAGCAGCGCGTCGCACTGGCCCGCGCGCTGGTGATCGAGCCGCGCGTCCTGCTGCTCGACGAGCCGCTCGCGGCACTCGACGCCGGTATCCGCCATCAACTGCGCGACGAAATTCGCACGCTGCAGCGCGCTTGCGGCGCAACCACACTGTTCGTCACGCACGATCAGGACGAGGCGTTGAGCATGGCCGACCGCGTCGCGATTGTCGATGGCGGACGCGTGCTGCAGGTCGGCACGCCACGCGAGCTGTACGAGGCTCCGGCTTCGGTGCGCGTCGCGCGCTTCATCGGCCATTCGACGGTCCTGAGCGGACGTGTGGTCGCCACCGACCGCATCGACGTCGGCTTCACGACCCTTTGCGCCGCGACGGGCGAGCATCGTCCAGGCGACGCCGTCGACCTGCTGCTGCGCCCCGAGCACGTGCAGGCCGATCCGCAGCACGGCTGTACAAACCGGATCCACGGCACGCACGGCACCGTCCGTTACTTTGGTTCGACGCATCGCTACGACTTCCTTGTGAGCGGCGCGAACGGGACGAATGGCACAAGCGGCACGAATGGAACAAGCGGCACGGCCACGCCGCTGCTCGGCGAAGGCCCTGTCGTGGCGACGCACAGCATCGCGATCGAGCCGCGCCATCTGCGCGTGCTGCCCGCCGCGCCGCGCGAATGAACGCGCGCCCAGCCCACCCCGGTTCCGCCCGACTCGACTAAACCCCTACGCTCACTCGCTTCGGTCAACACCTGCCACACATTCAGGACTACTACGATGCTGATAAAACCTACCCTGATCAAATGCATACAGTCCGTCACGCTTGCACTCGGCGCGCTGCTCGCGTGCGCCGCTCATGCTGCGCAGGCAGCGCCGCTCTATCCCGGCGAGGAAGCGCTCTACAAGAAGGCCGCCGACGAAGGCCTGGTCGTTTCGTTCGATACGGGCCCCGAGTGGGCCAACTGGAAATCGCTGTTCGCCGATTTCCGCAAGCGTTATCCGTCGGTCGAGATCACCTATAACGACATCGGCTCCGCCGCGACGGTCGTCGCACTCGACAAGTCGCGCCGCCGTCCGCAGGCCGACACAGCCTATTACTTCGCCGCTTCCGCACTCGATGCGAAGGCCAAAGACGTGGTCGTGCCGTTCAAGCCGGTGAACTTCGACAAGCTGCCGCCGGTGTTTCGCGATCCGGAGGGCCGCTGGTTCACGGTGCATTCGCTGAATATCGCGTTCCTCGTCAACCGGAAGCTCGTGAAGGAGGTGCCGCAACGCTGGTCCGATCTGCTCAAGCCCGACTACCGCAATGCCGTCGTCTACCTCGACCCGCGCTCGGCCGGGCAGGGCCAGGTGGCCGTGTTCGCGGCGGCCTACGCGATGGGCGGCAGCGTCGACGATCCGAAGCCGGGGGCCGATTTCTTCGGCAAGCTGAAGACGGCGGGCAACGTGTTGCGCGTCGAGGGCACGACGCCCTACGCGAAGTTCGTGAAGGGGGAGATTCCCGTCCTGATCGGCTACGAGAACGACGGCCTGAAGGCCAAGTACAAAGACGGCATGGGCGACGCGGTCGAGGTCGTGATTCCGCAGGACGGCAGCGTGTCCGCGCCTTACGCGATGAGCCTCGTGAAGAACGCACCGAATCCGGCTGCCGGACAGCTCTGGCTGAACTATGTGATGAGCGACGCCGGGCAGGCGCTGTTCGCACAGGGCTACGTGCGGCCGTCCGTGCCCAGCGTCACGCTCGCGCCGGAGGCCGCCGCGAAGATGCCGAACGCGCCGCAGGTGCGTCCGCTCGATGTTGCGAAGGCGGCGGCAAAAAAGGCGCAGGTCGACCAGCTCTGGTCGCAGGCGACGCTCGGCCACTGAGCGGCATGACAGTCCGCAACGACAACACCGACCGCCACAGCCGCCGATGACGCAACGCCCAACGCCCACCACGCTCGATATCCGCGATGCGGGCCCGTTGCGCCGCTTCGGTGCGGCGCCCGCCGCCGCCCTGTTCGCGGTCGCGTTTGCGCTGCCGCTCGCGGCGCTGGTCGTCGCCGCGTTCGACGACGGCGGCGATGCGTTCGGCGCGGTGATCGGCGATCCGCTGGTGACCGACGCAATCGTCCGCTCGATCGCACTCGCGGCGGCGGCCAGCACGCTCTCGACGGCGGTCGGCATCGCACTGGCCATCGCGCTGGCCGGTCAGTCGCCGGCGCAGCGGCGGCTCTCGCTCGCGGCACTCGGCGTGCCGCTCGCGTTCTCGGGGCTCGTGATCGCCTACGGCTTCATCCTGGCGTTCGGTCGCGCCGGCTTCGTGACGATGCTGCTCGCGAAGCTCGGCGCCGATCCGGCGCGCGTCGGCGGCGTGATCTACACCGTCTTCGGGCTGGTGATCGCCTACGCGTACTACCTGATCCCGCGCGTCGCGCTGATGCTCTATCCGGCTTTCGCGAACTTCGACCGGTTGCCGCTCGACGCAGCGGTGACGCTCGGTGCACGGCCGTGGCGCGCCTGGTTCGACGTGGCCTGGCGCGAGCTGTGGCCGTCGGTGGCGGCGGCCTGGAGCCTCGTCGCGGCGATTGCACTCGGCACCTACGGCACCGCCGTCGCACTGGCCGGTACGCAGATCAACATCCTGCCGCTCCTCGTGTACCTGAAGCTATCCGACGGACAAACCGATTTCTCGCAGGCCGCCATCCTGTCGATCGTACTGACGGCGCTCTGCACCTGTGTTCTAGCAATGGGGGAATGGATTGTCAGACCTCGGCACGACTGAACGCGCAACGCTCGTAGAGGGCGCACTTGCGGATCTCGCTGCGCGTCAACGCAGTGCTAACCGGCACGTGATGCCGGTCGGCGTGATTGGCCCGCGCGTGGCGACCGAAGAACAGACGCGCGTCGCCGAAACCATCGCGCATGCTCTCGCGCGAGCCGGGATTGCGATCGTCGGCGGCGGCAAGGGCGGCGTGATGGAAGCGGCTGCGCGCGGCGCGCATCGGGCGGGCGGCGTCGCAATCGGCTTGCTGCCGGAGGACGACGCGCAACGCGCAAACCGCTATCTCAGCGTCGCCCTGCCCACCGGGCTCGGAATCACACGCAACTCACTTATCGCACGCTCGTCGCTTTGCCTCGTGGCAGTGGGCGGCGGGCTCGGCACGCTGTCCGAAATCGCGCTCGGCCTGCAATGGGGCAAGCCGGTGTTCGCGGCCTGCGACGCTCCGCTGGTGGCGGGCGTCGAAACTTTTGCTTCGGCGGACGTGCTGCTCGTCCGCGCGGCGCGCTGGCTGACCATGCTCGCCTGATACGGGGAATCCGGCTTAACCGCAGCAAAAACTTCACCGCAGCAAAAACCCTTGTTTATTAAGAAGGACTACTACGTATGAAGAAAACCATAATTGCATCGTGCATCCTCGGCGGCGCGGCGTTTTGCGCGCAAGCGCAGAGCAACGTCACGCTGTACGGGGTCGTCGACAACGGCTTCCTCTGGCAGAGCAGCTCGACCAAACTGGGCTCGACTTCCGGCGGGCGTTCGGTGGTGAAAATGCACTCGGGCATGTGGTCGGGTAGCCGCTTCGGCCTGAAGGGCAGCGAGGATCTCGGCGGCGGCACCAAGGCGATTTTCACGCTCGAGGCGGGAGCAGACAGCACGAACGGCAAGTCGCAATGGGCCGGCGGGCTGTTCACACGGCAGTCGTGGGTGGGTCTGTCCAACACGAGCTACGGTACGCTGACGGCTGGCCGCCAGTACACGGCCTATTACACGCTTCTGTCGCCGTGGAGCCCCGTCAACAACCGGACCGGCCATTTCGGCGCGCATCCGGGTGACATCGATGGGCTCGACACCACCTATCGCACCAACAACTCGCTCGTTTATATTTCACCCACGGTAGCCGGCCTCAAGCTCGGCGCGTCGTACGCGCTCGGCGGCGTGCCGGGCCGCTTCAACGCGGGCTCGACCTGGAGCGTGGGCCTGCAGTACAAGAACGGTCCCATCGGGCTCGCCGCGGCGGTGCAACGCATCAACAACTCGACGCTGGGCGGCGGCGATTGGGGCAAAGAGTCCGTGACCTCGAACGACGGCTCGCAGCGGGGCGTCTCGGCACTGACCAATGGCTACAAGACCGCGCAGGGGCAGCAGCGCATCGCCGTGACCGGCGGTTATCGTTTCTCGGACGCATTCGACGTGTCGGCGCAGTACTCGAACGTGCAGTACGTCCCCGGCACGGGCTCGAAGTTCCGCGATACCGCGATTTTCAACACGGTGGGCACGGTACTGCATTACCGTCCGATCAAGTCCCTGGACCTGGCAGGCGGCTACAGCTATACGCACGCCACGCGCGCGAACGGCGTTTCAAGCGCCGCGCAGTATCAACAGGTGACGCTGGCGCAGTACTACTCGCTGTCGAAGCGTACCGGCGTCTACGCGGTCGAGGCGTACCAGCGCGCGAACGGCAAAACGCTGTCCGACGGCAAGATCGTCACCGCGACGGCGTCGATTGGCGATGGCTTCAATAGCTCGCCGTCGTCGTCACCGAGCCAGACGGCTGTCGGCGTGGGTCTCGTCCACCGCTTCTGAGGAGCGGCCGGCGACGCGGTAGGAGGGGCCGCGTCGCCGGCCATGTGAAGTGCTACTCGGGTGTGTCATTCGTCGGGATGAGGGTGTCGCGGATCTGCGCGCGGAACGCCTTCACGCAATCATTTTTAACGAGGCAATTGCTGCGTATGCTGGAGCAACCTATTTTCGTCGGATGATTACGAACTTGCACTAGTCGCACATGAAGCCTTGTGTGATCTTTTTCATTTGAACGACATTCAATATGCGTACGAGGCTCATAAAGCGTTATTTCTGAAAGCGGAAGGACTGCTCTATCGCGACTGGGGAAATGGCTACGGTGATATATCGCCACATTCCGATGATTTGTACGAGGACGGGGACACGGCCCTCCTTGCATTAACTGTGTGCCGGGATGAAACCAAGACGCCTACCGCCGTATATAAACCCTACGATCTGATAAGCGGTCTGGATGATGCTGAAATTGAGATTTTGCAATCTGAGCCCTATATTTTCAAATCAGGAAAAAATGTGGACATCCACAAAGAACGCGAGCACATGGTTCTTTCTTCAGTCAATAACGAATTGTATGTCAATCTGGACTTCAGAATAGATTCCGTTGTTGGCGAGCGAATGATTGCGAAGTCGGATCGCGGCGCCCGCATCTTGAAAAAGATGCGATAAATAATAAAAGATGTTTCGCCCATTTATTCTACGCCCGCGACCGGAACATTTTTCGTCATATCAAACAGGAAATTTTTGCATGCTCGATCCATGCTAAGGAATTTCGATGAAAATAGATTCACATCGGGGAAAAGCTTCAATTTCTCCGATGTACCACGGTTGCTGTATCGAAGCAAGGGTAGTAGAAAGCGTATATCTCTGCACGAGCAGTATTCAGATTATATCCCCTCTGAGAAATTGGCAATCACATAAAATTGAAATTATTCGATTAAATAGCGATTGAGCGGCAGGCGATTCGCAAAAGAAAATTCGCATTTAATTTTCAGCCCCACGCCTGAAAGTCAAAGCGCAATAGCCGCAGATCTCATGCAATGTGGTCTGCAGTAAAAATGTTGGGAAATAATTATTTCCCGTGAGCATCGCGCTTCGCTCCTCGAGGCAAGCCTGGCACATGAATACCAGTGTCTGCAATCATGCAAAGCGATTATGCTGTTAATGATATATACAAGGCGAGAGCACGGATGCGTACAGCTTCAATGAGTGACTGGCGGGATGGGTTAAGAGATTCAGTTGGGTTTGGTGCGGCATTTATTCCGCTATATTTGGCAATTGGAATCGCCGGCCAACAATCTACTCACACGTTTTCAGAAACAATGGGGTTAACCTTGCTTCTATTCTCAACCCCGCTGCAATTTGCGATAACTCAAAATCATGGTGGATTTTTGGTTATCGCGCCGCTTATACTAATAATGAATGCTCGCTTCCTCTTGTTCTCAGCCAATCTCGCCCCTTTTCTGGGAAAAACATCATTCAGCAAATTAATTCCGTCGTCAATATTGCTGTGCCCTTCCGTTTTCAGCGGTTGCATGGCGAGATTCAAAAAACCAATCACTCGGCCATTTCACTATTTCCTGGGACTTGGATTACCGATATGGGGCATTTCTATAGTTTGCACGGCCGTTGGTTTTTTGTTGGCAGGGAATGCAATATCACCGTTTTGGATGTTGATGATTAAATTGGTTCTTCCGTTTCAATTCACCATGTTGGCGGCGAAACATTGGGGCGAGCATTTTTCAGTAGCCAGCTATGTATTGGGGTTTATTGTGGCGCCGTTTTTTTTGGGATTTCTGCACGAATTCAGCCCTCTGGCGACACCTTTGCTCGTTGGATTCTTCATGGTTATATTGGAATATTTTATTGAGCCCAAAAAATTAAAGATTAATTGATTATGTGGAATATAATATTCTTCGCTGCAATTACGGCACTGGTTTTTAGGGTTCTTCCTCTCGCATTTCATCGCAGCAGCTTATTGAGCAATAAAGATGGCAGTGTTTACAGATTTCTAAATTACAGCTCCCAGGCCATGATGGGTTATATAGTATTTGACTCTTCATTTGGTTCGCAAGATATCACAACATGGACAAAAAATTTCCATGGTATACAGGCACTCCAGTTGACATTGCTGGCGCTATGTTTTATATGGATTGTTTGCACCAGGCGTCAATTAACGGGGTTGTTGCTATTTATGGGAATTTACGCTGTTGGAATATTGGCGGTAGGCGGGGCATGAATAAGGATCACCAGGCATCTTGCACCTGACAACGTCAATCGGACGCTTTTCAGTTGAGGTGCGACGTGACAAAGCCTTCCATTTCCGACGAAGAACGGCAGCGCCGCCTCGAGGCGGTGAGATATGCCTGCGCTTCGGTCGGTTTGGAAGGTTTCTGGTTATCGTCCGAGGCGCGGGCACAGATGCAACGGTTCATCGACGGTGAAATCTCGCTAGCCGATCTGGTCGAACAGCCAGCTCCGCCGGCTCCCATTCGGTTGGATACCAATTTGGAGCCTGTGTTTATTTGACCTGAGGCGGGATTTTATAGCCAGTTAGAGGGTGTTAGATCCTATGCAGCAGGGAGTCCGGCGAGCTGATCCGTAAAATCAGCTTGTCAACGCTTGCTCAAAGGAGAGCATCATGCACACACAAGAGGTCTCCACGCCGTACGCTGCAGTCGACGTGCGAAAGCGGCCCACGTGCGGGCTACGACGGGTACAAACGCAAGAAAGGCAGCAAGGTACATATGGCCGTGGACACGTTGGGACAACTTCTCGCGGTGCATGTGACGCCGGCCAACGAGCAGGAGCGCGCGCAGGTTGGAGAACTGGCGCGTCAGGTTCAGCAGGCCACGGGCCAGACGATCAAGGTGGCGTTCGTGGATCAGGGCTATACCGGCGAAGAGCCCGCACAGGCGGCGCTTGACGAAGGGATTGAACTTCAGGTCATCAAGTTGCCAGAGGCGAAAAAGGGCTTCATGCTGTTGCCGCGCCGCTGGGTGGTCGAGCGCAGCTTCGGATGGCTCAACCGTTTCCGTCGACTGGCAAGAGACTACGAGCGATTGCCTGAAACTCTGGCCGGTTTGCACTTCGTCGTATTCTCCGTGCCTATGCTTGTTCACTTTGCAACCCTTACCCAAAGTGCCTAACACCATCTAATCAGGACGGCGAATAATTACCGGACCATTTCCGCCGTAATAAACACCTGATTCCCGTCCGCGCTTTTTCCTCGAATCTTCCTCGCCTCTCAAGCGGCGCAATGCCGTTCGAAAGCCGTATACAGGCGCACCTCTTCGCGCGTCATGCGTTGACGCAGATGCGCAATCGTGCTGCCCATCTTGCGGGCGAAGTCCATACCGGATTCGCCCTTTTCGAGCGCATCGAAAAACGACAATGTTTCTTTCGAAATGTCCTTCATCTCCGATGCGTACGATATCGCCAGATCCTTCGTTTCCGCGTGAGCCTGCATTTGCGGATACAACTTGCTGTCTTCACGAGCCAGATGCGACACCACCAGGTTGCGCGCCTGTCTCAGATTCTTTCTCCCCTCATCGGTCATACCCAGCCTCTGGCACTTTTCAAGCAGTGCGAAAATTTCCTGGTGTTCGTCTTTCAAGTGTGCAATGAGTGACATGGTCTTTTATTTAATCTAGGTTGGGTTGACGATCGTCCGGCAACGGAGAATGTTTGTCACTCACCGGAGTCGGAAGGCCTTAAACATGTAAACGTCATAGATGTATGTTACGCCCGCCTTTTGATATTCCCCTGTATTCCCGCAAATATTTCGGGGTTTTCCCGACTCACTTCCCGACTCACATCCCGCTTCACTTCCCGACCCATCGACTACGCCCGCACACCCCGCTCCGCCGCTGAACGAAAAAAAGCCCGCGCATAGCATCTGCGCGGGCTCGCTTCACAACAAGACGCAGCGCCGTCTCACGACAGCGCAACGCCTGGTTGCCGGATATCAGTCGGCTTAGTCGGCCTTGACGCCTTCCACCTGAATCTGCAGCGTCGTCGCCATCTTGAAGCCGTACGAGTCACCCCAGTTCACGCCGTAGTCGGCACGGTTGAACTCGGCCTTCGCGTCGGCGCCGCACACTTCGCGCTTGAGCATCGGGTTAATGAAGCACTTGAACGAATCGATCTTCAGATTCAGCGGCTTCGTCACACCGTGCAGCGTGAACGTGCCGATCACTTCCACCGGCTTGTCGCCTACGAAGCGGATCGAGGTGCCCTTGTACGTTGCCGTCGGATACTTGTCCGTGTTGAGGAACTCGGCCCCGCGCACGTGCGTGTCGAGCTTTGCATCGCCCGTGTCGATCGACGTCGCGTCGATCGACACATCCACCGTGCCGGTCTTCGCCGCGCGGTCGAGCACAACCGTGCCCGAGGACTTCGTGAACTTGCCGCGCCACACCGAGACGCCGCCGAAGTGATCCGCCTCGAAGCTCGGGTAGGTATGCGTCGGGTCGAGGTTGTAGGTGGTCGGCGCCGCGAACGCGGGCGTTGCGATGGCGGCGGCGAGTGCGGCGGCGGCGAAAAGCGTGGTCTTCATGACGTGATTCCTGTTGGGGATGAACGGATATAAGCGGGATAAAAAGGCGGGGTAAAAAGCGCAGCGTCAGTGCTCGTCAGTGCGCAGCGGTCACGATATGAAACTTGATCTGCACGTCGTCGGCGACGATGGACGTGTCCTTCCACTCGCCCGCGCCGATGCCGTACGTGAGGCGCTTGATCGGCAACGTGCCGTCGAACACCTGGTTCGCACCGTCCTTGCGGTAATTCACGGGCACGACGACGTCGGTGGTCTTGCCTTTGATCGTGAGCTTGCCCGCCACCGAGTACGCGCCATTCGTGGCCGGGGAGATCCGCGTGGAGACGAAGGTCGCACGCGGGAAGCGCGCGGCGTCGAACCACGACTCACCGGCGACTTCCTTGTTGTATTCGGGCGCGCCGAGGTCAAAGCTCGCCACCTCGATGTCCATCTTCGCGCTCGCCGCCGCGACGTTGGCCGGATCGAAGCGCACGTCGGCGTTGAGGCGGTTGAAGCGGCCTTCCACAGGCACGTTCATCTGTTTGAAAACCGCGGATACGGTGGTCTTGGAAGCTTGTTCCGCAGCGCTGGCATTCACGATGAAGCTCATGCTGAAAGCCGCCGCAAGCGCGGCTACGGAAGCGGTAAGGACGAGACGTTTGGTCATGGCAGTCGATTCGCTGGTGAAGGGCTTAGCAGGGATGTTGAGTTAGTCGCGCACGCGGCCGAACGGCAGCATGCGGGCGAGGATGTTCTGCCGGTCGAGGTGCTGGTGCTTGACGACCGCAAGCACGTGCAGCACCACAACGGCGAGCAGCGCGTAATCGAGGAGGACATGGGCCGTGCGCAGCACCTCCTTCAGCGCGTCGTCGGGGCCGATCAGCTTGGGCAGCGGCCAGATGCCGAAATACACGACCTGCATGTCCGCCGCCGAGCTGTACAGATACCCGGTCACGGGAATCGCGACCATCAGTACATAGAGCACTCCGTGCCCCGCATGCGCGGCGAGGCGCTCCCACGCGTGCGTGGACGATGGCAGTGCAGGCGCGGTGTGCGTCGCACGCCACAGGATGCGCACGAGCACGAGCGCAAGCACGGTCACGCCGATCCACTTGTGCCAGGAGAAGTAGCGCAGCTTGGTGGGCGTGATGCCGGGGATGTCGGTCATCACCCAGCCGAGCGCAAAGCCCCAGACGATCAGCGCAGCAATCAGCCAGTGCAACAGAATCGCGACGCCACTGTAGCGGCGAGCGGGCAAAGCAGGCATAGCGGGCGAAGGGGGTCGATTCATCATGCAAGAGGTTCCAGATGCGGCGAATGCGCACTGTACCAGGGGATATCTATTCAAACAATTAGATAGAATCGATCATTACCATCCACTTTTTGGATAGATTCCCGATGGATCGCTCACCAGGTATCGAACAACTCAGGGCGCTTATCGCCGTCGCCGAAACCGGCAGCTTTTCGGCGGCGGCGCGGCAGCTCGATCGCGCGCAGTCGGTGGTGAGCTATACGATTGCGAATCTGGAGGCGCTGCTCGGCGTGCCGCTCTTCGAGCGCGGCAGGCGCAAGTCCGAACTGACCGGAGCAGGCCGCGCGATTCTTGCCGACGCGCGCCGCCTCGACCTGCTGATGCATCAGCTCAACGCGCGGGCGGCCGGGCTGCAACGCGGGCTGGAGGGCGAAGTATCGCTGGCGGTCGACGTAATGTTTCCGTCGCAGCGGCTCGTCGAAGCGCTCCAGGCCTTCGTGGACGCGTTTCCCACGGTCGCGCTGAACCTCACGATGGAAGCGCTCGGCGGCGCGCTCAAGCTCGTGCTCGACGGCGAATGTGCATTCGGGATCAGCGGACGGAACAACAACTGGCCGCACGTGATCGAGGCGAAGTCGATTGCCACGGTCGAACTCGTGTTCGTGGCAGCGCCCTGCCACCCGTTAGCCCGGGCGGACCAGCCGGTGCGCATCTCCGACGCGCGCGAGCACACCCAACTCGTGATCACGGACCGCAGCCGCCTCACCGAAGGACAGAGCTTCGGCGTGTACAGCAACCGTGCGTGGAAGCTCGGCGATCTAGGCGCGAAGCATCGGCTGCTGCTGGCCGGGCTGGGCTGGGGATCGATGCCCGTGCATCTCGTGCGCGACGATCTCGAAACCGGACGCCTCGTGCGCATCGAACTCGCCGACCAGCGCTCGGTGAACTACGAAATCTCGCTGATTCATCGCGTCGACGCCGCCCCCGGCCCGGCAGGCCGGTGGCTCAGCCACTATCTGTCGAGCGGTGCGCCGCCCGCAGGACAGTCGTCCGACGCGATCTGATCGTCCATCGCGTTCATCGGTGACGCGAAGCGGATCGCCTCAAACGAGCCGCTCGCATCCGGCAGGCAGCCGATCCGCCTTGCCTGCCGGATGCGAGCTACGGTGAACGCCGGCGAACCGCAGCGAACCGCAGCGAACCGAGGCGGCGCGCATACGCGGCACGCCTGAAGCCTCACGCATTCTTTCGCTTGCCCGATGCCTTCATCGATACCTTCGCGGGCGCCGCAGCCGGGGGCACGACGCCCGACCAGCCCGGCAGATAGCGCGCATCGGCATCGTGGGCATGCGCGAGCGCATCGGCGAGCGCCTTGTCGAAGTCCTTGCGCACGTGCGCCTCGGGCACCTTCACACGCAGATAGTCGGCCCACAGGAATTCGCTGAACGGCGTCGTATCCTTCGCGAATCCGCCCGCCGTCCGCAGTTCACCCGCGAGGCTCCGATAAGGATCGTCGGCGAGCCCCGACAACTGCTTCGGCAGATCGTCGAAATCGCGGCGATTGCCTGTCGAGTCGAACGGATGCACCCACTGGTTGTGTTCCATCATGCGCCAGAAGAGGAGTGGTTCGAGCCACGACAGATCCTTGAGCACGGTGACCCGCGCGGTCTGCACGCCCTCCTTGAGCCACGCGAGGCCGAGGTGGTGATGGTCGACGACGTAGTAGCGCTCCTTCGGCCCGAGCACGGCCGGAAACCAGTGCGAATCGATGGCCGACGCACGGCCCTTCTTGTCGAGCGACGTCCAGTGCGCACGCTTGACTTCCACTTCGCGGTAACCGACGGTGATCTGCGTCGGCCTCAGATCCTCCAGTTGCACAGTGATCAGATGCAAATCGGTGTTCGGCAGTATCATGTTCGGGCCTCGTTGTCATGTGAGTGTTGCAGGCGAAACAATACCGTCGAAAGGCCACGCGCGGCGCATCGCGTGTCCGGCTTTTTTCGTACGGCGCTGTCGGCAGTGCGCCTCGGGGTGGCGTCCGCCCGGCCATGCCGCAACGCCCGCCACCCGCCAGAAATGACAGAAGCGACAGAAACACGAGGAAGGACTGCGAGGGCTGCGAGGACAGCCATTCCGCACCCGCCAGCTTCGCCCCCCGGTCGTATCGGCAGAATCCATCGAATCAAACCGACTCAACCACCGACTCAAGCGAGGGCATCTTGGATCTCGACACCATCCGCACGTTCATCATGACCCGGGGCATCGACTTCGGGACCAAGGTCCTCGCAGCGATCGTGCTGTGGATCATCGGGCGCTGGGCCATCAATCTCGTCGCCCGCCTCCTGCGCAAGGTGCTCGCACGCAACGAGCGCGTCGACGCCACGCTCGCGCACTACCTCAGCTCCATCCTCGCCGCACTGTTGAACCTGTTGTTGATTCTCGCCATCCTCCAGGTGTTCGGCGTGCAGACGACCTCGTTCGCCGCGCTGCTCGCGGGCCTCGGCCTCGCGATCGGCACGGCCTGGGGCGGCCTGCTCGCGCACTTCGCGGCCGGCGTGTTCATGCAGGTGCTGCGGCCATTCAAGGTGGGCGATTTCGTCACCGCGGGCGGCGTGACGGGCACGGTGAAGGAGCTCGGCATCTTCGGCACGACGATCGTCTCGCCCGACAACGTCGTGAACATCGTCGGCAACAACAAGATCTTCTCGGACACGATCTCGAACTTCAGCGCCACCGCCGTGCGGCGCGTCGAGCTGACCGCGAAGATCGCCAACGGCGTCGATCCGGTCGATGCGATGAAGCGCCTGCGCGCCGCAATCGAAAGGATTCCGAATGTGGTGAAGGATCCCGCGCCCGACATCGAGGTGCTGTCGTTCACGCCCGAAGGGCCGCTGCTGTGCGTGCGGCCTTACACGAGCAACGACAGTTACTGGCAGGTTTATTTCGATGCGAACCGCGCCATTGTCGAGACGTTCCGCGACGCCGGGTATCCCACGCCCGAGACGCCCTCGATCATTCGCCGCGTGAATTGAAAATGCGCTAAACGCGCGCCGTCTCGTGGTCGCGTGGTCGCGTGGTCTTGTGGCGGCGACCAGCACCGCCGTTGCGAGCCGTGGTCGTTGCAATCCGCCTCAAGTCGCCTTAAGTCACCGGACGTACGGACCAAAGCAAAACGGCATCGTCAGCCAGGCTGACGATGCCGTTTTCGTTGGCGCTGAGCCTGCGCCGTGCCATTGTTGCCGACGTTACGACGTATCAGCGGCTGCCGTTGGTGCGGCGGACGTTGTCGCCATGCGGGTTCTTGCGCAGCTTCTTCCACAGGCCGCCCACGACCACCGGCACGACCGCGGCGCCAATGCCGACCAGCACGATCACATTCAGGTACTGCTGAATGAACGGCAGGTTGCCGAAGAAGTAGCCGAGCAGCACGAGCAGCAGCACCCACAGCAGCGCGCCCGCGAAATTGAAAAACTGGAAGCGCCGCATGCCCATCTGCGAGACGCCTGCGACGAACGGCGCAAACGTGCGCACGACCGGAATGAAGCGCGCGAGCACGATGGTCTTGCCGCCATGGCGCGCATAGAAGTCGTGCGTTTTCTGCAGCGCGGCGCGGTCGAGGAAGCGTTCGATTACGGGTATATGCGTGTTGAACACTTTGGGCCCGATCGCGCGGCCGATCAGGTAATTGACGGTGTTGCCCACGGTAGAGGCGGTGACGAGCAGCACGATCAGGACGCTCAGATCGAGCTTGCCGGTCGCCGCAAACGCGCCGCCGATGAAGAGCAGTGAATCGCCCGGCAGGAACGGCAGAATGACAAGGCCAGTTTCGCTGAACACGATCACGAACAGCACCGCGTAGACCCACGTGCCGTAGTCTCGGATGAAGGTGTCGAGAAACTTGTCGATGTGCAGGACAAGGGTGACGAAGTGCAGCAGCGTATCCAAAGGTGTCCCTCTTTGTGCGGGCGGGGCCGGAAGTAAAAATTGACCGCGCAATCATACCGAAAGTGCACGGCCATCACGAAGAATTCGCGAGAAAACCGCCGCGCAGGCCGCAGGGCGGCGAGCGCCGACTCGCTATAATTGCGCGCATGTCTTCGTATTCCGATCCCTCCGACGCCGCCGTTCCGGCCCGCGACGACAGCGCCGCGCCCGCACCGGCGCACGACTCCGGCGCACCAGCCAGTGCACAAGCCAGTGCACAAGCCAGTGCACAAGCCAGCGCGAACACCGGCGCAGCGCGCGGCGCACAGCCCGCGCGCGCGATCCAGGCGCTTCCCGACCAGTTGATCAGCCAGATCGCCGCGGGCGAAGTGGTCGAGCGGCCTGCGTCGGTCGTCAAGGAACTGCTCGAGAACGCACTCGACGCGGGCGCCTCGACGTTGCGCATCCTGCTCGACGAGGGCGGCGTGAAGCGCATTTCCATCACCGACGACGGCTGCGGCATCCCCGAGCGCGAACTGCCGCTCGCGCTGATGCGCCACGCCACGAGCAAGATACGCTCGCTCGCCGAACTCGAAAGCGTCGCGACGCTCGGGTTTCGCGGCGAGGCGCTGGCGTCGATTGCGTCGGTGGCGGAAATGTCGATCACGAGCCGCGCCGCCGACGCGCCGCACGCCGTCAAGATCGACGCGGATACCGGCACGCTCGCCCCCGCAGCAGGCGGGCGCGGCACGACCATCGAGGTGCGCGAGCTGTACTTCAACACGCCCGCGCGCCGCAAGTTCCTGAAGAGCGAGCAGACCGAACTCGGCCATTGTCTGGAGATGATCCGCCGCTCGGCGCTCGCGCGGCCCGACGTGGCGATTTCGGTGCTGCACAACGGCCGCGCCGTCGAGCACTGGAACGCGAGCGATCCCGCCACGCGCGTTTCGAAGATTCTCGGCGAAGCGTTCGCCACCGCGCATCTGCCGCTCGACGAGCGCGCCGGGCCGCTCGCCGTCTACGGCTGCGCCGGGCTGCCGACCGCGAGCCGCAACCGCGCCGACCAGCAATATTTCTTCGTCAACGGCCGCTTCGTGCGCGACAAGCTGCTCACGCACGCGGTGCGCGCCGCGTATGAGGACGTGCTGCACGGCGATCGTTATCCGTCGTATGTGCTGTTCCTCGACCTGCCGCCCGAGGCCGTCGACGTCAACGTGCATCCGTCGAAGATCGAAGTGCGGTTCCGCGATTCGCGCTCGATTCACCAGTTCGTCTTTCATGCCGTGCAGCGCGCACTCGCCCGGCACGCGGGCGCGTCGCCCGACACGACGCTGGGCGGCCATGCCGCGCTCGTCGAGCCACGGCCCGCGTCCGGCGCGGGTGGCGCGGATGGCGCGGCAGCGGATTCGCCGGGCCTGGGCAACGTGGCGGGCGGTATCGGCGGATCGGGTGGATCAAGCGGTTCAGGCGGATTCGGCACCGCGCGGGTGGCGAGCAGCTTCGGCGGTTCCGCGTCGAGCACCGGCTTCGGCAGCGGCGCCAGCGCGCGCTCGTCCGGCTTCGGCTCCGGATCAGGCGGAACCAGCAGCGCAAGCGGCAGCGGCAACACCTGGCTGCGCCAGTCGCGCATGACGCAAGGCGCACTGCCCGTCGCGCAGCCGCTCGCGCTCTACGACGCACTGTTCGGGCGCAAGGACACCGGCGCGGGCACGCCGCAGGGCTCGACCGTGCTCCAGAGCGAGGACGCCGCGTCCGACGCCGCACCGCGCGAGCCGCACACCTTCGACGCACGCGACGATCATCCGCTCGGCTTCGCGCTCGGCCAGATCCATGGCATCTACGTGCTTGCGCAAAACACGCGCGGCCTCGTGATCGTCGATATGCATGCCGCGCACGAACGCATCCTCTACGAGCAGTTCAAGGCCGCGCTCGCACAACGCTCGCTCGCCGTGCAGCCGCTCCTGATTCCGCTGTCGATGAGCGCCGATCCCGTCGAAACAGGCGCCGTCGAAGAGGAAAAGGCCACGCTCGAAGCGCTCGGTTTCGATCTGGCCGTGCTCTCGCCCACTTCGATTGCGATCCGCGCCGTGCCCGCCCTGCTCAAGGACGCCGACCTGCCCGCGCTCGCGCGCGCCGTGCTTGCGGACCTGCACGCGTTTGGCGGCTCGCGCGTGCTGACCGAGCGACAGCACGAAATGCTCGGCACGCTCGCATGCCATCACGCGGTGCGTGCGAACCGCCGTCTGACGCTCGACGAGATGAACGCGCTGCTGCGCCAGATGGAAGCCACCGAGCGCGCCGACCAGTGCAATCACGGCCGCCCGACGTGGTACCAGTTGACGCTCGCCGACCTCGACCGCCTCTTCATGCGCGGTCAATGATGCCTCACGTGTCTCAGGTGCCTCAGGTGCCCCACGCCCCGTCCGGCGACCGCGTGCTGCCCATCGCCTGCCTGCTCGGCCCGACCGCGTCGGGCAAGACGGCGGCGGCGCTCGCGTATGCCGCGCAGTCGGCGGCGCGCGGGCGCGAGGTCGAGATCGTCAGCGTCGATTCGGCGCTCGTCTATCGCGGCATGGACATCGGCACCGCCAAGCCGTCCGCCGCCGAACGCGCCGCCGCGGTCCATCACCTGATCGACATCGTCGATCCCGCCGATGCCTACTCCGCCGCCAACTTCCGCGCCGACGCGCTGCGCGTGACGGGCGAGATCGTCGCGCGCAATCACGTGCCGCTGCTCGTGGGCGGCACGATGCTCTACTACCGCGCGCTCACGCAGGGGCTGAACGACCTGCCCGCCGCCGACCAGGAAGTCCGCGCGGCGCTTGACGCCGACGCCGCCCGCGAGGGCTGGCCCGCCCTCCACGCGCGCCTCGCGGCGGTCGATCCCGCAACGGCAGCGCGCCTGGCGCCCAACGATTCGCAGCGGATCCAGCGCGCGCTCGAAGTATTCATGCTGACGGGGCAGCCGATGTCGGCGCTGCTCGCCGCCCCGGCCATGCGCACCGATGCGGCAGCACATTACCGCTTCGTGCCGGTCGCGCTCGAACCGTCCGACCGCAGCGTGCTGCACGCGCGCATCGCGCAGCGCTTCGACGCCATGCTGGCGGCGGGTTTCATCAACGAGGTGAAGGCGCTGCGCGCGCGCGGCGATCTGCACCCGGGACTCGCCTCGATGCGCTGCGTGGGCTACCGCCAGGCGTGGGAATACCTCGACGGCGCAACGGATTACGACACCATGCGCGACAAGGGCGTGTTCGCGACGCGCCAGCTCTGCAAGCGCCAGCTCACGTGGCTGCGCGCGATGCCGGAGCGGATCGTCGTGGATTGCTGCGCGGCCCAGGCAACGGCGCAGGCCGTTGCGGCCGTGACGAGCGTCGCGGGCTGAACGCGCCGTCGCGCGCCCTATGCGCCGCGCCTCGCCCTTGTGCGTCACAACAACCGCCCGATGCTCTGCGACACGCCCGCTCGCACGCCACACCTTCGCCGCCTCGCCGCACCGCGCCACCGAAACCCGCCGCAGCCGTCTTGACTTTCGCCTGACCGAATACGATCATTCGTTCATTGCATGAGCAATTGCTCCACCAGGAGCAGCAGGCCCAATCACAGACGCGCACGCAACGCGCGCACTCCCGCCTCTCAGGAGACAAACATGGACAGCGAACGCAGCGGCGCCAACGTGATCCTGCACATCGGTGCCGGTTCGTTTCACCGCGCGCATCAGGCGTGGTATCTGCACCGGGTTAACCTCTCGCGCGAGCCCGACAACCCCGCCGAACCCGCTAAACCCGCCGAGCCGGCCTGGTCGCTCGTCGTCGGCAACATCCGCGCCGACATGAACGCGGTGCTCGACGCCCTCTCGGCCCAGCACGGCGTCTACACGCTCGAAACGGTCACGCCGCAGGGCGAGCGCCACTACGAGACGATCCGGTCGATCACGCGCGTGCTGCCGTGGTCGGCCGATCTCGCGGGCCTGATCGAGACGGGTGCAAATCCGGCATGCAGGATCATCGCGTTCACGGTCACCGAAGGCGGCTACTACCTCGACGAGCACGACCGCCTCGACACCGCGAACCCCGATCTCGCCGCCGATCTGAATGGCGCGCGCACGACGATCTACGGCGCGCTCGCCGCGATTCTCGAAGCCCGCAAGGCGCGCAACGGCGGCCCCGTCACGCTGCAGACGTGCGACAACCTGCGCAGCAACGGCAAGCGTTTTCAGGCGGGCATGCGCGAATTTCTCGAGCGGCGCGGCGCGGCGGATCTGCGCGCGTGGTTCGACGCGAACACGGCCTGCCCCGACTCGATGGTCGACCGCATCACGCCGCGCCCGACGCCCGACGTGCGCGAGCGCGTGAAAGCCGCGACGGGCGTCGACGACGCCTGCCCGGTCATGGGCGAAGCGTTCATCCAGTGGGTGATCGAGGATCACTTCTGCGCGGGCCGCCCCGCATGGGAGCGCGCGGGCGCGGAACTGGTCGAATCGGTGCTGCCTTACGAGGAAGCGAAGATCCGCATCCTCAACGCCACGCATAGCTGCGTCGCGTGGGCGGGCACGCTGATCGGCCTCGACTACATCCATCAAGGCACGCACGACGCCGACATCCGCGCCTTCGCCCACGCCTACGTGAGCGAGGACGTGATCCCGTGCCTCACGCCGAGTCCGCTCGATCTGGCGAAGTACCGCGACATCGTGCTCGACCGATTCGGCAATCCGTATATCCAGGACACGAACCAGCGCGTCGCCGCCGACGGTTTCTCGAAGATCCCCGGCTTCATCACGCCGACGCTCGCACAGCGCATCGCGGCAGGCGCCACACCCGCCGCGACGGCGGTGTTGCCAGCACTCTTTCTGCGCTTTCTCGAACGCTGGCACAAGGGCGCGCTGCCGTACCGCTATCAGGACGGCGTGATGGACGAAGCCGCCGTGCATCGCATGTTCGAAGCCGACGACCCGCTCGCCGTCTTCTGCGCCGACAAGCTCCTGTGGGGCGGCCTGGCCGGCAACGCGACGCTCGAAGGCGCGCTGCGCGCCGCGCTCGCGCGCATCGATGGCTGGCTTGCCGCACGCGGCCATTCCGCAGCCTGAGTAGCCCGAGCGAGGCGCAGGCTTCACCGCATCCTGGCCTTCACGCTCGCCTCTTTACGAGCCACGCACGGCGGCCCCCGGGTCGCCGCGCATGGCGTCGCGCGCCCGGCGCGGCTAAAGTAGCGCATCCCCTCGACGACATTGCATTCCCCCATGTACCTGGGCATCGACCTCGGCACCTCGGAAGTAAAAGTCCTGCTGCTCGCACCGGACAGCCGCGTGATCGGCACCGCCGGTTCGCCGTTCGTGGTCACGCGGGCACACCCGCGCTGGTCCGAGCAGAATCCCGCTGACTGGTGGGAAGGCACGCGCCGCGCGCTCACCGCGTTACGCGAGAAGCATCCCGACGAATTCGCGCAGGTGCGCGGCATCGGCCTTTCCGGACAGATGCACGGCGCGGTCCTGCTCGACGCGCACGACAACGTGCTGCGCCCCGCGATCCTCTGGAACGACATGCGCGCCGTCGACGAGTGCGCCGAACTCACCGCGCGTGCGCCGCAACTGCATCGCATCGCGGGCAATCTGGCGATGCCGGGCTTCACGGCGCCCAAGCTGCTCTGGGTCGCGCGCCACGAGCCGCAGATCTTCCGCGCGACCGCATGCGTGCTGCTGCCGAAGGACTATCTGCGCCTGCGCCTGACGGGCGGCAAGGTGTCCGATCCCTCGGATGCGGCGGGCACGCTTTGGCTCGACGTGGCGAAGCGCGACTGGTCCGATGCGCTGCTCGACGCCTGCAACATGACGCGCGCCCAGATGCCCGCGCTCGCCGAAGGCAGCGCAAGCTCCGGCACGCTGCTGCCCGACGTGGCGTGCGAATTCGGCCTGCGCGACGACGTGGTCGTCGCGGCGGGCGGCGGCGACAACGCGACGAGCGCCATCGGCATCGGCGCGACGCAACCCGGCGACGGCTTCGTCTCGCTCGGCACGTCGGGCGTGCTGTGCGTCGTGGGCGACCGCTTCCGGCCGAATCCGGCGTCGGCGGTCCATGCGTTCTGCCACGCGATTCCCGACCGCTGGCATCAGATGAGCGTCGTGCTTTCCGCGGCCAGCTGCCTGCGCTGGGTCTGCAAGCTCACCGGCACCGACGAGCCCACGCTGCTCGCCGAAGTCGAAGCGCTCGCGCCCGCCGCGTGCGACGAAGCCCCGCTCTTCCTGCCGTATCTTTCGGGCGAGCGCACGCCGCACAACGATCCGTATGCGCAAGGCGTGTTCTTCGGCATGACGCACGCGACCGACCGTGCGCTGCTCGGCTACGCGGTGCTCGAAGGCGTGACGCTCGCGCTCACCGACGGCCTCGACGCACTCGCCGCAGCGGGCACCGAAGCCGGGCCGCTCTCGATGATCGGCGGCGGCGCGCGCAGCGCGTACTGGGCGCAACTCGTGGCCGATGCCTTCAACACGCCCACGCGTCAGCACGGCGGCGGCGAGACGGGCGCGGCGCTCGGCGCGGCCCGGCTCGGCTGGCTCGCCGCAGGCGGCGACGCGCGCGACGTGCTCGCGAAGCCGCCCGTGCTCGCCGAATACACGCCGGACGCCGCGCGTCACGCCGCGCTGCGCGAGCGGCTCGATGCATACCGTGCGCTCTACCGCCACGTGCGTCCGCTCTTCGAACGCTCGCGCAAGCGGCTCGCCTGATGTCCCGTACACTGCGGGCTACCGCGCCCGCGTCGACGCCCAATCACATCGTGCCCAAATCCACCGAAAAACTCGATCTCGCCACCCGCGCCGCCTGGCTCTACTACGTGGCGGGCAATACCCAGAACGAAATCGCCGAGAAGCTGCAGGTTTCGCGGCCCGTTGCGCAGCGGCTCGTCGCATTCGCCGTCGAGAAAAATCTGATTCGCGTACGCGTCGATCATCAGCTGGCCGACTGCCTCGCGCTCGCCGACCGGCTATCGAAGCGCTACGGCCTTTCGGTCTGCGAAGTGGTGCCGCTCGACAACGACACGCCCGAAGAAATCGACCGCAAGCTCGCCGTCGCGGGCGCGCAGGTGATGGAGCGCTACCTGAACGAAGAGCGGCCGATGGTCGTCGCCGTGAGCAGCGGCCGCACGCTCAAGGCTGCCGTCGATCAGATCGCGCAACTGGAACGGCCGCAGCACCGGCTCGTGTCGATGGTCGGCGCGATTGCGCAGGACGGCTCGTCGAACCGCTACGACGTCGCGCTGCACATCTCCGAGAAAACGGGCGGCAAGCATTTTCTGCTGCCCGCGCCGCTGATTGCCGATAGCGAAGCCGAACGCGCGCAATGGTGCAATCACCGGCTCTATCGCATCGTCGAGTCGCTGTCGGGCGAAGCGGATGTCGCGTTCGTCGGCATCGGCAATATCGGCGAGCATTGTCCGCTGCACGAGGACGGCTTCATTACCGCCGACGAAGTGCGCGAGCTGATGCAGCTCGGGGCCGTGGCGGAGATGCTCGGGCTGCCGATCGACGCGTCGGGCCGGCGCGTCGATTCGCCGACGGGCCGCCGCGTGACGAGCATCCGCCTCGACTCGCCGCCGAAGCGGCCGACCATCGGCTTCGCGGGCGGCGCACGCAAGCGCGAGGCGGTGATCGCCGCGCTCAACGGCGGCTGGCTGTCGGGCCTCGTCACCGATGAGGCATGCGCGCGCGCGGCGCTCGACGCCTGAGGCACACGCGGGCTTGAGGCTCGCGTTCATTCACGCCGTGCGCCTCATAACAGGGGAACCCGATGAACGCCACCCGTCCCGATCCGAAAGCGCCGCCAGGCGAACTCGGCGACTTGCTGCGCTATTGGCGCGACGTGCGTGGCATGAGTCAACTCGATCTGTCGCTCGAGGCCGGCGTCTCGCAGCGGCAGATCAGCTTCATCGAAAGCGGGCGCAGCGTGCCGGGTCGCGAGACGCTGCTGACGCTCGCACAGACGCTCGATGTGCCGCTGCGCGAGCGCAATGCCCTGCTGCGCGCTGCGGGCTACGCGCCCGTGTATTCGGAAGCGCCGTGGAACGCAACGGAGATGCATAGCGTGATTCGCGCACTCGAACGCGTCGTCCGGCAGCATGAGCCGTATCCGGCCATCGTCATGGATCGCCACTGGAACGTCCTGATGACCAACGACGCCGCGCCGCGCTTCTTCGGCTGTTTTATCGACATGGCCGCGCGCGGAGGTCTGCGCAACATGCTGCATCTGATCTTCGATCCGCGGGGCATGCGCCCCTTCCTGGACGACTGGAAAACGGTCGCGCGAAGCTTGCTGCAACGCGTGTATCGCGAATCGGTCGGTCACGCGTTCGACGCCGGAACGAAGCGTCTGCTCGACGAACTGCTCGTTTATCCCGACGTGCCGCGAGACTGGAAGACGCATCATGGGCCGTCGGCCACGCCCACGATGCCCGTCATTCCGTTGGGTTTTGTCCGCGGCGGCTTCGTGCTGCGCTATTTCTCGATGGTCACGATCGTGGGCGCACCGCAAAACGTCGTGGCACAGGAACTCCGGCTGGAGTGCCTGTTCCCCGCCGATGACGAAACCGAAGCACGCCACCGGCAGTTGCTCGCCGCGCCTTCGGCACAGCCTTGAAGCGCAGGACGATGCGCCCGAAGTCGTGTCCGAAGTTGCGTCCGAAGTTGTGTCGCTATGCGGCCATTTCCTGCGCGAACCGGCGCTCGAACGCCTGCCCGCTCGCATCGAACAGATGACAATGATCGGGCGTCGCGCCGAGCTTCATCGGCTCGCCGCGCTCGTGCCGTTCCAGCGGTGCGATCCGCGCAATCAACCCGTCCGGCGCAACCGGCGACTCGGCGTAGAGATACGCCGCATCGCCGAGCGACTCGACCGTCATCGAGCGCGCGCTCACGCCCCACTCGCTGGCGGCCACATGCAGATGCTCGGGCCGGATGCCGACGGTCACCGTGTCGCCTTCGCGCGCGCCGCGCGGCTCGACCGACACTTTCTGCATCTCGCCGGTCGCGTAGCGCACCACGATGCCGTCGCTCGCGACCTGCTGGATCGTGCCGTCGAGGAAGTTCATCTTCGGCGAGCCGATGAAACCGGCCACGAACCGGTTGGCCGGCGCGTGATAGAGACGATTCGGGCTTCCGACCTGCTCGATGTTCCCCGCCGACAGCACGACGATCTTGTCCGCGAGCGTCATCGCCTCCACCTGGTCGTGCGTCACGTAGATCATCGTCGTCTTCAGGTCGTCGTGCAGGCGCGCGAATTCGAGACGCATCTTCACGCGCAGCGCGGCGTCGAGGTTCGAGAGCGGCTCGTCGAAGAGAAACACCTTCGGCTTGCGCGTAATCGCGCGCCCGATCGCCACGCGCTGACGCTGCCCGCCCGAAAGCTGCCGCGGCTTGCGGTCGAGCAGATGGTCGATGTGCAGGATCTTCGCGGCGTTCTTCACCGCGGCGTCGATCTCGGGCTTCTTCGCGCCCGCGAGCTTGAGGCCGAACGCCATGTTGTCGTAAAGCGTCATGTGCGGATAAAGCGCGTACGACTGGAACACCATCGCAATGCCGCGCTTCGCGGGCGGCACGTCGTTCATGCGCGTGTCGTCGATCATGAGATCGCCGCCGCTGATGTCCTCAAGACCCGCGATCATCCGCATCAGCGTGGTCTTGCCGCAGCCGCTCGGGCCGACGAATACGACGAACTCGCCGTCCGCGATATCGAGGTTCACGTCGCGCAGCACTTCGTTGTCGTCGTAGCGCTTCAGCACGTTTCTCAGGGTCACGCTGGCCATGATGTGTCTCCGTTCGTTGCGGCGCGGCCTCGTCTTTCACGCCGCCTGCCGATGTTCCATGCGGCTGCTCAATGCCGCTGTTCAATACCGCTGCTCAATACCGCTTAAGCCGTACTTCGCTCAATGCGAGGCCGCTTGCGCCGCTTGCACCGCTTGTACCTTTTGCGTCCAGTACGCCACCCGTGCGGGCAGCGTGCTCATGTCGTCGAAAACCTCGATCGCGCCCACGTCATGCAGCGCCTGCGCATGTGCATCGCCCACATGCGTGCCGCCGACAAAACCGAGCACCGTCATGCCCGCCGCGCGCGCAGCGCTCACGCCCGCCACGCTGTCCTCGACGACGAGGCACGCGGCAGGCGCCACATCCATGCCCTGCGCCGCCGCGAGATAGACGTCGGGCGCGGGCTTCGGTTTCGCGACCTTGTCGGCGCAATAAATGCGCTCGCCGAAAAACCGCGCAAGGCCGTTTCGCGCCAGCACGGCGCGCACGATCGCCGTATAACTGTTGCTCGCGCACGCTTTCAGCAGATCGACGCCTTCGAGCGCGGCCATCACGCCCGGAAAAAGCGGCGCGTCCTGCGCTTCGCGCTCGACAGCCACGCCGATCGCCGCGACGTCGTGCGCCGCGAGACTGCGGTCGAGCGCTTCGCACGCGCCGCCCAGCACGCGCTCGATGCGCTGGCCGAGCAGCGGCATCACGACCGGCTCGACCGCGACGCCAGGCCAGCGCGCTTCGAGTTCACGCACCAGCACGCGCGCGGCCACCGCTTCGCTGTCGATCAGCACGCCGTCGCAGTCGCAGATCAATGCTGCGACCGGCGTCATTTGACGGCCCCGAACGTGAGCCCGCGCACCAGTTGCTTCTGCGACAGCCAGCCGATGATCAGCACCGGCGCCACCGCAAGCAGCGACGCCGCCGAAAGCTTCGCCCAGAACAACCCTTCGGGGCTCGAATACGACGCGATAAACACCGTGAGCGGCGCGGCATTCGAACTCGACAGGTTGATGCTCCAGAATGCCTCGTTCCACGACAGGATCACGAGCAGCAGCGCGGTCGAGGCGAGGCCCGGCACGGCCATCGGCATCAGCAGATAGACGATTTCCTGCCACGTCGCCGCGCCGTCCATGCGGCCCGCTTCGAGAATGTCGCGCGGAATCTCGTTGAAGTACGTGTACGCCATCCACACCGCAATCGGCAGGTTGATGAGCGTGTAGACGATGATGAGACCGCTCACCGTGTCGAGCATCCCGCCGTTCTTCCACAGCAGATAGATCGGCACGAGCACGCCCACCGAAGGCATCATCTTCGTCGACAGCATCCACAGCAGGACCTTCTGCGTGCGATCGTTCGGGAAGAACGCCATGCCGTAGGCCGCCGGGACGGCGAGGATCAGGCACACGATCGTCACGCCCGCCGAAATCACGATCGAATTCCACGCGAACGCGAAGTAGTTGCTGCGCGCGAACACTTCACGGAAGCTGTCGAGCGTCGGCATGAAGAAGAGCGACGTCACATACGCCTGCTGCTCGGTCTTGAACGCCGTGATCGTCATCCAGAAGATCGGGAAGAACAGCAGGAGCGCGATGATCCATGCGAGAAGTCCGGGCAGCACGCGGCCGACGAACTGCAACGGCGACGAACGGTTGACCGCGTGCGGCGAGGCCTGGGGAGCCTTCGGTGCGCGCGAAGGCGTAGCGGCAAGCTGGCTCATTTTTCGTACTCCCCTTTGAGGTTGCGCGCGAGCATGCGCACGAGGAAGAACGACACGATGTTCGCGAGCACCACGGCAAGAATGCCGCCGGCGGACGCGATGCCCACATCGAACTGTTGCAGGCCCATCGAGTAGATCAGGTAAGTGAGGTTGGTGGTCGCGTTACCGGGACCACCGCCGGTGGTCGTGTAGATCTCGGCGAAGATCGACAGCAGGAAAATCGTTTCCATCATCACGACCACGGCGATGGCGCGGCGCAGGTGCGGCAGCGTGATGTAGACGAACATGGAAATCGCGCCCGCGCCGTCGATGCGCGCGGCTTCCTTCTGTTCCTGGTCGAGCGACTGGATCGCCGTGAACAGAATCAGGAACGCGAACGGCAGCCACTGCCACGCGACGATCATGATGACCGCCGTGAGCGGATAGACCGCGAACCAGTCGATCGGCGTGAGTCCCACCGCGCGCATCGCGACGGCCACGAGGCCGTACACCGGATGCAGGATCATGTTCTTCCAGATCAGCGCGGAGACGGTCGGCATCACGAAGAACGGCGCGATGGCGAAAAGTCGCGCGATGCCCTGGCCGTAGAACTTGCGGTCGAACAGCACGGCCATCAGCACGCCGCCGACCACCGTGATCACCAGCACTGCGCCGATCAGTTCCAGCGTGTGGACGATCGACGGCACGAACGACGGATCGGTCGCCAGAAAGCGATAGTTATCGAAGCCCGCGAAGCCCTTGAGATCGGGATTGAGCAGGTTGTAGCGCGTGAACGAATACCAGATCGTCATCGCGAGCGGGATCGTCATCCACAGGAGCAACACCGCGACGGACGGCGCGACCAGCCAGCGCGAACCCTGGCGACGCGTATCTTGCCGCGGCTTGCCCGGGCTGCTGCTGCTGCGATGGAATACCGGCATGGGGAGATGGAGATGACGCATGATGGTGACCACCCTTCAGTGTTGCGCGCCGCTTGCTGCGCAGCGCCGTTGCCCGTCATTGGCTGCTATTGGCTGCTATTGGCCCCTATTGGCCGCTGCGGCCCGCGCCGCGCCGCCCGAGCGTTAAGCGAGGCGGCGCGGCGTGCGACAGCATGCGCGGCGTTATTTCTGATAACCGGCCTGCTGCACCGCGCGGTCGGCGGCTGCGTTGCCCGCCGTGAGCGCCTGATCGACGCTCGTCTGTCCGGCCAGCGCGCCGGAAATGTTCTGCCCGACGACGGTGCCGAACGACTGGAACTCAGGAATGCCGACGAACTGAATCCCGGTGTACGGCACGGGCTTGAGGGTCGGACGGGTCGGGTCGGCGGTCTTGATCGCGTTCAGCACGAACTGGGAGAACGGCGCGGCGGCCTTGTATTCCGGGCGCGCATACGTCGACAGGCGCGTGCCCGGGGGCACCGAGGCCCAGCCCTGGTCCTTCGCGACCATTTCGATGTAGTCCTTCGAGGTCGCCCATTCGATGAACTTCTTCGCGGCGTCCTGCGACTTCGACGATTTCGGAATCGCGAGCGCCCACGACCACAGCCAGTGCGAGCCGTTCGGCGTGACCTGGGTCGGCGCGGCGGCGAAGCCGATCTTGTCGGCCACCTGCGACTGCTGCTTGTTGAAGAGGATGCCCGCGGCGACCGTCGCGTCGATCCACATCGCGCACTTGCCCGACGACATCAGCGTGAGGTTTTCATTGAATCCGTTCGAGCTGGCTCCCGGAGGGCCGTCCTTCTTCAGCAGGTCGACGTAGAAGTTGACGGCCTTCTTCCACTCGGGCGTGGTGAGCTGCGCGTGCCACTTCTCGTCGAACCAGCGCCCGCCGAACGTGTTCGCGACCGTCGTCACGTACGCCATGTTCTCGCCCCAGCCCGCCTTGCCGCGCAGGCAGATGCCGTAGGTGCCGGCCGACTTGTCGGTGAGCTTGTCGGCGAACTGCCGGATCTGGTCGTAGGTCGGCTGCTCGGGCATCTTGAGGCCCTTCTGCTGGAACAGGTCCTTGCGATAGAACGTCATCGAGCTTTCCACGTAGAACGGCAGCGCGTAGAGCGTGCCGTTGTACGAGAGACCGTCACGCGCGGTCTTCACGACATCTTCGATGTCGTAGCTGGCAGGCAGATTCGTCATCGGGATGATCCAGCCGCGCTTGCCCCACTGCGGCGCTTCGAACGTGCCGATCATCATCACGTCGAACTGGCCGCTGTTGGTCGTGATGTCGGTGGTCGCGCGCTGGCGCAGCACGTTCTCTTCGAGGATCACCCAGTTCAGCTTGATGGACGGATTGGCTTTCTCGAAGGCCGGCGAGAGGCGCTTGAGCTCGATCATGTCCGGGTTGTTCAACATGGCGATCGTCACGGTCTGCGCCTGTGCGGCGCTCGCGCCAGCGGCGGCGATGGCGCCGGCGCCGAGCACGCGTAACGCGGTCCTGAAGGCTGTATTCATCGTTTGTCTCCGTTGTTGGTTACGTTATGTCGATGGTTGCCGCATCTCCTTCAACTCATCCAGTTGCCACCGTCTACATTGAGCGTCTGGGCAGTGATGTAATCGGCATCCGCGGACGCGAGAAAGAGCGCCGCGCCCGTGAGGTCGTCGGGCAGGCCCATGCGACCGAGCGGCACGGCCTCGCCCACGAGCCGCTTCTTTTCGCCGGGCTGCCGGTGTTCGTAGCGCGCGAAGAGCGCATCGACGTGATCCCACATCGGCGTATCGACGACCCCGGGCGCGATGCCGTTCACGTTGATCCGGTGCGGCGCGAGCGCGAGCGCCGCCGATTGCGTATAGCTCAGCACGGCGGCCTTCGTGGCGCAGTAGTGCGAAACGAGTGCTTCGCCGCGGCGTCCCGCCTGCGACGACATATTGATGATCTTGCCGCCCTGGCCCTGCTCGACCATGCGGCGCGCGACGGCCTGCATCAGGAAGAACATGCCCTTCACGTTGACGGAGAAGAGGCGGTCGTAGATGTCCCAGGATTCGTCGAGGAGCGGGCGCATGTCGAAGAGCGCCGCATTGTTGAAGAGGATGTCGATGCGGCCGAACCGGCCGACCGCCGCGTTCACGATGCGCTCGATGTCTTCGCGGCGCGTGACGTCGGCGCTGAGCGCCAGCACGTGCTCCGGGTGATCGGCCGCGAGCTGCGGCGCGATGGCGCTAGCCGGCTTCACGTCGACGAGCACGCAGCGCGCGCCTTCGTCCAGATAGCGGCGCGCAACCGCCTCGCCGATCCCGCTCGCCGCGCCGGTCAGCACGGCAACCTTGTCCTGCAGACGTCCAGCCGCCTGATTCGCGGAATGTGCCACTGCGCTGTCTCCCAATTTGTTTGTGCCGTCGTGCGGAACGCCGGCCCTTTGATCGAACGCTCCGAATGCGAGCATTTGCTCTATCGGTGATCGAATGATCGGACACGCACACTGGCATGTCAAGGCGGACAAACGCGATTTACGGAGATTTCGATGGTGCGCCGCGCAAGGTTTGCGCCGCCGCCAGCCGCATCACGACCTGGCTTACTGTCGGCTTGCTGTCTGGCTTGCTGCCCTGCTGGCTCGTCAAAGATTGCGATACGTTATATCATTTCGCCTTCGTTTCACCGCCAGGTCATTTCCGCCCTTCGCTTCGTCATCGAGGACAGCACCATGATCGCACCCAACCCGGCAAGCCATATCGTTGCGCGCCACCTCACGCGGGCCGCCGCACGCCTTGCGCTGACGCTGGCTGCCACGCTGGCCGCCGTGTCCGGCTTCGCGCATGCCGCGTTCGCCTCCGACACCGCTAACACCGCTAACGCCGCGATTCCGGTCGTCGCCGCGGAGAACTTCTATGGCGACGTGGTCAAGCAGATCGGCGGCGCGCGCGTGGACGTGACGAGCATCCTCAGCAACCCCGACCAGGACCCGCATCTATTCGAAGCGAGCCCGAAGACGGCGCGCGCGCTGCAGCGAGCGCGCATCGTCGTCTACAACGGCGCCGACTACGATCCGTGGATGACGAAGCTGCTCGGCGCGACCCAGGGCGGCGAGCGCACGATCATCGTCGCGGCGGATCGGGTCGGCAAGAAGGCCGGCGACAATCCGCACCTGTGGTACGAGCCGCGCACCATGCCTGCGGTGGCCCGCGCGGTGAGCGCCGCGCTCGTCGCGGCGGACCCTGCGCACAAGAGCGTGTACGATGCGAACCTGGCGGCGTTCCTCGCCTCGCTCAAGCCGATCGATGCGAAGGTCGCGGCGCTGCGCGCGCGCTATCGCGGCGTGCCGGTGACGGCGACGGAGCCGGTGTTCGGCTACATGTCGGATGCGCTCGGCCTCGACATGCGCAACCTGCGCTTCCAGCTGGCGACGATGAACGACACCGAAGCGAGCGCTTCGGACATCGCAGCCTTCGAGCGCGACGTGCGCGAGCGGCGCGTGCGCGTGCTGATCTACAACAGCCAGGCGACCGGAGCGCTCACGCGCCGCATGCTCGCGCTGGCAAAAGATTCGAAGGTGCCGGGCGTGAGCGTCACGGAAACGCAACCGGCAGGCGTGACGTTCCAGCAATGGATGCTCGTGCAGCTCGATGCGCTGGACCATGCGCTGGCTGCGTCCGCCAACCACTAACGCAACTCGATCGAATAACTCAGGCAACGCGAGTTACCCGCAGTCCGCAAGGAAGAACCCGATGACAACGGCTGGGCCCTCGCCCCGCGATCACGCGGCGCCCCACGGCGCGCACCGGCATACGACGCCCGTGCTCACGGTCGCGGGCGTCACGCTCGCGCTCGGCGAACGCACGATCCTGCGCGAGGCGAATTTCGCGGTGAACCAGGGCGAGTTCATCGGCGTGCTCGGGCCGAACGGCGCGGGCAAGACCACGCTGATGCGCGCGATCCTCGGCCTCGTGCCCACCGCGCGCGGCACGATCCGCGTGTTGGGCGAAAACGTGGCGCGCGGCAATCCGTCGATCGGCTACATGCCGCAGACGCGCACCGCGCTCGCGAGCCGCCGCGTGCGCGGGCGCGATTTCGTCGCGATGGCCGCCGACGGCCACCGCTGGGGCCTGCCGCGCACCGACGCCGCCACGCACGCCGATGTCGCCCGCGTGCTCGACCTGGTCGGTGCGGCGAAGCTGGCCGACCGGCCGCTCTCCGAGCTTTCCGGCGGCGAGCGCCAGCGCCTCCTGCTCGCGCAATGCCTGCTCGGCGACCCGAAGCTGCTGTTGCTCGACGAGCCGCTCATCAGCCTCGACCCCAACCATCAGCGCGGCGTCGTGGAACTCGTGCGGCGCGTGCAGCGCGAACTCGGCATCGCGGTGCTGTTCTCCGCGCACGAACTCAATCCGCTCCTGAACGCACTCGACCGCGTGCTGTATCTCGGCAACGGCGTGGCCGCGCTCGGCAGCGTCGACGAAGTGATCACCGGCCCCGTGCTCTCGCGTCTGTACGGCTCGCCGATCGAAGTCATGCGCATGAAAGGCCGCATCTTCGTGATGTCCGGCGACGTCGAAGTCGAGAAACACGATCACGGCCACGAGCACGCTCATTCGGACGATCACTCGCACGCGCATTCGGACGAACACGCGGACGAACACGCCGAAGAACACGCACACACCAACGCACACGCCGCCCATGCACATCGGCACGGCAGCGGCGCACACGGCCCTACGCACGATGCTTGAATACGATTTCATGGTGAACGCCTTCGCGGCGTCGGGCATCGTCGCGGTGCTCGCGGGCGTCGTCGGCTATTTTCTGGTGATGCGCGGACAGACCTTCGCCGGTCACGCGCTGTCGCACGTCGGCTTCACGGGCGCGACCGGCGCCGTGCTGCTCGGCGTCTCGCCGATGTGGGGCATGGTCGGCTTCACGCTCGCCGCAGGCGTTTCGATGGGCGCGCTCGGCGAAAAGCTCGCAGGCCGCGACGTCGCCATCGGCGTGACGCTTTCGCTCGCGCTCGGCTTCGGGCTCTTGTTCCTGCACTTCTTCACGGCGTACGCGACCCAGGTGACCGCGCTGCTCTTCGGCAACGTGCTCGGCGTGAGCCGCGACACGCTCGGCGTGCTGGCCGCGCTCGCGGGCGCGAGCCTCGTCGCGCTCGCCGCGATCATGCGCCCGCTCCTGTTCGCTTCGTTGCAGCCCGAACTCGCCGAGGCCAAAGGCGTATCGCTGCGGCTCGTCTCGGTCCTGTTCCTCGCCATCGCGGCGCTCGCCGTGGCCGCGTGCACGCAGATCGTCGGCGTGCTGCTCGTGTTCACGCTGATGGTCGGGCCTGCCGCCGCCGCGCAGAACCTCACGACGCGCCTGTCGAGCGGCCTCGTGCTCGCCGCCGCGCTCGCGCTCGCGCAGGCGTGGATCGGCGTGACGCTCGCCTTTTATACCGACTGGCCGACGAGTTTCTGGATCACCCTGCTCGCGGCGCTCGTCTATGGCGCGAGTCTGATCGGGCGGCGTTGAGCTTGTTTCGCCCATGAAAAAACGGCGTTGCACCGCAAGGCGCAACGCCGTTTTTTCATGGGCGCGACCGCTTTCGGACCGGCTAATGCTTCATCAACACGCGCGCATGATGCGCGATGTGATCCTCGATGAAAGTCTGGATGAAGAAGTACCCGTGATCGTAGCCCTCGTGACGGCGCAGCATCAGCGGCTGCCCGGCTGCCCGGCACGCGGCCTCGAACACATCCGGGTTCAACTGGTCCGCGAGGAACTGGTCGGCCATGCCCTGATCGACCAGAATGCCCGCCTCGAACTTGCGCGTTGCGTGCGCAACGAGTTCGCTCGCGTCGTAGCGTTTCCACGCTTCGCGGTCGTCACCGAGATAGCCGCGGAACGCCTTCTCGCCCCACGGGCAGCGCATGGGCGCGGCAATCGGCGCGAACGCCGACACCGACCGGTAAATCTCGGGGTTGCGTAACGCGAGCATCAACGCGCCGTGCCCGCCCATCGAATGGCCGAAGATGCCGAGCCGATCGCCCGCGATGGGCAAATGCGTCGTCACCGCCTCGCGCAGTTCGTCGCGCACGTACGAGTACATGCGCCAGTTGGCCGACCACGGCTCGCACGTCGCATCGACGTAAAAGCCCGCGCCCACGCCGAAGTCCCACGCATCCGCAACGCCAGGCACGTTCGCGCCGCGCGGACTCGTATCGGGCGCAATCAGCGCGATGCCGTGCTGCGCCGCGAAGCGCTGCGCGCCCGCCTTGACCGGAAACGTCTCTTCGGTGCAGGTCAGGCCCGCCAGATAGAACAGGCCAGGCACCCTGCGCGCGTGCGCCTGCGCGGGCAGAAACACCGAAAAGCGCATCGGCAGCCCGATCGTCGCCGAGTCGTGCCGGTAGATGCGCTGCACGCCGCCGTGGCAGGCATGCTCCTCGATCAGGTTCAGCATCGCGCGCCTCCGCTCAGTACAGCACCACGGAGCGGATCGACTCGCCCCGCTTCATGAGGTCGAAGCCCTCGTTGATGCGATCGAGCGGGAGCGTGTGCGTGATGAGATCGTCGATGTTGATCTTGCCTTCCATGTACCAGTCGACGATCTTCGGCACATCCGTGCGCCCGCGCGCGCCGCCGAACGCCGAGCCCTTCCACTGGCGGCCCGTCACGAGCTGGAACGGCCGCGTGCTGATTTCCTCGCCCGCCGCCGCGACGCCGATGATGAACGACTGTCCCCAGCCCTTGTGCGTGCATTCGAGCGCTTCGCGCATGAGCTTCACGTTGCCGACGCATTCGAACGAGTAGTCGGCGCCGCCATCGGTGAGTTGCACGATGCGGTCGACGACGTTCTCCACTTCGTTCGGGTTGATGAAGTGCGTCATGCCGAACTTCTTCGCGAGTTCGACGCGCTTCGGGTTGATGTCGATGCCGATGATCTTGTCAGCACCTACCATCTTTGCGCCCTGGATCACATTCAGGCCGATACCGCCCAGGCCGAACACGACGACGTTCGCGCCCGCCTCGACCTTCGCCGAATACACGACAGCGCCCACGCCCGTCGTCACGCCGCAGCCGATGTAGCAGACCTTGTCGAACGGTGCGTCCTCACGGATCTTCGCGACGGCGATTTCCGGCACGACGATGTAATTCGAAAACGTCGAGGTGCCCATGTAGTGAAAGAGCGGCTTGCCGTCGAGCGAGAAGCGCGAAGTCGCATCGGGCATCAGGCCCTTGCCCTGGGTCGCGCGGATCTTCTGGCACAGGTTCGTCTTGCGCGAGAGGCAGAACTTGCACTCGCGGCATTCGGGCGTATAGAGCGGAATGACGTGATCGCCCTTTTTCACCGTGCCGACGCCCGGACCCACATCGACGACGATGCCCGCGCCCTCATGGCCGAGAATCGCCGGGAAGATGCCTTCGGGGTCCGCGCCCGATAGCGTGTAGTAGTCGGTGTGGCAAATGCCCGTCGCCTTTACTTCGATCAGCACCTCGCCTGCGCGCGGGCCGTCGAGGTCGACTTCTTCGATCGTCAGCGGAGCGCCCGCCTTCCATGCGATGGCAGCTTTCGTTTTCATCTTCCATGCTCCTGTAAATCGGTGATGCAGTGCATCCGTGAATCGGATGCTGCAATGTGTCGTCGGATCACGGCGCAGCGGCAAACCAGCTGCGCACGTGGCCGTAAAGATCTAAAAAGCGCGCGTAACGCGCTTCGAGCGCACGGTCCTCGCGCGGCGACGCCACGCGTGTCGCGCGAGGCGCAAGCGCCGCGAGATCGCCTTCGCGCCAGTGTCCGCACGCGAGGCCGCCCAGAAGCGCCGCACCGCGCGCAGCAGCATTCGGACAATCGACGGCGTCGAGTTCGACGCCGAGCGCATCGGCCAGCAGTTGCCGCCAGCGCGCGTCGACCGAACCGCCGCCCGCGAGCTTGAGGCGGGTGATCGGCATGCCGCACGCGCGTTGCGCGTCGAGCCCGGCGCGCAACGCAAACGCGACGCCTTCGAACGCCGCGCGCATGAGCGTGCCGCGCGTATCGCCGAGTCCCGCGCCGAGCCAGCCGCCGCGCGCCGAAGGATCGAGCCACGGCGAGCGTTCGCCGCTCAGATACGGCAGGAACGTGAGCGTCGCCGAAGGTGTCGCGCCGAATGCTTCGTCATAAGCAAGCGTCCAATCGTAAGACAACCAGCCACGCGCTGCTTCGAGCGCTACACCGACGTTCTGCATCGCCGCCATCGCGTACCAGCCGCCGAGCGCCTGCCGATAGCGATGCAGACCGCGCCGCGCGGGCGGTTCGGCGCGCGCGGTCACGAGAATCTGGCCGCCGGTGCCCGTGGTGAGCAGTGCGTCGCCTTCGGGCGCAAGGCCGCTGCCGAGGGCGGCACACGGCGTGTCGCCCGCGCCCGTCGCGAGCGGAATGCCGGCGGTGAGGCCGAGCGCACGCGCGGCGTCGGCGCCAAGCGCGCCGCTCGCTTCGGCCGATGCCGCAAGCGGCGCGAACCAGCGCGCAGGCAAGCCGAGGCGCTCGATCAGCGCGCGGTCCCACGCGCCATCGGGCGCGGCGAGCGCGGTCGCGCACGCGTCGGATGGATCGGCTGCAATCGCGCCGCCGAGCGCCACGCGCAGCCAGTCCTTCGGCTGCAAGGCCCAGCGTGCAGCGTGCGCCGTGTTGGGCTCGTGCTGCAGCGTCCAGCGCAACAGCGGCCCGGCCATGCCCGGCGCGACCGGATTCGGCTGCGGTTCCGGCCACGCGTCGAGCAGCGCATGCGCACGCGTGTCCGGCCAGAGCATCGCGGCGCGCAGCGCGCGGCCTGCTTCGTCGGTGAGCACGACGCCATGCATCTGCCCCGAGAAGCCGATTGCACGCACGGCCGCGCGCTCGCCGGCATCGAGACGCGCGCAGGCCGCACACAACGCGTCCCACCAGCGCGCGACGGGAATCTCGGCCCAGCCGGGCTGCGGTGTATCGAGCGCATAGGCGGCGCTGGCCGAGGCGCGCTCGACGCCCGCTTCATCGACGATCACGACCTTGAGTGAACCGGTGCCTAGATCGATGCCGAGAAAACGCGCGGGGGAAGGGTTCATGGAAGACGTGCGATGTTGCGAAGGTGGAGTGGCGATGATAACGACACGCGGCACCGCATCGCACCGATCTTAGGTGCGTGTGCAACTTCCCCGCGTGCAGCTGTGGATGAGCGCGCACGCGTTCCTGCGGCACAAAGAATGGACAAAAGAATCCACCACGGAGGGCACCGTGCTGACACAGTGTGGGGTCGATCGAATCGCGCTAACGCACGCGCCCGGCCTCACTGCCATCGTCCGCGGCGCCCGCGTCGCCTGGTGCGCACGACACAATCTGCCTCGAATTGGCGTCGTTGCGAAAGAGGATCGGGTGTTCGCATTCGCGCTCGCCTGCTTCGGCGGCGCGCACGATCTGCACGACTTGCTCGTGCATCGGCGACTTGTCGCAAACGGGATCGGCGTTGGCCGCATCGCCGGTCAGCAGGAACGCCTGGCAACGGCAACCGCCTAGATCATGGGTCTTTTCGCTGCAACTGCGGCACGGCTCCTTCATCCAGTCGAACCCGCGATAGCGATTGAAGGCCGGGCTGTCGTACCAGATCTCGCGCAGCGGAACCTCGGTGACGTTCGGAAACACCAGTCCCGGCAGGCTCCGCGCCGTGTGGCACGGCAACGCGACGCCGTCCGGTGCGACGCCGAGGAACACCGCGCCCCAGCCGTTCATGCAGCGCTTCGGGCGGCGCTCGAAATAGTCCGGCACGACAAAGAAGATCTTGCAGCGCGAGCCAATCGACTGACGATAACGCTCGACCGTCGCCTCTGCCGCGTCGAGTTGCGCGCGCGTCGGCATCAGATGCGCGCGATTGATCTGCGCCCAGCCGTAGTACTGCGTGTTCGCGAGTTCCAGATATTCGGCGCCCATCGCGAGCGCCATGTCGATGATCTTGTCGACGTGCGGAAGGTTGTAGCGGTGCAGCACGCAGTTGAGCACCATCGGAAAGCCGTGCTGCTTGATCGAATCCGCAACGCGTTTCTTCAGGTCGAAGGTGCGCGTATGGCTCAGGAAGTCGTTCAGTTCCTGCGTCGAGTCCTGAAACGAAAGCTGAATGTGATCGAGCCCGGCCTGCTTCAACGCGTCGAGCCGCGCGTCGGTCAAGCCGACGCCGGACGTGATCAGGTTCGTATAAAAGCCCAGCGTGCGCGCCTCCGCCACGAGCGTTTCGAGGTCGTCGCGCAGCAACGGCTCGCCGCCGGAAAAACCAAGCTGCGCAGCGCCGAGTTCGCGCGCCTGCCGCAGGACGTCGATCCATTGCGCCGTATCGAGTTCGCGATGATGCCGCGTGTAATCGACCGGGTTGTAGCAGAACACGCAATGCAGCGGACAGCGGTAGGTCAGTTCCGCCAGCAGCCACAGCGGCGGCGTCACGTCATGAGCGGGTGCGCTCGCAGTCACCGGATCATTCATCGCGCGGCTCCAGCCAGCCGTGCGCAAGCGCATCGGCTACGAATGCATGCACCTGCGCCGCGATGCCGGTCGTCGCGAACGCCTGTTCGAGGTCTGCAACCAGTGCATCGAGATCGCGCGAGCCGTCACAACGCTTGAGAATCTCCCCCGCGCTCTGGTTGAGCTTGACCATGCCCTCCGGGTACAGCAGCACGTAAGCCTGCTGCGCGGGCTCCCACTGCAGACGGAACAGGCGCGTCAGCGCCGGGCGATACGAATGCGGCAGCGATGCCGCGGCGCGCTCAGCTTGAATGGGTTCGTTCATTGTGCAAACACCTTCTCGATCGAATCGAGCATGGACCACAACACGTCGAGTTTGAACTGAAGCACGTCGAGCGCGCGCTCCTGCTGCTCGCGCCGCACGAAGTGATCGAGCGTGATCGCGAGCGCCTCTTCGACATCGCGCTGTGCAAGCGGAATGCGCGACCGGAAGTACGCGAGGCCCGCCGGTTCGATCCACGGGTAATGCGTGGGCCAGGTGGCGAGCCGGTCGCGATGGATTTGCGGCGCGAACATTTCCGTCAACGAAGAACAGACCGCTTCCTGCCACGGCGCACGGCGCGCGAAATTCACATACGCATCCACCGCGAAACGCACGCCGGGCGTGACGTGCCGCAGCGACCAGAGTTCATCGCGGCTCAGGCCGACCGCGTCGGCAAGACGTGCCCATGCCTCAATGCCGCCGGGTTCGGCGTCGTTGCCGTCGTGGTCGAGTATGCGTTTGACCCAGAGACGGCGCACTTCGCGCTCGGGACAGTTCGACAGAATCGCCGCGTCTTTCAGTGGGATATTGATCTGATAATAAAAACGGTTTGCAACCCATCCACGAATCTGCGCCGGGGAGCAACCGCCGTTATTCATCAGCACATTGAACGGATGATGAATGTGGTACCCACTGCCCTTGGCCCGCAATTGCGCTTCGAACCCGGCGCGCGTCCAGGCCGGCGCCTCGTCGCTCGCGCGCGGCGCGCGGGTGTCTTCGAAGCGGGTGTCTTCCATATCACGCGGGTGGTTCATGCGATCTCCAGCACAGCGGTTTCATGGGTGAGCCTGGCGGCGCAGCGCCGTGGGTTTTGACGAAAGAGCGGTGAAACAACGGCAAAACAACGGCGAAAAACCCGCTTCGCCTGTGCCGATCATAGCTCGAATGTCATGCCGTCGTAGGCGACTTCGATGCCGTGCTCGTCGAGCACGCGGCGCTCAGGGCCGTCCTCCACCAGGATCGGATTGGTGTTGTTGATATGAATGAGCACCTTGCGCACACCCGCGCGATCGATCGAATCGAGGATGTCGAGCATGCCGCCCTCGCCATCCGTACGGCATTGCGGCAGATGCCCCATGTCCATCGCCGTGTGTTTCGACAGGCCGAGCCGGATCATTTCGTCGTGGGTCCACATCGTGCCGTCGACCAGCAGCAGATCCACGCTTCGCATGACGGCAAGCAGCGCGTCATCGATCTCGCCGAGCCCCGGCGCATAGAACGCACGCTTGCCCGTTGCGCGGTTTGTCAGCACGAGTCCCAGGTTGTCGCCGCGCTCGGGCGACTGGCGGTGCGGCGAATACGGCGGCGCTTTGCTCGTGAGCGGCAGCGCGTCGATCTGCACGCCGGGCAGCGCGTCGAGCGCGAGCGGCGCGCCGTCGAGCGCAATCCGGCGATGCTCGACGCCGCAGTAGTGGGAGAGGATCGGACCGATCGGAAAGCCCGTGCAGAGGTCCTGCCAAACCGCATCCGTCGTGTAGAGCGGAAGCGGCGTGCTGCGCTCGCGCAGCATCAAAAGGCCAGTGACGTGATCGATTTGCGCATCGATCGTGAGCACGGCAGCGATGCCTGTGTCGCGTATCTGACGCGCCGGCTGGAGTTCGGGGTTCGCGGCAATCTGCGCGAGCACGTCGGGCGACGCGTTGACGAGCAGCCAGTCGTCGCCATTGGATGTCACCGCAAGCGACGACTGCGTGCGGCGCGAAGCCTTGATCGTGCCGCGCCTCACGCCGTCGCAACGCGGACAGTTGCAGTTCCATTGAGGAAAGCCGCCACCGGCCGATGAGCCAAGCACCTTGATCTTCATGCGGTCCCATTCGATGGATGATGCGCGCGCGATGAATGCGCTGCACAAAGTTCACTGCGAGTTCACGGCGGATTCACGGTGGATTCGCGGCGTCGGCAGGCAGAGTGCGAACGCGCGCAATGCTGCGGCGCGCGTTCGCGATGCGGCGATCCGGCACAGCGAAAACTAACCGTCGCACATTGCCTGCGAGGTGACGCAGGCGCGAGTGAGCCTAGCGTGTGGCGATATACATCGTGATTTCAAAGCCGAATCGCATATCGGTATAGGCGGGGGTCGTCCATTGCATGTTCGTGACTCCGTTGTACGCGTAACAAGGAAGAGAGATGTCGCCGCACCCGGAAATGCGCTGCGCGGCAACAATCCTCATGGTAGTCGATATTAACGACGTCGTTACCTCAACCGGAACCCGGCGAGTATCCCGATATAATGCGTGAGCCATTTCACGAGGACATCGCATGAAATCCCTGATTGCCTTTCTCGCCGCCGCCACCATTGCATCGACCGCATTCGCCGCCAACTCCATCGAGAAGTTGCCATCGGGCGTTGTCGTCGAGCACCTCAAGGAAGGCACCGGCCCGCACCCGACCGCCGACGACGTCGTGCGCGTCAACTATCGCGGCACGCTCGCGAACGGCACCGAATTCGACAGCTCCGCCAAGCATGGCGGCCCCGCGGTCTTCCCGCTCGGACAAGTCATTCCGTGCTGGACGCAAGGCGTGCAGAAAATGCGGGTTGGCGGCAAGGCGAAGCTGACCTGCCCGGCGGCGACCGCTTATGGCGATCGCGCTGTCGGCCCGATCCCCGCGAACAGCAACCTCACGTTCGAAGTCGAATTGATCGGCATCGGCCAGTAATCGGAACGCGAAAGCGCCGAATCGCCCGAACTGCGCGAATCATGCGATTCGCGCATATTGCGGATATCGCGCATTTCGCGGCGCGAAAAAAAACGCCACAGTCGTGGCGTTTTTGCATGAAGCGCCGTCCGATGGCGCAGCCAATCAAACCAGATCAACCCGCCTTCGCAGCCGACGCCGCAACCGGCGCGCTGGCTGCACCGTTGTCGGCAGATGCGTCTGCGGGCGCGTCGGCCGGACGCGGCGTCTCGCCCGCGTGCTCGATCCAGCCGCCGCCCAGCGCGCGATACAGATCGACGAGATTCGTGAGGCGTGCAAGGCGCGTCTGGATCAGCGTCTGCTGCGACAAATACAGGTCGGTCTGCGCGGTCAGCACCGGCAGGTAGCTGTCCACACCGTTCTTGTAGCGCAGGTCCGAGAGATCGAGGCGCCGCTGGTTCGCGAACGTGTTGCGTTCGAGCGCCGCGATCTGCTGATCGTAGGTGCCGCGCGCGGCGAGCCCGTCCGCAACCTCGCGGAACGCCGACTGAATCGCCTTCTCGTAGTTCGCGATCTCGATGCGCTTCTCGACGTTCGCGAGTTTGAGGTTCGCAATGTTCGCGCCGCCTTCGAAGATCGGCATCGTGATCTGCGGCGCGAAGCTCCATGCCGCCGTGCCCGCCTTGAACAGGCCGCCCAGCGACAGGCTCTCCGTGCCGAGCGCGGCAGTCAGCGAGATCTTCGGGAAGAACGCCGCGCGCGCCGCGCCGATGTTCGCATTCGCAGCGAGCAGTTGCTGCTCCGCTTCCATGATGTCCGGCCGGCGCGTGAGCAGGTCGGACGGAAGGCCCGCCGGGATGTCGGTCAGCAGATCCTGCGAGCCGAGCGGCTGACCTTGCTTCAGGTCGGCCGGCAGCGGCTCGCCGATCAGCAGCACGAGCGCGTTCTCAGCCTGCGCCCGCGCGCGCATCTGCGCCTGCAGATTCGCCTGCGCGGTCTCGACCACCGTCTGCGCCTGGCGCAGATCGAGTTCGGTTCCCGTGCCGTTGTCGAACTGGACCTTCGTGATGTTGTACGAGTCCTGCGCGGTCTTCAGCGTGTTCTGCGTGACCGTGAGCAGATCGTCGTCGGCCAGCATCGTCAGATACTGGTCCGCCACCTGCGACACGAGCGAGATCTCCGCCGCCTTGCGCGCCTCGGCCGTCGCCAGATACTGCGCGAGCGCCTGGTCCTTCAGGCTGCGGATACGCCCCCAGAAGTCGATTTCCCAGGACGCCTGCAAGCCGACGTTATAGATGCTCACCGGATTGCGCGGCGACGTCTGCAAATCGCGCGGCACCCGCGTGCGCGATTCCGTGCCCGTAGCATCGATTGACGGGAAAAGCGCCGCACGCGTGATCTGATACTGCGCGCGCACGGCCTCGACGTTGAGCACCGACACGCGCAGATCGCGGTTGTTCTGCAGCGCGATCTCGACGAGCTGCTGCAGACGCTGATCCACGAAGAAGTCGCGCCAGCCGATGTCGGTCGCCGCGGCGCCGTTGGCGCTGCGGCCGTTCGGGACGCCGCCGGGCTGCCCCGGCTGCGCCGCATACACACCGCCCTCGGGATAAGTCTGCGAGACCGGCGCCGCGGGCCGGTGATACCACGGCGCCATCGTGCAACCCGCGAGAAGCGCGGCGGCCACGGCCATTACCGATAGTTTATGCATCTCAGTGTCCTTCCTTGCCCGGGCCGTTACCGCCTGCGGGGCCGCTGCCGTCGCCGCCATTCACGCCGCCGTTCTCATCGTCGTGGTCGTGCGCGTGGTGCTCTTCGTAGTGCTGGAGCGCAACGTCGGCGTCTTCCTTCTCGCCCGCGAACTTCGCACGGATCACGACGAAGAACATCGGGATCATGAAGATCGCGAGGAACGTGGCGGTCAACATCCCGCCGATCACGCCCGTGCCGATCGCGTGCTGGCTCGCCGAGCCCGCGCCGTTACTGATCGCGAGCGGCAGCACGCCGAGCACGAACGCCATCGACGTCATCAGGATCGGACGCAGCCGCAGGCGCGATGCTTCGAGCGCTGCCTCGATCGGCCCCATCTTGCCGTCGGCCTGGAGATCGCGCGCGAATTCCACGATCAGAATCGCGTTCTTCGCCGAGAGACCCACGGTGGTCAACAGACCCACCTGGAAGAACACGTCGTTTTCCAGACCGCGCAGCGTCACCGCGAGCAGCGCGCCGAGCACGCCGAGCGGCACCACCATGATGACCGCGAACGGAATCGACCAGCTCTCGTACAGCGCCGCGAGACACAGGAACACGACGAGGATCGAGATGCCGTAGAGGATCGGCGCCTGCGAGCCCGACTGGCGTTCCTGGAACGACAGGCCGGTCCATTCGTAGCCGATGCCGGCCGGCAGCTTCGCCGCGATCTTCTCCATGGCCGTCATCGCCTGGCCCGTCGACTTGCCCGGAGCCGCCTGACCCTGGATTTCCATCGACGAAATACCGTTGAAGCGCTCGAGCTTCGGCGAGCCGAAGGTCCACTGCCCCGCCCCGAACGCGCCGAACGGCACCATCCCGCCTGTCGCGTTGCGCACGTACCAGAGGTCCATGTCTTCCGGATTCATGCGGAACGGCGCGTCCGACTGAACGAACACCTTCTTGATCCGGCCATCGGTATCGAGGAAGTTGTTCACGTACTGCGATGCCCATGCAATCGAGAACGTCTGGTCGATCGCGGCCGCCGTTACGCCGAGCGCCTGCGCCTTTTCGCGGTCGACATCGATCTTGAACTGCGGCGTGTCGTTCAGGCCGTTCGGGCGCACGAGCGCGAGCGTCGGGTCCTTCGCCGCCATGCCGAGCAGCATGTTGCGCGCTTCCATCAGCTTGTCGTGGCCGAGGCCGCCGCGATCCTGCAGTTCGAAGTCGAAGCCCGCCGCCGTGCCGAGTTCGGGAATCGACGGCGGATTCACCGGAATCACCATCGCGTCCTTGTACGACGCATAGCGCGCGAACATGCGGCCCACGAGCGCCTGGATCTTCTGGTCCGCGCGCTGGCGTTCCTTGTAGTCCTTCAGCCGTACGAACACGAGACCCGAATTCTGGCCGCGGCCCGCGAAGCTGAAGCCGTTCACCGTGAACACCGACTCGACGATGCTCTTCTCGTCGTCGAGCAGGTAATGCTGGATGTTGGCGAGCGTGCGCGCCGTCGTTTCCTGCGTCGAGCCCGAGGGCGTCTGCACGATCACGAACATCGTGCCCTGGTCCTCGTCGGGCAGGAACGACTTCGGCAGGCGCACGAACAGCATGCCGACCGCGACGATCACCGCGATATAGATGATGAGCCAGCGCCCCGAGCGCTTGATCACGTGGTGCACGCCGCTGTGGTACTTGTCGCGGCTTTTCTCGAAGGTGCGGTTGAACCAGCCGAAGAAGCCCGTCTTCGCTTCGTGATGGCCCTTCGGGATCGGCTTGAGGATCGTCGCGCACAGTGCGGGCGTGAGAATCAGCGCGACCAGCACGGACAGCACCATCGCCGCCACGATCGTCAGCGAGAACTGCCGGTAAATGGCGCCGACCGAACCGCCCGAGAACGCGACCGGCACGAACACCGCCGAGAGCACGAGCGCGACGCCGACCAGCGCGCCGGTAATCTGGCCCATCGCCTTGCGGGTCGCCTCGCGTGGCGGCAGCCCCTCTTCCGCCATCACGCGCTCGACGTTCTCCACGACCACGATCGCATCGTCCACGAGCAGGCCGATGGCGAGCACGAGGCCGAACATCGATAGCGTGTTGATCGAGAAGCCCACCGCCGCCATGATCGCGAACGTGCCGAGCAGCACGACCGGCACCGCGATGGTCGGAATCAGCGTCGCGCGCAGATTCTGCAGGAACAGGTACATCACGAGGAACACCAGCACGATGCCTTCCAGCAGCGTCTTGATCACTTCCTCGATCGACAGGCGCACGAACGGCGTCGTGTCGTACGGGTACTGCACGACGAGGCCATGCGGAAAGTACTTCGACAGGTCGTCGACCTTCTGGCGCACGAGCTTCGCGGTCTGCAGCGCGTTCGCGCCCGTGGCAAGCTGGATGCCGAGACCGGCCGTCGGCGCGCCGTTGTACTTCGTGTCGAAGTTATACGTTTCGCCGCCGAGCGCGATGCGCGCCACGTCCTTCAGGCGCACCTGCGAGCCGTCCTGGTTCACCTTCAGCAGGATGTTGCCGAAGTCTTCCGGCGTGCGCAGCAGCGTCGATTCGGTGATGGTCGCCTGGAACGACTGGCCCGCCACCGCCGGCGTGCCGCCTAGCTGGCCGCCCGCGATCTGCACGTTCTGCGCGCTGATCGCACTCGACACGTCGACCGGCGTCAGGCCGTAGTTGGTCAGGCGGGTCGGATCGAGCCAGATGCGCATCGCGTACTGCGAGCCGAACAGCGTGACCGTACCCACGCCGTCGATCCGGCTGATCGGGTCCTGAATGTTCGACGCCACGTAGTTCGCGAGGTCGTACTTCGTCATGCTGCCGTCTTCGGACACGAACGCGAGCACGAGCAGGAAGCTGCTGCTCGACTTCGTGACCTTGATGCCGAGCTGCTGCACCACCTGCGGCAGGATCGGCGTGGCGAGCTGCAGCTTGTTTTGCACCTGCACCTGCGCGATGTCGGGATTGACGCCCGCAGCGAAGGTCAGCGTGATCGTGGCCGTGCCCGAGTCGTCACTCGTCGAGGAGAGATACAGCAGGTGGTCGAGGCCGCTCATCTGCTGCTCGATCACCTGCGTGACCGTGTCTTCCACCGTCTTCGCGGACGCGCCCGGATAGGTCGCGCTGATCTGGATGGACGGCGGCGCAATGGTCGGATATTGCGCCACCGGCAGCGTGAACACCGACGCCACGCCCGCCAGCATCAGGATGATGGCGATCACCCACGCAAAAATCGGGCGATCGATAAAGAACTTTGCCATGAAGCAGGCTCCCTGTTATTGCGCGGCGGAAGCAGCGGGGGCCGCGGAGGCCGCGGGGGCAGCAGAGGCAGCGGAAGCCGGTTGCGCGCCCGTTGCGGCGGGGGCAGGGGCGGCGGCGTTCGAGCCAGGCGCCATGTCCGCCGAAGGCGCGCCCGGCGGCGGCGGCAGCTGTGCCGCAATTGCCTTCACGCTCGCGCCCGGACGGACCTTTTCGGTGCCCTGCACGATCACGCGGTCGCCCGCATTCAGGCCGCCCTGGACGACCCAGTCCTGGCCCTGCGTGCCGCCCGTCTGGATCGGCGTCAGCACGACCTTGTCGTCCTTGCCGACGACGAGCACCGTCGCCTGGCCCTTCTGGTCGTGCTGCACGCCGATCTGCGGCACGAGGAACGCATTGGCGTTCACCCCTTCGACGATGCGCGCGCGCACGAACATGCCCGGCAGCAGCACGCGGTCGGGGTTGTGGAAGATCGCGCGGATCGTCACCGAGCCGGTGGTCTGGTCGACCGTGATGTCGGAGAACTGCAGCTTGCCGTCTTCCTTATAGGTGCGGCCGTCTTCCAGCACGAGCGTCACCCTGGCGGCGTTCGGGCCGCTCGTCTTCAGGCGGCCTTCCTGGATCTCGCGGCGCAGCTTCAGGCCGTCGAGGCTCGACTGCGTGACATCGACGTACATGGGATCGAGCGTCTGCACGGTGGACATCAGCGTGGCCTGGCTCGCCTGCACGTAGGCGCCCGGCGTGACCTGCGAGATGCCGACCTGGCCCGTGATGGGCGAGACGACGTCGGTATAGCCGAGGTTGATCTGCGCGGTATCGACGGCGGCCTTGCCGGCATCGACATCGGCCTTTGCCTGGCCCTGGGCCGCGACCGCGTTGTCGTAGTCCTGCTTCGACACGGCGTTCGCGGCGACCAGCACCTTGTAGCGCGCGACGAGGGCGTTCTGCGTGGCGAGGTTGGCCTGCGCCTTGGCAAGCGCCGCGCGCGCGTTGTTGAGCGTGGCGACGTACGGCGCCGGATCGATCTTGTAGAGCCGCTGGCCCGCCTTCACGATCGCGCCTTCGGTGAACTCGCGGCGCAGCACGATGCCGTCGACCCGTGCGCGCACTTGCGCGACGAGGAAGGCGTTGGTGCGGCCCGGCAATTCGCTGACGATCTGCACGGCGCTCGGCTGGACCGTGACCACGCCCACTTCGGGCGTTTGCGGCGGAGGCGCCGACTGCTTTTGCCCGCACGCTGCGAGTACGATGGCAGCCGTCGCGAGACTGATTAGGCGGAATGGAACCCGTTCGACGCGCATGGAACGACCTCTGTCTATTACTGATTATTACTGACGAAAAAAGCATGCGGCGTCCCACTCGCGGCAGGACGGCGACGCACGCCAGCATCTGGCAATACTTGACGGATACCCCTGACTGCTTTCAAATGCAGCGCCGGTTACCGCCCCCATCAGGACTGCAAAGCGGGGCTGTACAGCGGCGATGCCGACATGACGGCATCGCGCGTCGGGATCTTCACGGCCACCTGAACCAGTGACGGATATTAACCGGATATCACCACTCGAGGCACAGGGATAGTGGGGGGCTATTATAGATACATTCACGAATGCATGTAAAAAGCGAGCATACTTCGTCAGTGGCAAGCGTCAACGCGATTTGCTCACTACACTCGCTTTGTGTGGCCAAAATTGAATCCCGCACGTTAAAAACTGTCCGATTCGCTCTTCCTGCAATTTATTAAAAGAACGCTGAAACATGGTCCGCCGTACGAAAGAGGAAGCGCTGGAGACGCGTAGCCGGATCCTCGACGCTGCCGAGTAGGTCTTCTTCGAGAAGGGTGTTTCGCGCACGTCTCTTGCCGATATCGCCCAGACTGCCGGCGTCACGCGCGGCGCGATCTACTGGCACTTCACGAACAAGGGAGACGTCTTCACGGCGATGTTCGACCGCGTGGTGCTGCCGCTCGACGAGCTGAAGGCGGCCACGACCGATCCCTCGGAGCCCGATCCGCTCGGGCGCATCCGCGACCTGTGCGTGCTGTGCCTGCGCAACACGGCAACCGACGCGCGCCGCCGCCGCGTGTTCGAAATCCTGTTTCTGAAATGCGAGTTCGTGGAGGAAATGGGGCCCGTGATGGCGCGCCATCAGTCGACCATGCGCGAGGGGCTGGAGCGGATCCGGGAAGGCCTGCGCAATGCGATGTCGAAGGGCCAGCTACCGGCCGACCTCGACGCCGAGCGCGCGTCGTGCGTGCTGCACTCGTTCATCACGGGCGCGCTGCGCGACATGGCCATCCTGCCCGATATTTTCGATGTCGCGACGAGCGCCGACCAGCACGTCGATGCGATGCTCGACACGCTGCGCTACAGCCCGGTATTGCGAACCGGAACACCTGCGAAGAAAGAACCCGCCTGAACGGCTTGGCCGCAGAGCGGAGAAGCACGGCGGGACGCGCACGCCCCGCTGCTTTTACGGCCGTCTTCAGCCGCCCGTGAAGCGCCGCGCCACGTAAAGCAGCAGCGCAACGAAGAAAATCAGCGCGGCCCACGCCCACGTCGGCATGGCGTGCGGCGCGCTCTCATGGTGCAGCGTGCTTGCCGCACGGCCGCTCAGCGTGCCGCCGTATTGCTGCGGGAGCAAACGCGCGCGCCGCGCAACGCCCGCAAGGCTGATCGGCCGCAGGAATACGTGCGTGCGGCGCGGCGCCTGCCCTGCCACGCGATTCGGCCCCGTGCCGTGCTTCGCTTCGACGACAGCGCAGAATTCGGTGAAAAAATCGTCGGCGACTTCGTGCAGCGCGTTTTCCAGCTGGCGCGCCGGCAACTCGGCCAGCGGGCCGGTGAGCGTCGCCCACACCGAATAGTCGATACGCGTGCTCGTGCCCTTGCAGATGCCCGCCGGGCCGCCCGGCTCATCGTCGGCGCGCAGCGCCACGTCGATCTGGCCGCGCAGCGAGCCGATGCCGTCGGCGCGCGCACGAAAGCTCAGTACGCGGCGCGGCGTGAGCGGCACCTGGGCGGCGTCGGCGGCAAGGTGAGCGCGCACTTCGTAACGCGCGCGCAACGGCCCGAGCGGCACGGTGAGCGTCAAGGCGTACTCGCCCGGCCCGAGACGCCGCAACGATTCGCAGTGCTCCATGCTCGCCCGCACGAGCGCGCTGTCCTGCAGCGCCGTCCAGACGACGGAGGGCGCAAGCGGAATGCGTAAGGCGTCGTTCAGTTCCATGGCGGCTCCCACGATAGCGCCCGGCAGATCGTTCCGGTCAGGATGTCTGATCGATCCGGTCTACGCGCGAAGCGTAAAACGCCACAAAGTTCTTGATGCCTTCGACGCCGGCAAGCGGCGCCTCGTAGCTCCACGCAACATCTTCGACACGCGTGTCCTCCGTGCGCAGATGGAAATACGACGCCTCGCCCTTGTACGGGCAACGCGTCGTATGCGTGGAACGTTCCAGTCGCGCCATGTTCACGTCGGCGCGCGGGAAATAGAACACATCCGGATAACCGGTTTCGGAGAGCGTCAGTGCCGAAAGCGTGTCGGCAATGGTGATGCCGCCGTGAATCACGCGCACGCGATGACGGTTGGCGACGATATCGATGCGATGTTCGGCGTCTGGATTGACCGCCATATCCGGCTCCCTGAATGGTCGCGGCAGTGCCCGCCTACGCTGTGCACGGCCTGAGGGCCTACGCCGCGCCTGCGTTCGTACGCGGCGCCCCGTTCTTGCTCTTGCTTTTGCTTTCGGCCCCGCTCCTCTTTTGGCCCTGAGCGGGCTGCGGCACGCGCCGCAACCCGCTCACGACTTCATTATCGGCGAAACTTCGCCGCCTTGTATGAACTTCGATGCCGGGCGTGCGGGCCCGCACGCCCCGCCTGGCGGGGCTGCCGGGTATTCACCAGGTGAACGAGGCACGCGCGGTGCCGCTCGAACCGACCGTAACCGCGCTCGTTTTCGCGACGCCAGCGTAGCTCGCGTGGACCGAATACCGGCCCGGCGGCACCTTCACGAGCATGTACGGCCCGAGCGACGTGGTATCGAGCACGTTCGTGCCGTGTGCGTCCGCGATCTTCACATGGATGTCGGCAAGATAGTTGCCGCCGGTGCCGGTGAAGCGCAGTGACAGCGGCCAGCGGTGGGCAGCCTGCCGCAGCGCCATCGACTCGTCCTCGCCGACGCCGCCCGACACGTACGAGACCGCGCCCTGTTGCTGGATTTGCGGCATGCCGGTGCCGTTGGCGTTGCCCGCGCTCGTGTTGTCGGTGGACGAGCCGCCGACCGTGCCGCCCGTACTGTTTTGCTGCGCCGCCGCCGTGCCCGCGATGCCGAGCGCGACGGCCGCCAGCAGCGCCGAAGCCGCCGAAGCGATTTGGCGCGAATTCCGGAACGTCTTCATCGTGCCACTCCTTACACATCCACTACGACGAAACAATGAGCAATTCGCGTGCCTGGCGTGCGAAGCGAACGGACGCCGCATACGACACTGCCGCCGGTCCAGAGGCCAGCGGCGGCAGTGAATAACGGCAGCAAGTGAGTGGCCCGGCGCGCGGCCGGCCCCAAGCGGACCCTAAAGGACCTTACGGCGCAGGATCAGCCGGAATCAGCCAAGATCGACCGGCACGAAGATCTGCGCATTGTCGCGCTGGATCAGCAGCGCAATGCTCTTGCCCGCGTGCGTGATCATGTCCTTGAGCTGCTCGGCGCTCGTCACCGGGCGGCCGTTCACGGCGAGGATCACGTCGCCCGGCTGGATGCCCGCGTTCTCGGCCGCGCCGCCCGCCTGTTCGACGACCACGCCGTGATCGACCGACGCGTTGCTCTTCTCGTCCGGCGTGAGCGAGCGCACCGCAACGCCGAGCCGGCCCTGCATCTGCGCGCCGTGCGTATCGGCCGAGGCAACCTTCGTATCGGTGAGCGCACCGATCGTCGCGCTCACGGTCTTCGTCGACTTGTCGCGCCACAACTGAATGTCGGCCTTCGTGCCCGGCTTCATCGAGGCGATCAGCGCCGGCAGATCCGTGGAATCGTCCACGCGCTGGCCGTTCACCGAAAGGATCACGTCGCCGGGCTTCAGACCCGCCTTCGCCGCAGGACCGCCCGCGTCGACCGAACTCACGAGCGCGCCGTGCGGCTTGTCCATGCCGAACGAATCGGCGAGCGTCTGGTTCACCGACTGCACCGCCACGCCAAGGCGGCCGCGGCTCACGTGGCCCGTCTTGACGAGGTCGTCCTTGACCTTCATGGCCTCATCGATCGGAATGGCGAACGACAGGCCCTGGAAGCCGCCCGTCTGCGAGTAGATCATCGAGTTGATGCCGATCACTTCGCCCTGCAGATTGAACAGCGGCCCGCCCGAGTTGCCGGGATTCACCGGCACGTCGGTCTGGATGAACGGCGTGTAGTTCTCCTCCGGCAGCGAGCGCGACTTCGCGCTGATGATGCCCGAGGTCACGGTGTTGTCGAAGCCGTACGGCGAGCCGATTGCCACGACCCACTGGCCGACCTTGCTCTGGTGCGGATCGCCGATCTTCACGGTCGGCAGGCTCTTCGCGTCGATCTTCAGCACCGCGACGTCCGACTGTTTGTCCGCGCCGACGACCTTCGCCTTGAACTCGCGCTTGTCGGTCAGCTTCACGGTCACGACGTTCGCGCCGTCGACCACGTGCGCGTTCGTGAGGATGTAGCCGTCCGGGCTGATGATGAAGCCCGAGCCGAGGCTCGCGCTCGGCGTGTCGGACTCGCCGCCGCCGTCGCCCGCGCCCGGATGGTTGCCGTAGAAATGCTTGAAGAACTGGTAGAACGGATCGCTCGGATCGATCGGCAGCTGCTGCACGCGGCCATGCATCGAGGTCTCTTTGACCATGTGCTTGGCGCTGATGTTGACGACGGCGGGCCCGAAGGTTTCGACGAGACCGGAGAAATCGGGCACGCCGGTTTTGGCGGCGGCTTCCGCGGGCATCATCGCGGCGGCCTGGGCCGGCGAAACGAGGTTCGGGGTCGGAACGTCATGGCGTCCGGCTACATAGCCCGCCGACAACGCGGCGGCTACGGCAATCGCCACGGCACTGCGAGTTAAGACTTTTGCGTTCATTGCGGACTCCTTGAAGCGGGGACGTGTTGTGCTTGTAATGACGGAACAAAGACTACGTGGCGTCACTTAAAGGAGTCTTAATCCGGCGACCCCCACGCAAAAAGTGCGCCGCAGGGCTCAGAAACGCACGTCGACCTGAAGACCGCCCGCTGGCGAATCGCCGAGCGTGATCGTCGCGTTGTGCTGATCCGCGATGCGGCGCACGATCGCGAGCCCGAGGCCGGTGCCGGAGACGTCCGTGCGCGCCCGCGAAGCGCCCGCGCCGACGCGGTAGAAACGGTCGAACACGCGCGCGCGTTCGGCGACCGGAATGCCCGGCCCGCTGTCGGCGATGCGCACGAGCGGATGGCCGCCGTCGAGGCGCAGCGCCACGTCGACGCGCCCGCCTTCCGGCGTGTATTTCGTGGCGTTGTCGAGCAGGTTGTTGAGCATCACGCGCAGCGCGTCGGCGTCGCCGTGCACGGTTGCATCGGTGCTGTGCTCGATGCCGAGATCGACGCCGCGCTGCTGCGCAACGGTCGCGCGCGACGCCACGCAATCTTCGAGCAGCACGCGCAGATCGACGTCTTGCGCGCACACATGGCCGTCCGGTTCGGAGCGCGCGAGCGCGAGTAACTGTTCGGCAAGCCGCGTCGCGCGCGTCACGCCCGCCTGCAGATCGTCGAGCGCTTCGCGGCGCGCCTCGTCGTCCTTTGCGCGCGCAACCAGTTGCGCCTGGATCTGCACCGCGGCGAGCGGCGTGCGCAGTTCGTGCGCGGCATCGGCGACGAAGGCCTTTTGCGTGTCGCGCGCCTGCGCGAGACGGTTGAGCAGCGCGTTCAGCGCGCGCACGAGCGGCGTGACTTCGCGCGGCAGCCGTTGCTCGGGCAGCGGATCGAGCGCTTCGGGATGGCGCGTATCGAGCGCATTCGTGACGCGCGCGAGCGGCTTGAGCCCGCGGCCCACCACGAGCCAGACGGCAAGCCCCAGAAACGGCAGCAGCACGATCAGCGGCCACAGCGTGCGCAGCGCGACGTTCGCCGCGAGACGGTTGCGCACGGAAACCGGTTGCGCGAGCTGCACGAAGTTGTCGCCGACGATCGCGCCATACACGCGCCAGTCGCCGCGATCGGTGCGCTCGGTCGAGAAGCCGAGTTCGGTGCGCGGCGCGAGCGGCACGCGCGGATGCGAGTAGTACATCAGCACGCCGTTGCGGTTCCAGATCTGCAGCACGATGCCCTCGTTGCCGGTGTCGCGCGAACTGAGAATCTCGCTGAACGGCTCGGAGGGCAATGCGTCGGCAATTTCCTGCAGCTGGTAGTCGAACAGTTCGTTGGCTTCGGCCAGCGCCTGGCGATAGATCAGCCAGCCCGCCAGCACGACACCGGCGACGACGATCGCGAGCAGCCAGAAAAGCAGTTGTTTCCGGATAGAACTCATCGGCGCGTCACGCTTCCTTCGCGATCATGTAACCGAGCCCGCGCACGTTGCGGATCAGGTCGGCGCCGAGCTTCTTGCGCAGAGCGTGGATATAGACTTCGACCGTGTTGCTGCCGATCTCCTCGCCCCATCCGTACATCTTCTCCTCAAGCTGGTTCTTCGAGAGCACCGCGCCCGGGCGGGCGAGCAGCGCTTCGAGCAGCGCGAATTCGCGCGCCGAAAGCGCGACCGGCGCGCCGTCCTGGGTCACCTGGTGCGACGCCGGATCGAGCGTGATCGCGCCGTAGCGGATCACCGAATCGCTGCGGCCCGACTGGCGGCGGATCAGCGCGCGCATGCGCGCGCCGAGTTCGTCGAGATCGAAGGGCTTGATGAGATAGTCGTCGGCGCCGGCGTCGAGGCCCTTCACGCGGTCGGCCACCGCATCGCGCGCCGTGAGGATCAGCACCGGGAGCGCGAGGCCGCGCGCGCGCAGCGTGCGCAGCACGTCGAGCCCGTCCTTCCTCGGCAGGCCCAGATCGAGCAGCAGCAGATCGTAAGACTCGCCGGTCACGGCGGTGATGGCGGCATCGCCGTCCTCGACCCAGTCGACCGCGAAGCCGTCGCCGCGCAGCGCTTTGCGCACGCCCTCGGCGATCATGCGGTCATCTTCGACAAGCAGTATTCGCATCGTAATGAATTGGCAAGGAGGCGCTGCGTGACGGTGGCGCGGGCGCCGGATTGGAGCAGATGGTGCATTCTAGCGCCCCCGGCCCCCGCTCCACCGTCACTCCACCATCGCGCCGCCGTCGCGCCGGTCGGCTTTCGCGCACGCACCGGGGTTTTTGTCGCAGCACGATGCGCGCGCGCCGCGCGGGGTCTTTACAATTGTCGCTTTTGCGGCGCGCGGCGCTGCGGTGCAATACGGTGCAATACGGTGCAATACGGTGCAATGTGCCCGGCTTGCACGATGCGCATCGCGTCACGCGGTACGCCGCAACCCGGATTCGCGCATGCGCGCGGCGTGGCGACAGCAACCGATCGTACCTTTCGCCCGCCGCGCGCCCCTTGCACCGCCCGTATTCATCTGACGCTCCACATGCTCCCTGCTTCGCTGTCCCGCCTTCGCACCCTGTTGCGTCCCGTGTTGCACCCCGTGTTGCGCCCCGCGTTGCATCCCGTCACGCCGCGCGCCGCGCGCATGGCCGGCGCGCCGTCCGCTACACGCGCCGCCACGCCTGCGCGCGCGGTGTTCGCCCTGCGCCTTGCCTGCGCCGCACTGGCCGCGGCGAGCCTCGGCATGCCCGCCGCGCAGGCGCAGCCGGAAGGCGCGCGCCGGCCTTCGGTCAACGTGAGCACCGTGCTGCCGCCCTCCGTGATGACGGGCCTCGAGCGCGCGCACGTGCCGCTCTCGGCGGTGAGCGTGGTGATCGAAAAAATCGGCGACCGCCAGCCGAGCGTGGCCGTCAACGCGGGCCAGCCGATGATGCCCGCCTCGACGATGAAGATCGTCACGACGTGGACCGGCCTCGCGATGCTCGGCGCCGACTACCGCTGGCACACGAGCGCGTTTACCGATGGCGAGGTCGACGCGAGCGGCACGCTGCACGGCAATCTCTACATCAAGGGCACGGGAGACCCGAAACTCGTCCCCGAAGAACTGATCGATCTCGCGCAGAAGATCCGCGCTGCGGGCATCGCGCATATCGACGGCGCACTCGTGCTCGACAAGAGCGAGTTCGACGCTTCGACGCGCGACCTGCCACCGTTCGACGACGACGCCGAGGCCCCGTACAACGTCGGCCCCGATCCGCTGATGTACGCGTTCAAGTCGGTATCGTTCACGTACTCGCCGTCGCCCGATGGCGTCTCGATCAGCATCGTGCCGCCGGTCGCGCAATGGCAGATCGACAACCACATCCGCGAGCACGGCGGCAAATGCGTCGGCATGATGCCGTCGCCGCAGATCGCACCGGGTGCGAACGGCACCGTGACCGCCAGCTTCGACGGCAGCTACGCCGCGCGCTGCGGCGAGCGCACGCTCAACATGGCCGCGCCCGTCAATCACACCACGTTCTTCACCGACGGCTTCCTCGCGCTGTGGCAGCAGGCAGGCGGCACCTTCAGCGGCACGGTGCGCGAAGGCGTCGTTCCGTCGGGCGCGCACCTCATCGCCGTCCATCAGAGCCCGCCGCTCGCCGACGTGGTGCACGACATCAACAAATTCAGCAACAACGTGATGGCGCGCAACCTGTTTCTCACGCTCGGCGCCGTCGAGGGCAAGGCGCCCGCGACCCCGGCGAAAGCTGCCGCCGCCGTCACTGCGTTCCTGCGCAAGAGCGGCGTCTACGCGCCCGAGCTCGCGCTCGAAAACGGCTGCGGCCTCTCGCGCGACGAGCACATCAGCGCGCTTTCGCTCGCGTCGCTGCTGCAGGCCGCGAACGCGAGCCCCGTCGCGCAGCCGTTCGTCGATTCGCTGCCGATCGCGGGCGTCGACGGGACCATGCGCCGCCGCCTCACCAATACCCCGGTGGACGGCAACGCGCACATCAAGACCGGCACGCTGCGCGACGTGCGCGCGATTGCGGGCTACGTCGCGGCACAGACGGGCGAAACGTGGATCGTCGTGAGCCTCATCAACGACCCGCACGCGGCAGGCGCGCGCGAAGCGCACGATGCGCTGCTCGAATGGGTCTACAAGGGCATGCCCGAAGAAGCGCCGATGTACGTGCAGCGCCATCCGAAGCGGGCGGCGAAGCATGTCGTCCGCAAGAAAGCGCAGCGCCGCGGCGCGCATTGAAGCGGCCTCGTTCGGCACGCGTCGCCTGAAAAAAAACGGTTCGCGAGAACCGTTCAGATGGCTGACAAACGCCTGGTTTTGACTGGGGGTTCGTCAGCCATCTGCGCCTAAAAAAACAAACCCCATGTTCCGAAAAACATGGGGTTCGCCAGCAATCCGGGCGCGCCGAAGCGCCCCGCCTTTACGACATCCGTTCCCAGATTCTGTACACCTCGTCGCCGTTACGCTTACCGACCACAAGCACATCAACGGTTTCGCCCTCGATGGCATAAATGACGCGGTATTCGCCTGCGTCCACACGCCGCTCGCCTCGGGCCGCCCCCTTCATCGGCTGACTATCGTGGGGTTCCGGGTTATGCAGAAGGCCGAGGATTGCGGAAACGACTTGTCGATACTGCCTGGCATCAAGGCTTTGGCAGGCTTTTTGCGCCTGCTTCGTCATCTTTAGATTCATTTCCTGAGTTCCTGGCATCACGCAGGAACGCCGCGACCTCGTCGTCGCTCGCATAACCTTCCTTGCGGGCGGCCTCGGCCTGGATAAGCCACAACCTATCCTCAAGCTCCTGGACACGATTGCGCAGGTTATCGAAGTCGCGCCTCGATACCACGTATGCCGTGAGCCTGTCGTGCCGCGTGATGCCGACAGGATGGCCCAGCGCCTCGTCCAGGACCTCGCCGAAACGGGTCTTGGCGTCCCTCGCGGTGAAAGTTACGAGGGTGCTACTCATCATATTTACCCCACCCCATTTATTTCGAGCAGCACGCTCTCGAAAGCGCTGCCCGAGGGCTCACCACTGTTGAGCGGCCAATAAAAACTCTCGACTCCCGTGCAGTGGACACGACATAGCGGCTATTTTGGCTCACATTAATCCAATTGGTCAATATGGTTCAAAATGATCACTTTAGCCACTGTCATGACACCGCATCGTCAAACCTTGGCGGCTCGCCAGAATGCAAAAACCCCACGCTCAGAAAAACGTGGGGTTCGTCAGCAGACTGAACGGTTCGCGAGAACCGTTTTTCGCATGCGTATGTACGGCTGATGTCCGGCTATCGAGCCCGTTTTTTCTGCGCTTATTCCCGCGCTTCGAACGCCGCCGCCGCCCTTCCGAGCCGGTCGTTCACGGCGATCCAGTCGAGCGTCTCGGGCAGTTTTTCGATCAGGATGCGCGTGACGTTCGCACGATCGAGCGCCCGCAGCAAGCCATAGAGTTCGCGTGCATACACCTGCGGATCTTCCGGCGCGGCGACGAAGTGCACGCCCGGTGCGCTCGCCCATGCGCGCGCGCGCGATGCGCGGGCCACGAGCGCCACGGTCTCGCCGTTCTCGCGCGCCGCGCACAGCAGCGGCTCCAAAGCCTCGAACGGCAGCAGCGCGAGCGGCGTGCTCGGTGCGTAGTGCGCCTTCAGCGTCCCTGAGGCACGCGGCGCCGTGGCATCCGATCCGTCGGGCAGACGCGGCGCCTCGCCGAGCACCCGCGCGATATCGTGCGGCGTGATGTGGCCCGGGCGCAGCAGCGCCGGAAAACCGCGCGAGAGATCGAGAATCGTCGATTCGATGCCCACGTCGCTCGCCCCGCCGTCGAGCACATGCACGGCCGCGCCGAACTCGTCGCGCACGTGCTGCGCGGTGGTCGGACTCACATGGCCGAAACGGTTTGCCGAAGGCGCCGCGACGCCGCCATGGCCGCCGCGACGCGCCGAAAACGCGGCAAGCAGCTTCTGTGCGACCGGATGCGACGGACAGCGCAAACCGACCGAATCCTGACCGCCGCTCACGGCATCGGGGATGCGCGGGTGGCGCTTGACGATCAGCGTGAGCGGGCCGGGCCAGAACGCGGCGACGAGCTTGCGCGCCGATTCCGGCCATTCGGCGGCCCAATACTCAGGATCGGCGCCTGGCGGCAGATGCACGATGACCGGATGGTTCGCGGGCCGTCCTTTGGCCGCGTAGATGCGCGCGACGGCTTCGGGGTTCGCCGCGTCGCCGCCGAGGCCGTAGACGGTTTCGGTCGGGAACGCGACAAGTTCGCCCGCGTCGAGCAGCGCGGCGGCGTGCTCGATTTCGGCATCGGTGGGATACGGCTGACCGGTCATGACGTCGTGCAACCTCAGCTCGTGGCGATATGCAGCAGTCGCGCGCAGTCGCGCGCAGCCACGCGCGCTTCGTCGAGCGTCGGCGCCGTGAAGTTCACATGGCCCATCTTGCGGCCCGGACGCGCCTCTTCCTTGCCGTACAGATGCAGGCGCGCGGCCGGCATGGCCGCCACCTGGTCCCACGGCGGCGTGACGGGCACGGCGCCTTTCTGCGCGCGCACGCCGCCTGCACTGCCCGGACCGCTTCCACCGGCGGCGAACCACACATCGCCGAGGATGTTCAGCATCACGGCCGGCGAGTGCTGACGCGTGTCGCCGAGCGGCATGCCCGTCATCGCGCGCACCTGCTGCTCGAACTGGCTCGTGGCGCACGCATCGACCGTGTAGTGACCCGAGTTGTGCGGGCGCGGCGCCATTTCGTTGGCGACGATCGAGCCGTCTTCGAGGATAAAGAACTCCACGCACAGCACGCCCACGTAGCCGAGCTTCTCCGCAATCTGCAGCGCCGCCTGCTGCGCCTGCTCGACGAGCGCGGCGCTCGCGTCGGGCGCGGGCACGATCGTGTGCGACAGCACGCCGTGGCGGTGCGTGTTCTGCGCGAGCGGATAGACGGCGCTCGCGCCGCTCGCGCCGCGCGCGATCAGCGCCGAGACCTCGAACTTCAGCGGCAGACGCTTTTCCAGCACGCACGGCACGCCGCCGAGCGCGGCATGCGCCTCGCGCACGTCCTCGGCGTTGCCCACGCGCACCTGGCCCTTGCCGTCGTAGCCGAGCCGCGCCGTCTTCAGAATGCCCGGCAGCACGGCGGCGAGCGCGGCGTCGTCGATGGCGGCGAGCGCCTGCGACGACTCGATCACCACGTGCGGCGCGACCGGCACGCCCGCAGCGGCAATGAAGCGCTTTTCGGCGATGCGGTCCTGCGCGACGGCCACGCAGCTTCCGGAGGGGCTCACGAAAGTCGATTTGGCGAGCGCGTCGAGGCTCGCGGCGGGCACGTTCTCGAACTCGGTCGAGATGGCGGCGCACAGGCGCGAAAGTTCGGTCAGCGCGGCATCGTCCTCGTAGGCGGCGCGCAGATGGCGGTCGGCGACCATGCCGGCCGGGCTCGCCGGATCCGGATCGAGCACGGCGACGCGGTAGCCCATCGCCTGGGCGGCAAAGCAGAACATGCGGCCGAGCTGGCCGCCACCCACCATGCCAAGCCAGGCGCCGGGCAGGATCGGTGAAACCGGAGTGTTGTCAGGGGTCATCTCAGTGGTCGGTCGCGGCTGGCGCGGCGCTGCAGACGGCGCACGGGCCAGGCCGGGTTGAACGTCGAGGTCGAACGTCGAGGTCGAATATCAAAGCGAGGCGCGTTGCCGTGCCCCGGCGGGGGCGCTCACAGCGTCGGCAACACCATTGCGTGTGCAGCTTCGTTCTGGCGCACCCGGAAAGCCGCGAGCTTGTTCGCGAATTCCGTGTCCGTCACGCTCAGGATCGACACGGCGAAGAGCGCCGCGTTGGCCGCGCCCGCCTCGCCGATGGCGAAGGTCGCGACCGGCACGCCCTTGGGCATCTGCACGATCGAATGGAGCGAATCGACGCCCTTCAGATACCGGCTCGCCACCGGCACGCCGAGCACCGGCACGGTGGTCTTCGCAGCCAGCATGCCCGGCAGATGCGCCGCGCCGCCCGCGCCCGCGATGATCGCGCGCAGGCCGCGTTCGCGCGCCTTTTCGGCGTACTCGAACATTTCGTCGGGCATGCGGTGCGCCGAGACGACTTTCGCCTCGTAGGCGACGCCGAACTCCTGCAGGATCGCCACCGCCTGCTTCATCGTTTCCCAGTCCGAGCTGGAGCCCATCAGTACGCCGACGAGCGGCGCCGCATGCTGGTGAGCCGTCTGTACTTCGCTCATTTGCTTCCTTTCCCCGGGATGCGCGCCGTCACGCGCATCCATCGACGTTAATCCACGTAATTCACGTTCGGCGAGACGCCTCAGGCCAGCGTCTGGCCGGTGAGGCGCTCGAGCGCCTCCTGATACTTCGCGGACGTCTTCGCGATCACCTCGCCCGGCAGCTTCGGCGCGGGCGGCTCCTTCTTCCAGTCCTGGGTTTCGAGCCAGTCGCGCACGAACTGCTTGTCGAACGACGGCGGGTTCGAGCCCACCTGATACTGGTCGGCGGGCCAGAAGCGCGACGAGTCGGCGGTGAGCGCCTCGTCCATCAGATACAGCTTGCCGTGATTGTCGAGACCGAATTCGAACTTCGTGTCGGCGATGATGATGCCGCGCGTCGCCGCGTAGTCGGCCGCTTCCCTGTACAGCTTGATCGCCGTTTCCTTGATGGTGCGCGACAGCTCGGTGCCGATGCGGCGCTCCATCTCTTCGTACGTGATGTTCTCGTCGTGGTGGCCCATTTCGGCCTTCGCCGCGGGCGTGAAGATCGGCTCGGGCAGCTTCTGCGCGTTCTGCAGGCCCGGCGGCAGCTGCACGCCGCACACGGCGCCCGTGGCCTGGTAATCCTTCCAGCCGCTGCCCGCCAGATAGCCGCGCACCACCGCCTCGACGAGGATCGGCTCAAGGCGCTTCACGACGACCGCGCGGCCGCGCACCTGCTCGACTTCATCGGGCGCGACGACGGTTTCGGGATCGACGCCGGTAAGGTGGTTCGGCACGACATGTTCGAGCTTGCCGAACCAGAAGTTCGCCATCTGGTTCAGCACCTGGCCCTTGCGCGGAATCGGCTCGCCCATGATGACGTCGAACGCCGACAAACGGTCGGTCGTGACGATCAGCAGCTTGTCGGTGCCCACGGCATAGTTGTCGCGGACCTTGCCGCGGCCGAGGAGCGGCAGCGAGCGGAGCGTGGATTCGTAGAGGGTAGACATCGTCGTGATTCGCTATTTTTAACGTGGCGGGGCCGGCTCGAAACCGGACCGAAAGGGTAAACCGGGTAAACCAAAAGGGTAAATCAAAAAGCCAGTCGCCGTTCCCCAGACTGGCGGATACGGCGACGATCCTGCTGCATGTCGCTGGCGCAGAATGTTGCACAGAACCTCGCGCGCCCGGCCCGCCGCACGGCGGGAGATGGCGGGCGCGCGGCGCATCAGCGAACGATCTGTGCGAGTTCGCCCGACTTGTACTTCTCGGCGATCTTGTCGAGCGACACCGGCTTGATCTTGCCGGCCTGGCCTTCGCAGCCGAACGCCAGATAACGGTCCACGCAGACCTTCTTCGCGGCTTCGCGGGCCGGCTTCAGGTAGTCGCGCGGGTCGAACTTCGACGGGTTCTCGAACATGTAGCGACGAATCGCGCCCGTGATCGCGAGCCGCAGGTCCGTGTCGATATTGACCTTGCGCACGCCGTGACGGATGCCTTCCTGGATTTCCTCGACCGGCACGCCGTAGGTTTCCTTCATGTCGCCGCCGAATTCGCGGATTTCCGCGAGCAGCTCCTGCGGCACCGACGACGAACCGTGCATCACGAGGTGCGTGTTCGGAATGCGGGCGTGGATTTCCTTGATGCGCTGGATCGACAGGATGTCGCCCGTGGGCTTCTTCGAGAACTTGTACGCGCCGTGCGAGGTGCCGATCGCAATCGCCAGTGCATCGCACTGCGTGAGCTTCACGAAGTCGGCGGCCTGCTCCGGATCGGTCAGGAGCTGCTCGCGCGTCATCGTGCCTTCGGCGCCGTGACCGTCTTCCTTGTCGCCCTTCATCGTTTCCAGCGAACCGAGCACGCCCAGTTCAGCCTCGACCGTGACGCCGATCGAGTGCGCCATGTCGACCACGCGGCGCGACACGTCGACGTTGTATTCGTACGATGCGACCGTCTTGCCGTCGGCTTCCAGCGAGCCGTCCATCATGACGCTGCTGAAACCGCTGCGGATCGCGCCCATGCAAACGGCCGGCGACTGGCCGTGGTCCTGGTGCATGACCACGGGAATATGCGGGTACGACTCGATGGCGGCTTCGATCAGATGGCGCAGGAACGGCTCGCCCGCATATTTGCGCGCACCCGCCGACGCCTGCATGATCACCGGCGCGCCGACCTGGTCGGCTGCGGCCATGATGGCCTGAACCTGCTCCAGGTTGTTGACGTTGAACGCGGGCAGGCCATAGCCGTGCTCTGCTGCGTGGTCGAGCAGTTGACGCATTGATACGAGAGGCATTGTGCTACTCCTTTGATTTAAAACGAATTTCTACGTCACGCCAGCCATCTTGCATGGCCGGTCGAAGGCGGCCTGGCAGCCGCCGCCCGCATGCTCGCCGCGGGCGCAATGGCGTGATTTTATCGCGAAGCCAGCCCGCTCCCGGGGCAATCGCGTCAGCCGCATGAAAATGCCATGTCAGGGCGTCCTGACGGCTGGCTGGCAGCGGACTGATATCGGGATGGCGTCGCGCTGGCAATTAAGCTGACCTGCGGACTGAAAAGCGGACTCACAAGCGAACTGACAAGCAGGCTGAAAAGCGGGCAGTCCGCGCGGCCTCTCGTACGCGCGGACTGCAGCCGGTTTCATCTGCGAACCGGGTCGAACCTTACAGCACGTCACCCACACGGACGATCTTCAGCGTGTTGGTGCCGCCTGGCTGCCCCATCGGCTCGCCGACGGTCAGCACCACCACGTCGCCGCGCGACGCATAGCCCTTGCTCACCACCACTTCGACGGCCTGCTGGAGCGCGGTGTCGCGATCCGTGCTGGTGTCGAGGTGCAGCGGCGTGACGTTGCGGTAAAGGGTCATCGCGCGCTCGCTTCCGGTGCGCGGCGTGAGCGCGAAGATCGGCACATGGGTCCAGTGACGCGACATCCACAGTGCCGTCGAGCCCGAATCCGTGAGGGCGACGATCGCCTTCGCGCCGAGATGGAACGCCGTGAAGAGCGCGCCCATGGCGATCGACTGGTCGATGCGCGTGAAGGTGCGGTCGAGGAAATCCCTGTCGAGTTCGGGCTGCTCGGACTTCTCGGCTTCGAGACAGATCGCGGCCATCGCCTCGACCGTCTGCACCGGGTACTTGCCCGCCGCCGACTCGGCCGAGAGCATCACGGCGTCGGTGCCGTCGAGGACCGCGTTCGCGACGTCCGACACTTCCGCGCGCGTCGGCACGGGCGCGTAGATCATCGACTCCATCATCTGCGTGGCGGTGATGACGAGCTTGTTCGAATCGCGCGCCATACGGATCATGCGCTTTTGCAGGGCGGGCACGGCGGCGTTGCCGACTTCGACCGCGAGGTCGCCGCGCGCGACCATGATGCCGTCCGACGAATCGAGGATCTCCTGCAGCACGGGAATCGCCTCGGCGCGCTCGATCTTCGCGATCATCCTCGGCTTGATGCCGTACGGCGCGCCCGCGATGTTCGCGAGCTGGCGCGCCATTTCCATGTCGGTTGAATTCTTCGGGAACGACACGGCGATGTAGTCCGCGCCGAGCGACATCGCCGTGCGGATGTCCTCCATGTCCTTCGCGGTCAGCGCGGGCGCGGTGAGGCCGCCGCCCTGGCGGTTGATGCCCTTGTTGTTCGACAGGTCGCCGCCGATGCGCACGGTCGTATGGATCTCGCTGCCGATCACGCGGACGACGTCGAGCACGATCAGGCCGTCGTTGAGCAGCAGCACGTCGCCCGACTTCAGGTCGCGCGGCAGATCCTTGTAGTCGAGACCGACGCGTTCTTCGTTGCCGAGTTCGCACTCGGCGTCGAGGATGAACGGCATGCCGGGTTCGAGCGCGACCTTGCCGTTCTCGAATTTGCCGACACGAATCTTCGGGCCTTGCAGGTCGGCCATGATCGCAATCTCGCGACCTGCCTTGCGGGCGCATTCCCGCACGCTGTCCGCACGCTGGCGGTGATCGTCCGCCGTGCCGTGCGAGAAGTTGAGGCGCACCACGTCGAGTCCCGCGCGAATCATCTGCAGCAGGACGTCCGGCGTACTGGAAGCCGGACCGATGGTTGCAACAATCTTGGTGGCGCGATGCATGAGTCTCCTCGTCTGGAAAAGATCGCTGGAAGAAACGTTGCTGCGAGAAGAACCGACCGGCTCACCCGCACCCGCGGTGTGGCCGAAACGCGCGCCGATGAAATACAGCGTCGCTTTGTGCGAGCACGCGATGTGCGCGGCGGCCGCTTCGGCCACGCGCGCTTCGCGCCTCGGGGCGGCGTGTTCGCCGCGGTATGCATGCGCGCATTTTGCGCGCCGCGTCCGCGGCTGCCGCCGGGACGCGCCAAGTCACTTATCAGTCACTGACTGATTACGAAGCTGCCCGGGTTTCGAGCACTTCGACAGCCGGCAGCTTCTTGCCCTCGAGGAATTCGAGGAACGCGCCGCCGCCGGTCGAGATGTAGCTGACCTTGTCGTGGATGCCGTACTTCGCGATGGCCGCAAGCGTGTCGCCGCCGCCCGCGATCGAGAACGCCGACGACTTCGCGATAGCCTGCGCGAGCGTCTTCGTGCCTTCGCCGAACTGGTCGAATTCGAACACGCCCACCGGGCCGTTCCACACGATCGTGCCAGCCTGTTCGAGCTGCGAGGCGAGCGCCTTGGCGGTCTGCGGGCCGATGTCGAGGATCAGGTCGTCGTCGGCGACGTCGGCCACGGCCTTGATTTCAGCCTTCGCGTCCGCCGCGAACGCCTTCGCGGTCACGACGTCGCTCGGAATCGGCACCGAAGCGCCACGCGCGCGCGCCGCGTCGATGATGACCTTCGCTTCGGCGACGAGGTCGGCTTCCGCGAGCGACTTGCCGATCTTCAGGCCGGCCGCGAGCATGAACGTGTTGGCGATGCCGCCGCCGACGATCAGCTGATCCACTTTTTCCGCGAGCGACTTGAGGATGGTGAGCTTGGTCGAGACCTTCGAGCCCGCAACGATCGCCACGAGCGGGCGCTTCGGCGCGCCGAGCGCCTTGCCGAGCGCGTCGAGTTCGGCGGCGAGCAGCGGGCCCGCGCACGCGATGGGCGCGTACTTCGCGATGCCGTTCGTGGTGGCTTCGGCGCGGTGCGCGGTGCCGAACGCGTCGTTCACGTAGACGTCGCAGAGCTTCGCCATCTTCTGCGAAAGCTCGTCGGAGTTCTTCTTTTCGCCCTTGTTGACGCGGCAGTTCTCGAGCAGGACGACGTTGCCCGGCGCGACGTTCACGCCGTTCTCGACCCAGTTCGCGACGAGCGGCACATCGCGGCCGAGCAGGTCGGACAGACGCTTCGCGACCGGCGCGAGCGAGTCTTCCGGCTTGAATTCGCCTTCGGTCGGACGGCCGAGGTGCGACGTGACCATGACGGCCGCGCCCGCGGCGAGCGCGGCCTGGATGGCCGGCACGGAAGCGCGGATGCGGGTGTCTTCGGTGATGTTGCCCTGGTCGTCCTGCGGCACGTTGAGATCGGCGCGGATGAACACCCGCTTGCCGTTGAGCTTGCCTTCGGAGATCAGATCGGAGAGACGCAGAACCTTGTTCATGGACTTGACTGTGCGTGATGGTGGGAAGGCGGTGGCAACGCGATGCCCGGGCTGGGGCGGACCTGGCGCGGCGTGCACGGCGCGGGAGCCGGATCTGGTGTGTTCCCGGGTCGCTGCTCGTGGCCTTGCCTGATATCCGGCGAACGCGACGAAAACCGGCATCGAATTGCGAGACCGGTATTTTAGCCGATCGCCGGAGCGATCCGAGACGCCCCTCGGCGAATCTCCTGAGCGGGCCCGGTCACCTGTCCCGCCGCAGGCGCCCGCATCTGGGCGCTTGCCGTGGCGAACGGTCATTTTGGCACGTTTTCGTCCGGTTTTTTTCGCGATGCCCGATGATGCTTTTTCCCGGGCGCGTTGCACGTCCTCGCATTTGGCACCTCGCTTTGGCACCTGTTTTCGGCGCCTTTCAAACACCTTCGAATGCGCTGGCCGGCTGGCGTGCCGAGGCGCGACATAAAGCGTCCTCAGGCACCCGCGAGGGCCCGTGTGTGCGCCAAATGGCGCTAGAATGCACGTTTGCCCGCTGCGGACGCCGAAGCTGCCGCCGCGCTACGGTCCACAACGAGCGTTACGAGAATTGTCCTCATGAGCGAAATCAAGGAAATGCCGCTGGTCGAACTGTCGGCCAAGGATCTGCCCGCGTACTGCCCGAATCCGTCGATGCCGCGCTGGAGCAACCATCCGCGCGTCTTCCTCGACGTGACCCACGGCGAAGCGCGCTGCCCCTACTGCAGCACGCGCTACAAGCTGCGCGACGGCGAGGTCGTGCACGGCCACTGAGCGCCGCGCCGCCGCGCGTACGTGATGTGGCGCGATGTGGCATGGCGGCGGGATGCGCGGCATTCGCCTGCGCAGCCGCCCGTTGTACCGTCCGTCGCCGCCCACGTTCGCGCGCCCCGCAGTTCCCGGGTGGATTCCCGGGCGTGCCCTTGTTTCGCTGTGCATCGCCCGCCGGCATGAGGCTGCGGGCGGCCCGACGGCGCGTCTTGCGGCGCGTCCGCCCTGCTAACCGCTTCCGCACGCCCGATGCGCGCGGAAGCTTTTTCACTTTCCGGACCCTGATACCCGATGCGCCGCGCGCTGGTAATCGCCCCTAACTGGATCGGTGACGCACTGATGGCGCAGCCGCTCCTTTCGCGGCTCGTGAAACTGCATCCGCGCATCGTGATCGATGCACTCGCGCCCACGTGGGTCGCGCCCGTGCTCGAGCGCATGCCTGAAATCCGCGACGTCTACGCCACCGACCTCGCGCACGGCAAGCTGCAACTGCTGCGCCGCTGGCAACTGGCGGGCGATTTGCGCGACGTGGGCTACGACGCCGTCTACGTGCTGCCGAACTCGCTGAAGTCCGCGATGATTCCATGGCTCGCGCACATTCCGCTGCGCATCGGCTATACGGGCGAGAGCCGCTACGGCCTCTTGAACGTGCGCCATGCGAATCCGCCGAAGGACGAACGTCCGCCGATGGTCAAACACTACGCGGCGCTCGCGTGGGCGCCCGGTGCGACGGTCCCCGACGACCTGCCGATGCCGCGTCTCGAGTCGGATCCGAACGAGGCGTCGCGCGTGTCGGCGCGCTTCAACCTCGATACGCGCGTGCCGCTCCTCGTGTTCTGCCCCGGCGCCGAGTACGGCCCGGCCAAGCGCTGGCCGCCCGAGCATTTCGCGGCGCTCGCGCAGATGGTGGGCCAGTCGTTCCCGTACACGCAGATCGTCGCGCTCGGTTCGCCGAAGGATGCGCCGCTCGCGCAGGCCATCGCCGAGCGCGCATCGAACGTGCGCAACCTGTGTGGACAGACCGCACTCGGCGAAGCGTGTGCGCTGATCTCGCGCGCAAACGCTGTCGTCACCAACGACTCGGGCTTGATGCACGTGGCCGCCGCGCTGCGGCGGCCGCTGGTGGCGCTGTACGGCTCGACGGATCCGCGCCACACGCCGCCCTTGTCCGATCTCGCAAAGGTACAATGGCTGCATCTCGATTGCAGCCCGTGTTTCCAGCGCGAATGTCCGCTCGGACATCTGAATTGCCTGCGCGAACTGAGCCCGGAACAGGTGTTCGGCGATCTTCGCGGCATGCTGCTCGGCCAGCGCTAGTCGCGCTGCGTCTGTAGCGGCACCAGCACGCCGGCTGCTGCAGACGCACCGAGTATCGATTCGCAACCCGCGCCCCGGCGCACAAGATCATCGAGCCATGCCACGTTTTGCCCACCACTTTGAAGCCGCCGCGGACACGCTCAACGCCTGGTATCAGGCCGTCGCGGAAGTGAATCTCGACAGCTTGATCGGCCTGTGGATCGATGAGGAATTCGTGAGCTGCATCTGTCCGGACGGCACCCATCTGTACGGCCTGCCGAACATCCGCGCAGGGCTCGCCGCGCAGTTCGAGGCAGCGCCCGTGTCGATCGAGCCGCTCGATATCCGCGTCTACGACAGCCTCGGCACCGTCGTCTACGCCATTGTGGAAGCGCATCGGCCGGTCGATCCGAAAGCCGTACCCGCGATGGTTTTCACGACCTACGTAATGGTCCACGAGCGCGGCGAATGGCGCATTGCCCACATCCACTCGAGCCGCATGCCCGACGAAGCGGCCAGCCAGTTCTCCGCGAAGCTGCGCCGCAGCCTGGGCGCGCTGCACTAGGGCCTGTTCACATGAATTCATGTGAACAGGCCCTAACGTCACCGGCAGCGCAGTCATGAGCACGACCGGAGACAAATCCCACAGCACCGGAGCGCCGACTGCGAATGCAGCGCACGCGCATCCGCGTCCGTATCCACCTCCGGCAGCGCTGACCGGCGCCTATCGCGCGCCGCTCTGGCTGCCGGGCGCGCACGCGCAGACCATCGTGCCTGCGCTCATGTCGAATCTCCCCACGCCCGTCTACCGCCGCGAGCGCTGGGACACGCCCGATGGCGACTTCATCGAACTCGACTGGGTCGTGCCCGCCGCAGGGCAGCCGCTTCCCGCGCCCGGCGCACCGCTCTTCGTGCTCCTGCACGGGCTCGAAGGCAATTCCGGCTCGCACTACGCACGCACGATGGCCGCCGCCGCAGCCGCGCGCGGCTGGCATGCCGTGATCCCGCACTTTCGCAGCTGCAGCGGCCCGCTGAATTTGCTCCCGCGTTTCTATCATCTCGCCGACGCCAACGAGGTCGACTGGATGCTGCATCGCTTCGCCGCGCGTCATCGCGGGCCGCTCGTGGCCGCAGGCGTCTCGCTCGGCGCGAACGTGCTGCTGCACTGGCTCGCGCAGCAACGCGAGGATGCGTCGATCATCGAGGCAGCCGCGGCGGTTTCCGCGCCGCTCGACGTCCATGCGGGCGGCGAAATGCTCTCGCACGGCTTCGGCCTGATCTATACGCGCAGCTTCCTCAAAACGCTGAAGGCGAAGGCGCTCCAGAAGCTCGAACAATATCCGGGGCTTTTCGACGCGGACGCCGTGCTCGCGAGCCGCACGCTGTTCAAGTTCGACGACGTCGTGACCGCGCCGCTGCACGGCTTTCGCAACGCCGACGACTACTGGACCCGCGCGACGGTTCTCCCGAAGCTCAGCGAAATCGCCGTGCCGACGCTCGTGCTCAACGCGCGCAACGATCCGTTCCTGCCCGGCCGCGCACTGCCCTCGCCCGGCGAGGTGAGCGCGGCGGTCGAACTGGAGCAGCCCGAGCACGGCGGCCACGTCGGCTTCATGACGGGTCCGTTTCCGGGCCGCTCCGACTGGCTCGCCGAGCGCGTAACCGGCTATCTTTCACACTTTGTTTCCCATGGATGAGATCGTCAGACAGGCACTCGCGCGCTGGCCCGACGTGCCGCACTGCACCGGCTGGCTGATGCTCGATGCGCGCGGCCACTGGCGCATGCGCGACGAGGCCGATCAGGCGGCGGGCACGCACGGCACGCCGATCCGGCACGAGACGCTGATCGGCTTCATCAACCGCAATTACGCGTGCGATGAACACGGCCAGTGGTATTTCCAGAACGGGCCGCAGCGCGTCTACGTCGAGCTGGAATACACGCCGTCGATCATGCGGCTCGCGTGCGATGCGGCTGGTGCGCTCACGCTCACCGACCAGACCGGCCAGCCGTTCGCGCCGTCAGCCGTCTACGTGGACGAAGCGGGCAGCGTGCTCTTCGCATCGCCCGCCGAGGCGGCTGAAGCTGGCGCGAACGCGTGCGTGGCCCTGCTCCACGATCACGATCTCGATGTGTTCGCCGACCACGCATCGCTGGCCGACGACGGTTTAAGCGGCACCTTCGCGTGGCGCGCCGACGCCGTGCTGCCGCTTCAGCCGATCCAGCGCGCGCAAGTGCCCGCGCGCTTTGGCTTCGTTTCGAGCCCGGCGCGCGAAGCCGCCAACGTGCAGGGACAGCGCAGCATCACCTGAGCGCCTGAGCGCCCTGCTCAGCTCCCCTCTTTCTCGTCGTCGCGCTCTTCCTTGTAGCGCGCCTCGAACTCGTGCAAGCGCGCCGTGATGATCGACAGGTCGTAGAAGCCGACCGATCGCATGTCGCGCGCCTCCTTCAACTGCCGGATCGCCGACGCCCATCCGCCGTCGAGCGCGAACTTTTCCGCCAGCGCACGCCGCTGCGTCAGCAGATCGCCCAGGCCCGCGCTCGCCTGCGCGAGGTAGAGCCACCACGCAGCCTGCTTCGGCTCCGCCACGGTCTGCGCCTGCGCAAGCATCTGCGCCTCCTTGAAGCGGCGCGCGCCGAGCAGCGCCTCCAGCAAGACTTCCGTTGCAGCATGCGACGCGGGCCATGCGGCGTGTGCAGTCCGCGCGCGCTGCACCGCTTCATCGTTGCGCCCCGCGCGCCGGGCGATGTCCGCAGCGAGCACGTCGAGACTCGGCGAGCTGCGCGTCCTGCTGCCGTCTGCCGCTTCAAACGCGCCGAACGCCGCACGCGATTTCGCCAGCGACGCTGCAGCGTCGTCGTACTGTTCAAGCAATGCCTGTCCGAACGCGATGCCGTACCAGTTCGCGGCCACGTTCAACGCCGTACGGTCTTCGATTTCCGAGCGCAGCCGTGCAACCTCGTCGATCCGGTCGCCGCGCATGCGACTCTGCAAGACACGCACGCGCGCGCGCACGAAGCCATACTCGGGGGCCTGGCGCGGCTGGCGATAGGCCGAGCGTCGCGCGCGGTCCTCCATATCGGCGATGCGCTCCGTGGTGAGCGGGTGCGTGCGCGCGTAGGCAGGCACGCCCGTGTCGTCCATCGACGCGCGATCGAGCCGCTCGAAAAACGCCACCATGCCGTACGGATCGTAGCCCGCGCCCGCGAGCAACTGGAAACCGACGCGGTCCGCCTCGTGTTCGGCGGCGCGCGAGAAGCTCAACTGGCGGTCGACGGCATAGGCCCCGCTGCCGAGTACGATCGCGCTGCCCAGGTCGCCGCTGCGCGCGAGCACGCCCGCGAGAATGCCGGCCAGCATGCCCGCGAGCGCCGTGTAACCGGTGCGCTCGTTCTGCGAGAGCATGCGCGCGATATGCCGCTGGAGCACGTGGCCCATCTCGTGGCCGAGCACGGAGGCGAGTTCCGATTCGGTCTGCGTGGCGATGATCAGTCCGCTGTTCACGCCGATAAAACCGCCCGGCAGCGAGAACGCATTGATCTGGCTGTCGCGGAGGGCGAAGAGATCGAAGTCGGGTCGATAGCCGCCGATGTACAGCGCACTCGCCGCCGCCGCGAGCCGCGCGGCAACCGAGTTGAGATAGTCGCGCACGAGCCAGTCGCCGATGTAATCGGGGCGGCTGCGGATCTCGCGCATGACGCGCAGGCCGACCTTGCGCTCGGCCTGCGGCGAGAGCGCGCCGTCCGAGCCGTCGCCGAGGGCGGGCAGTTGCGGCACCCAGGCGCCTGCGCGCACACTGGCGTTGCCGCGCGCGCCCGACTGGCCGGACAAGCGGTCTTGCGCGCCGCCGTAGGTGCCGAACACACCCTGAGCGATGGACGCGGGAATCATCGGATCGGCGCGCTCGTCGAGCGGGCCGCTTACGAGCGCGGGCACATCCGGCGCGAGCGAATCCGTGCTCGCGGGCGCCGCGCCCGGACCGCGGACGTTAGCCGCGCCCCGGATGGCGGCGGCCGCATTCGTATCGAGCGTGACCGCGCTGGCGGCGAGCGCGAGCGAGGCGTGCGTCTGCGCATACGCCTGCGGACAGACCGCAACCGATACGGACAACCAGGCAGCAAGCAGTCGTTTCAGACGCATTGATGACAGGATCGGAGAAAGGCGGGACTGCGGGGTAGCGGCTGACGCCGCTTCGTCGCCTGCCGATTGTACGCGCGGCCTGCATGCGCCACGGCAACACCGTGCGGACAGCGCCAGCGCACGGCGCTGTTATGATAGGCGCCCTCGATGGAGAGCCAAGCATGCCCGAACTCACTCATTTCGACGCAGCCGGCGACGCCCATATGGTCGACGTCGGCGGCAAATCCGAGACCCGGCGCATCGCCGTCGCGCGCGGCACGATCCGCATGCTGCCCGCAACGTTCGCGCTGGTCCGCGACGGTCAGGCGAAAAAAGGCGACGTGATTGGCGTCGCACGCATCGCCGCCATCCAGGGCGCCAAGCGCACGTCCGATCTGATTCCGCTGTGTCACCCGCTCGCGATCACGCGCGTCGCCGTGGATTTCGCGCTCGACGAAACGCTGCCCGGCGTGCATTGCACGGCGCAGGTGGAGACCGTGGGGCGCACCGGCGTCGAGATGGAAGCGCTTACCGCCGTGCAGGTCGGGCTGCTGACCGTTTACGACATGTGCAAGGCAGTGGACCGCGGCATGACGATCACCGATGTGAAAGTCATGGAGAAGCATGGTGGGAAGTCGGGGGATTGGGTCGTTTCGGACAGTCCGCACTCGCTGTCGAGGTAACCGGCCATGCTGATCAACTGCGCCGCGTACCAGGATGGCAAGAAGCTCGCCGATATCAAGATCGACGACATCAGCGACTACGTCGCCAAACCCGAATGCTTCGTCTGGGTTGCGCTGAAAGACCCGGAACCAGCCGAACTCGAGGCGATGAAAGAGGAATTCGGCCTGCACGAACTTGCCATCGAAGACGTCCAGAACGGTCACCAGCACCCGAAAATCGAGGAGTACGGCGACTCGCTATTCGCGGTGCTGCACACGATCGAGATGGACGAGAACGACGAATTCGTGATCGGCGAAATCGATATCTTTGCAGGCGAAAATTACGTGCTCTCCGTGCGCAACCGGACGCGTCACGGCTTCCAGGAAGTTCGTACCCGCTGCGAGCGGGAACCGAATCTGCTCAAGGAAGGCTCGGGTTTCGTGCTGTATGCGCTGATCGACACGGTCGTCGACCGCTATTTCCCGATTCTCGAAACGCTCTCCGCGAAACTCGAAGAGATCGAAGACCGCATCTTCGAGAAACATACGCTCGCGCAGTCGCGCGCGATCATCGAGGATCTCTACTCGCTCAAGCGCAGACTCGTGGCCCTGCAGCAGCGCGTCGCGCCGTTGCTCGAAAGTCTCAGCAAACTGACGGGCGGCCGCATCCCGCGCATTTGCTCAGGCATGGCCGCCTACTTCCGCGACGTCTACGATCATCTCGAACGGATTGTGCGGACGGTCGAAGGCCGTCGTGAAATGACCGTGACCGCGGTGCAGGTAAATCTCGGCATGATCTCGCTTGCCGAAAACGAAGTGACCAAGCGTCTCGGCGCGTTCGCCGCGCTCTTTGCCGTGCCGACCATGATCGCCGGTATCTACGGGATGAACTTCCAGAACATTCCTGAACTGCATCTGCCGTTCGGCTATCAGATCTGCCTTGCCGCGATGCTGGTGATCGACCTGATCCTGTTCTGGCGATTCAAGGCCGCAGGCTGGCTCTGAGCGCTCGCGCATGCGGCTGAGCCCCTCGCTCACGCCGCGCGCGTGCCTCAGCGGCTAATCACAGCGGTCAATCACAGCGATTAATCGCAGCGGTCAGTCGCTGGCGTCGTCGTCCGATTCGATCGGTTGCGCGGGCGCGCCGTACTTCTTCATCAGGGCAGCCCTGAAGCCCTTGAGCGCCGGTTGCCGGTCGGTCAAGCCGTAGAGTTCGGCGAGTTGCTTCGGCCAGTCGCGCAGCTCCACCGCGAAGATCTTCAGCCGCGCAACGGTATCCATTGCCCCTGCCATGTCGCCACCGTACGCCTGCAGTGCCGCGTAACGGCGCAGCACCGTCTCGCCGGGCAGCAGCGAAATCGCACGCCGATGCGCGTAGAGCTTGGACGCGAGATTCGACCCATCCATCGGCAGCAGCGTGGCCATGCCGTAGTCGCCCCATCCGCGGAACAGGAACGACGGCGCTTCGCTGTACTCCTGCGCGGGATGGTCGCCGTAGTAGAGCACCTCGGAGCGGTTGTAGTCGCGCAGCACGGGATAGAGCGACACGATCCCGCCCGCCACGACGATCGCGAACACGCCGAGCGAGACGCCCGGCGGCACGAAGCGCAGCGGCCGGGTTTCGAGCAGGCCGAACACGAACATCGCGGGCAGCAGGAAGAACATGTACTGCTGCGGATATTCGACGAGCGCATGCATGACGAGCGCGCCGATCAACATCAAGCCGAACACGCGCTCCGGCGTGTGCGTTGCGCTCAGTGCGCGCACGAACCAGGCCAGCAGGCCGAGCAGCACGATCGTGAGGCCGATCAAACCAGTCTTGGCGAGCAGATCGATGAAGATGTCATGCGCGTTGTTGGCGATCTCGACGCCGCCCAGCGCGCGCACCAGTTCGAACTGGTGAAGCGGGAACTCGCCCCAGCCGACGCCCAGCAACGGATGCGACTTGAACATCGTCAAACCGTAGCGCCACAGTGCGAGACGCGGCGCGATCTGTCCGGCGTCCTTGAAACGGTCCGCCGCGGACACGTCGAGCTGAAGGTCGTAGCGCACGTTGGCCCAGCGCACGTACGCGTTCACGCCGATGAAGATCAGCAGCAGCACCACCGGCAGCAGCCAGTCGCGCAGCGTGCCGCGCCGGCCGGCCTCCGTCACGTCACGGCGCATGCCCGCGAACGCGATCCAGAAGCCCCCGACGATGATCACCGCCATCTGCAGCCACGGGCCGCGCGACACGGTGAGCGCCAGACCGCCCGCAAAGATCGCGGAAAGCACCGCCCACAGCACGACGTGCAGGCGGCGCGTCTGCACGAGGAAAAGACACGCGGCCATCGCGAATGCGATATACGTCGCGAGGTGGTTGGCCTGCGCCATGTTGCCGAACGGCCGGCGATCGGTCGTGATGTTGTACGCGACGACGAGCGGCGCAAACTTCGCTTCGAGGTGGAACAGTTGAACGACCTGGCTGAACACCGCGAAGAGTCCGCCGAGCAGCAGCGCAAAGGCGGCCCACACCAACGCGGTTTGCGTCTGCCGCACGCGCGCGATGCCGTAACCCGCCAGCGTTGCCATGAACGCGGCGAGCAGATAACCGGCGCCAAGCCAGTTCATCAACGGCTGCGTCACGGGCAGCGCGACGATCTGAACGATCAGGAACAGGCCGAATGCGAGGGGCACGAGCGCAACCGAGGGCGTCGCGAAACCGATCGCAGGCTGCGCCGAGCGCACGAGCAGCACCACGGCAGCGCCGACGAACAACCAGAGCGCCAGCGACGTGAATTCCGCGTAGAACGTCGGCATCGGGTAGGTGTGGTTGACGACGGCATACGGCAGGGTCAACGCAACAGCCAGCAAGAAAAACGTAAGAAAACGCGTGAAATTGGAAGGCATAAGTCGGCGGGGGCGTCAGCAACCGGCGCACTATACAAAACTTTTCCCGCTCTGTGCGGGCTCTCTCCTTGTTGCGCGCGAGCGCGCACGCTTTTTGCCGTTCACGGGCGCGGGCCTGGCGGCGCGGCGGCCGGGTGCCTGCGCCGCCCCGCTCTTCACGATGCCGAGCCTCACGGTGCGTTACCGCGACTGACCGCGCACGATTGGTTGAGTTCGCCCCTAAAGTGCACGGCGCACCTCGAAGCCGCGTCAGACCTCATCAGGCTCTGCAGTCGGGCGGCGCGAGATTCGACGGCAGCGTCGCGGCTTCGGCCGGCGCTGGCCCGGCGCCTGGCGCGCCCAGCGACGACGCCATCTTGCTGCCCGCGAAACACTCCCACGTGACGGTGCCGCCCTGCATGCTGCCCCGTGCGAGCGCGACGCGGCCGGTAGGCGCCTCGGCGTTGTCCGGCACCGAGGGAACCAGCACGAGCGTGTTGCTTCCCGTCGGCGCAACCCGCGTGGTGAAGGCGACGGCGATCTGGCCGTTCGTGTCGTCGACCCGCACCGATTCGACGTTGCGCGTAGCGGGCGGCGACGAGAACCCGGCAGAAAACGCGTTGCCGCTCGCGGCGTTTTCCGCGACCGCGAGCCGTGCTGACGACGCGAGCGACAACCCCTCGCCGACGCGGCTGCGCGCCAGATAGTCCTGATACGCGGGAATGGCGTAGGCGGCGATCACGCCGACGATGGCAAGCACGATCATCAGTTCGATCAGCGTAAAACCACCGGGCGCGAGGCGGCCCACGTTCCGCACGATCGGCGCGAACCTGGCCGACGCGACGGCCTGAGCGCGCGAGCACGCGTGCAGCAAACGCCAGCGCGACACGGCAGCGGGCGCTTGCGCGAGAAAAACAGTGACGGTCATCATCCGGGCTCCAGAAACAAGAAACGCCTGTCCACGAAAGGTGAACAGGCGTCTTCATCGTATCGGCGGGGCCCGCTGCGGGACAGCCAGCCGAATGGCGTAGGAACCGGCTTACGGCTTGTTTGCCCCCTGCTCCACGTGCGCGGCGCGCGCCACCGCGCGCCGCGCCTGGCGGCACTTGAGCAGGTGACCGAGCCCCATGACGAACACCGCGCCCGCCGCGGCCATGCCGTACTCGGCGACCGGCGTATCGAGCAGCGGCCAGCGGTCGCCCGCCGGATCGTTGACGATGAGCCCGCCCGCGATCCAGCCGAGCAGCCCCGCGCCCAGCGTGACGATGACCGGAAAACGATCGAGCAGCCGCAGCACGATCTGGCTGCCCCACACGATCAGCGGAATGCTCACCATCAACCCGAAGATGACCAGACCGGTGCGGTGCGCCGGATCGGCGGCCTCGGCCGCGCCCGCAATCGCCACGACATTGTCGAGGCTCATCACCGCGTCGGCGACGATGATCGTCTTGATCGCGCCGAGCAGCTTTCCGGCAGGCTTCACCTCGGCGTGTTCGAGATGCGCCGGGGCGAGCAGCCGCACGCCGATCCACAGGAGCAGCATGCCGGCGGCGAACTTCAGCAGCGGCACGTTGAGCAGCAGGACGGCGAACGAGATCAGCACGACACGCAGCGCAATCGCGCCCACCGTGCCCCACAGGATGCCGCGCAGACGTTGTTGCGCGGGCAGGTCGCGGCACGCGAGCGCGATGACGACGGCGTTGTCGCCGCCGAGCAGGATATCGATGACGATGATCTGAACGACAGCGCCCCAGTTGAGCGACGCGAGAAACTCAGTCATGAAAGCAGTGGCGAGAACGGTGAGCGGTCAGCGCAAAAGCGCGGTGAGAGACAACCCCGGCAGGCACGAACACGAATCAGGCGGCCAATAAAAAAGCGAGGTTGCCATCACTGGCTCCCTCGCTTTCTGTCGGGAACCCTTATGAAAGGATTCCGCAAGCATACCAAAAACGCCGGCTACCCGCGCGAGCAGGGCCGGCGATCGGCGGTATTACAGCACGGCCTTCAGCAGACGGCCCATCTCCGACGGGTTGCGCGTCACCTTGATGCCGCAGCCGTCCATGATTTCCAGCTTCGCGTCGGCCGTATCCGCACCGCCCGAGATCAGCGCGCCGGCGTGGCCCATGCGCTTGCCCGGAGGCGCCGTGACGCCCGCGATGAAGCCGACGACCGGCTTCTTCATGTTGTCCTTGATCCAGTAAGCGGCATTGGCTTCGTCCGGACCGCCGATCTCGCCGATCATGATCACGGCGTCCGTGTCCGGATCGTCGTTGAACATCTTCATGACGTCGATGTGCTTCAGGCCGTTGATCGGATCGCCGCCGATACCGACTGCCGACGACTGGCCGAGGCCGAGCGCGGTCAGCTGCGCGACGGCTTCATACGTCAGCGTGCCCGAACGCGACACGACGCCGATGCGGCCCTTCTTGTGGATGTGACCCGGCATGATGCCGATCTTCAGCTCGTCCGGCGTGATCGTGCCGGGGCAGTTCGGGCCGAGGAGCAGCGTCTTGCGGCCTTCGCGGCGCATGCGGTCCTTCACTGCGATCATGTCGCGAACCGGAATGCCTTCCGTGATGCAGATCGCGAGATCGAGGTCGGCCTCGACGGCTTCCCAGATCGCAGCAGCGGCGCCTGCGGGCGGCACGTAGATGACCGACACGTTCGCGCCGGTCGCTTCCTTCGCTTCGCGCACGTTCGCGTAGATGGGAATGCCCTCGAAGTCCTCGCCGGCCTTCTTCGGGTTCACGCCCGCGACGTATGCTTCGCGGCCGTTGGCGTACTCACGGCAGGCGCGCGTGTGGAACTGACCGGTCTTGCCGGTGATGCCCTGCGTGATGACCTTGGTGTCTTTGTTGATCAGAATCGACATGTATTGACCTCTGTTCGCCTGGCGTTGCGTTGCGTCACGTCGGCTGCGGCTTTCGCGCCGTCGCCCCGCCATTCGGTATGCGGTGAAAATTACTTGCCTTCGGCAGCCGCGACAACCTTCTGCGCGGCTTCTTCCATGCTGTCCGCCGAGATGATCGGCAGGCCCGAATCGGCCAGCATCTTCTTGCCGAGGTCCTCGTTCGTGCCCTTCATGCGCACGACGAGCGGCACCTTCAGGTCCACCGCCTTCGAAGCGGCGATCACGCCTTCGGCGATCACGTCGCAACGCATGATGCCGCCGAAGATGTTCACGAGGATCGCCTTCAGGCCCGGGTTCTTCAGCATCAGCTTGAACGCTTCGGTGACCTTTTCGGTCGTCGCGCCGCCGCCGACGTCGAGGAAGTTCGCCGGTTCGCCGCCGAACAGCTTGATGGTGTCCATCGTCGCCATCGCGAGGCCTGCGCCGTTCACGAGACAGCCGATGTCGCCGTCGAGCGAGATGTACGCGAGGTCGAACTTCGACGCTTCGATTTCAGCCGGATCTTCTTCGTCCAGGTCGCGGTACGCGACGATTTCCGGGTGACGGAACAGCGCGTTCGAGTCGAAGTTGAACTTCGCGTCGAGTGCGATGACCTTGCCGTCGCCGGTCAGGATCAGCGGGTTGATTTCGGCGAGCGATGCGTCGGTTTCCCAGAACGCCTTGTAGAGACCCTGCAGGATCGCGCGGGCTTGCGGGACCGAAGCGTCGGGCACGCCGATCTTCTTCGCGAGGTCGTCGGCTTCTGCGTCCTGCAGACCCTTCGACGGATCCACGGCGATCTTGTGGATCGCTTCCGGCGTCTTGGCGGCCACCTCTTCGATGTCCATGCCGCCTTCGCTCGAACCCATCACGACGACCTTCTGCGAGACGCGGTCGATCACGAGGCCGACATACAGTTCCTTCTTGATGTCAGCGCCTTCTTCGATCAGCAGACGGTTGACCTTCTGGCCTTCCGGACCGGTCTGGTGCGTGACGAGCTGCATGCCGAGGATCTGGTTCGAATATTCGCGGACTTGCTCCAGCGACTTCGCAACCTTCACGCCGCCGCCCTTGCCGCGGCCGCCTGCGTGGATCTGCGCCTTGACGACCCACACCGGGCCGCCCAGCTCTTCGGCGGCCTTGACCGCGTCATCCACCGAAAACACCGGCTTGCCGCGCGGTACCGCGACCCCGAATTTCCGCAGGATTTCCTTACCCTGGTACTCGTGAATCTTCATGCGTGATTCCCTTCAGTCTGAGAGTTGGATTGGACTTCGTTTCCGCTGTTGTTATTCGTGCGTGACGTCATCGACCTTGCGCTCGCGCGCCCGGATCGACGTCCTCGCGCACGCCGGCTGCCTCCGCGCCGCGCTCCTCGGAGAGCGGCGCATGGCCATACCAGCGCGGATAAAATTGTTTGACCGCCTCGCCGTCGAACCGCAGCGCATGGCAGCGGCCGAGCTGGAAAGGCGGCTTTTCGCCGGCGCCGGCAACCTTGCCGCTTTCCGGTCCTGACGCTTCACCCGGCGAGCCGCTCTGGGCATCCCAAACCTCTCCGGCGAACGCCTGCACCGCGGCGGTCGGCAGCACGCCGAGCATCTCGGTGAGATGCGTGCAGCCAGCCGTGCCGCCAAGACGGCGGCCCGCTTCGCGGCGGAAATTCTGGAGGAGATTGAGCCCGATGAGGGCACGATAGGCGGGATTGGAATTCTGGCACGGACGATCGTAGGGCACCCAGTCGGACGACGCTTCGGCGTCGACGACGTTGAACCTGCGATCGATCGTGATACGCAGCCAGAGTTCATGGATCGGCAGACCATTGGGCCGAACGCCTGCGGCGAGCGGCACATCGCGTGGTTTGTGGTCGGTCAGGCAGGCGTCGATATCCCACAGGCCGTCTTCGCGCTCATAGGCGACCGCCCGGATTGCACGCTGATGTCGCAACTGGCGGGGCACGGGCGAGGAAAGCGGCATGCGAAAGCTTGAGACCGGATGAAAACCGCTGGATTTTAACATACCGGGTATTTCCGACTGACAGGAACACCCTGGTAGATCAGGCCTTTACAAATGCCGTACGGCCTCAGTTTTCCGGTCAGGCCTCGTCGATGCCTTTGAGAATCTTGCCGATGATGCTCATCGAAAAACCGCGCGCAGCGAGAAATCGCGCCTGACGCGCGCGTTCGGCGGGCGTCGCGGGCAACTGGCCGTATTTCTTCTCCCAGACGGCGCGCGCGCGGGTGAGTTCGGTCTCGCGCAACTGCGCGTTCACTTCCTCGATGAGCGTGTCGTCCACTGCGTGGCGCCTGAGTTCGCTGACGATGCGCGTTGTGCCGAGCCGCGCGGCGCGGCGGTGAATCACGCTCTCGGCAAAGCGCGCGTCGGAAAGCCAGCCTTCGCCCACGAGCGCGTCGAGCACGGCTTCGAGTGCGTCGACGTCGTCGACAAACGGCATCAGCTTGCGCGAAAGCTCCGCGCGGCTGTATTCGCGGCGCGAGAGGTAGGCGAGCGCGCGGCTCTTGAGCGAACGGACGGGGCGCCGCGATTCTGCGGTGGCAGCGGTACGCGAGGAAGCGGAGCGTGCCGCACGGGCATCGGAGGTGCGCTCAAAGCGGTCGGCGCCCGCGTCGGCAACATCGTGCCCGGAATGACGAAAGCCGCGCTCGCCCTCGCGGGCGCCGCGGCTTTCCTGACCGTTGTTCTGGCCGTTGTCCAGGCCGTCACGCGGGCGGCCCGTATCATGTTGCGCCTCCGGCGCCGATGCGGACCTGCCCTTGCGAATCACGGGTGAATTACTCCTTTTCGTCCGCGATTTCGACTTCGCCGGCATTGTTGGCGTTCGCCGGCATCGCGCTCACACCGAGCGATTCGCGGATGCGGTTCTCGATCTCGCGCGCGATTTCCGGGTTCTCGCGCAGGAATTCACGCGCGTTGTCCTTGCCCTGGCCAATGCGCTCGCCGCTATAGCTGTACCACGCACCCGCCTTGTCGACGATCTTGGCCTGCACGCCGAGGTCGATGATTTCGCCCTGACGCGAGATGCCCTCGCCGTACAGAATGTCGAACACCGCTTCGCGGAACGGCGGCGCAACCTTGTTCTTCACGACCTTCACGCGCGTTTCGCTGCCGATCACTTCGTCGTTCTTCTTGATCGAGCCGATACGGCGAATGTCCAGACGCACCGACGCGTAGAACTTGAGCGCGTTGCCGCCCGTGGTGGTTTCCGGGTTGCCGAACATCACGCCGATCTTCATGCGGATCTGGTTGATGAAGATGACGAGGCAGTTGGTGCGCTTGATCGTGCCGGTGAGCTTGCGCAGCGCCTGCGACATCAGACGCGCCTGCAGACCCGGCAGCGAATCGCCCATTTCGCCTTCGATTTCGGCCTTCGGCACGAGCGCCGCGACCGAGTCGATCACGATCATGTCGATCGAGCCCGAGCGAACCAGCGCGTCGGCGATTTCGAGCGCCTGTTCGCCCGTGTCCGGCTGCGAGATGAGCAGTTCGGGCACGTTGACGCCGAGCTTCGAGGCATATTGAACGTCGAGCGCGTGTTCCGCGTCGATGAAGGCCGCGGTGCCGCCGAGCTTCTGCATTTCGGCGATCACCTGGAGCGTGAGCGTGGTCTTGCCCGACGATTCCGGACCGTAGATCTCGACCACGCGGCCGCGCGGCAGACCGCCCACGCCAAGCGCGATATCGAGGCCGAGCGAGCCGGTGGAGACCACCTGGATGTCTTCGACCGCTTCGCCGTCGCCGAGCCGCATGATCGAACCCTTGCCGAACTGCTTTTCGATCTGCGCGAGCGCGGCGGCAAGCGCCTTGCTCTTTTCAGCAGTCAGCCCAGCCGAGCCCTTCTTGCTATCTTCCATGAATCGTCCTTTGCTATGATGAACGGCATCTCGTGACGGCGCGCGAGCTTGTTGAGGTTAATACCCGAGCTAATGCGCGCGAACGCAGATACTGTATAAAAAAACAGTGGTTTTAGCAAGCCCCACGCTCACCAAAACCGCGAAATTTCGGGAGACCGCCGCGCGCCACGCAAGCCCGGCGCAGGCCTGGAGACGACGCGCACGCACCATGCGAATTCTCATTGCCGAAGACGACAGCATACTCGCGGACGGACTCGTCAGATCACTCCGCCAATCGGGCTATGCCGTCGATTACGTCAAGAACGGCATCGACGCCGATACCGCGCTGTCGATGCAAAACTTCGACCTGCTGATCCTCGATCTGGGCCTGCCGAAAATGCCGGGCCTCGAAGTGCTGCGCCGCCTGCGCGGACGCAATTCCACGCTTCCCGTGCTGATCCTCACGGCCGCCGACAGCGTCGACCAGCGCGTGAAAGGCCTCGACCTCGGCGCCGACGACTACATGGCCAAACCCTTCGCGCTCAACGAACTCGAAGCGCGCGTGCGCGCGCTCACGCGGCGCGGCGCGGGCGGCGGGCCGACCATGGTGCGTCACGGCGCGCTGTCGTTCGACCAGGTGGGGCGCATCGCGCGCATCAACGACCATGTGCTCGATCTCTCGGCGCGCGAACTCGGCCTGCTCGAAGTGCTCATGCAGCGCCTCGGGCGCCTTGTATCGAAGGAGCAGCTCGTCGATCACCTGTGCGAATGGGGCGAGGAAGTCAGCAACAACGCGATCGAGGTCTACGTCCACCGGCTGCGCAAGAAGCTCGAAGCGGGCGGCGGCGTGCGGATCGTGACCGTGCGCGGGCTCGGCTATTGCCTCGAGAAAGAACCGTCGGCGGGCACGAACGGCGCAGCACAGGGGGCAGCGCAACCAGCCGCAACACAACCGGCCGCGGCGCAATCGGGTACACAACCGGCTGCACAACCAGGTGCACAACCGGCTGAGGCAGGCGCCGCCGGCACGCCGCCCGCGATGCCGGCCAGCCACTATTACAAATAGCCAGGCTTGAAGATGGCCGAGCCCGCCCGCGCCTCGCCGCCGTCCGTCCCCGCGACCGATACGCTCGACGACGAAGCGCGCGACGCCCGTTACGCAAATCCCTTCGCGCCGCCGGACGAAACCGAAGCCGCCGCGCAGGCCCGCCCGCGCTCGCTCTTCGGCGAGATTCTCGACTGGATGCTCGCGCCGCTCCTGCTGCTCTGGCCGATGAGCATCGCGGTGACCTACCTCGTGGCGAAGTCGATTGCGAACGGCCCGTTCGACCGCGCGCTCGAAACCGACGCCTACGTGCTCGCGCGCCAGATCCACCCGGTCAACGGCGTCGCGGAACTCTCGCTGCCCGCCTCCGCGCGCGACTTCCTGCGCGCCGACAACGTCGACAATGTGTTCTTCCAGGTGCTCGGCAGCCGCGGCGAACTCGTCGGCGGCGACCGCGACATGCCGCTGCCGCGCGAAGACGATCGTCCGCCGCCGGGCCTCGTGCAGTTTCGCGACGACACGCTGCACGGCATCGACATCCGCGTCGCCTACACGACCGTCGAGCTGCCGCAGATGCCCGGCGCGCAACCCGCACTCGTCCAGGTGGCCGAGACGCTCGACAAGCGCCGCCAGCTCGCCAACGACATCATCAAAGGCGTGATCCTGCCGCAGTTCGTGATCCTGCCGCTCGCGATCCTGCTGGTGTGGTTCGGGCTTTCGCGCGGACTCGCACCGCTGCACGCGCTGCAATCGAACCTGCGCATGCGCCGCCCAGACGACCTCTCGCCGCTCGAAGCGCGGCGCGCGCCGCCCGAAATCGAGCCGCTCGTCACGTCGTTCAACGATTTGCTGACGCGTCTCGAACAGAACATCGAACTGCAAAAGCGCTTTATCGCCGACGCGGCGCATCAGATGAAAACGCCGCTCGCCGGGCTGCGGACGCAGGCCGAACTCGCGCTGCGCCAGGATGCGTCGCCCGAGGTGCATCGTTCGCTCGAACAGATTGCGACGAGCTCCGAACATGCGGCGCGGCTCGTCACGCAACTGCTCGCGCTCGCGCGCGCCGAAAACCGCATGTCGGGACAGGTCTTCACGCCGGTGGACGTCGCCGACGTTGCGCGCCTCGCCGTGCGCGACTGGGTTCAGCCGGCGCTCGCGAAGCAGATGGACCTCGGCTACGAAGGGCCGCTCGCGAACGACGACGGCGAATACGCCGCGCCCGTCGAAGTCGACGGCAATCCGGTGATGCTGCGCGAGATGCTCTCGAACCTGATCGACAACGCGATCCGCTACACGCCCGCGGGCGGGCGGATCACCGTGCGCGTGCGTCCGCAACCGACGGCAGGCGTCGTGCACCTCGAAGTCGAGGATACCGGGCTGGGCATCCCGGCCGCCGAGCGCGGCCGCGTGATCGAGCGCTTCTACCGCATCCTCGGACGCGAAGGCGACGGCAGCGGCCTCGGCCTCGCGATCGTCCGCGAGATTGCGACGATGCACGGCGGCACGCTCGCCATCGAGGACAACGTCTATCAGCAATCGCCGCGGCTCGCGGGAACGCTCGTGCGCGTGACGCTGCGGCTGCGCGCGGCGGCGCCTGGCGCATCGGGAAACATCGCGCGAGGCTGACGCGGGTGCGCTGTTAAAAACAGCGCTTACCAAAGCGGGCCGCCCGCCAGGCGGACCCGACGTATAGCAATACTGGATCGGAGAAATCCATGGCAACGGTTGGCGGACAGGCTTCACACGCGCCGATGACGCGCGACGAAAAGCGCGTGATATTCGCGTCGTCGCTCGGCACCGTGTTCGAGTGGTACGACTTCTATCTGGCCGGCTCGCTCGCGGCCTACATCAGCAAGAGCTTCTTCTCCGGCGTCAACCCGACCGCAGCCTTCATCTTCACGCTACTCGGCTTCGCAGCGGGCTTCGCCGTGCGTCCGTTCGGCGCGATCGTATTCGGCCGGCTGGGCGACCTCGTCGGGCGCAAGCACACGTTTCTCGTGACGATCGTGATCATGGGCAGCTCGACCTTCGTGGTGGGCTTCCTGCCTGGCTACGCGGCAATCGGCTTCGCCTCGCCCGTGATCTTCATCGCCATGCGCCTGTTGCAGGGCCTCGCGCTCGGCGGCGAATACGGCGGCGCTGCGACCTATGTCGCCGAACACGCGCCGACCGGACGCCGCGGCTTCTATACATCGTGGATCCAGACGACCGCGACGCTCGGACTCTTTCTCTCGCTGCTCGTGATCCTCGGCGTGCGCACGTCGGTCGGCGAAGAGCAGTTCGCCGCCTGGGGCTGGCGCATCCCGTTCGTCGCGTCGATCCTGCTGCTCGCCGTGTCGGTCTGGATCCGTCTGCGGCTCGACGAATCGCCTGCATTCCAGCGCATCAAGGCTGCGGGCAAGGTGTCGAAGGCGCCGCTCGCGGAAGCGTTCGGCCAGTGGAAAAACCTGAAGATCGTGCTCCTCGCGCTGGTCGGCCTGACGGCCGGGCAGGCCGTCGTCTGGTACACGGGCCAGCTCTATACGCTCTTCTTTCTCACGCAGACGCTCAAGGTGGACGGCGCGAGCGCGAATATCCTGATCGCGCTCGCGCTCCTGATCGGCACGCCGTTCTTCCTGTTCTTCGGCGCGCTTTCGGACAAGATCGGCCGCAAGCCGATCATCATGGCGGGCTGTCTGATCGCGGCGCTCACCTACTTCCCGCTCTTCAAGGCGCTCACGCACTTCGCCAACCCGGCGCTCGAAGCCGCGACGCAGCGCGCGCCGATCGTCGTGATCGCAAATCCCGACGAGTGCTCGTTCCAGTTCAACCCGGTCGGCACGGCGCAGTTCACATCCTCGTGCGACATCGCGAAGGGTGCGTTGTCGCGGGCCGGTTTGAACTACTCGAACGTGGCGGCGCCGGTGGGCACGATCGCGCAGATCAGGGTGGGCGACACGGTGATCGACGCATTCGACGGCAAGGCCGAAGGCGCCAGGGAAAAAGGCGCGGCATTCGACAAGCTGCTTGCCGCGACGCTGGAGGCAGCCGGTTACCCGGCTAAAGCCGACCCGGGACAGCTCAACTGGGCGATGACCGTGGTGATCCTGACGATCCTCGTCATCTTCGTGACGATGGTGTACGGGCCGCTCGCGGCCATGCTCGTGGAGATGTTCCCGACGCGGATTCGCTACACGTCGATGTCGCTGCCGTATCACATCGGCAACGGCTGGTTTGGCGGGTTCCTGCCTGCGACCGCGTTCGCGATCGTGGCGGCGAATGGCGATATCTACTCGGGGCTCTGGTATCCGATCGTCATTGCGCTCATGACCTTCGTGGCCGGGACGCTGTTTCTCAAGGAAACCCGGGACTCGGATATTGATGCGCGGGATTGAGGCAGGGGTTTTGTAGCGTTGTCAGGCTGCCGGGCGGTTCTGCGAAAAAATCGTCGGGTTGGGGTTGACAGCCCAGGGCTGCCTCGGCATAATTCGCTTCTTCGGCGAATTAGCTCAGTCGGTTAGAGCGACGGAATCATAATCCGCAGGTCCGGGGTTCGAGTCCCTGATTCGCCACCAAATCTCGAAAAGCCTTGTAGATCATCGATCTGCAAGGCTTTTCTCATTTTTGGCGTCCAGGGAACAACTCCAAGAAACGACACACCTGGAGTTCGAACCCATGCCGTGTGTCCGCCTGCCCTCCCATCTCCATCGCTCGCCGTACGGCGTCTACCATTTCCGCCTAGTCCTGCCCGCCGCGCTCGCCGAAGCCGCCGGCACCCGGGAGATCTGGCGTAGCCTGCGAACCAAAGATCCGGTTCGCGCTACACTGCTCGCCTACTCCCTCAACATCCGCTTCAAGCTGCTGCTCATGGCCAAGCCGACCGTTCAAGACCTGCTCAAACTCACCCAGGACGAGTTCCAGCAACTGACGATCAAAGGCTTGCAGGTGGGCGGGTTCCGCGCCGAGAGCGTCCATTTAGACAACTCGACGCCGGAAGCCTTCAAACGCGACCAGGAAGCGCTGCACGGTTTGCTCAACGCGTTTGCGGCCGTCCCGCATATTCCGCCATCGGCTGACGAGATCGCTGCGGCGGAAGCTGAAGCGGAGGCCGGCCGGAAGCTTCGCGAAGGCGCACGCACCAAACCGCTTGAGGAATGCATCCCGCTGTACCTGAGCAGCAAGGGCGGCCTGGCCCCTTCCTCGTATGAGGATTACAAGGCCGGGCTCAAGGCGTTCGCGCGATGGGCCCATGAAGCGACGCCGATTGGCCTGATCGACTGGGATACCATGCGCGGCTATTTCGATTTCCTGCGCTGGCTGCCGACCAACTACGAAAAGCGCAAGGAAAAAGAGTTCGGCAACGTCGACGCTAAGACTTTCGTCTTCGAGGCGCAGCGGGCGAACAAGCGACCCGAAGGCACGCTCAAGATCGGCACATTGATGGCTCAACAGCGGATCCTGTCCGCGTTCTTCGACTGGGCAAAAGAGGCCCGGCTGTACAAGGGCGATAACCCGGCACTCGGCCAGGTCAAGTATGACAAGATGCAAAAGGCCAAGAACGACGCGGGCCGCGGCTACGTGAAGTTCGAGCCGGACGAGATCAAGCGCATCTTCGCGCCGGAGCACTTTCAGACGTTCCGACGTCCGGACGAATACTGGACGCCGCTTCTCGGCCTCTACACCGGCGCGCGCCTGAACGAGCTTTCGCAGTTGCGAGTGACCGACATCACAAACGACGACACCCATTGGTACATCACGATCCAGCCCGATCACACCGGCGACGACGTCACCGAGACGCGCGTTAAGACGCTATCGAGCATTCGCACGGTGCCCATCCACCCCGACCTCATCACACTCGGGTTCCTCGACTACTGCGAGGGCATCCGTCGGATGGGCCATGTTCGATTGTTCCCTTACCTCAATCGCGATGTGAAAGGCAAGTTCGACAAGGATCCGGGACGGTCCTTTGCGAATCTGCTGGACGCCATCGGCATCACGGAACGGCGCAAGACGTTCCACAGCCTTCGAAAAACGATCATTCGGCGAATGAAGCGGGCCAAGGTGGAAAAGGTAGCCCGAGCAGAGTTTGCCGGGCACGGGCACCGCGACTCGCACGAACTCGATTACGCCGGGGATTACGAGGCCGACGATCTCGCCGCGCTGACCGTTGACGCCATCGCATACCCGGAGCTCGACTTGGCGGCGTTGAAGCGTCCGGCCGACGCGTTCGATGCCTACATCGCCAGGCGCATGGAACTGAAAGCACAACGCGCGGCGGCCGGCGAGGCGTCCTGACTCTCGTCTGACGGATCGATTGGCGGCATTACAATTATCGGCATCGAACCAACAGCACCAACCGCACGTCATGACATCATCGATTCCCGACGACACCGTCCGCGCCAACCTGTCCAAGCTCGACGCAGACATCTGCTTGCCGGCCGCCCAGGTCGCCCGACTGCTCGGCACGAGCGAAGCTGATCTGAAAAAGGACCGCGACGCCGACATCGGCATGCCGTACGTCCAACAAACACATCGCGGTGCGGTCGTCTATCGGGTGCAGGACGTTCGGGCTCACCTGGAAAACGAAACCAAGCTCACCGGGTCCGCGCTCGATCAATACCTTGCGCCTCTAACCCGCGCCACCGATCGCTGAGACACCTCATGCCGCGAATCAAACGCTATTTGTCCGATGAGTATGTGCTGTTTCACCTGGAGGATCTCTCCGAAGAAATCCTGCTGGTGCCAGAGCAAGTCAGCATGCTGACCGGACGCGGGCTCGAAAAATTGAAAGCGGACCGCGAGGCGGACAATCCTCCGCCCTACGTGCAGCACGAGGAAGGCAGCCCACACTATTACCGCGTCGGCGACGTGCGGGACTACCTTCGGTCGCTCAAATCGTTTCGAAACAACGCGGAGCGGGTCCGATATTTCAAGGAACACGAGATCAACGGTGCCGACGAACTGGCCCCGCTGGCCGTGGAGCGCCGAAAACGCTTCGACGCGGAAATGTCTGCCTCGGCGATGGAGCAGCGGCGTGAACTTGAAGTGCGGCGCCGCAAGGCATCACGGGAGTTCCTGGGTTTCGAGTCGTTCGACGATTACCTCACGAACGCCCTGCCGGACGACGAATGGCCCTTTACGCTCGCGAGCGGCAAACCGATCGAGTTTTTCATGTCGCTTGGCATCGGTGGCGATCATTTGCCAGGCGAAGGCGTCGAATGCCGGTGGCTATCGCTCGACGAATACCTCACCATGCGCCGGGCCGCAGCGTTGCAGGAACGCCAAGAACGCGAAGCCGCGGAACTGCGCGCCGCGGCTGACGAAGCGACCACAGAGCCGCTGCCCGCTTACGAGCGGCCGGTAGTGAGCGGCAAGTCGGCCGGCCGGTTGTAATCGAAGCACGGGCGGCCTGCGCCGCCCTGCCCTCGTCGACAGAGGCCGCTGTTCGATCAATACTCGCTCGTGAGCATCAGGTGCCAGCACGGCCCGCGTGACGTCTCGCCCCAGACAGCGTAAAGCTTGATGCCTTCGTTCAAGGGAAACGTGTGCGACGTGTAGCGCTGGGCGTACAGCGTCGTGCCGTTGCCGTCCGTGATCAGCAGCTCCGCGCTACCGTCCGCCTGCGGGTGCAGCTCGACGGTCATGAACCCGTCGTCGTAGTTCCGGCCCGGCACCTTCTGCGTCACCCACGCCATCGAATCGGTCACCAGCCAAGCGCATTGAGCGGCCTGGATCAGGAAGTGGACGCCGTCCGTGTAGACCGCGTTGCGGAACAGGACGCCCAGCCCGTAGAGGTTTTCCGTGCCTGTGAACTGGCGAAGCGCCGTGCGAAGGATGTTGGCGTCGATGGTGTCGTCCTTCGAAGGGGTTGCGTGATCTGCAGTCGTGGGAGCCTGGGGGGCGGAGGAACCGCCGCGGTTTTCGTCGTTGCCGTTCGTGGTGGGTTGTTGTGCGTTGCTCATAGCTTCTGCTCCTGGTGGTGAAGATCTGCTGCCGTGTTTCGCCTGGCGCATGAGAAGCCCTGCCGGCACCGGGGCAAGGGGCTGGCCGGAAGCCGCATGCGCGGACGACGCAGGAGGACGGGAACGGATGAGGACCAGCAGCGCAGCGTCCCTTGACCATGACGGGTTGGCGGGGCTATGCGTCGAGGAAGGCGAAACGGGGGAGCGTCACTACCGGGGAACGAGCAACGTGCAATGGGGGAACCCATCACGTCCGTGACGAGAATCGCCGCGGTGGATTCGGCCGCAGGCCGGTGTACAGGAAACGGCCCTGGAGGCCGCGTGATCAAAGCGCGACGCGGGAGCGCTGACGTGCAGCGGCCTTTTCCGCGGTTGATCGTCTGTCGTGCTCGACGGACGCATCACGGGTGTCATCGGCCAGCGGCGCGGCAGCTTGAGGCGGCACCGTCGCCACCGCAACAGGCTTGGGCGGGCGGAACAGGGAGTTCGTCGCCTTGACGACGTGCAGCTTGTCGTCCTCGATCACCGTGCCTTTTGCGAACAGCGGCGGCTCGCACGTTTGCAGTTCCTCGATCGCCTCGCGCACCTTGATCCGAACGTTGCGCAGCGCGGTGTTCACGGCCATGCCGCTCAGCTCCTGCAATCGGTCGAGCGCGATCGGAATGGGATGGCTGTGGGTCGAAAAGTAATCGTGCATCCACTTCGCCAGCGACGAACGAAGCCGAGCCTTGCGACGCAGATCGATCTCGGTCACGTCGTCGGTGAACAGCGAGACGATGAGCGGGTTGATCGAGATCATGTAGCGTCCAGAGGTCGGATCGCGCTTGACTCGTTCGATCAGGTTGACCCACACGTCCTCACCGCTTTCGCGGTTCTCGACCATCAGGAACGCCCCCATGAGCCGCTTCAACGACCGGACGATCGCCGCGTTCGTCCGCTGATCGTTCTCGCGACGATTCAGGATGCGGCACCACTCGTTCAGCGAAAACGTCACCGGCAGGCCAGCGGCCCCGGCCTGCCGTGCCGTCAGGATCGCGACTTGCCAGACTTCGCCGTCCGCCTGGTTCAAAACCTCCCCACGGTAGACCACCTTGTACTGGCTCGTCGACGCCACCCTCTTCTCGATCACGACGCCCACGATGCGAGACGCAGCGGCATCCTCGTCCGGGACGACGGTGCGAACGCAGGAGAACAGCGCGCTGCGCGACACCAAGTTGGGCACCATCGGCAAACTGGCGGGCCAATCCGCGGCCGGCGCGAAGCCACGCCCAGCGGCCCGGACGATCCCCGGCATGGGTTCAGCGCTGCGCACGACGATTGGAGCGATCGCCAGGATGTCGCTCCGCGTGGCCGATTTCTTCGGGCCGCCCAACGCCTTGCGCCGGCCGACCGAGGGCTGGCGCCCGCGCGTCGCGGCCGAAGTCCAGGCTGGAGCATCGGCGCCTGGGCGCGGAAACACCTGGCGGAGATGCGCGCTCATGCCGCCACCTCGCCGGACATGCTGAGGCCAGCCCGTGCGACTCGGCGAACGAGATCTTGCCGTCCACGCTCCGATGCAGCTTTGCGCGCGGCCAGCGCCGTGGCGAACTCGTGCTCGAATCGATCGATTCCGGCGTTGAGCGCAACGACAAGGATGGCGCGCATGACTTCGCTGACACGGGCACCGGTCCGAGCACGGATGGCCTCCATCGCCGCCCATGCCTCGTTGCCGATCGCGGCTGAGATCGTCCACTCGTGCGCCAACCGATCCGGCTGCTTACGGCGGGCCACGTGGGTCAACGCTTCAACATGGATGGCGTCGGTGAGGGCGGCATCCGCGACGGTCTCCGTGATGAGGATCCGGACGATCGTGGTGCGCGGCAGTTGCAGCGACACCTTCGTGTCAATTGCTGCGTTTTGCTCGCCGGAGATCGTGGTACTCGCGCTGTTCAGCAGGGCGGGACGGGTTGGCATGGACTGGCTCCGTGGGTTGATCCACACCCAGTAAAGCTCCAGGGCAGCAGCTTGTCGAATAACGACGGCATATATCGGCACGTTTTCGACGCTTTTTTTCACGGGACTGCGTGCGCCGATGCGTTGCGCCGTCGCCGCGTCTCGCCCCAGGGCTGACCTGTGGCTGGGCCTATGAACGAGTGTGCGGGGTCTATGAACGACGCTGCGGAACTCTATGAACGACGATGCACAACTCTATGAACGAGTGTGCAGCACCTGCCCGCTAAGCCTTGCTGGATATGGGCTCCAGCCGCGCTTAAGGTTTTATAAGATACATAAGGGGGAGCGCCCCTCGGGGGCGCGTTCCCCTCTTATATGTACATGTACGTCGTACTGTAGAAAAAGCAGCAGGAAGGTGGTTGGGAACCAGCCTGAAGGCAGTTCCCACCACCCGACCGGTTGAATCCTGTGGTTTTGCGGTGCCGGCGGGAACACCAACATCTGGGCGGCTATCGCCGCCTCGGCACTCCACCCCGTAACCGCCTACGGCGACGAACCGGGGCCGTCGCCGCGGGGCGAAGCGTTACCACCCCAGGCGCGTCAAATCCAATGCCCCGGGCTCAGAGCGCGAAGCGGGATCGCCCCTCGCCTCCGGCGAGGTTTCACGCGTCCGCGCCCTGCGCACCATACGCGCATACGTCAAGCCCAACGTCCGCGTCGGCGAAGAACCATGGCGCCGCCATGTCGATGAGTTCCGGCGGTCCTGGCCTTGCCCGATCACACGCTGCGGGACATTCCTGCATGCCGCACGAGCGGCAAGCGCGGCGATCCATCGGCCTCGCGCGACGGACGCAGGCACCGCTCGGCAACCGTGAACGGCACGACCGGCGGTCATCACATTTTTTGATAAACGGTCTACCAAAGAATTTGGATTTCTCCGGGAAGTACGGTTACATCGTGTTGTGCCACGGCACAAAGGCACCTCGGCACAACTGCGCAACGGCACGTTTGTGCCATGACACACCGGCACATGCCGGTGCACCAACACCTCAATGCGGAGCAATCGATGATCACCATCGGCCTAGTCTCGGAAAAGGGCGGCAGCGGCAAGAGCACGACCGCAATTCACCTGGCGGTGGCGCTCGCCCGCCGGCAGCAACGCGTATTGCTGGTCGACAGCGACAAAGCGTCCGGGTCGGCAGTCCGCATGTGGGCCGCGAGTCACGATGAAACCGACATCGACGTGATCGGCCTGGATCGGCCGACGCTCGACAAAGACTTGAAGAAGCTCGGGCGCCAGGACGACATCCGGATCATCGACGGCGTTGCGAACGATCCGCTGATGGCCGTGGCCGCAATCAAGGCCGCAGATCTCGTTCTGATCCCGGTCCAGGCCACGCCGAACGACCTATGGGCGCTGTCCGGACTCGTCGACCTGGTACGCCAACGGCAGGCCCTGACCGACGGCGCGCTCCGCGCCGCGTTCGTGTTGACTCGCGCGGCGCCGCGCACCCGATTGCTGCGCGAAGCGACGGCGGTACTGGGCGACCTGGGCGTGCCGCTGCTGTCGACGGTCGTTCATCAGCGCGTCGCATATCCAACGGCGCTGTCCGAAGGCAAGACGGTGTTCGACGACATCAAGAGCATCGATCGGCCGTCGCTGCTCGCCGCTCGCGCCGATATCGACGCTCTTGCCGACGAATGCCTGGCGCTGTTCGCGCAGCCCCTGGCCTGCGCCGCTTAACAACGTTCCCTGGAGATTACGATGGCCCTGACCGTCAACCGCCCTGCTACTGTTCCCGAAAAACTGCAACGCCTGCTGGCTGACGACAAGCGCGTGCGCCTGTCGATCGATGTCACCGCCGACAAGCTTCGCCGGCTGAAGATCTACTGCGCAACGGCCGGCAAGAGCCAGTCGCAGGTCGTCAACGACGAGATCGACGCGCTCCTGGCGAAAGCGCGCATCGAGTGATGATGAGCGTTGTTGTCCGAGACAGTAGGTGCGATCGGCACAGGATGCACCGAACGACCAAGCCGGTCTTGTCTCTGGTCGGTAAAATGGGTTTCCGTATGTGTCACCGCGAGCCAATTCGCTTACCGTCGAAAGACGGCCTGCCAGGCACCGCGGCGACCTCCCTACCCTGGACCCTTTGCGCATGATTCACCAATCCGACGATGAGATCGACGAGCTCGACCAATTCCTGATGTCCGACATCGCGTCGGACGAAACCATGATGATCGACACGCTGGACGGATTCCTGACGGCCATCGCCATCGGCCCCACCACCGTGCTGCCGAGCGAATGGTTGCCGGCCGTCTGGGGACCGACGCCGGAGGACTCGCCACACTTCGAGTCGATGGAACATGCCCAGCACGTTTTCAGCCTCCTGATGCGCCACTACAACGGGATCATCCAAACGCTCGAACACGATCCTGATTCGATCGCGCCAGTGCTGAACATCAACCACTACCCGGACGATCCGTACGAGTATCTGGACGGCGAAGCGTGGGCGCACGGTTTCATGGACGGCATCGGACTGCGTCGGGCCGATTGGCAACCGCTGTTCGACGATGCCCAGGGAAAAGCTTGGCTGCGCCCGATTTACCTTCTGGGCGCGGAGGAAGTGAGCGACGACGAGGAGTTACTTGTGCGCTGGCCCAACCAGCGCGAGGAGCTTTCTGAGCAGATCCCCGACAGCATCGCGTCGATCTACCGTTTCTGGTTGCCATACCGCGGCGCGGTGCATGAGCGGCAACTTGCAACGACGATCCAGCGGACAGCGCCAAAAATCGGCCGCAACGATCCCTGCCCGTGCGACCAGCGGCAAGAAGTTCAAAAAATGCTGCGGGGCGGCCAGCGTTCTGCATTGACGGTATGCGACCGCTCAATTTAGGTCACTCGCAACGTCGCGTCCAACCGGTTCTCAACCGGGCGAGATACTTCCCCGCCACTGTCCCTGGCCGTCGTACATGTCGCACTGGGGAAAGCCGACGGCATTCCAGAGAACGTTGAAAACGGGTCGCAGGACCGAAGGGACATCAGCATCGTAGCTGTCGAGATAGATTTCCGGCAACACAACGATCTCGCGCCCGACCGGCTTCGTGTCACTCCAGCCTAAACCCTCAGGGGAGTGTCGATAGACTGTCTTCGTCGCATTGCATAGCGAGACGAAAATGTAGATCGGTAAGCCGGTCTCGTAGGACTTTAAGACGCCGAGATATTGCCGAACCGCGTTGATGACGAGGGTCGTCAAGTCGCGACCGATGAACCGAGACTGGCCATCGGGCTCGTAAGACAGCTCCCTCACGCCCTCGATCGCACCGTTTCGGAAGAATTGGGCATAGGCAGACCGAACAGCGTCATTCGGATGCGTACTGTTCAAGAACCCATCAAGATTGACCCCCGCTTGGTTCGATCCGCCAAACTCACCCGGCGGCAACGGGACATGGGTTCCTGAAGCCATTACCTGAACAATGTCAGCGAGCCGGTCGTCGGCAAAAGTCGGGGCGGGAATCACGTGGACGACCATCTTTCCCGACGCGCTTAACGGGATCGGCGTATCGCCGGCGTTGATTTTGACCAGCCGATCGCCGAGAAACGACCGGATGCGTTCGGCCATGTGTGGCGCGTCGTTGAAGAGTTGGCGGAGTTGCTGGACGTTAGGCTGATATTTAACGGTTCCCGCGCGCGCCCAGAACTTGTTGCTGCTGCGGGCCACTACTCGATGGGGCGGCAGAAAGCTCCTGGGTATCCGTATAATAAGAATGTGGCCACCGCTGGCGACTGGAATCGCGCGAACACGCATGTTGCTGATGCGTGGTTCGAGGCCGGCCAAGGCGATTTGCTCCAACCGGCGCATCTCTTTATCGACATCGCCCTGAAACGGTGTAAGTGCCGCCGCCACGCCATCGTGCTCGGCAACGCCGACGATAATGTCGCCACCCAGAGTATTGGCGAAGGCCGAGACGTCCGCGAGGAACTCCGAGCGAGCGTCGTCGCCATCGGCATAGGTTTGCTGTTTGTAATCCAGGTAGGTCGATTCGCTGACCTTTGCCGCGACGAGGTTTTGTAGCTCGGCTTCAGTAACCTTATCGAGCGGAATATCTAATAGCGACATGGGGTGAAGTCCTGGTTAGGCTCCGGCGGCTGGGATACGCGGGAGCGTTCATGCCACGTATCCGGGGTCAATTGATGTAGTTTAGGAACCGGAGATGCAGCTTCTTCGACTCGTCGACCCGAATTTCGAACAGAGCGGAGCGCTCACATTCAGTTGCAGTTACGCGGATGGCAAACGTTCGGAGCGTGTTGTCGTCCAGCCATTGGGTGCTATCAAAGAAGCCGCCACCTATCGGTGTGCTGAATCTGAACTTGTCGCTGCTGCCCCAATGCGCAGCGACCTCCACGAATCTCTCTGGATCATCATGTCGTAACTGAAATCCGGTTCCGTCCAGCAGCAAGGTCGTTCCTCCGGGTGAGCCTGTTGGGGGAGAAATCTTCTCGATATAGACTTTGCAGTTAGAAAGAGTCCTGCCACCCGCATTTTTGACACCGATTCTCACGGTGCTCTGCACTTGATCAGACTTGACATCGGTCACGTGATAAGGGGCAGTCGACTTCGTGGCGATCTCGATCTTCGGATCTAGCGCGGTGGGCTTCGCACTGACAGTTTCAATGTTTGCGGCTCTTTTGCACAAGAGAGCCCAGCCGGCGACAAAGGCCAAAGCTACGGTTACAGCAGCCCATAGCCATATCATCCAGTGCGGCAAAAAAATCGGTGTGAAGGCATTCGCATAAGCGAATGCAACCGCGTTGCCCAGATAATGCTGCCCGATCCAGACGATAGCTCCGATAATGGCCGCTGAAATCACTTTGCTCCACACCGGATCTTTCCACACACGTGTTACGAGTTCCATGCATTGGTGCTCCTGTAGGCGCGTTCCCCTCCGCCGCTGATTTCCGGGACGGTTCATCGTGCGAGTAGCAAATTACTCACACGAAAATACCAGAAACGGAGACCAAATAGCACGCAATGCACGATCAGCGTAATGGTCGTGTAGATAGGCGCGACTGCACCATCCCGGTTATCGAACGTGCCCGCGCTACATTCGCAGAGGCTGGCGCGACCGCCTGGTTGGTGCTTCGGGCGCAGCATCGCGCTGACCCGATGCTTCGGGGTTTGCCAACGCCCGACCACGCCAACGGTCGAGCGCGTCGATGAACGGACGGCGAGCGTGAGCCGCAGCCACCCTCAGCCTTTCCAGCGGCGAGCGCGCCCTAGCCCAAAGCTCATCGCGCTCGCGGACGCGCCCCTGCCGCCGATCCCGCCACGCCTCGCGCAGCGCCCTGGTCGCGGTCACGAACCGATGCGACATCGCCGTCGCAGCCTCTCGCTCCCCAATGCCTGAACGCTGCTGCGAAATGGCCGTGTCTTGCTCTCGCCGCTTCTCATCCAAACGCTGCCGCTGCGCCCGAGTGGCGAAATCGATGGCGTTGCGCTTCAGCCGCTCACGAGCGAACGCTTCGGCCAGCCCCTTGAAGTCCATCTGGCCGGCGTAGAAGCGGAACGCTTGCTTCGACCGCGTGAACGCGACTAGGGATGCCGCTTTGTCGAGCATGCGCGCGTTCGCCAGCGCGCCGACCCACGCCAGGCCTTGGCCCTGTGATTTGTGGACGGTGACCGCGTACGCGTGCGACAGGTGGCGCTCGTCTTCCGTGTTCAGACGGATGGTTCGACCGTGAAGCTTGGCGATGTCGGAGTATTCGCGCAGCATCAGGTCGCAGCCCCGCCCGTCCTTCGCCGGCAGAATCGATTCGATCGTCGCCATCGTGCCGTTGATCACGTCCAGCGACGTGTTCGCAGCGCCGAAGCGGATGCGATCGCCCTTCGACAGTTCGAGCACCTTGTATTCACCGTTCGACTGGATCGTCTTGACCGCATACCCGTCGTGCAGCAAACCGCGCTGCTTCAACCCGGAGCGAACCGCATCGTTGAGCGCGGCCACGTCGCTGCGCGTCGAGCCCAGGATCAGCTTCTCCGACGGCGGCAGCAGCTCGCCCGCGCGGGCCAGGAACATGCCCGGCCGGTGCGGATCGGGAATGTCCGCCGTCGCCCGCGCGTCGAAGTAATCGTCGACCAGGCGGTGCATCGCGGCGACCGAATCCTCGGCCTGCACCACCTGGCCGCGATCGCACAGCCGTTTGAACACCGCCGCGGCGTCGATCATGCTCCCGGCCATCGCGTCATCGAGGATCTTGCGGTCCAGCCGCCCACGCTCCTGCTCGAGCCGGTCGCGCTCGGACGACGAGCCGGACGGCAGGGCTTTCAGCTTGGCCTCGATCGCCTCGATGTCGACGATGTCTTGGGCGTTCTGCCCGTAGAACATCGACGATGTGATGCGATCTTCGCGATCCCGTTGCCGGCGGATGCGCGTCAGCAACGAACGGCCAACCACTTTAACCTCCGCTTGCATCGGGTTGCCGGCGCCCACGGGCGCCAGTTGGTTCCGGTCGCCCAGGCCGATCAGCTTGACGACGGCACCGTCCTTCTCGGCCGCCGCGACGTGCTGCTTCAGTCGGTACCAACTCCGGCTGTCGACCATGCCGATCTCGTCGACGAAGATCGCGCAGCGCTTCGGCAACGGCATGCCGCGGTCGAGCCGGGCCAGCAACGACGTGATCGACGAACTGGCCATGCCGGATTCGGCTTCCAGCTTCTTCTGGGCGGCGTTCGCAATGGCAGCGCCGAGGCACGTGTAGCCTTCCAGCTCAAACGCTCGCTTGATCGCTTCGCTGGTGTAGCTCTTGCCAGTGCCCGCACGTCCCTCGATGATCGCCACGGTTCCGCTGCCCATCGTGACGCGCTCGATCGCCGCCCGCTGTTCCAGGGAAGGCACGCCCTTCTTCGCCGTGAACTCGGCGATGGCGGCCTGCACCGCCTCGGCCTTCAAACGGACGGCCTGGTTGCCAACGCCGGCACGGCTGTGCGCATCCATCCACAATTCGCGATCGATCTGGCGCTGCGACGTGTAGAGCGTCTGCCCGTGGTCGTCGGTCTTGTCGAGCGCGACGAAGCGCTTGGATGCTAGCAATGCGTCGACGGCTTTCTCGACGTCCTTGGCCGACATGACACCCACGTATTCAAGAGCGACGCGCTGGATCACCGCAGCTCGTGTGAAATACACCTCGTGCGCTTCGAGCTGATCGGTGACGGCGTCCAGGCTGGCGCCGCCGACGTTCGACGGCAGCCCCTTCATGTCCTTCGCGTGGCGATAACGCAGCGCCCCGCGCGTCCCGAGGTCGTCGAGGCGGTCGGACCAATGTTTGGTCAGATCGTCGTGCGGCGGGCAGTCCTTGTCGTTGCGTGAGCGCTTCGCGGCCGTCAGGCGATCCGTGCCGTGGTTTTCCGCGTACTCGTTGATCTGCTCGGTGCGGCGGGAAAGCTCGGCCAGTTCCTCGCGCGTGGTCCCGACAACGCCGAAACTGATGTCGCCCGTCGGGCGGCCGTCGGCATCGACCATGACCTGCTTCTCGATGCCGTAGCCGAGTTCGGCCAGGCCCTTCGCCAGCTCGGCCCGGTAGATCGCGCCGGCCGCCATCTGCAACCGCATGAGCTGATCGGTGTTGAACGTGCGCCAGACGCCGTCGTCGCACAGCACCGTGTTGAACAGCAACGTGTGCGTGTGAAGCTGCGGGTCGATGGTGACGGCCTTGCCGTTGTTGAGCACCAACGCGTGGGTGTGCACCGCAGGATCCGCCTCTACCGGCCGGGCGTCGAAATGCGTGAACGACGCAGCGACCATCCCCTGGATGCCGACCGCTTCATGCCCCTGCTTGCCGCGCCGACTGGTGCAGGACCGCTGGTAAAACGCGATGCCGGCCGCGGCGGCGCCTTGCTGCACGCGCAGGATGTCGCGTTGCTCCTCGACCGTCGCTTTTGCGTACAGCGCCGACACGCCTTTCGGCGCGGAAAACGTCACGTCCGCCCCGACCTCATGGGTGGCCTTGCCGGCGTTCTGGCACAGCTTCGCCTTGCCGTCCGGGCCGAAGCCAGCCGCGAGCTTGCGCACGATCGAGAAATCGACGCGGCCGACCAGGCCGAGCGATTCAGCGCCGACGCCGCACCACTGCGTCGCGTCGTGGAGCTGACCGTCTTTGCTCTGGTAATACCGGTAGGCGCCGCCCTCGTGCTCCAGGTAATCGAGGTGATCGCCGCCCTTACGGTCGTGGCCACGTGAATCCAGTGGAGTGACGCGAGCGGTCATGGCAAACCTCGAAGCGGTTGAGCTTGGACTAGGCTATCAAAGCCCCTGATTCGGACAAGCCACGCTGCATCCATCGATAGACCGCTGGTCGGAAATCGACCTCAGCCCCATTGCCGCCGCTTCCCCATTTCTTAGGTTGACCCGATGGCCATCCGGCCGCTTCACACGGGGTCCACCTATGCGCTTGTTCATTGCCGAAAAGCCCGCCATGGGCAAAGCCATCGCGTCGTTTCTGCCCGGCCCGCGCCAGTCGCGCGACGGCTACGTCGAAGGGCCGGATTGGCTCGTGAGCTGGTGCGTCGGGCACCTGCTCGAACAGGTGCCGCCCGAGGATTACGACCCGAAGTACAAAACATGGTCGTTCGACACGCTGCCGATCGTGCCGACCGAGTGGAAACTGAAACCGTCCGCGGACAAGGCCGAGCAGGTCAAGACGATCAAAGCGCTGCTGGCCCGCTGCGACGAAGTGGTCAACGCCGGCGACATCGGGCGCGAAGGCCAGGGCATCATCGACGAGCTGCTGATCTCCCTGGGCAACACAAAGCCCGTGAAACGCCTGTTGCTCCCCTCACTGGACGAGCCGACCGTAAAGCGCGAGCTGGGCAACCTGCACGACAACACCAAATTCAAACCGCTGTACGACGCGTTCCTCGGCCGGCAGCGCGCCGACTGGCTGATCGGTATGAGCATGACGCGCGCGTACAGCGTCCTGGGGCGTCAGGCCGGGTACGGCGGCGTACTGTCGGTCGGCCGTGTTCAGACGCCGACGCTGGCGATCGTGGTTCGACGCGACCGGGAGATCGCCCAGTTCGTGCCGAAGTCCTTCTGGACGGTGCAGGCCCAGTTCGGCGATCCGGCCCAACCGGACGTGCCTTTCTGGGCGAAGTTCAGCGCCCAGCGTGCCGCCGGTGCGGCATCCTCGGACAACACCGGTGACGAAGACGACGGCGACAGCAGCGACGAGCCGATCGGCGATCGGTTCTTCGACCAGGCGGCGGCCGAACGCGTCGTCGCGGACGTGAAAGCTGGCGGCCAGGCCACGGTCGTGCGCTATGAGCGCAAACCGGCGAAAGAGCCTGCGCCGATGCCGTTCGAGCTGACCGGGTTGCAAAGCGCGCTGAACGCGAAGTACGGGTATTCGGTCACGGAGGTACTCCAAGCGGCGCAGTCGCTGTACGAGAAGAAAGCGATGTCGTACCCGCGTACGGACTGCCCGTGGCTGGCGACCGCGCAGCTGGCCGACGCGCCGGCCGTGCTCGCCGCCGTCGGACGCACGGTGCCCGAGCTGGCCGGATTCGCTGGGCAGGCCGACCCAGCGCTGGTCAGCCGCGCGTGGAACGACGCGAAGCTCGGTGAGCACCACGGTCTCATCGCGACCGGCACCGCACCGGACTGGGCGTCGCTGTCGCCGATCGAGCAGGCCGTCTACCGCGCCGTCAGCGAGCGCTACGTCGCACAGTTCATGCCCTTGTGCGAGGTCGACAAAGCGGTCGTCGAGGTCGAGGCGGCCGGCCACCGTTTTGTTGCACGCGGGCGGGTCGTGCGCGTGCCGGGATGGCGCGTGCTGTTCGGCGCGAGCGAGACGCCGGCCGACACGCCGACGCTGCCCCAGCTTCAGGAAGGCCAGGCCATTGGCGTCAGCGATGCGAAGGCCGACCACGGCCGCACGTCACCGCCGGCACGGTTCACGCAGGGCACGTTGCTCGACGCGATGCGGCACGTGCACCGGCTGGTCGACGATCCCGAGGAAAAGAAGAAGCTCCGTGCGCTGGACGGCATCGGGCGCAGCGCGACGCGCGCAGCGATCATCGAAACGCTGCTGAAGCGTGGCTTCATCGTGCAGAGCGGCAAGACGATCACGGCCTCCCCACTGGGGCAAATCCTCGTCGAAGCGCTGCCACCGACGCTGACCGACGCCGGCTTAACGTCGCGGTGGGAAAAGCTGCTGGACGGCATCGCCGAAGGCCGTGTGCCGCTGCCGGTGTTCGAGGCGAAGATGCTGGAAACGCTGCGCAAGCTGGTCGACGCGGCCAGGGCTGCGAAGCTGCCGCCTCCTCCGCCGGGGTGCGAAGCGAAGCCGCAGGCATCGGACAAGCCGGTGCCGAAAGACGCGAAGCTCTGCCCGAAGTGTGGCAAGGGGCACATGGTTCCCAAAACCGCCAAGGCCAGCGGCAAGACGTTCCTGGCGTGCACGGCCTGGCCCGCGTGCGATCACAAGGAGTGGAAGAAATAGATTTCTTGTCGATTTACGGGACAGATGGCGTGTCTCGAACCGTTGAGATCGTTGCCGGCGCCTCGGATTGCGGCGCCTCGGCAGGCTTACCCGGTGCATAATTACGGACCATGTGGATCGCCCAATCTGGCATCGCACTCACATACAGAACATGACATGACTGAAAGGAAGTATCGGGTTATTTCCCTCTTTTCCGGCGCGATGGGTCTCGATCTTGGCATGGATGCCACTGGTCGATACGAAATCGTCGCTTGCGTTGAAAAGGAGCGTATCGCCTGCGACACGATTCGAAAGAATCAGGCAGCAGGCCGGCTGCCCAAAGAATTGAAGGTCTTTGAGGGAGACATCTCGTCGTTAGATCCAGCGGACCTTTTGCGAGCGGTGGGGCTCGCGCCCGGTGAGGTCGATCTGCTGATCGGCGGGCCACCTTGCCAAGCGTTTAGTACGGCGGGAAAGCGAGGAACCGTGCAAGACCCCCGAGGTACCTTGCTATGGCAGTTCCTTCGATTTGTCGAACACATTCGGCCTCGGTTCTTTGTGATGGAGAACGTGCGAGGACTGGTCTCTGCGGCCTTAAAACATAGACCAATTGCGGAACGTCCCGAGAAGGGCGGGCCGCCGCTTACGCCCGAGGAAGAGCCTGGCTCGGTGATCCGCCAATTTTCTCGGGACTTGCAGGCGCTCCCGGACGCCGCATACCACATGGACATCTTTGAGGTCAACGCCGTCAACTATGGGGCGCCTCAAATTCGAGAGCGGGTTCTCTTCATCGGAAACCGCTACAACATGGAAGTCGATTTTCCGGATCCTACGCATGGACCGGCCAATGTGGTTGAGGCGCAATCATGCCTGTTTGGCGGCGAAAATTCGAAAGGGCCGTGGGCCACTTTGCGCGATGCGATCGGTGGCTTGAATGAAAAATCTCCCACCGTCTTGGACTTTAGCCCGAGAAAGAAGCACTACCTGGACTTGGTACCCCCAGGGTCGAACTGGCGTAGCCTGCCGGTTCCTCTCCAACAGGAATCTATGGGCAAAGCATGGCATGCAAAAGGAGGACGGTCTGGCTGGTGGCGACGCTTGACCTTCGATTTGCCGTGCCCCACGTTGATGACCATGCCGAACCACGCCAGCACCGCGCTATGCCATCCGACTGAGACCCGCGCATTGAGTTTACGAGAATACGCGCGCATTCAAGAGTTCCCTGACCGCTGGGAGTTTGCTGGCACGGTGTCTGAACAATATAGGCAAGTCGGGAATGCCGTTCCAACTCGATTAGGTAAGGTGGCGGGTGACGTAGTCGCGTCCGCTTTAGACGCGATGAAATCGCGGAAATGGCGAAAATTCGCAAGCGCACCTGAAGCTTTTCGGATTGTCTACATTCAATCTCACGTTCGAACCAGGCAATGGTTCAAAAACGGGAAAACCTTTATCTGGGACGATGAGGCAGAGGTAAAGGATGCCGCTTACGCGCCAAGTCGAACAAATCGAAAAGAAAGAGCAATAGCCTAAAAAGGAGCAACGCAAATGGCACGGGGACATCCGGGGATGCCTACGGCAGAAGACGTCACGATTAGCAAGTCTTGGTTGCTGAATATGTTACGCCGAATCGACAATGACGACTCTTTAAGAGCGAGAGTGCTTCGACTTGAATCCGAATTTCGATCGCGGATCGACTCTCATGTCGAAAGCCTTCCGCAAGCACAATCTTCATTCAAGAAATTCAAAACTAGCCCCTTCGTGCTGATGATGTACTCCAGACGACAAGGGTATTCTCGAATCAGCCAGATTGAATCAGACATCCTTCCGGCAAAGCTCTTTTCCTCGATGGAAACGTCGGCCGGAAAAATGATCGAGGAAATCGTACTACCAGAAATGGGTTGGGCATGCGTAACAAGCGAGATGCATACCGCCAATTCAGCCCTGGACGGAAAAAAACTCGACGACACAGGCCTAAAGGTCGCGACATTAAAAAGCGGCCCAGCCTGCCTCAATGACGAGATGAGCGAGAACTTTGCTGATGCAATAATTTCGCACGTTGGAGCGTGGGCCAATGATGCAGACGTTTCAGACGTAAATTTTACCTATGGCGTTCTGTACGGAACCAAGAAGCAGTCGAACAAAAAGGATTGGCACATTATCCGAAATTTATCGGATAAACTCGGATCCGAAGTGTTCTCCATTCACTCGAATGGACGTTGGGATTGCAAATTTGAACACAACGGAATCACGGTGACTGCGACGATCCGCGTCGGAAAAGAATGGTGGGACTTCCTTGGCGGCGAGCAGTTTCTCGTTGAACTTTGCATTGCATTAATCCGTGCATGTGTTACACCCGGCGAGACAGATCCGAGTACGCAAGAATATGTTATTTCGGATCTCGCACAAATCGTATCCACTGCAGGTGTGCCGGCTGACTTCAACGTTGCCCTTCTCCAACGGGAACAAATACCGTGGCTGTTTTTCCTAGCCCGGCATTTTTGCGATCGACTGACACCTTAGGAACCGTTACGCGCAGTTAGGGAGACCGGTCGTTAAAGGGAACGCTGTGCCAGCGAAATCACGATAGTCAATCCAGGCGAACCGGCCGGAACTGCACGGCCTGCTTTGGTGGCTTGGGATCCGACGCTCCGCCAGTGGCGTCCAATACCTTCGCGCCCGCTGCCACCGCCTCGACCAGGTGCCCGCCGAGCGCGCCGACGACCATGTCGGCCACGGTGGTCGCTGCCTGCTCCGCAGTCGCGCCAGCGATCTCGGCCATCGGCTCGTCGCCCTCGCCTGGGCCGGGCGGGCTGTTCGTCACGCCGTCGAGCTCGTCGAACATCGCCTGGTACTCGGCGTCAGCCGCGGAAACCGTGACCACGGTCTCGACGCTGGTCGCTGGTGCGGCTCCCACCGACGGAGATGATGCCTCGACAGATGCTGCTGCGACCTCACCGTTGCCGTGGTCGGCGACAACCGGTGCGGCCTGCGCCTGGGTTGTAGCAGCGATGGCGCTCGCATCCGTTGTCGCGTCGGCCGCGGCCGGCGGTGCCGTACCGCCGCAGGCCGACACGGCGCCATACGGCTTGCACCAATCCGCCTCGACGTAGAACGGCCGGACCTTCGGCAGAACGACGCCGGGGAACGACAGCAGCTTGGCCTTGCCGTTGCGCAGCACGATCGCCCGGATGGCGAAGCCTTTCGGGTTGTCCTTCGTCTTCGGCACATTGATCTTGCCCAGGGCCGTCAGTTCGGACGCGTCGATCAGCGCCCGCTTGCTCTCGCTGTACGCCGTGGTGCTCGACGTGCCGCCCGCCGACAGACTGGTGTTCACGTTGACGGTGCCGACCAGTCGCTCGCCGATCAGCCGGGTCATCCGGTCACGCGTGTCGCCAGGGCCGAGCCGGCAGACGACGTTCGTGCCGACCATCGATTCGAGCGAACTCGCAAAGTTCTGGTCGTACGTGCTGTTGATCTGGGCCTTGTCCTGGAAGCCGAGGATGACCATACACCCTTTGCTGCGCCCAACCGCGGTCAACGCCTCGACCGCGAGACGTCCGATCGACGTGAATTCGTCGATCACGAAGAACACTGCCCGGCCATCGTTGAGGCTGTTGTCCGTGTCTTCCACGTTCATCATTTGCGTCTGGGCGACGTTGAACAAGACGGAGATGTAGGCCTTGGCCAAGCTTTCGTCCCGGCCGTTGCGCAGAATCAGCATCGGCTCGCCCTGGTAGCGATCGTCCAGGAATTCGCGCATCGAGAATCGCGGGCGCTCAGGGCCGACGTCGCCCCAGGCCAGCGTGAGCTGTGACACGACCGTGAACGCCTGCCCGACGGCGCCGAGGATCGACTGAGTGCCCATGTTGTCCGCATCTGCGATCGTCTTCGCGATGACCGGGTTGTGCTGCTGCACGATCATGTAAAGCTGCCCGTGCGGGTACGCGCCGCGCTCCAACAACTGGTGCCAGCCCCAAGCCATGCCGAAGTCAGCGTACAGCGATTCGAGGATCGCGTAGATCACGCCGGCGGCACCGTCGTTCAGCCACTTGTTCTTGTCGCCGTCGAACGTCGGACTCAAGATGCTGGCCATCGCGCGCCGGGCCGAGACGTCGACCAGGTCCTTCGAGATGTCCCAAACCGCCGAGCGCGCGTCCCAGGGCGAGACGATCACGCCGTCCGGGTAGCGTTCGGTGAAGTCGCCCTTCCGGTCGTAGAGCAGCAGTTTCGTCTTTGGCCGCTCGGGATCCGGCCGGATGCCCATCTCGGCGTTGAGGGCGGCCACCAGCCGGCGCAGCTCGCGCCTCGTGCCGGCACCCGTTTTCTTGAACCGGCTGCGCCACGACTCGACGTCGGTGCTCTGCGGCTCCGCGGTCTCACCCTTCGGCAGCGCCATCGCCCGCAGCGGCGCGAGCAAGCGGTGTCGCTGCTCGTCGGTGATGGACGTCGACTCGATCAACGCTGCGATGTCACGCCAAAGTTGCCGGTGCTGGATGGCGACGATCTGCCGGAGCGTGCGATGCAGGATCTGCGTCTTGCCGCCGCCAACACCGCCCGAGATCAACACGTGCTCGGTCATGTTGTCCTTCGACAGCGCCAACGACGGATGCAACCAAACGTATGGCTTGACCGCTTTCGACTCGAGCTGGGCCGCCCGTTCGGCCTCGGCACCGCGCAGCAGACGCTCCCCTGCCACGTGGATCAGCCGATCGCGCGGGCGCAGCGCCAGTTTGGTCACGTAGCCGGCGACGATGAGGGCCAGCGAACCGGCGAAGAGCAGGCGGCCGTAGAACATGGCAAACGGCAACTGGTTCACAAGCGACGCGTAGGCCGATACCTGCGGTCTGAAGAACCGACCGTGCGACCAGAGCGCGAAGGGGATCTCGAGCCAGAGCTTGAGGTGAAGCTTCAACGGAAGCGGCACGATCTGGCCGTTCGGCCCGATGTACGCCGTGAACGCTTCTCCGAAGACCGGCAGCCGGTGCCACAGGCCGCCGATCAGCGCGAGGGCGAGTACGACGAACGTCAACGCACCGAGCACCAGCGCTTCGCCGATGTAGCGAACCGGCGTGCTGGGCGGAAGGTTTTGAGGCAGCGGGCCGAACCAGTGGGTCCAGACCGAGGCGTCGGCGGGATGGGAAGGCTTGCTCATGCGCGTGCTCGAACGTTGATCTTTCTTCAACGTAAGCGGCCCACAAAGGCTGAGCCATTACGGCACCGCGATGCGCGACGGGCGGTCTAGCCCTATTCGTCGCCTTCGGCATCGTTCGATTGCACCGCGCCGTTGCCGTGACGCGCCGTTGGAAGCTCATCTCAGGCGCAGCAAGAGCAATCGCGTATTCGCATTTCGCAGTATTCTCTTCCGATCCACACCTGGGTGAGTGACCGGCGGGCCGAGATGATCCCAAAATCAATCCACGAAATTGCACAGGCTGACATCGACGCGCTCGTAGCCAATGCCGTTGAAGAAGGAAATCAGCTCGATTTCAAACAAGCACTTGTCGGTGGAACACGCGACGACAAGAAAGAGTTCGTCTCCGACGTGTGCGCGTTCGCCAACACACAAGGCGGCGACTTGGTCTTCGGTATTCAAGAAAACGCGGAAGGACGTGCGCATGCCGTGGTGCCGCTTGCGTTTAACCCCGATGACGAAGTCCTGCGCCTAGAAAGCATCATCGCCGATGCGGTGGAGCCGAAGCTTTTCGGGGTACGCTCGGCCGTGGTTGAGCACGGCGGGGGACGCGTTTTGGTTCTCCGGGTGCCCCGATCGGTTCAGGGCATCCACCGCAACAAGCTTGACGAGCGCTTCTGGGTGCGGGAATCGAAATCGAAGCGAGCGCTCGACGTTCCTGCACTTGCGACGCGGTTCCAGGGTTTGACTGAACGCCAGGACAAACTGACGGAGTTCTTTGCTGGTCGATACGCTGCTGTTGCGACAGGGCGGTTGCCACTGCCACTCCGCCCAGGACCGAAAGTGGTCGTACACATCTTTCGAATGTTTTCCGGATCGGACCAGGTCATTGACGTCCAGCCGGCGGCAGACGTTTTAGCTTTACCTGTACCAACTCGGCCAACGGGCCGAGATTTCCGCATGACCTTCGAAGGCCCGATGCAACACTCGCCAATCACCGACGGGATGATTCGTGCGTTCACATTGACTCACCATTCCGGTATTGTCGAAGGGGTATCAAAGGTCGCGGACCCTGGGCAACCTATCCATGCCGACGCGGTTGAATGCACGATCCTCCAGTTCGTGCACGACCTCATTCCGGCCATGCGGCGAATACTTCCCATCGACCTGCCACTTGTGATCAGGGCTGGCATCATCGGCGGCGAAGGCGCAGTCGTACAGCCACTGAATGTGCAAGGCCGCTTTCTTCTCGACAATCCGCAGCCGAGTCCCATTGACCGGGCAGCGCTGGTTCTGCCTGATGTTGTTGTCGACAGCGACACTCCGGATTTACCGACGCTATTTCGATCAGCATTTGATCGCCTGTGGCATGCGTCCGGCTTTCCGCGAAGCTTCTCCTACCAGAATCGCGACGGGCGCGTGGTTTGGACCGCCGGTGTCTTGTAGCGCACGGAATCACCGACGAAGTGGATACCGCCCGTGCGGCAGGCGGGATCGGCTGAGCGGTTGACCATAACGAGATGAGGCGCTTTCGCGCCCCAGGCTGTTGCCTTCCCGTCGCATCGCGACTGGGCATTACCAACCGGCGATGGAAAACACGCTTACTGCATCGGCCCACGCGCACGGACCCGTTGCCGCGTCGGAGCGGCCTCATTGTGCTCAACATTGGCAGCACCCTCCTCCGCCGGCGCGGCAGCCTCGGCCCGAGGCTGCACCTCGCACTTCGGCAGCACCGAACGCTCAACCCGCCAAGCCGTCCCCTCCGGCGCTTTGCCCAGGGCTTCGAGCGACACCTTCGCCGCCGCGTTGGTCAGGTCCAAGATCTCCTTGTTGCGTGTGCCGCGAGGCAGAGCCTGCAACGTGTCGGCGATCGCCATGCCGTCCACCCGTTGCCCGTGCGAAGCTTTCAAAAACTCCCGTGCGATCGTGTTGCGCGCGGCCTCGGCCGGCGTGTCACCCTGGCCGGCGACGGTGGCAATGATCGACGCGGCAACCTCGTCGCCGTTGGCCTTGCCGCCCACCTCCGCACCGTTCGCCTGGGCCGTTTCGCGCAACCGCTGGGCGGGACGGTCCGGGCGCAGGGACTCGTAGGCCGGCACGCCGTCGACCTGGCTGGCGTTGATCAAGCTGTACGTCTTCAGACTGACCGATTGGCCGTTCGCCCCGCGTTCGTAGAAATACACCCGCACGGGCTCGGCGTTCTCATGGACGGAACCGCCGATCGCACGGATCTGAGCCGGCGTCATCCAACGCGGATCGGAATGCCCTGCCGTCGCCAGGCGCAAACGCGCGGCACCTTCGAACGGCCGGCCCGTCGCAGCGTTGTAGGGCTGCCAGGCGTCTGGGTTCGGCGATGCCGTCGGGGCGCCAGCGACGATCGCCGCGCGCATCTCCGCGAAGATCGCGATAACGTTCGCCTCCACGGCCTTGGGTTGGGTGTGTTGCGTCTCCTGGGTTTGCTGCGCGTCTTGTTCCGTGCTCATGCCGGACCTCCGATGGTTAAAGGGCACGAGGTACCGTCTCGTACCCATCGGAAAATGCAAGCGCTACGGCTACCGCTCGTCGGAAAGCGCTGTCAGGCGTCGCTGTGCACGTCGTCCACTGTCGTCGCGCTGTCGACGTACAGCCGCTCCACCATCGTCCGCCAGTCGTTGTACGCCTGTGACGTACCGCCGCTCGGCCCGTCCACGTTGATCGGACGCTGGGCGGTACCGGCAGCTCGGTGGTACACGACGGCTACCATCGCGCTGATCGCACCAACGCACGACAGCGCTTCCAGGAAGCCGTCGATGCGGCAAGCCAGGGCATCGATCTCGCGCTCGTAAGCCCGAGCGTCGATGAAGTCCTGGCCATGGATGCACTTGACCTGCTGCCGGCGCAGCGCATGGAGCAAGCGGATGTCGGTCGACACTCGGCCGAGTGCCACTCGCGTCGGTTCGGACGCGTCCGTGGGCGCCAACGGAACGATCGGGCAGAGCATGGGGTTGCGGTGGTCGGGCATGAGGGCCTCCGTTTTGGAAGGTTGAATCGGGTCGAGGGAACGCGTTACGCCGCAGGCACGCCGATAGCGGCGTTCAGGTTGGTAACAACCGCGGCGGAAATCTGATCGCCCCAACGCTGCATCGCGGCCTTCATGGCATCGCGGTGCAATGCCTGCTCAGCGGCTAGGCGTTCGTGGATCAGCTTTTCAATGTCGCGCCCTTCGATGTGCAGCATGACCGCACGGCGAAGCTGGTCGGTGATGGTCGAGCCATCGATCTCGGCGAGGTTTTGCAGCGCGTTGTACGTGTCGAGCGGCACGCGCAGCGTCAGGTTTTTGAGCGGGATGCGAGCCATGCGTTTGCTCCGATTCGTGAATGACGACTCCAGTCAACCAGAGCCAGTGGGAAAAGCAACGCCTTCGCCTGGCCTTCTCGCCGGAAGCGGACGGACGGTCTACCTGAAGGCAACGCCTTCGCTTGTGGCTGCCTGATTTCGGCGTGTTTCGGCCGAGCGCGGTGAAGGCAGAAGCCACGTCAACGGGAAGGCAGCGCGCAGCGCCACGGGGCAAGACTTCCCGAACGCAAAACGTAGCAGAGCGCAGTGCACCGCCAGGTGCAGAGGGTATAGTGGTAGTCCCCTCGTCTTTGACGTTGGTTTTGATCGGGTTTCAGTTTTTCCAGCCGTCCCGCTGCACGCACGCAGCGCTGCCACTGCGGGTCATGCGCCGCACTCAGCGGTGTCGTTCTGGATTTTCCAGCGGCGAACGTCGCTCCGCCCTTCCCCATGCTCTTACGCTCGCCGGTCGTCGCCGCGCGAGCCCGATCGCAATGCCGGTCGCCCTGGTAGTCCGCATGTCGGTACATCGCATCGCTTCGTTGCCAACCGTTCCTCGTCGCGCCAGGGTGTACCTTAGAACCGGCGAATGGATCGGTTCAGTAACGGAGACGGACATGAACCCGACCATCGCTCACGAGCATCCCGACGCCGCGCCATTGACCGCTGTGTTCATCGACGTACTGAAGCAAGTCGCACAAATCCCCTCGCCCCGCCTGAGCTGGCGACGCAAGGACGCGTACGGTGACGACGATCTGCGTTGCACCTACTGCGGCTGCGGCATCGCCAAGCGACACCGTATGACCGCCGGCCGGAGGCCCGCCTGCGCAAGCCGCATCATCCCGGTGTCGGCCGGCGGCTGCGCTTCCGAGTACGTCAACGTGATGCCGTGTTGCACCGATTGCCAGAAGAGCAAGGGCGGGCGAGACCTGCTTGAGTGGAAGCCCGACATCGACGAGGAACTCCAGGCGCGACGCCTTCAAGTGCTGCACGCCTCGCTGAACCACGTCGTGCCCCTCACCGCTCGCACGGCTGCCGGTGCAGAGGCGGTACTGCGCAAACGCTGGGAGCAGCCCCGCTTCCGCGCGCTCGGCAACGTGTTCATGCAATACGGGTTTCTCGCCTGGCCTGCTGGATCGCTGCCATCCGCCCAGGGCGCCGGCCTGATGTTCGTTCTTCAGCGTACGTTCGGCGCGGTCGACGTGTCGCCCGACCGGGCCTGGACGGTCTTCCGCCTGCCGCGCGAGACGTGGCACGTGGCAGCTTGGTTGCTCATCGAAGCGAACGCATTGCTCATCAAAGTGGACCTGCCGCCGCCCCAAGCGATTCGGTTTCCCGCGTGGGATCCGGTCTCACTACCCGACGAGCATCAAGGCCGCTGGTGGGTGACGTTGCCGGCCGACGTCTGGATCGAAGACGTCGTGCGATATTGGAAGCGAATGGCCCTGGCCCGCCGCGCTGCTCGTGCGGAGATGAACGAATGACCGATCTGGACGTCGACGAGCTGTACGCGGACGTCATCGCGTCCGCCTCCCCGACCGGCTTCATCCGGCAAACACTGCGCGACCTGGTGGGCAAACTGAAGGTCGACGACGTGTTCGTGCCGCACGACGTTTCGCTGAACGTCCTCCGGTCCGAGCGCGCCGCTCTGCTATACGTCGCACCGGGCGACGGATGGGCCGCGCTGCTGATGCGCGCCAAGCCGGGCGATCGACGGAAAGAGATGGCGTTTCACTGGCCCGAGGCCGGCGCATGCCGGATCGGGCCATACCGCCTTGTGTTCTCAATCCCGGCGGACATTGACGACATCGCGTCGGAGCTGGAGCAAGACGGATGGGCCGTCGTGCCGATCGTCCCTGGTTGGACGGCTCGTGCAAACCTTGTACCAACGGATCACGGCTGTTTCCGCGGCGAGACTTTCAAACATGCAGCAACGCGCTGCGCGTTACTCTGAGACTGAAGCGAGAGCGAGATGGAGACGAATCCGGCCCGATGCTGCTAAACACCGACCTCTACGTCCTTGGGTAATATATGCGCACGCCGATTTTCCATACCTCGCCGCGATGAGCTATCTGCCACCTCCTACTCGCCCAACCAGCAAGCGTCCTGTTCGGGAGCTTTTGATCGAAGCCGGGCATGATGTTTCGTCTTGGAACATCACGAGCACCGGAAAAGTCGTCGCCAATCCAAACGACAATATCTCGAGAAATACCGCGTGGGTATTTCCTGGCAAAGAAGATGAACCACTCGTCGCTTGCATCTGGTTCGACGGTCTGACGATCTCGGAAGACGGAGCCTTCTATGTCGGTAACGATCGGGCGTATCGCCAGCGGCTGCTCGATCTCGACAAAGGGGAACAGCGCAGCGATGTACGCAATCGACTGCGGACCTGGACCAGTCGGTCACGTGATCTCGATTTTGGAATCCAGGCAGCATACAAGCACAACCGTCCCGTAAAACTGATCCTTGTGGACGGCAACGACGTCGATGAATCAGAAGCCGACCGCGCGTCCACCGTTTCGGCTCGAGCCCTCGATCCCGCGGTCTGGTGGGTTCATGACTACGATTTCTCAGCGGTCGGCGGTGGCGGCTATCGCATCGTGCGCGGTGGTAATCCTCCTGTCCGTGCGATAGACAGCGAGACTCCAGACATTCCTGATCTGGGCGACGATCCGCTTCTCCGGGAGTTGGTCCAGAACCTCAGCGATACAGAACGTGATGCTGTTATCAAGGCACGAGTGGGTCAGGGCCCTTACCGCGACTCGCTTTTTGAAAGATGGGGGGGCTGCTCAGTCACACAAGTGACGATGAAAGACGTGCTCACCGCCAGCCATATCAAACCTTGGAGTCGGTGCGAAACCGGCGAGGAGCGGATCAGTGTAGCGAATGGACTGCTACTGGTGCCAACACTGGATCGCCTGTTCGATCGCGGACTCATCACGTTTGACGAGAACTTCAAAATTCGGATCAGTTCGCAGGTGTCGCTCGCACACCAGCGTCATTTCGGCATCGATCCCAATACGCGGTTAAGGCTACGAAACTTTGATGACCTGAAGCCATTCCTCAAATGGCATAGTGAGCACGTCTTCAAGCCCTGAACTCGCATGCGACTACGTGCGGTTCGCATTCGGTATTTCGATTGCTCCCGACCAACTGGAGCTTTGTCGGGCTTGCCTCCCGACGAGTCGCGCGCATGTGACGGTGCGATCGCACCGATGATACGAACTGCGTTACTGGCTGCTTCGCCGTTTCGGCGAGCCTACCGTTACGTGTGTGCGATGTACGTGACGGGCAACGTTAAACCGCCCGCTCGAACGTCTCGTCGTTGCTCGCCTCCTCGTCTCCAACGTTCGCCACGGTGTCGAGGTTCGGCGCTTCCGGCAGTACCAGCTCGTTGCCCCACGTCGTCCAGCCGGCGCGCGGAGCACGGGCGAAGAGCTCCAACTTCGTGCAATCGCCGTACACCCGGTCGATCTGCTCGCTGAACCAGGCCGGCTTCTCGCTGTGCGCGAAGCGCTGGCCCTCCGTTGCGTGCCACGACGGGATCTTCTTCACGCCCGGCTGATGGAGGGCCAGGCCGCGACGCCCGACCAGCAGAATTTCGTGGCGGTTGATCACCGCACCGTTGCCGATCACGTGCGTGTCCTTCGCCCAGACGATGTTGTGCACGTAGTTGAAGCCGAAGTGCTTCATCACGTCGAGCGCTTCAGGCAGCATCGAGTTCACGCACCACATGAAAAACACCGAGTCGTCCGCGGCCAAGCGGCCGATCGGCATCGCCTTGATCTCGTCCAACGACATGGTCGGGTAATGGTGCGACGGATCCGCCATGCCGGCGCTCGACTCCGTGTAGCGCCACGGGAAATCCGCTTGGATCACCTGGAACGAGCCCTCGGCGAAATCGGTGAGCTGATGCGCGGCGACCGGGTTGTTCGCGACCAGTTGCTTCGCACGCTCACGCTTGGGCTTGAGCACCTCGTCCTTGTACATCTCGCGATGCACGCGTCCGATGCCCGACTCGACCATCCGCTCGATCAGGGCGGAATCGCCCTTGGCCGCCTTCACCAGCTTTTCGGCGACGGACACCGGGATGGCGCCCTCCGCCACCTTGCTGATCAGCGTGTCGCAACCCGATGCAGCGACGGTCTTTGCGCGCAGCACCGAGTCGCTGGACACGCCCGCCTCCGCTGCAGCCTGGGCGATCGAGGGTACCGCACCGGCGTCATGCTGGTTGCTGCCGCGCGTGCGCGTCGCACGGGCCGCGGCCATCAGCGCACGTGCGCCGGCCGGCAGCTCCTTACGCATGGCGTTGCCGTGATGTGCGTAAGCGGCCATTTCATCGTCGGCCAACTCGCCCAGGTCGCGAACGCGCGGCTCGATGCCGACGGCCTTGCACGCGGCCAGCAGGTCACGCCCGTCGAGCACGAACGCACCGTCATGCGCCGTGATGATGTCGTTGACCTGGCCGATTTCACGCAGGCTCTGCTCGAGCGCGGCGCGCTGATCGTCGGTCGCAACAGGGTTGAGCTTCTGGATCGCGTCGAGGATCGGCGTTGCGATGAGGGATTGAACTGCGTGTTGCGTCGTCGTCATGATGGCTCCGTTGGTTGTTGGACAACGGAGTCGATTTCAAACTTTTCGAAGACGCGGAACAGCCCATCCGTTTACCCTGAAACGGCCGTAGCCCCCTCCGTATACCCTGAAAGCGAAAAGAAAATTGAGGCGAGGATGTCGGAACGGGCGCCCGGCGACAATCCACCACCGTCTGCGTTGTCCACGGCCGAACCGGTTTGCAACGCGAGGGCAACCCTTCGGTTTGCCCGACGAGCGTTGTGAACGGGCGCCGCCAGGCGGGCGGTGGGGAACGCGGATCTCCGAGCGATCAGGGGTAGGCGGATCAAGCGTCAGCGATGTGGCCGTACCGCCTGATGCGGCACCCGGCCTCTACCTCGTGAGCAGTCAGGGCAGCCGTCACCGCAGGGATTCTGGCTCGGGCGACGCTGATGCGCTCGTCGACGAAGCGGTCGCGGATTTTGATCCGGGCGCGTGTCTCCGCCATCCTGGCTTGGCCTGTACCGCCCCGATCCTTCAGGTTCTTGTGCGCAACCTGGATCAGCGTCCGGATGTGGTCGGTGTCCAAGCCCCTAACGGTCAGCAGGCGATGCGGCGTGGCGCCACGGGCGCACGGCAGCGCCTCGATCGCCGTCACGCGGGCGATCGGCACGAGCAACTCACGGGAGATACGCAGGAAAAACGCCGGGTAGGCGATCTCCATGACGTCGAGCGATGCCTGCGCACGGACGAGCAAGCCGTCGTCGAGCAGGACGAACACGGCCTTGCCGTCGGCGAACGCGACCAAGGCTTTCTTGAGGACGAACCGTTGCCCATCGACCGGGGCTTCGAGGCCCAGGAAGCCCGATCGGGCGAGTTCGACCAGGGGCGGGAGATTCTTGCGAAGGCGGGGACGGCCCATGAATGCATTTCGGACGAACGGACGATCAGCGCATTGTACGCACCCTGGGTAGCACCATGCTGTCGCCGCATATTCGATGCTTTGGCAGGTCCGCCTTCGACATTCCGATGTAAGCTGTTATCGAATGTCACCTCGTTTTGATACGATTCGCCCAACGGGAATGGGATCGAAAATGCCAAAAAAGCGAGCAGTCAATTCTGCCAATAGCGAGACCCCCTCGTCGGGCATCTCCACCGCAGCGGATCAGCGTACCGAGTTGAATGCGCAAGCTACTGACGCGTCCACGGTAGTAGGCTTTAAAGTGGTCAAACGCAAGAACCGCCAGGCGATAGTGCGGACCATCGTTCATGTTCACAAAGCGGTGCGGCTCACACGCACGTCACCGTTCAAGATGCCCGGGCGGGATACGCTGCATACCCGGCAAACCACGATCAACATGGCCTTTGCCAAATCTTTGACGCCCGTGCTCAAGCCGACCCAGGTCGAGCTCGACGTCGCGCTTGCGCTTCTCGGTATGGAAGACGGAATAAAGTGCTCCTATTGCGGTGGAGCATACCAGACGTGGGATCACTTTCAGGCCGCGACGCAGCAGTCAAAACCCAGCGGGTTCATTGACGAGATCGATAATCTGGTGCCCTGTTGCTCGCGATGCAACTCTTCACGCGGAAACCGAAAATGGACGACCTTCATGAAATATCTTGAAGATGAGAAGGTCGAGAAATTGAATGCAGTTATCGCCGCACTGCCAAAAGGGAAGCATTCCGAAGATGCGAATGTGGAAACCGAGCGGCTGCACAACGAGCATTCCGAGTGGCTGGCGCAACATAAGGTACGGCAGAAGCGCCTGTGCAACTTCTCAGAGGCAGTCGATCCCATCCGGCTAGACTTCAATCAATTGTTTTTCGCGGGGCCGCTGAAGGAACATTACGACGACTACTCAAAGCTGTATGCCCAGATCAGCGATCTGCTTAGCAAAGCTAAAACTCACTGGGAGGCGCTCGTGCCGGTAATCGATGAAGCCGCCCGGAACGCCGACGAGATTCGCACCGATGGCAAGGCACGGAAGCCGGGGCTCTTTCTGAAAGACGTGCCGCCAAAAAAGTCTTTGCGGAGCGCGTTTCTTGCATCACTGAAGGACCTCGGAACGCTGGAGAGTGGCGAGCTTATCGAAAACGCGATGACCGGGCCAAAAGGCGAGCATCGCCCTCCTACCGCCGACTAACGCAGGCGCTCAAACGTTCATCGGCTCATTGGTGGCAGGTACCGCGCAAAGTGGCCGCGCTGGTGCCGCGGCACGACGAGTTTGACGCCCATCGGATCCTCCGTTGGAGCCAGTTCGTCGAAGATACGGTCGAACTCGGCCTGCTCGAGAATATGGCGCTCGACCTCGGGAACCTCGCGCCGCGCAACCTCCACCGGCTCGGGCAGGCCGTCGACCACGAGGCGCCGGCGTTTCGCCTCACCGCAGCCGCGCGGCAGCACATGAAACTCGCTAATCAGCGAATGGTTGACCACCAGATCGCGCCGCACGCGCAGCAGGTCGGATGGAAAGAGCCGCACGAACTCGCTCAGCGTCCCGTCGCACAGGTGCTCCTGGCCGTCCAGCGTCGTGATGCACGAGAGCTTGTCGCACGAGCGGATGGCTCTGATCTGCCTGGGCGAGATCTCATAGATGATCTCGCGCTTGCCGACACGCCTGTAGATCTTCCCGCCGCGTAGGTTAACGAACGGGCGCTTACGGATGTCATCGGCGTACATCGGGTCGTCGGCAACCGCAAGGCCCGGCGGCTCGCTGGCGATCGCCTCGCGCGCGGCACGGACGCGTTCCGCGATGTAGCGATCGATGTTGGCGGCGGACAGGTCCATGGCGATCTCCGAAAAAACGGGCCGTGACGTTGGTCAGTGACCGAACGTGGCGAAGAACGCGTCGACGGCCACGACGAATGTGAAGCCGCCGATCATGACCAGCGTCGTCCAGCCGACGACGAGCTTCAGCACCGCTTGCGTGCCGGCCCGCTTCACAGCGCGATCGTGATCCCAGATCGCGTCGAAGTCCGTGCCTACCGCACCGGCGTGCTCCAGGCGCCAGGCATTTTTCACGGCTGCGCGACCGGCGCGAGCGAAGTGGAGCCCGATGGCCCAGGCCAGTGCGACGAGCAGCAGTTGGAAGGTGGTCAGGTGATGCATCGTGTGCTCCTATGCGCCCCGCGGGCGATGAACGTTGGGCCTCAATCAGCCGCCGATCGGCTCCGTGCGCCGCCCTGAAAGGGTCGACCAGCGTGCGGGACGGGGCGGCTAACGTGGCCCGAGGCGGTCATCGACGTTCCGCGGTCGAGCGGAAGAGCACGTCGGCCCTGCTCCACCGATTCACGTCGAACGTCGTGTTGCTCAAGCTTGGTCATCGGACACCTCGCAGCCCCAGGCCAGCGCGGCGAACACCACGAAAGCCAGGCCCAGGGCGAACGTGTCGGCAAGCCCGGCACGGAGCGCACTGGCAAGCGTCAAGCCCGCGATCGCCAGCGGCCGGCAGTCCTGCCATGCGGCGCGAAAGCCCCGAAGTTCGTCAACGATCTTGCTACGAAAAGTCATGACGTCCTCCGTTTTACGCACTTGAATACCTCTCTGTACGGTACCAGGTACATCTGGTAACGCAATACTTTTACTCAGTATTTTTTTGATGAACAGTCTACCTATTACAGGTCGATCTCGTTCATGATCGCCTCGATGTCGGCCACGGCCTCGTCGATGTCATGCGCGCTCGAATGGGGCTGCGGCACCGATGGATCCGCATGCCCGATGGACCAAGGACACGGCCCGATCGCCTTCGGGGCGATTAACCAGGCGGCGAACTCGGTCGCTGTGATCGACGGCATCGCCGAGGCGAGCGATGGTTTCGATGGGTGTGAGCGAGACATGGTCGACGCGTACCGTATGAGCATGGACCGTGGTAGCCCGTCCTCCGCCTCGCCACAACGGCAACGTTCGTCGCGCCGACAAACGGGCTATCTCCGTCGAGCGCGGACCATGTCTTCCCTTTGCCGTGGCCGGTGTGGATCGACGACGACGCCCGCGTAAAAGCCCCGGGCCGGAGGCCCGCATTCCGCCTTCGGCCCATCGCTCGCGATCGTTGCTGGGCACTGGACGAACGAGGCACGGTGCAGGCCAAACCGAATGCTCACGGTGACGGGCCGAAGGCAGAGTGCTCAAGGCGGCGAAAGCCGCCCGTTTCCTTTCCGCCAGAACTGCGACGCTTACCCACACGCTCAGCGGAAGCCCTGCATGTTCATCGCGGCGCCCAAGCGGTTGTACCATTGCTCAGCGCCGCGACCTGTGTGGAACGAGACGCGGTGTTGCGGACGGTCCAGGTCGGTCGTGTTGATCTGCACGTAGGGCTTGCGTATGTTGTTCGACGTCGACACCTCAACGGTTCGGACCTGCTCGAAACCGATGATCTGCGGCGTACTGAACCAGCCGGTCTTAACCAGCAGTTGTTGGCTACTCGGATCCAGTTCGAGCCGGAAACGACCGAATCCGCAGGAGTGGCGATGCGTCGGGTTGAACGACATGATTTCCTCGCTTATATCAGTTGATGTTGTGAGCGTCGCGACGCCGATCAGGACTGCTGCCCGCCCTCTTCAAACTTCCAGATCCAGATCCGGTAGTCGTAGAACGCACTGCTCACGACGCTCATCAGCGAGCTGTCTCCGAGCGGCACGTAGCCGGCGATGTACGCAATGCGAGCATTGATGGCGTCCAGGCGAACCTGAAGCGGATTGGCCTGGAACATCGGGCCGGTCGATGCCAGGGGAACGCTCATGGCGCGAAGCGGCGGCAACGGGCCGCGCGTGCGCTGCTCGCCCGTGTTCACGACGTTCAGCGGTGCGCGGGTTTGGTCGAGCTTATCGACGATCGCCTGGGTGTTGAGCGTGCCGGCTTGACCGACCGCGTCTTTCACGACGATCGGCGCGTCGCAGATCTGAAAGACCTCATCGTGCGAGCGCTTCGGGCTCGACCAGATGGTCGCGCGGATTTTCCAGCAGGGTAGATTCGCGCCGTACGTCAGGTAATCCAGGGCGACGCGCGGGTATGGGATCTGGCCGTAGTTCGCCCTCTGCTGATTCTGCCCAGCGAACAGGCCTGACAACGAACTGCCGCCCGAGATCGGCGTGTAGACCGGCCCCGAAGCGGCGGTAGCTCCGGCGCCCGATCCGCCGGTCACGCTGCCAATCGCGCTTTCGACGGCGCTATTGGCCTTTTGGACAAACCCGTTGATGTCAGGACCACCGTTCGCGCAGCCGCCCAACAGGCCGCAAAAAGCCGCCGCGATTGCGGCGGGCAGAACGTGCTGCTTCATTGTTTTCCCCGTATCGTTGTTGTTGAGCAACGTAACGCCCCGAAGGTGTTGTTGAAAGAACGGACAGAAGGTCAGAGTAGGAAGCCGGCGAGCCTCTGGTACAACGTGGGCTCCAAGGCGTTCGGTGAATCGGCCGTGTGCAACATCAGGGCCGTGCCGTTGCTGTCCTTGAACGTCGTGTTAAACGCCTGGTCGAATGCCGTTTCGAGGCGCGAGTCGATCATCCCCGGCACGGATGGCGCGCACAGGTTGTACTCGCCCGTCGGCATCCCGTTCGTTTGGTTTGCGGTCGGAATCATGCCGTTCGGGATCGACTGTACGCACGCAGCCGTCGCACTGGCCTTGTACGCGGCGACGAAGTTTTTGATGTTCGTCAGGCCAAAGCCGAGGCCACCGGGTGCGGTGCTGGTCAAGTAAGAAATCGTCGCCTCGAACGCCGGGTACGTCGTACCCATATCACCGCCCGTGCCGTTCGCGGTGATGAGGTCAGACGCCTGGACCGCGGCCAGAATGCTCGTCTTGCTGCCCATCGGCAGTTGTGCAACGGTCGTGGCCATGCCCTCCTGGAACCAGGATTCCATGCCGCCGAACGGTTCCGCGAGGCTGTACAACGCGGCATGCGTTCCCTCGTGCCGGAAGAGGTCGAAATAGCGCAAGCCCACCGTGCCGTCGGTGTACGACGTGGCACCCTCGTAGCGTGCGTCGAAATTCGCGCTGTCCGCCGACATGACTTGCATCACCACGCCGGGCAGCCCTTGCGCCGTCTGGCCCGTCACGCTGCTGCCGGACTCACCGACGCTTTGACCGAGGGCCGTGTCGACGCACAGCTGTACCTTGTTGGTGCCGTCGAACGCCACGCCCGACGCGGACAGGCCCAGCGCGGTGCGAATCTGCGGCACCGCCTGCTCGAACAGGGCGGCGGCGACCTCCTGGGCCTTAAGGCTGGCACCGTTGGTCGAGAAGACCACCACGTCCGGTGCGTCGACCACCGTCGAACTGACCGTGCCGGAGCACGCCGACTGCATGCCGCTGTTGCCCACGTTGAACGCCGGGCCGGAATAATTCGTGACCACCGCCGCCGCGATGTCGGCCGGAACGGTGTAAGACGCCAGCAGGGCGGCGCCGTTGGATGTGGTAGTGGTTCCGCCGCCCGTGCCGGTGCCGGACGAACCGCCATCGCCCCCGCCTCCGCCGCCGCAGGCGGCCAGGCTCCCCGCCAACACCGCAGTCGCCCCGATCACTGCAACGCTTTTCCCGAACTTGCTCGTGCACTGCGCATTCATCGCCACCGGCCCCCGTTGAAAAAGTTTTCGTACAATATCGCATTTATACGTTATTGAAAATATTATAAACGTTGTCGACTTCTGCAATGGTCGGCGACAACGGACACTCCGCTTTCCCCCCGCATTTCGAGGAAGGCATCGGCAGTGAGTGACCTTGATGAACGTCGTGAGTTTGTAGTAGCAATCGGAAGGGCCATCGCGGCTCGACGGAAGGCGCTTGGCATGACGCAGGAGAAACTCTCGGAACAGGCCGACATCACCCAGGCGACGCTTTCGAACATCGAGCGCGGAGCGGTCATGCCAGGACTCGATCGGCTGGCGCAGATCGCGGAGCTGCTCGATTGCAGGCTCGCCGATCTGTTCACGGAAACCGGAACGGCACCCATGGACCGGGCCATCCGTATCTGCCAGAAAATCTCCCGGCTGAATCCGGCGCAACAGGAAGCCCTGGAACGGATGATCGACGACGCGGTCGCGATTGCCGACCATGCGGCACCGTCAAAGGCGGCAAAGCGCCGCTCTCGCGATCGAGCGTGACGACCGGTGCATCGGCGGCCACCACCGTGTAGGCCGCCCCTATCTGTTACTGCTCCCCACTATCTAGTGCCGCATACGGCCGCCCTCGCCTCGGCCTCCCGTTTTTCTCCTTGAACTGCTCCAACGCTGCTCGCGCAAATCGTCGGTGCCCGCGATCATCCAGAATGAACGGCAGCTTTCCAGTGCTCGCCAGCCGCCAGACCGAGATCGGACTCGCGTAACCCAAGAAACGCGCGGCGTCGCTCGCGCCGAGTTCCGGTGCATTGAGGCGTGCTTGCCGCGCCGCTTCCTGCCGCGCCTTTCGCTCGCCCCTGGCGGCATCGTGATCTCGTGACGATCGGGCTGGCCCCCGGAACGCAGCAACGGCCTCGGGCCGGAACCGTCGGCGCCCGCGGTGATCCCGCTCGCACGGCAAGCACCTTTCATCCGCCCACCGCTCGACCGTCGCCCGGGGCACGCGGAATCGCCGGATGACATCGCTGATGGAGAACCAGCCTGCGTGCGGGTGCGCGGCAGCATAGGCTTCGACCGCTTCGCGCGGAAACACGAGGCGCGCGCCAATCTTGCGGAACGGAACGCCGACGGTCTTCAGTTGCTGGCTGGCCGCGCCGGGCCATCGCTGCCCGATGATGTGCGCGGCCTGGGCGGCCGTCAGTTCGTCGGCACCGATGGTCCGCTCGGCCGCGCGCCGTGCGGCGAAGGCGTCGAGGTCCGCCTCGTTGAACGTTCGGACGCAAAAACCCTCGTGTTGCTCAACGTGGCACGGCAGGTCGCCGCGCACCGCCCACTGCCGAGCGGTTGGGTAAGAGACACCCAGCCGGCGCGCGGCCTGGGCCAGGGTGAGTGAATAGGTCTTTTCCATCGCGCTCTCCGATGCCAGATTTCTGTACGGGCAAGCCCGCCGTCAGGCGGGCACGGTAGAGCAAGAAAGCGGCGGCGATCGTTACGCGGCCTCGGCCCACGTCGCGTCGTGCGCAGCGGCAGCGGCTTGAGCGACGTGCAAGCACCGACGCTCCAGGTCGTAAGCGAAGCGCTCGCCGTCGTCGCTATACGCGTCGATGAGCGCTTGCCGTGCGCCGGCCAGGCCGGCTTCGTCGTGGCCCGGTCGGGCGTGCGCCGGCACGACCGCTCCGTCGAAGCGGCGGACGTACGAGACGCCGAACTCTACGCCGTCGATCTGCAACAGCAGATTCAGGTAATACGTGCGGTCGAACGGATCGAGATCCACCGCGCGCTCATCGATGAAGTGCAGGTGCACGCTGTTCAACACAGTGTCGCGAATGTCGCGGGTCTGAAGGTTGGTCATGGTCGGTCCTCGGTGGGTGGTTGGGCGGTGCGGCCTGGAGATGGGTGTGGCCTATGGTTTGACTCTCTCGTACCGTTCTCGGCTTGGCAATATGAAATCAAGCAATCCGAATAAAAAACTTTTTGCCAATAACACGCGGCGTTACGATGACGATCAAAATCGCATCAACATGCCTTCCGCTTGCGCTGTGGGCCCGCCGGCATGGCGGCGATGCGTCGAGCCTGATGCACCTGATTGACCAGCGTGCTCGCGCTGCTCGGCGATACGGGCACCGCCATCTTTCTACCGTTCGGCGCTATAAGCTTGCCGTGCTTGCCGCCCTTCTCGAACGTCCAGCCTTCTTTGACAAGGCCGGCGATGTGTTTGCGAAGATCCTTCGAGCTGCTGTAGTACGCCATGGTGGGCTCCTCGGTGAGCGAGGAACGACGTGTCCCTCGTACCGAGCAACCCACCTGGAGAAAAAGGTGGGCACGGCCAGCGCGATGGTGTGAGGTGGCGTTACAGCCGGGTGCGGGCTTGACGCTCGTCGTGTCCGCCGACCTCGGCGATCACAGCGTCCGCGACCTCGCGCAGCCGTTGTCCTTCCTGCTGACGACGGTATGCCGCTATGCGATCCCACATGCGTTCGTCCGAGTCGAACGCCCAGATGAAGCCATGCTCGCTGTCGGGCAACGCGATCAGCGTGGTGTTTTCCCACTCGGCGCAATCGCCGTCGGTCGCCGGGTAATGCTGTTCGAAATCGATCAGGAAGGCCGCGTCGTTGATGAAGCCGTTTTCGAGGTGTCGGTAGATTCCGTCGACCGTGCCCTGGCCGTCCTGGTTCGCAGTGTAGGCAACGACGTCGATCACGCGCGGATCCGTGCTGGGGAAATGCGCTTGCATCGCGTCGAGGAAATCGCGGTCGTTGTACACAACGTCGCCGTTGTCGAACCAGGCCAGGATGTCGTCGAGAGGGATCAGTTTTTTGGTCGTCATAGCCTGGCTCCAAGTCGCGGTGTCATTGATGCGGCGGGAGGTACCGCCATCCGACGCACGTACCTTCCCGTACCTCCGAGGCTTTAGCAATATCCTGATCGGTGATTCTGAGTTATATATTTTTGCCACTAACACCGTTCGTTACCGACGTGGGTGGATACCGCACGAGCGGTAGGCTGCCGACGCAGCAAAGCCCAAAACCGATTTGGGCGCACGCGCCTCTGGCCTCGTTGCATCGCGCGAAGCGTTCCCTCCCGGTTCAGGATCGAAGGCACGGAACACGAAATGGTTCGAGGCGAAGTGAATTTGAGAAGAAGGCCAATCAACCTGGTCGTTTAGGGCCTTACGCAACGTCGAGTATGATGCAAATCAAAACATCAAGGGGCACGTATGGCTGGAAGAGACACGGGGCTGAATATCTACTTTTCCGACGTATTCGGTGTGCCCCCTCAGACCTTCGAAGAGTACGGCGCATTCAACGTCGCGCTGGTCAACGACCTACCATTATTCGTCGATCCATTCCTGCTGTACGATAGCCAGAAGCCGGTCTATCGGGAGTTGCACGACGGGATCATTACATACCTGTGCTTCCTACGTGACCGCGCGGTAGCAGGTGAGCTGACACCAGGCGCAATCTCGCAGTGGCTGTTATTCAAGGAAGTCAAGCAAAACTGGCTCGGCTTCAGCAAAACCGGCAACGTTGGAACCGGGCTAGGGCCTGACTTCGCGCGGGCTCTCGCCCGTAATTTGACCGCGGTATTCAAAGACTTCGGCAACGAGACGATCTCGCACGGAAGTCACCTGGAGAAATTGGGCCTGCTCAGCGGCGGCGTCGGGCGCGACCACCTCAGCGACTTCACCACGAATCTAATCAAGGGCTATCTGCTTGAGTACACGCAGACCTTTGCGCTTGAGCATGTTCGGCCAGAGCAACGAGCTCGTTGTCGGGTCGAGCGCGTTCGCTTCGACTATGAGGCCCAGCGCTGGCAAACCGGCTATTTCGAATTACCGGTTGCCAACGGAGACTACGTGATCCTGACACCGAAGGAAATCCTGACGCGCGATGAAGCGTGGATCAACCAGACCGACCTTCTCAACCGTTTCCACGACGTCTGCGTATCTCTGCCAGATGACGCTCTGCGAACACAGGTCAGCGAACATTTTTACCAGCAAATCAACAAGCGAACGAAGGAGAAGGAAAAGCGTGCCGCGGCGATGAGAACCATCGAGCAATTCCACGACCTACTGGATTACTACATCCGCTGGAAAGAAGAGCACGGTTCCGAAGCCCATCGATCTGCGGACGCCAAGGTACAGGAAACGCACCTGCAATTCGTCGAGAACATTCGCGCTCTGGTCAATCAACATCTGGCAGGCTCCGAGTTCTACAGCTACGACTCCTCGTATGAGCAGAGCATGAAGCGTGTGATGTATCTGAAACATGTCATTGAGGACCAGGGCGGCCAGCGTCTGTTTTACGTAAACGGGCAGCCGGTGCAGCGGGAGGTCGACTTGCATGTAATGTTTCGGCTCACGTGGTTCGCAAACTCGGGAGATCTCGATCTGAACGCAGAAGTCAACAACGGACGTGGTCCGGTGGATTTCAAGATCTCGAAGGGCAAAAAAAACTCGAACCTCGTAGAGTTCAAGCTCGCCAAGAACACATCTTTGGAAAAAAACCTCCAGCATCAGGTCAAAATCTACGAGAAGGCCAGCGACTCCCAAAAGTCGATCAAAGTGATCATGCATTTTTCCGACGCGGAACTCCAACGTGTGATGGACATCCTGAAGCGGCTGAAACTGACCGATTGCAAGGACATCGTTCTGATTGATGCGAGCCCGAAGATTTCGGCATCAAAAGCCGACGAACATTGACACTGCTCTTCGCAGTAGACCGCCCGTCGGCCATTCCCGCCTGCCCATTGCTCACAGCCCTCGCTCCGCTAGCTTGAGAAAAGCCGATCCGCATCGGCCTCCTCACGCCCGGAGCCTCGGCCATGATCACGCTTCCCCACCTCTCGCTGCACCGCACCCGCACGCCGTCGCTGATCGCGCTGCTCGGCATGGTGTCGATACTGCTGCTTCTCGCCGCAGTGCCTGCGCACGCGGCCGACCTGTTCTCGCCGGTGCCTGGCGACATGTCGATGAAGCTCTTCGTGAAGCCTCTGTTCGGCCCGGTCGTTGACGGAAGCTCAAGCCCGTTGAGCGGCGTGCTCGGCGCGTTCAACAGTGGCGTGCTCTTCCTGGGCGGTATTTTCGCGGCGTACACGATCCTCGCAGGTACGATGGCTACAGCGCACGACGGCGAGCTGCTGGGCAAGAAATGGTCGTCGATGTGGATCCCGGTTCGCACGAGCGTCGGCACCGCCGCGATCCTGCCCACCATGAAAGGCTTCTGCGCAGCCCAGGCGATCGTCGTCTGGCTGGCGATCCAGGGCATCGGCTTGGCCGATACGGTGTGGTCGCAGTTCGCCTCCAACCCGCTGGGCTCCGACGGCCAGGTCTACACGGGCGTCGACATGACGGCGAACGTGCGCAAACTGGCGACCAGCCTGCTGCTGGCGAACGTCTGCGCCGAATCGGCCAACCAGGCGATCGCCAAGGACCGGGCCTCCGGCGGGATGGGCGCTCGGATGTTCGGGTCGATGACGTTCGGGCCGACGCCATTCTCGAACACGTCGTCATCGGGCCAGGTGCAAACCGGCTACACCTACGGCGAAACCAGCGACCGCCTCGGCCTGCAAGCCGCTTGTGGCTCCGTCACGCTGACGCTCTCGGCGCCGCCGTCGAAAAGCGGCATCGAGCCGACGGGCCAAACGCAGGAACAGCTCGTCAACGTGCAAAACGTCACGACGGTCGTCGAGAAAGCGCATCAGACCGCTCTGCCCGCGTTGCAGACGGCGATGGACGCCCTGGCGAAACAGATCGTCGATCCGAACAGCCGGGTTTCGGCGCAGCAGGCCGCAACAGCCATTGACGTCGGCGTGAACGCGTACGCCCAGGCGATTGCGACGATCGGCAAAGCCGCGGCTGCGCAACAGATCGATGCGGATTACATCAATGCCATGCGTGCCGATGGGTGGGCCTACGCCGGCTTGTACTACGTCAAGATCGTCAGCGCGCAATCCGACATCGCGGCAGCAATCAGCGCGATCCCTGCGTCGGACGGCATGTCGAGCACGAGCCGCGCCGCGCTGTCGCTCTTCGTCGACGACATCGACGTCAACCTGAACAAGGCGAACGACATCCTGGCCGACGCGGCCCGGCGCGACGCCACGGGCTTAGCGCAGAACAACGCGGACGGTGGTAGCGGCGCGGACCGTATCGTCGCCTGGTTTGCGACCGGCAAGTCGGTCGTCGACTCGACGCTCAGCGGTGGCGGCCAGGTGAACGCGAACCCGCTGCTCGCCGTGGTCGAACTCGGCCACTCGATGATGTGGTGGGGCGAAGCCGCGTTCACCGCCGCGTCCTCCGTGTCGGTGCTCGGCGTGATCCCGCGCGTGAGCGACGTCATGCAGCTCGTCTACACGATCATCTCCGGCCCGTTCACGCTGATGTTCTCCGTGCTAGTCGGCGGTGGTGCCATGCTCGCGGTCTACCTGCCGATGATCCCGACGCTGATGTGGTACACCGCCGTCTTTTCGTGGGTCGTGACGCTGGCTGAAGCGGTGATCGCCGCGCCCATCTGGATGTGCATGCACTTGCATCCCAGTGGCGAAGAAACGGGGAAAGCGGCCTCCGGCTATTCGCTCATCCTGTCGCTGACCGTGCGCCCAGCGCTGATGGTGCTCGGCCTTTGCATGGCCATCGAAATCCTGCCCTTGGCGGGCGGGTTCGTGATGGGCACGTTCGCCATCGCGTTCCACATGAGCGTCACCAGCGGGCACTTCGCCGGCCTGTTCATCACCCTGGCCGGCTGCGTGATGTTCGTAACCGTCATGGTTCTGATCATCCGCAAAACCTTCTCGCTCATCCACGTCATCCCGGACCAGATCCTGACGTGGATCGGCAACGGCGCGGGCCAGCTCGGTTCAGCGGTCAAAGAGATGGACGGAACCGCGCACAACAAAATGGTGGGGGCGTTCTCGCACACGACCAAAGTGGCCGGCGCTGCCGGCGGTGGGTTGGGCAAAGCACTCGGTAAGGATCCGAACGGCAAGGGCAAAGGCGGCGGTCCGAAGCCGGAGCGTGACCCTGGCATCACCATCGGGCCGCGGGAACCGGACATCAAGGATCCGGTCGGCAAGAACAGCGACACGAAAGACAAGCCGGTCAAAGGCACCGCGGGCGACGAAGGCAGCTTGAGCGAAGCGCGACGGGCGGCGAAGGGTGCTGAGGGTAGCGCAGCCGAAGTGCATGCTCGAGACGACGCGGCTCCGGCTGAGCGTGAGGCGGACGTTCGGAACGAGGAGCCAGAGGACGATGGGACGGCGGAGGACGAATCGCAGCCGTCAGAGGAGCCGGCCACACGCGAGCGCGTCGCCCAGGTGACGGAACGTCCTGACACGGAGCGTAAGCCCACCCTGGCGGAAGACCTGGAAGCGTTCCAGGCGGCGCTGGGCCGGGAGGATAAGCAGAGCCAGTCGGAAAGAGATGCTGAGTGACGGGAAGTTCGAAACGGGTCGTATCAATGGCATCGTTTGCAAAGGCAAGGAGCCCGAGGCCCCTTGCTCTTCAACAGCTACGACGCTTTACGTTTGCGCATTGGAATGACCTTGGCATCATTCGCGGGTGCAGCTGCCGCATCCGCTTCCTCCAATGCCTGACGCGCAGCGCGCTCGGCAACCCGCGTCACAATGACATCCATACCGCCACGCGCCGCTATCCGGACATTGCGAGCCGCCCCGCCCGAGACGTAACCACCGTTGTGGAAAATTGAACTACACCAACTATCAGACCCTTTTTTCACACGACACCTCAATTCAATTCAGAAATTAACGTTAAGCAAACCCCTTGTTGCCAGCTGAAACGCTGGCGAAGAACAATGCCTTGGCAATGACGCCGCGACGAATAAGGTCGAGCCCTGCGCAACTAGTTTTTGTTGCATGGTGAGGAAACACGCCAATCGTAAGAATACGCGATCCAACGAGGCACGCAACATTTATTGCACAAATATCCGAAGATGCATCAGAAAGAACAATTTATCAACGAAGTTATCCACACAAGCTGTGAATAACCTCGTTGAGACAAGCTGACGGAAGCGCGAACCTCGACCTCCAATCAATCCGGTTTCGATAGACCGCCCGTCGCCCCTCCCATCTCTCGCATTGCTCGCCCCCGTCCCTCGCCGTAACGTCAATTAAGCCCTCCTTCCTGGGCATCATTGACGGAGTTCGGCATGGGACTGAAAACTTGGGGCATCAAAGCCGCGAAGGTGCTGCGCAACGACGCGGGCGCCCTCGTCGATGAGCGGCAGCATCGCGAAACCATCGGGCATATCCGCGGCGCTGCTCAGCAAATCTTCACGCCTGCACCCCGCTCGCAGTGGTCGAAGCTCTCCGATCCGCCGGATCGTGCGGCGTTCGCAGCGAAGTACCACGCGGTCGGGTTGAACGAGGCGGATCTGGCAGCACGGCATGCGTCGTTCGCCCGCTCCGCCTGGGTGTCCGCCGTCGCGTTCATCTTCCTTTTCACCCTGCTCGCTTGCACCGTCGTCCAGCGCGGCGCGGCGTCCATCCCCCTGGTTCTGAGCGGCCTCTTCGCCGTGTCGATTGCTGGCGCGCTCTGGTTCCGGTACGCCCTGTGGTCGTTTCAGCTTCGGCATCGATACCTGGACGGCGTGGCGATCTTCCTGCGCTCGCCCGGTGAATGGATCCCGCCGGCCTCGATGCCGGTGGTGTCCGTGACCGACTCGGCCGGCCGCTCGATGGTCGTGGTCGACGAGACCGGTCGTAACGACCCGGACCAGCACTGAGGGGCGCGACATGATCAAACCGACTCTCACCCTGGTTCTTGCGGTGTCGGCCCTGTCCAGCGCCCCGGCGTTCGCAGCCCGCGCGTGCAACCCGCAGGTAGAAGCGAACATCAAGGCCGGGCAGGCCGCGGCCATCGCCAAAGACGCATCAGACGCCACCGCGCCGCTGCACGACTTGCAGCAGTCGCCGGTTACGTCCGCCAGCAGCGGTGCCTTCGGCTGCGTGTCGTCCGTCTGGCCGACGATCAACAGCGGCTTCCGCTTACCGACGATGGATCAGATCATCGGCGGTGTGGTGTCGTCGTCGATCCAGAAAGCCTGCACCGCCGCCCGCAGCGAAATCGCCAGCGCAACCAGCGGCATCAACGCAACGGCGCAACAGGTTACGACCCAGGTCAACAACGTCACCAACACCATCCCAGGCATGTCGTCGATCGTGGGCTCCAGCAGCACCACGAGCGTGGTCGGTGCTGCGACCAGCGGCGCGCAGACCGGTACGTCGGCGCCCGTCACATCCGGGTGGAACACCATCCGCTCGCTGTTCTAACCCGGAGAATCGACCATGAACCAACGCTTTCGTTTTCCCGCCCGCGCGACCTTGGCCGCCCTGCTTGCCGCTGGTGCGGTAAGCATCGCCGCGCCCGCGCATGCCGAAACGGTGTGGGATCCGGGTGTCAACGCCACGCTCGTCAACGGCTTCGCGGCCACCGGCTCCGGCCTGAGCGGAATCATCGGCGAGCTGCAATCGATTCTGGCCTACCTCATGGGCACGACCACCGGCGGCAACGGCCTGGTCGAAACCGTCGCATCGATGAACGATAAGCTCGCCCATGCGAACGCGACGGCCGACCAGAACTGGGCGATGAACGACACCACCGACCGGCGTCGGCGCGCGGAAACGATCGTCGCCCAGCGTCGGATCGCTCGGGCAGACGACGTCGGCGGCTGCGAAGAGGCCACGGCCGCCGGTGGGCGCGGTGCCGGCTCGGCCGCGACCCAGGCGTCGAAGCTGTCGATCGACGCGAACATCATGGCGAAAATGACGGAGAACCAAAACGGGTTCACCGAGAAAGCCGAAGTGCTGAACCGAGCGAACTACTGTTCCGCCCAGGACGTGACGAACAAGCGGCCTGGCTGCTCTGCCGTCGGGCAACTGCCGGGCGCCGACATCGCGCTCGGCACGCTCACCACACCGCCGACGAAGGACGCGTCGACACCGTCGAACGTGACGCTGGCTTCTGGTGCGCAACAGGATGCAGCAAAGGCCGTGATCCGGAACGTCGTGTCGCCGATCCCGCCGCAAGATCCGCCGCCGTCGGCCGCAGCAACGCCCCAGGCCGCCGAGTATTTCGCCGAAGTGAACGTGTTCCGCGCGCGCCTGTCGGCCGCAGCCGACGCGCTGAGCAACATCGCCTCGATCCGGTTTGCGAACCCGGCTCTGGCGCAACAGGCGGTCAACGGCGAGACGGTCGGCCAGACGTGGAACGATCCGGCGACGAAGGCAAAGTATGCTCAGCTCTTCCCTGGTCAGCCGTTCCCCACCGTGCCGTCGGAATGGGAGCTGTTGCGGTACGACGTGTACAGCCGATGGGCCGACGCGACCGGTGCCGACAGTTGGCAAAGCCGCGTGGCGACGATGACGCAAGAGGAAACCGGGCGCGAAACGATCCGGCTGCTGGCCGAGATGTCGCGCATCCAGATGCTCCAGGTCGAGCGGCAGGACGACACGAACAAGATCCTGGCCGCCTTGCTGTCGAGTGACCTGGATCCGCGAACCCGGCAGCAGCTCGAGGAACTGCGCAAGACGATCCACTGACGGACTTGCCCGATCCACCACACCGCCCGGCCGCCCGCCGGGCGATTTGCTTGCGGGGGCCGGCGTCCGCGCACATTGGCTCGTTGGCACATCGACACAGATGTGTCATGGCACAAATGTGCCGCCTCGCCTGCCGGTAGACCTCTCGTCCGGCATTCCAGCCCCGGGTGTTGCCGACCACGACGTTCTCCGCGATGTTGAGTACGACGACATCACCGTGGAAAATGCCATGACCATCAAACCGCTCCTGGTCGCGCTGCTCTCCAGCCTCGCGTTGCTCACCGCCCCCGCGCACGCGCAGCGGATCACGGAGTACTACACGTACCAGGACGCCACGGCCGGCGGTTGCACCGCGCGTTTCATGCACCGGCAAACGTACGACGGGGGCATCGCCGGAAACGCGATCACCGGGTACGGCGTGTGGGTGAAGGTCGCCGACTCGTGTGGCGGCGGGTACAACGACACGGCAAACTTCGCGGCGATGGGCTACTGCTCGACGGAGGTGCTCACCGACTCGGCGTGGTGCTCGGTTTCCGGAGTCGTGCTGCGTACGTGGCGGGTGCACGCGAACTGCTCGCGCCAACTGCTCTCGCAAATGGACGGCGCGGCGTACACGGGTCAGGCAAGTGCTGCGTGCGTGGGAACGCCGATCAGCTGAACCAGGGGCAGCGCCGACGGCCGCTGTAAAATCCACCGTCAAAGCTTTCTGAGCACGAGCCATGGAGTACCGCGTCAGTTACGAACACAGCCTCGCGAGCGCACCGGACGATTACATCGTCAACGTGCCATCGCAACTGGTCGATGGCATCCCAGCCAACATTCCCCGTGCGCTGCTGCCTGAGTACATCACGGACTTGATCCGGCAGCGCTCCCCGCAGATCGGCAAGATCCGAGCACTGCGCATCCTGTAACAGCAACGCGCATTTCCGATGGCCTTTTAGTGAGAAAATGAAGCGGGTAAATCACGCGAAGAACGAAAATGCTCCTCCCGCTGAACGACGGAATAATCGCGGTTGTTTGCCAACTGATCGACGATGCCAAAGCCAAACAGGCTGGCGGGGATTTCCGGGAGCCCACTCATTCGGACATTGGGTTTCTGGTCAACAAGGTTGGGCTGGGGACAGTTGATCCGAAGCAACAAGGGCAGCAAGGCGGCAAGGCAAAGAGAGTCCGCGCGATTCTGCACGAAGCATTACTCGACAATGAAGAGGCCGGTGCACAGCTTGTCCACGCCCTGCTTGTCAAGGTGCGCGCGTGCGGTGGATTTCGCACGAGTTCGGACAACTACGTGGGCGATGAGGCGATTGCCAACGCCAAGGCGGCCTTTGAAGCCGAAGGTTTCTGGCTGGCTGACGACGGTACGTTTGGTGCAAAGGTGCTCGACGGGTTAAAAGGTGCCGAATTGACCAAGACGCTCCAAAGCTACGCAATTCGGGCGCAACGGGGTTCGCAGGACGCTGCTCTGCTCATGGGAACTGGCAAAGACCTCATGGAAGCAACGGCCGCCCACGTATTGATGACGATAAGCGGCACATACCCCGCAGGCGCGAACTTCGTATCGTTGCTCGGCATGGCCTTCATGGCGCTCGGTTTGAAGGTTCCTGAACAACAATCCGAACCTGGCGAGCCACCCATTGGCGCCCTGGAGCGCAGCCTCTTCTCTGCGGCCTGTGCGGCCAACAAGTTAAGAAATAAGGAAGGGACCGGGCACGGGCGCCCATGGCTACCGCGGGTGGGCGATGCTGAGGCCAAAGCCGCTATCGAAATCGCGGGATCCGTTTCCGGCTACCTGCTCGCAAAACTGCAATCGCGCACTCGTTGACGACTCCTAACCGGAGCGGGCCCACGAACCGCGTGCATAGCACCGAGATCGCCATGAAAATAAGCGAAGTTACTCGCCGCGACATCATCGACTCGCTCGTTTCAGAAAATGTGGAATGGAGCGGGCGGTTGGAGGACCAGGAGTTTCTTGCTCGACTGTTCGACTTGAACAGCATGCCGTCAACGGATCACCGATACCCCAATGCCGCCGGCGACATCTGGAAGCATCGCGTCGCCAATTTCGATTGGCCTTCCGATTGGGTTTTCTATGACGAGCGCTTCAACCTTTTGCACGGCGACGACGAGGTATTTCTCCGCTTTCTCTGCGAAATGCTCCACCCCGTTGTCAGGCCTGACCCAACGGAATGTGAGCGCCTACTCCAAATGTTCAATCAACGGCTGGTCGCTGACGGGTTTGAACTCGCCGAGCGAACCCGCATTTCCGGTCGACCGGTCTATGCGGGACGGCAGGCTGGGCTCGCGAACTCAAAGCCTGGGGTATCGGCCGCAAAACAGACCCTCGCGGCCACCGATCCAGGATATGTATCTCAGCAGATCACACGTATGGAGGCGGCCCTCGATAGCGATCCCAGCTTGGCGATCGGCACCGCCAAAGAGCTGGTCGAGTCGTGCTGCAAGACCATCTTGACGGAGCGCGGCGTGGATTTTGCCAACGGCGCAGCGCTGCCCGAGCTTGTGAAGTTGGTCGCCAAAGAGCTGCGCCTCACGCCCGACGGAATTCCCGAGGAGGCCAAAGCCGCTGAAACAATCAAGCGGCTGCTGAGCAATCTCGCGAGTATCACCCAAGGGGTTTCTGAACTTCGCAACCATTACGGCACCGGACACGGTAAAGCCGCGGGTGCCCGAGGGCTGCAGCCGCGCCACGCACGCCTCGCCGTCGGGGCAGCGTCGACCCTGGCGGTCTTTCTCGCCGAAACGCATATCGCGAGGACGAAATAGATCGATCGAGGGATGAGCACAGGTGCTCAACGCCTCGTGCAGTATCCGCCGATCGACGTCGTTATCGCCTGGAAAACGCATCGCGGACACCCGGCAGCGACATGCGGTTATACTGTCTGGGCTGAATATGGTGGCGATTTCCCGCGACAACTCCAAATGCGATCCCGGGCCACGCCCACCATAACCTACTGATTTCATTTGGCTTTTCGTCGTCTCTGGCGTATCCCTGATTCGCCACCAGTTGTAAAAAAGCCGCTGTTCCACAAGGTTCAGCGGCTTTTTCTTTGCCTGTCACTTTTCGGCGGCCCCACCGGGGCCGCTTTCCCATGTCCGCAGTGCGCGCAATCAATGCGTTCTCAACGCGTGCCCATCGCGTGCACATCGCGTGCACATCGCGCGCCACCAGGCCGCAATTCCGGCGACGGCGTCAACTCACCTTGTAAGCCGAAAATCTCGAATCGACTTCGGTCCCGAATGCGTGATTGGAGTAATTGCTCAGAACCTTAACGGAGACGGCCAGGATGATGTAGAGCATATCCTGCTCCTTATAGCCGGCATCGAGAAAGGCGGCGACCTTGTCTTCGCCCGGTTGGCCGAGCGTACGAACGATGTCTTGAGTCAGACCGAACAGCGCTGCCAGCCTGGCATCGGGGATAGGTTGGCTGTTGCGAATGGCCTGCAGGACCGGAGCGGGCACTCCCGACATCTTGTCGGCAATCATGCTGTGAGCTGCCGTGCAATAGGCGCAGCCATTAATCTGGCTCACGGCCAGAAACACAACCTCCTGCTCAGCCGGGGAAAAGCCGGACTCCCCCCGGAACAGTCCGTAGCCGTGCAGATACGTGTCGAGAACCGCCGGAACATTGGCCATGTTGGCATACATGTTGGGGATGAAACCAACCTGTTTGCGAGCCGTGTCCAGGATCTCTTTCTGCTTGCCTTCTGCAGATGCATGGTCAACAGGGGCAAGCGTTTTGATGTAGGGCATGTCATCTCCATCGATGAGAAAAATAGGATTACAGAATTTCAATCGCGGTCAGTCGAGCCGGATCGGGATTGCTCACGCGTTCACCTCTTGCCACCCTCACGCGGAGCGGGGTCTGGGCCCAGCATGTATTCGCGCACCAGCTCCCGCGCGCGATGCAACCGGCTTTTGACCGCGCCCTGCGGCTCGCCCAGACGCTCCGCAATCTCGGCAATCGTCAACTCTTCGAAATCGCGTAGCAGCACGACTTCCAGGTAGTGCGCGGGCAACGATTCCAGGGCGTTGGCGAGGTCCACGCGTAGCGCGTCGTCGCTTCGGCGGGCGAGCAACTCCTCAGCAGCCTCTTCCGGCAATGGGTCGTGCCGGAACATCATCCGTTGAAGCCTGTGGCATTCACGCTTGATGACTGTGAACAGCCAGGCCGAGAACGCAGCGGCTGCCTTGAGACCCTTCACCTTACGCGAAATGACAAGAAGCGACTCTTGCACGGCATCGTCGACATCGCTGGCGTGGCAGTGCTTGTATGCGTAACGCCGGGCGTCGGCCTGACATACGGCGAGCAGACGTGAGATAGCAGCAGGGTCTCCCGTCTGGGCAGCCAGTATCAAGTTGTCCCGCTCGACCCTGCTCGTTGCCATGGCTTAGTGCCCCTTGTCCAGTTTGCGCCCCACCATCGCACACATGGGGCAAAAGCCGATCAGGCCGCTCATGGCCAGTATCGCGCCCACGATGCCCGCGCCGATGGCCAGGCTTGAACCACCCCGGTTCATGACGGCAAAGCCCAGGCTCATCAGGCCCATGATGACGCGCAGGACGCGCTCCCAGTTCGGCACGTTCTTGACATAGAACATGGCACTTTCCTTTGTCGGTGATTGAGGACGGCCCTCGCAGACTAGGAGGCATCCACCAGGCAAAACGGTTCGCCGAAAATGAAGAAAAGTGCGTCCGGGTTGCTATCCGTTTACTGGGGCGCAGACAGCAAGGGTAGCGAGCTTGCGAAAATTGACTTGATTTTTGCGCGCAGGAAGGCGCTTTGAAGATGTCCGGATAAGAGGGTCAAAAATGGTTGGTCAGTGCAGTGAGCCAGGCGGGTGAATGACTCACCAGCCAGGCTTCGATGGTTTTGTCGTCCCAGCCCAGGATAAGCCCGGCGATAGCCACCATGATGGCACCCATGGCCAATCAGGCTTTTTCCACCAGGACAGTCGGCCGCAAGTTCGCACGCGTGTAACTCACTTCAGTCCATACCAGACGCCACGCCCACTGCCGTGCAGCTCAAGATGTCCGCGCTCGATCAGATCGCGGAAGTGCTGCTTCAAGGTGTTGCGATTGCTGCCTGTCAGCTTGATCGCCTCGGCCATCGTGATGCGGCCATGCTCACGGGCGAACTCGACAATCTGCAAGGACAGCGCGGGCAGTGAGGCCAGTACGATCTTCTCGCGCTCGACCTTCTTCTCAAGCCGCCGTACCTGCTCCGCCAGCGAACGCAGAAAGAACAGTAGCCACGGCTGCCAGTTGGGTGCATCGGCGCGGATCGTGCCCTGCGTCTGACGTAGTGCGAGGTAGTAGGCTTCCTTGTTCACCTCGACCACGCTTTCCAGCGAGCTATACGGGACATAGGCATAGCCTGCCTGAAGCAGCAACAAGGTTGTCAGCACCCGGCTGAGCCGGCCGTTGCCGTCCTGGAACGGATGGATTTCCAGGAACACAACCACGAAAACAGCGATGACGAGCAGCGGGTGCAGGTGCGCCTTCTCGCGCTCGTCACTTACCCATTGCACCAGTTCCGCCATCAGACGCGGCGTGTCGAACGGTGCAGCCGTCTCGAACACGATGCCGATCTGCACGCCGTTTTCGTCGAAGGCCGCGACGCTGTTGGAACTGGTCTTGTAGTGACCCCGGTGCCGCTCGTCCTTCTGGCTGTACTGCAGCAGAATCTGGTGGAGCTGCTTGATATGGTTCTCGTTGAATGGGATGTTTTCCCACGCCTGAAACATCAAGTCCATCACCTCGGCATAACCCGCCACCTCCTGCTCGTCGCGCGTCTCGAACTGCTTGATGGCGAGGCTGGATAGCAGGCGCTCGACGTCGCGGTCGTTCAACTTGCTGCCCTCGATGCGGGTGGACGAACCGATGCTCTCGATGGTCGCGACGCGCCGCAAGGCCGATAGCCGGTCAGGTGCGAGCGTGCCCAAGGCACGCCATGCGCCCTTGAATTCCTCGATCCGGGCAATCAGGCGCAAGACTTCCGGTGTGATCTGCAGGGTGTCGGTTCGGAACATGAACCGATACTACACCCATTTACACCCATTTATTTAACTACCGGGAAATGGGTGGAAATGGGTGGAAAAATGGTTTCGCTAGTTGGCAGGCACGAAGTCATCCAGCTTCGCCACGGTGAACATCGCCTCGGTGTAACCATCTGCTCCATACATCGCTCCACGCTCAGTGTTGTTCGCTTTCTGGGTTTGGCGTTCACCGCGCTCATGCGACGACCACAAGTGCTAGTTCGGCTAGCTTGTCAGCATTCCCGACAATTCTTTCATAATGCTTTCATGCAAAACCCATAGCCTACAAAAACCGAACGGAGGCTGTGGATGAAAATGAAGCGAATTTTCTTACCTACGGCAGAACTCTATCTGAGCCCGATATATTGCATCGCTATGGGCGCCCGCCTGCATGGTATAGACGTTTCCGAGGCGGAGTTGCTGACCATCTACCCTGTCGGGAAATCTGGTAATCGCGAGGATCTTTATTTTCACATCGCCGAATCTCTCGGGCTTCAGCTTAATAAAGTAAGCATAGACGAAATAGATCCAGAATCCAGCCCCGGGCTCTATTTGCTTATAAATAAAAATATCAGCGGGGCTTTGGTCGATGCTCGCAGCGTAGAGATGCCAGTTGTCATATATCGCCCCAACGAAGGGAAAACCATTGCGGAACAAGCAGATTTCTCAGATTTTGCCGAAACGTATTTAATACACAAAAACAAAACTGGAAAAATCATTCCAGCACTCCCGAGCACACCCCATTTTTACACGCTAAAAAACGAATCTGGAAATTTTGAAAATCTGCCGTCAACTGGAGTGATCGATGCAAGCCACACATCGATAGATGTGTACATTCATTACAAAAGAACCTCGATAGAAGCGCACATCCTCGATCCAGCGATAAAAAATCTCTACCCGCGCTTCTGCAAAGAGTATTTACAGTCAATACACTCAGCGTATTTTAAACATTTCGACAATCAAGCCGGAATTTTTCGAAGTAACTCCGCAACACGTAATAATCTGCCGTTCGCGGCTCCACACAGGATTGACTCGTTACTCGAGCAGTTATTCGAGAATCTCAAACGCCCTGAAGAACTAAAGCACCTTGAGACAACCCAACTCGCCGAGATTGTGGCATAGACTTTCTCAGACCTCAATTCGATACATCCGTTTTTCAACGGAAATGGCCGCATCACAAGAAAATTCCTGTTCGATTACACGCAGGAAATTGGCGACCCAATTGACATTGGAGATTTGACCAGATCAGAAAATTATTACGTGTTTTTCCACGCCAGAGCCGGAAACATCAGCCCGCTAAAAGATGTTTTGATGAAGAGATTTGCAATTTCGCGATCTCGGCCGACGCGAAATCAAATTTGAAACGGCCGATTTTTCTACAGGAAACTCAAGTGAAAAAGAAATTAGATATTAACGCGATCAATTTCGACTGCCACGGCCGGATGATCGTCATCGATGATCCGCTACTTCTTGAGCTTGTGTCAGGTGCATCATTGAACCCTTACACGGGTGAGGACGAGGATGAGAAGGCGCGGGATCCGGGTGGATGGAATAGTGGAATGGGTTATGGAAATGCTGGTAATGGATTCAATGATGGATTGAGTGGTGGATTGGATAGGTTTTGGGATCTGATTCCTGCCAACGGAACTTGCACAAGATAATCTGTGGCGCCGTCGGTTAATCATTCTAAATTTCCCGGAAGACTCGCGGCATTCGCAGCGAGTCTTCGCACAAAAAACATGATGGAAGAAAGATCATACCCCTCAAAATCGATACAAGCCGCACTTTCCAATCGAAACCTGGAATTAACAATTTTTCCGACTGAACAATGCAACTTCAGATGCACGTACTGCTACGAAGATTTTTCCACAGGAAAAATGACACCCGAAATAATTGCAGGTATAAAAGATCTGATAACAAACCGGGCTGCGGATATTGAAAATTTACGCTTGGGGTGGTTCGGAGGCGAGCCACTCCTTGCCCTCGACGTCATGCTCGAAATCTCTCACCACGCAAATGAAATCTGCGAGAAATTCGACGTTAATCTCCTCCCTGGCCAAGTCACCACGAATGGATTCAATCTGACGCTGCCCGTTGCACAGGAATTAATTCACCTCAAACAAAGCGAATTTCAAATTTCTCTCGATGGAACCGCTGCGAGCCACGACAGAACGCGAAAACTCATATCTGGCCGCGGAACCTTTGAGCGGATATTCGAAAATATTCTCGCACTTAAAAAAAGCGACTTGAGATTCAAGATTCTGCTCAGACTTCATCTATTGCCACACAATGTCGACTCAATCGAAAATCTCATTGAAACACTCTCTCCACTGATCGAATCAGACGATAGATTCTGCGTCCTGTTCAAACGCGTATCCAACTTCGGTGGGCCGAACGCCACCGAAATCGATACCTTGGAGCACCTGCATAGCGAGGAACTCATTACAAAATTTAAGCCGAGACTTAACCGGAATGGCAAGCTTAATCCGCGAGAACTCAAGCAACAGGGAAATTATATTTGTTACGCATCTAAACCAAACTCATTACTGATTCGATCTAACGGGTCAATTTCAAAATGCACCATCGCACTAAGCGATGATTTTAATATAGTCGGAAAACTTACATCGAATGGAAAAATTGGGTTTGATGCAACGAAGATGCGCTCATGGATGCGCGGATTTGAATCATTTAGCCCGGAGGTGCTCGAATGCCCTCTAAACAAATTCCCCGAGAAAGAACAAGCAATTAACTTTATACCGATTAAACCAGCGCAATGAGAAACCTCTCAGAAATTCACACCATATTAAAAATTTTATTTTTATCAGCCACCCTCTCAATAACCAGCTTCAATATCACGTTCGCAGCCGTAAAGAATGATTTTTCGACGGCGGAATCTGCCGAAAAATCGATCTTCGCCAATGCCCCAAGCATCGACTTTGAATGGGGCGCGAGCAAAATGGGAAGCCTCTACGTCAAGCATGGGGCGATGATGATAAGAGCCAGAGAGGAAATGTCAGGACGCGAGGTGAAATTCCAGCTAGACACCGGCACCCCCCGAAGCCCCCTTTATGAAAATGCCGTAATCGAACAACTTGGAGCGAAGTACACCAAAGCTGATGCAGTGGAATTTTGTCTCGCCTTTTCTGATTCTTACAAGAGATACATGCCGTTCTACTATATGAGATCTCTTGGCATGCGGGCTGACAAAAAAAATCCTTTACCAGCGCTTGGCACGCTCGGTCTCGATTTTTTCACGTCTCAGCCGGTCGCTATCGATTTCCCTGCGAAAAAGATATATTTTCTTCCCGAGAAAACAGTTGACGAAATCCGCTCAAACCCAAACCACTCCTGTCTGACATATCAGTCAGAATATAAAAATATACGCAACAAAATCTTCATCCCGTTCAAAATTGGCGCAGCAATTCAATACGCCATGTTCGATACCGGAAGCAGTGCAATGGAATTATATTTACCGTTGAGCGAATGGAAAAAATTTCAAATTACAAACCACCGTGGACAAAATTATGAAACGCTGATTGTTAATGCGTGGGAAAAGCCGATCACGCTGTGGAGACAACAGGCAAGCCCCCCTATCGAAATCGGAAGCGCCAAATTCAACGTTAGTCAGATTTACACGTCACCGGATAGTAAATTTCCCGCAATAATAGGCAACGCCCTCCTCCTCAACAAGATTGTCGTGATCGACACTGCAAGGCACCTCTTCGGTATCTTGCAGTGAGAACGCATACTCCAATTTCTCGCTCACAGCCATGAAAAGCAATCTTTCAGTACCAGAGCCAGCCCCAAATCCCCTATTCCGCGATGTCCCAAGTATCGATTTTGAATGGAAAGCACTTAAACGCGGCAGCGTCTACGTCGAGCATGGCGCACTGATGATAAGAGCCAGAGAGGAAATTTCAGGGCGTGAGGTAAAATTTCAGCTAGACACGGGTGCCCCCCGAAGCCCGCTTTATGAAAAGGCTGTAATCGAACAACTCGGAGAGAAGTACACCAAAGCCGATGCAGTCGAGTTTTGCCTCACCTTTTCTGATTCTTACAAGAGATGTATGCCGTTCTACTATATGAGATCTCTTGGCAAGCGGGCTGACGAAACAAATCCCTTACCAACGCTTGGCACGCTCGGCCTCGACTTTTTTAAGTCTCAGCAAGTTGCGGTCGATTTCCCTGCAAAAAAGATATATTTCCTCTCTGAGAAAATAATCGACGAAATCCGCTCAAATCCAAGCTCATCCTTTCTTGAATATCAGTCAGAATATAAAAATATACGCAACAAAATTTTTATTCCATTCAAAATTGGCGCAACGGTTCATCATGCCATATTCGACACCGGAAGCAGTGCGACGGAATTGTATTTGCCGCCTGACGAATGGAAGGAATTTCAAGTCAAAAACCACCTTGGCCAAAATCATGAAACGCTAATTGTCGAAGCGTGGGAAAAACCGCTCACGCTGTGGAGGCAAAAGGCGAGCTGCTCTATCGAAATCGCGAACGCCAAATACAACGTCAGTGAGATTTATACGTCGCCGGATAGTGGATTTCCTGCGGTAATAGGCAACGCCCTCTTCCTCAACAAGACTATCGTGATCGACACTGCAAGACATCTCTTTGGTGTCTTGCAGTGAGAACACATACTCCAATTTCTCGCTCACAGCCATGAAAAGCAATCTTTCAGTACCAGAGTCCGCCCCAAATCCCCTATTCTGCGATGCCCCAAGCATCGACTTCGAATGGAAAACACTTAAAAGTGGCGACCTCAACGTCGAGCATGGAGCAATGATGATAAGAGCAAGGGAGGAAAATTCAGGGCGCGAGGTAAAATTTCAGCTAGACACGGGCGCCCCCGTAAGCCCCCTTTATGAAATTGCCGTAGCCGAACAACTCGGAGAGAAGTACACCAAAGCTGATACAGTCGAATTCTGCCTCACCTTTTCTGATTCTTACAAGAGATGCATGCCGTTCTTCTATATGAGATCTCTTGGTAAGAGGGCTAACGAAACGAATCCTGAACCAACACTTGGCACGCTCGGCCTCGATTTTTTCAAGTCTCAGCCGGTTGCCATCGATTTCCCTGCAAGAAAGATATATTTCCTCTCCGAGAAAATAATCGACGACATCCGCTCAAATCAAGACTCCACCTTTACCACGTACCAATCCGACTCCCAAAACGCACGCGACAAAATTATCATCCCGTTCAAAATGGGCGCGACGGTCCAATACGCCATATTCGACACCGGAAGCAGCCCGATGGAATTGTATTTACCACCTGACGAATGGGAAAAATTGCAAGCCACACACTGCCGTGGCCAAAATCATGAAACGCTTATTGTCGAGGCGTGGGGAAAGCCGCTGACGCTGTGGAGGCAACCGGCAACCTGCTCAATCGAAATCGCGAACGCCAAATTTAACGTTAGTGAGATTTATACGTCGCCGGACAGCGGGTTTCCGGCGATGTTAGGCAACGCCCTCTTCTTCGACAAGATTGTCGTGATCGACACTGCAAGACACCTCTTTGGTGTCTTGCAATAAACACTTGGCAGAAAAAGAGGCGCAAAAAACAATCAACCGATCCAACCAACCGCCCCAAATCACCCCGCAATCCGCTCCCGCGTCGTGCGCAACAACTCCGCCATCGCCGATGTCGCGCGCGGCGCATCCCGATCTGCAATCGCATCGAACACAGCCGTATGTTCCGGCAGCGCCGCGTTGAACACGTCCGCGCGCGTCGCATTCACACGCAACTGCCCTTCGAGCGTGCGGGCAATCAGCGCCCCGAGCGGCACGAGCAGTTCATTGCGACACGCCGCGAGCATGGCGAGGTGAAATCGCAGATCAGCCCGAACCCACTCATCGACATTCCGCGCGCCCACCATCGCCTCATGCGCTTCACGCAACACAGCCAGCGCATCGGCATCGTGCGCGCTCGCAGCGAGCCCTGCCGCAAACGGCTCAACCATCTCGCGCATCTCCTGCAGCTTGAGCGCGAACGCAAGCGGCGGCGCAACGCCCGCGTACCAGTCGAGCACATCTACATCGAGCAGGTTCCAGGCTTCACGCGCACGCACGCGCGTGCCTACGCGCGGACGCGATTCCACCAGCCCCTTCGACGTGAGCGTGCGCAGCGCTTCGCGCAGCACCGTGCGGCTGACATCGAACATCTCCATGAGTTCGGCCTCGCGCGGCAGCACTTGAGCGGGCGCGTAGTCGCCACGCAGGATCGCGCTACCGAGTTCGAATGCCACCGTGCCGTGTAGATCGCGTTGAATCACCGTTCTCCTCGAATGTCGTTGCGGTCCAAATGCCCAGATAATGGGAGTCGAAGCCAAATAATACTATTAATAGCACTTAACAGCGGCTTTTGCAGTAGCATGAACGCCGAAGACGCGCATCCCCACGCGCGCCGCACCCGACACAGGCAATACCGGAGACACCGCCATGAAAATCACCAGGCTCGAAACGTTCGTCGTCCCGCCTCGCTGGCTCTTCCTGAAGATCGAAACCGATGAGGGCATCGTCGGCTGGGGCGAGCCGATCGTCGAAGGCCGCGCGCACACGGTCGAAGCCGCCGTCCACGAACTCGCCGATTATCTGGTCGGCAAGGATCCGCGCCACATCGAGGATCACTGGCAGGTCATGTATCGCGCGGGCTTCTATCGCGGCGGGCCGGTTTCGATGAGCGCGATTGCCGGCATCGATCAGGCGCTCTGGGATATCCTCGGCAAGTACCACGGCGTGCCCGTTCACGCGCTGCTGGGCGGCCAGGTGCGCGACCGGATCAAGGTCTATTCGTGGATCGGCGGCGACCGTCCGCACGACGTCGCGAACAACGCGCGCGCGGTGGTCGAGCGCGGCTTCAAGGCCGTGAAAATGAACGGTTCGGAAGAACTCCAGATCATCGATACCTTCGACAAGGTCGAAGGCGTGATCGCCAATGTCGCCGCGGTGCGCGAGGCGGTCGGGCCGCACGTGGGCATCGGCGTCGATTTCCATGGCCGCGTCCACAAGCCGATGGCCAAGGTGCTCGCGAAGGAACTCGATCCGTACAAGCTCATGTTCATCGAAGAGCCCGTGCTCTCGGAAAACGTCGAGGCGCTGCGCGACATCGTCAACCAGACCAGCACGCCGATCGCGCTCGGCGAGCGGCTCTATTCGCGCTGGGACTTCAAGCACATCCTCGCGGGCGGCTATGTGGACATCGTCCAGCCCGACGCTTCGCACGCGGGCGGCATCAGCGAATGCCGCAGGATCGCCGCCATGGCCGAAGCGTATGACGTGGCGCTCGCGCTGCATTGCCCGCTCGGTCCGATTGCGCTCGCCGCCTGCCTGCAGATCGACGCCGTCAGCTACAACGCCTTCATCCAGGAGCAGAGCCTCGGCATTCACTACAACAAGGGCAACGATCTGCTCGACTACATCCGCAATCCGGGCGTATTTGCGTACGAGGATGGATTCGTGTCGATACCGCAGGGCCCAGGTCTCGGCATCGACGTGAATGAGGAGCAAGTGCGCGAGATGGCGAAGGCCGGCCATCGCTGGCGCAATCCGGTGTGGCGTCACGCGGACGGCAGCGTCGCCGAGTGGTGACAGGCATCGACCGCGCGGGCTACGTCGAGCGACGCGGCCTGCACGACGCGTTTCAACGCCGAAACGTTTAAGGCCGGTTCGAAGCCGATTCGCCGCGTGACGCCATCGGGCGCACGCGGCGATTGTCTTCATGCGCACATAAAACCATCGCCGCCAGCCGCGCCGCTCGTGAGTTGCCGCGCACGCGGCACACAGGGGCCGCAACCGGCGCTGCGCTGGCGTAGTCCTTGCTGAATCCCCAAGACCCATTGCGCGTGACAGGGATTCACATGGACACTATGCTCCCGGACTATCTGATCCGCGAACAGGCCGCCGTCGGCGCGCTGGTCGTCTTCGGCATCATGCGCGTGATCGTTGCGGCAATCGCCCGCTCGCACGGCTGGCGCATCCTCGCCGTCGAACATGCGTTCATCGGCGTTGCGGTGCTGTGGTGCGCACCGCAACTGCTCGATCTGTTGCGAGATCCCTCGTCCGTGTCCGCGCTCGCCGAACTCGAAGGCAATGCCATCGGGTGCGCCATCGCCCTCTTCTTCTCGCCGATCCTCAGTCATCGGCTCGGCTACGAGTGAGGCCGCTGCATATGGCCTTCGGCCTTCGCGGCCTGCCGAATTCGCGTATCAGCCGTGCAACACATAGGCCGGCACGCTGCGCGCGAGCACGGCCGCCAGCACGAGCACGCCGATCATCACGATCGCTTCGAGGTGAAGCACATTCACGAAGCGCCGGGCAGCCGCCGTCGAAGCCGCGCGGCGCAGCTGCGCCATGGCGACGATCCGGTTATAGCCGCCCATCACGAGTGCGAGCGCCACAAGCCCCGCCTTGAACAGCAGCACGTGGCCCCACGAACTGCCGGTCAGCGCGGCGAGTGAGCCGCCGGAGCCGCGCACGGCATTGAACACGCCGGTCGCGAACATGAAGCCCACCGAGAACATCGCCACGTTCGACACCTGCGTCGACGTACGGATCAGGATGCCGCGCGCCGTCGACGCACCGAGCGCAGGCAGCACGGCAAATCCGCCCGCGAGGACGATGCCGCCCCACGCGCTCGAACTCAGGACGTGCAGCGCATGCATGCCGAGCGCAGCCGAGGCGAAGCCCGAATCGGCGGCATGGCCGAGCGCCGCTCGCCCGAGCGCGATGACAACGAGCGCGATCCAGAGCACGCCGTCGCGCACGCCGCCGGGCCTGAGGAATGCCGTCACGGCCAGCACGAGCGCGCCGCCGGCGGCGACGCCCCACGCTTGCCCGACGTGCGTCTGCGTGAGCACCGTCGACACGACGCCGAACGCGGCAGGCAACGGCTCGCCGCTCATCGACGCGCTTTCGTAGAGCAGCCACATCGCCAGCGCGATCACGAGCACGATGGCCCCCGCACGCAGCGAGCGTTGCGCGCGCAGCCATGCTGCATGAGCGGGCGAGACGGGGCGATGCCCTTCCCGTTCGAGCCATGCGCCGTAGAGCGCCGAGCCCACGGTGAATGCGTACGCAACGTTGATGAGGGCGGCCATCGCGACCTGCCCGATCCAGAGCCAGTCGGGTTTCATCGGGCCGTCGCCTCCCGCCGTTCACGCAACGAAAAGAGATACGCGGGGCAAGCGCGCCGCATCGAACAGCAAAGTGCAAGTGGAGTCATCGAGACCAGTGGCAAAGAAGCAACATGAAACATGGATACAGCGGTATCGAAGCAAACCTGAAGCAAACCCGGAGCAAACATCGAAGCAAACCCGATGCAAAAAACGGCGAGCCACGCGATGCGCCTCGTTCGAAAGGCATCCCCCGCATGGCTCCAGTGCGGATTCGGGCACGCAGTCGCCGAACAGACGCGCGCCACGGATCCGGCAACCGGTGCAGAATGATACCGGCTGATTCCGGCGATAGCGCTCCGGGTTGTTGCAATGGCGTTCGGGTAAGCCCTTGCACGGTCGTCGCGGTATGTGCGACAAATAGTCGCCGCAAGAACGCGATGATAGAATTTCGCGTCGCCGCAGCGCGCAAGGCCAGCAGATTTCAGCGCGCGCAGCCTGGAAGCCGGGTCGTTCGAAGCCCGGTCAGGTCCACGATAAAGATGGAGTTAAGCGTGTTCCCAAGACGCCTCTTCCGACCGCTCATTCCGCTCGCCGCGCCCCTGGGAGCATTGCTGGTATTCGGGGCGGCCGGTGTTTTCAACGCGGCGCACGCACAGGTGCCGCAACCAAAGGCCCCACAACCCAAGGCCCCGGACACGATCGAAGCGCGCGTGCGGGGCTGCGCCGCCTGCCACGGCAAACAAGGCCAGGGTTCCGACAACGATTACTTCCCGCGGCTCGCCGGCAAACCGGTCCAGTATCTGTACAACCAGTTGGAGAACTTTCGCGAGGGGCGCCGCAAGTACCCTCCGATGAACTACCTGGTCACCTATCTCTCCGACGACTACCTGCACGAGATCGCCACGCACTTCTCGCAGCAGCGTCCGCCCTATCCGCCGCCCGCCGCACCGGCGGTCTCCGCGAGCAAGCTGGCCCGCGGCAGCGAAATCGTCCTGCACGGCGACCCGGCGCGGCAGGTTCCGGCCTGCGCGGCATGTCACGGCGAGAAGCTGACCGGCATGGAACCGGCGATTCCGGGTCTCGTCGGCCTGCATTCGGACTACATCCGCGCGCAGATCGGCGCATGGCGCTCGGGTTCGCGGCGCGCCATCGCGCCGGACTGCATGCACGAGATCGCCACGCGTCTCTCCGACGAAGACGTGAATGCGGTCGCAGCCTGGCTCGCAACGCAGCCCGCTCCGCAAAATCCCGTGCCGGCGCCGGCGGGCTCGTTGAAGACACCGCTCGCTTGCGGCAGCGAGCCGCAATAAGGCGCCTGGGGGAGACAGCCATATGAAACGCAAGTCCCTGTTCGCTCTTTCCGCAGCCATCGCCGTTGTGCTCGCGGCGCTCGTGCCGGTGCTGTGGTCCGGCCTCGAAGCGCTGCACATCGGCGAGGCGCGCGCGGCCGCGCCCAACGACGAGGCCAACCTCATCAAGCGCGGCGAATACCTCGCCCGCGCCGGCGACTGCTTCGCCTGCCACACCGTGCGCGGCGGCAAGCTGTTCGCGGGCGGTCTGGCGATGGCGACGCCGTTCGGCACGCTCTACACGCCGAACATCACGCCCGACGATCAATACGGCATCGGCAAATGGAGCGCCGACGACTTCTATCGCGCGATGCACACCGGCCACTCGAAGGACGGCAGCCTGCTCTATCCGGCGTTCCCGTTCGCGAGCTACACGAAAGTCACGCGCGCCGACGTGGATGCGCTCTACGCATTCCTGCGCTCGGTGCCGCCCGCGCACGTGCCAAGCCGCCCGCACGAACTGCGCTTTCCGTTCAGCAACCGCAACCTGCTGATCGGCTGGCGCACGCTGTTCTTCCGCGAAGGCGAGTTCGCACCCGATCCGACCAAGTCGGTCGAGTGGAACCGCGGCGCGTATCTCGTCGACGGTCTCGGCCACTGCGCGATGTGCCACACCTCGATCAACGTGGTGGGCGGCCCGGTCAACTCGGCGGCGTTCGGCGGCGGGCTGATCCCGCTGCAGAACTGGTATGCGCCGTCGCTCACGTCGAGCGAAGGCGGACTCGGCGACTGGGACATCAAGGATATTGCGAGCCTGCTTCGGACCGGCGTGTCGCAGCGCGGCGTGGTGTTCGGCCCGATGGCGGACGTCGTCCACAACAGCCTGCAGTACCTCTCGGACGAAGACGTCCGCGCGATGGCGACGTACCTGAAGACCCTCCCGCAAAAGAGCGAGGCGCCCGAGACGACGCAGATGGAGACATCGGAAGCCTTCGGCGGCGAACTGCTGCAGCAAGGCGAGAAGATCTATCGCGACCAGTGCGCGAAGTGCCACGCGGACAACGGCCTCGGCATGCCGCCGAACTACCCGCCGCTCGCGAACAACCAGTCGATCCAGATGCATTCGGCCGTGAACCCGATCCGCATGGTGCTCAACGGCGGCTATCCGCCGAGCACGGACCGCAATGCGCGGCCCTATGGCATGCCGCCGTTCGCGCAGTCGCTGTCGAACCAGGAGGTCGCAGCCGTGGTCACGTTCATCCGCATGTCCTGGGGCAACACGGGCAGGCCGGTATCGCCGCAACAGGTGGCCGAGCTGCGCTCCGCGCCGCTCGACTGAGATTGGGGCCACAGCGCCGACGGCAAACCCCTATAAGTCGTTACTGATATAGTTGCGTAGTGGCATCTGCCTGACAGGGCGCAGCCTGCCGAACATCGCGGGTTGCGCCCTTCGCTATTTCGGGCCCGGATTGTGCGGCACACTTTTGTGCCTGGCTTTCGTGCCCTGGCACACGGCGGCATCGCGCCGTTCGTGGTGGCATGGAGGTAGCAGACGGGCGGCGCATGTCGCAGAAACGAAGGCATCCGGTCGCACAGCGCGCGGCGTGTGACCGGAAAAACGCCGGATAAACACCGGAAAAGCAGGAACGAAGCAGCAACCAGGCAGGAAGGAAGCGGAAAAAACCGAACAGCGCCGCGCAGCAGAAAAACAAGGAGTGGTTATGCACGCTGGTGAGCGTCTGAACAGCATTACTCACCTCGTGGGCGCAATGCTGTCGATAGTGGGCCTCGTGTCGCTCGTGACAATCGGCGCGCTCGATCACGATGCCTACAAGGTCGTGAGCTTCGCGGTCTACGGCGCGATGCTGTTCGTGCTGTACACGATTTCCACGCTTTATCACGGTGTGCGCGGGCCGCGTCTGAAGGCAATTCTTCAGAAGTGCGACCACTCGGCCATCTATCTGCTGATCGCGGGCAGCTATACTCCGTTCACGCTCGTCACGCTGCGTGGGCCGTGGGGCTGGTCGCTGTTCGGCGTGAGCTGGGGGCTGGCTGCCCTCGGCATCGCGCAGGAACTCACCATCGGCCGGCGCACGCGCGCGCTTTCGATGGTTCTGTATGTCGTGATGGGCTGGCTCGCGGTCGTCGCGGTCCACCCGTTGCTCGAAGCGTTGCCGCCAGGCGGCGCCGCGTGGCTACTGGCCGGCGGCATCATCTATAGCGCCGGCATTTATTTTTTCATCAATGACGAACGCATCCGGCACGGACACGGTATCTGGCACTTGTTCGTACTCGCAGGAAGCGTCTGTCAATTCGTCAGCGTCGCGCGCTACGTCGCGTAACGCGTCTTTTGCGAAGCCATCGCGCGGCCGCCGCAGTGTCCGCGGCCTTGCGATGCAACTTAACGCCAGCCGGCGCATCTAGATAGATCGCCGACAATGCGGCGCGCGCACTGGCGCGCCGTCCCGTAACGCGAGAAGGCCGGGATGCCGGGTCCGCCCTGTGTCCCGTGGCGCGCGCATGTGCGCTGCGCCTTGCCGCTCGCGCCACCGCAATAAAACGAGTGTCTATGTCTTTTGATTCTCTCGGCTTGTCCGAACCGCTAATCCGCGCCGTCAACGAACTAGGCTATACCACCCCCACGCCCATCCAGCTGCAAGCCATTCCCGCCGTGCTGAACGGCGGCGACCTGCTCGCGGGCGCCCAGACGGGCACCGGCAAGACCGCCGGTTTCACGCTGCCGATCCTCCAGCGCCTCACCGACATGCCGACCGCCGCGAGCAGCAAGCGCGTCGTGCGCGCGCTCATTCTCACGCCGACGCGCGAACTCGCCGCGCAGGTCGAAGAAAGCGTGCGGGCCTACGGCAAATACCTGAAGCTCAAATCGACGGTGATGTTCGGCGGCGTCGGCATCAACCCGCAGATCGACGCGCTCAGGCGCGGCGTGGATATCGTCGTCGCAACGCCGGGGCGTCTGCTCGATCACATGCAGCAAAAGACGATCGACCTCTCGCAGCTCGAAATCCTCGTGCTCGACGAAGCCGACCGCATGCTCGACATGGGCTTCATCCACGACATCAAGCGCGTGCTCGCGAAGCTGCCGCCCAAGCGCCAGAACCTGCTGTTCTCGGCCACCTTCGCCGACGAAATCAAGGCGCTCGCCGACAGCCTGCTCGATTCTCCCGCGCTGATCGAAGTCGCGCGCCGCAACACGACAGCCGAAACGGTCGCCCAGAAGATCCACCCCGTCGATCGCGACCGCAAGCGCGAACTGCTCACGCACCTGATCCGCCAGCACAACTGGTTCCAGGTGCTCGTCTTCACGCGCACGAAGCACGGCGCGAACCGGCTCGCCGAACAGCTCACGAAGGACGGCATCAGCGCGCTCGCGATTCACGGCAACAAGAGCCAGTCGGCGCGCACGCGCGCGCTGAGCGAGTTCAAGGACGCCACGCTGCAGGTGCTCGTCGCGACCGATATCGCCGCGCGCGGCATCGACATCGACCAGTTGCCGCACGTCGTCAACTTCGACCTGCCGAACGTGCCCGAGGATTACGTCCACCGCATCGGCCGCACGGGACGCGCAGGCGCGACGGGCGAAGCGGTGTCGCTCGTGTGCGTCGACGAACTGCAACTGCTCAAGGACATCGAGCGGCTCATCAAGCGTGCCGTGCCGCAAGAAGTCATCGCAGGCTTCGAGCCGGACCCGAACGCGAAGCCCGAGCCGATCCAGCGGCGCAGCCAGGGCGGCGGCGGCGCACGCGCGCCGCGTCAGGGGCAAGCGCAGGGACAAGCGCAGGGGCAAAGACAAGGACAGGCGCGTAGCGCCGCTCAGCGCGGGCAAGGCGGCAAGCCGGCACAGGCGCGTGGCGAATCGCGCTTCGAGTCGCGTAACGGCGGGAATGGTGGCAACGGCGGTGGAAACGGCAGCGCGAATGGTGGAAACCGCAACGGCGGCGGTAACGGCGGACGCGGACGCGGCGTGAATGGCGCAGGCAACGACGCGCAGCGCTCGGCAAAGCCTGCGGGCGGCGCACGCCCCGTGAAGGCACAAGGCCCGGGTGCTGGCGCTCAGCGCGCCGAGCACACGCGGCGAGAAGGCGCCCGCGATCACGATCGCTCGCGTGGCGCGGCACACGATAGCGCAACCGGCCGCGCACCGCGCAAACCGCAGACGAACCCCGGCGCGCTGCTGGGAGGCCGTCCTGGCAGCGGCCCGCGCGAACGCTAAGCAGGATGCGGCGGGCGAGACGGCATGAGCCATCTCGCCCGCCTTTGTCGATAGCGTTCAGAACGGCAGATCAAAGGCCGCTTCGCGCGTTGTGTCGGCGGACTGCACACGCAATGCATCAGCGAAAGAACACGTGCTGCGTGATCTTCGCGAGCGGATAGTGCACGCCGGGCTGAATCTTCGCCGGGATATCGAGCGGCTTGAGCAGCATCTTCACGCACATATCGGCGGAGAGATTGTGCCGCACAAGCCGGCTCACGCGCGCGGTCAGTTCGCGGTTGTAGGCCGGATCGCTCACGCGCTCCGGATAGCGGATCGCAAACACATGGCGCAGCGCGATCTCCGAATCCTCGTTCTTGATCTCCATGACGCGGCGCAGCAGTGCACCCAGCACCGCCAGCCGGCCGTGGCCCTCGATCTGGTTGTACTTCTTGAAGTAGTGGAAAAAGTGCTTGTAGTGGCGCACTTCGTCGGTGCGGATATGGCCGGCAATCTCCTTGAGAACGGGATCGTCGCAGCATTCGCCGATCGCCCGGTAGAGCGTGGCCGTACCCGTCTCGACCACGCAGCGCGCGACCATTTCGAGCGCGCGCGTCTTCTCGAACTCCTCGAACGAACAGGTCTTCGAATACTCGTCGAAGAAGTTGTGAAACGCGGTGTCCCAGTCGAAATCGGGCCACACGTACTGAATGTAGGTCTGTAGCGCGCAGCCGTGCTGAAGCTCCTCCGGCTCCCACTCGGTGGCGAGCCATTCGGAGACTTCCGGGTCGCCGTTGAAGAACACGCTCAGGTTGCTGGTGTACAGGTCGGAGCCGCTTTCGATGAACGAGGATGCGCACAGCAGCAACAGCAGATCTTCGTTCACAGCGGCGCGTTGGCGGTCGATACGCGTGAAATCGATGTCTTCGATTCGCCAGGGCATCGCGTGGCCTGGCTCAATGGCGTCGCGCATTGTCTTGTTCTCCCGAAGCCGAGCCCGTGCTCGCACAGAGCGAAGCTTTCGATTCAAGCCGGGTGCATAAGCGTGGTAGATATCATCCACCCTTGATCCATCTTAGCTGTTGTTTCGGCACATTGCAGTCCGCGAGCACGGATCGCTACTCGCCCCCGCCGTTCCGGAAACAGACGCCTTGAACGTGCCCCGCAGCCGCCCGCGCAGGGCGGTTGCATCAATGTGCGATTCGGTCCGCATTGTCGCACCGCATCAAAAACCTGAAGTGAAATCAAGGTTTTAGCTGAGCGCCGCACCCGCTGGTGGACCGCATCGATGTCAATCAGAAAATTTTCGGAATGTGATTTGTAGAACGCTGTCTCGTCGACTACACTCCAGTTCCCCGTCGCCGATCCAGGGCTGGACAGCGTTTGGCCTGTCCGGTCCATCAGCCGAAACCGGCAGTGCATTTCCTGAAGCGCGATCAGCACGGGTGCAGGCTTTCGCTCACACCACCGCATTTTGTCGCCGGGCCGCCCCGAGGGCCGCTTTCGCCGACCTCTGATGCGGCAACACGGAGAGAACGATGCTGAGTCCGCATGAATTCGCCACCCTGCTGCTTGTGAAGGACGCGCCGCACCAGATCGACATGGAGCGGGAAGAACTGGACGCCCTCCTCGAACGACAGCTCGTCCAGCTGGAGCGGCTGGCTTCCGGCCGACAGCAATGGCGACTCACTGAATCCGGCAACTCCGCGTTACGCGCCATCAAACGGTGTACTTAGGCGGGCGGGGCCCTGACGCCCCGTAAATCCGTCAACGCTTTCGACTTGGGCGGACACCGGGATTGTCCGCTGCAATGCCTTGTCGAGCGCATCCCCGATGCAGGCGCATCGCTGTAGCTGTACGCGCCTGCAGTGCATGGTCACGCGGACCCGCGCGCTTCATGCCCGCGTGACCACTTTTTCTTCCGCTCGTCCGTAGCCGTCCGCCGCGCGCTTGCACCGCGCTTGCACCGCGCTTGCACCGCGCTTGGTCCGCGTTTGGTCCGCGCCTGGTCCGCGTTTGCGCCGCGTCTACAGCGTTCAGCCCGCCCGCAAGGTCGGGTCGACCGACGCGCGCCACGACACGGCCAGCGCCCGCTGTTCGTTCAGGTAAGTCACCCACCGCTCGCGCGCCTGCGGATCGCCGCGCTTGCCGAGCGCCGCGTAGCGCTGCGCCAGCGCGGCCTGGAAGCCGCAGAACTGGTCCTGCGTGAGCTTGCCGCGACGATGCGCGACGAACGCGTCGAGCGTCGCGGAATAGACGGCCTGTGCGTCAGCGCCGAAATCGACCGGATGGCCGCCGCACATGCCCTGCAAGGCGGCAAACGACGGCGCCCGCCAGCCGCCTTCGACACCCGGCGGCGTGACCGCGCATCCCGCCAGCAGCGCCACCGCGCCGATCATCGCAAGTCCACGCATGTATTTCCCCGTCTTCATTTGAGCAACCGATCACTGACTGTCGATGCGGCTATTGTCGCATTGCGTCGAGCGCACCACCCATCGGCCATTCGGCCTGGCCGACCGGCCAACCCGCGCCGCACGGGACGCTGCCGCGAAAGCACGTATCATGGCGGCTTCTCCCTTTTCGCCCGCGCCTCGGCGCCCTGCTCTTCGTTTTACGCATGATCGACCATCTCATCTGCGACTGTGACGGCGTACTTGTCGACAGCGAAATCATCGCCGACCGCGTCCTGTTCGAAACACTCACGCAGACCTTTCCCGGCATCGATTTCCGCGCCGCCGTGAAATCGGCCTTCGGCCAGCAAACCTCGCGCTTTCTGGAGGACGTCGCCGCGCGCTTCGGTCTCACGATGCCCGAGGACTTCCTCGCCACCATCGACCACAACGTCGACACCACGCTCGCCGCATCGGTCAGCCCGATCAACGGCGTGCGCGATGCGCTGCGCCAGATCCCGCTGCCGGCCGCCGTCGTGTCGAACAGCCGCATGGCGCGCGTGAGCGCATCGGTGCGCCGCGCCGGGCTCGACGCGCTCTTCGGCCCGCGCGTGTTCAGCGCCGATCAGGTCGCCCGGCCCAAGCCTTATCCGGATGTCTATCTTTTCGCCGCCGAACAGCTCGGCGTGGAACCGGCGCGGTGCCTCGTCGTGGAAGACAGCGTGTCCGGCCTGAACGCCGCACGCGCGGCGGGGATGAAGACCATCGCGTTCGTCGGCGCAAGCCACATCCCGTCGGGCTATGCCGACGTGCTGCGCAAGATGGGCATCACCCGGATCATGGAACGGATGGATCAATTGCCCGCGCTCGTCCTGGCGGGCATGCGCGGCGAATTCGGCGACGTGCAGTCGTAAGCGTCGCGGGACGGCGGCACGGCGGCGCAGCAGCGCAGGACGTGCGCACGGCGCCACGCGTCATGCGTCATGCGTCACGCGCAGCAAGCCCGGCGGATTCCGGGCACCTTGCCGCTTATTTCATCGCCTGTCTTACCGCTTGCCTCGCCGGTTGCAGCGAACCGGCAAGCACTCCCCGCTTCAGGCGGGTTCGGCGCAGCGCTCGCGCAACGCGGCGAGCGACTCGCGAAACTCCACGAGTTCCGCAATCGACAGCATCGGCAAGCCGTGCAGCTTCGCGAAGCGCTCGACCTGTTCGCCGCGCGCCATCGTGCCATCCGGGTTCATCAGTTCGCACAGCACGCCCGCTGGCGCGAGCCCCGCGAGCGCGGCGAGATCGACCGTGCCTTCGGTATGGCCGCGGCGCGCCAGCACTCCGCCGGGCTGCGCGCGCAGCGGAAAGACGTGGCCCGGGCGCACGATGTCGGCGGGCACCGCATTCGGGGCAATAGCGGCGCGGATCGTCGTCACGCGGTCGACGGCCGATACGCCGGTGCTCACGCCATCGCGCGCCTCGATCGTGACCGTGAACGCCGTGCAGTTGCGGCTTTCGTTGTGCGAGACCATCGGCGGCAGTTCAAGCGCGCGCACTTTCTCGTCGGAGAGGCACAGACAGACAATGCCGCTGCATTCGCGGATGAAAAGCGCCATCGTCTCGGTGGTCAGACGTTCGGCGGCGACGATCAGGTCGGCCTCGTCCTCGCGGTCGTGATCGTCCTGCAGCACGACCGGATGGCCTTCGCGCATGGCCTGCAGCGCGGCGGCGATGCGCGGCGGCACCTGCGCCGCGTCGAGCAGTTCGAGATCGTGAATCGCGTCGAGCGGTTGCCCGGCAGCAGCGGAAGCTGAAAAAGCGGTGGGGGTAAAAGGCATGTGAAACGTCCTCGCAAAAGTTGGGCGAAAAACGTTTCAGGGCATTGCAAACAGACAGGACACCCTTCTATACGGACTCGGGACGCGCGCGAATTGCACCTCTGAATGCACACCCGCAAAGGCGTGTTCGCGCACGGCCGCAAAGCCGCAATGGCTGGGCGGGCATGACCATCTGCACATCTTCTTCCATCCGGACTCTGACCGTCGGCTCTGGCTTCGCACCAGATCTGCTGACCCTGCACGCCCGTGGCTCACGTCACGGGGCTGGAATGCTCGCGCAGGCGCTCGCGGGCTCGCTGACCTGGCCTTTCGGCACGGGCCGGCATACCGCCGGTGGGGAATTTCACCCCGCCCTGAAGACGCACTGATTGCCGGATCAACCGGCGGGCAAAGCATACATCAGCCGTCTGCGATATGCAGAGTAACCACGACGACAGTGCGGCACAGTTGCACATGCAACGAGGGCGGCCATGCAGGGTGGCGAAACGGCCGCGTGCGCCCCGTGTGTACCCTTTCCCGGGGCGCGAAGCCGGGGAACGCAAACGGCTATAATGTCGGATTACGCTGAAAGGCGGCCCGGTAGCGTCGAAAATCGCGCATAAAAGTGCACGAAAAGCACACGAAAGACGTACGAAAAGTGCGCAAAATGCCGCATCGGAACCCGACAATCCGTTGCCGAAAAGCAGGCGCGAAGACTGCCGGGACCGCAAGGACCGTGAGTACCGCAAGGCCCCTGGCAAGCGGCCGGAACGGCACCGCGAACGAACCCGCCGGCCTGTTCATCCCTCATTTTTTGACCGTAGTCCAGTGTTGCAGCAATGGACGATGCCCCCAGGTCAACCACTGCGAACGGCGAATCCAGATGACCAAGAAAGTTTATGTAAAGACCTTTGGCTGCCAGATGAACGAGTACGACTCCGACAAGATGGTCGACGTACTCGGCGCAAGCGAAGGCCTCGTGAAAACCGACACGCCCGAAGACGCGGACGTGATCCTCTTCAACACCTGCTCGGTGCGCGAAAAAGCGCAGGAGAAAGTCTTCTCCGACCTCGGCCGCGTGCGCGAGCTGAAGGAAGCGAAGCCGGGCTTGCTGATCGGCGTCGGCGGCTGCGTCGCGAGCCAGGAAGGCGCGGCGATCGTCGCGCGCGCGCCGTACGTGGACCTCGTGTTCGGTCCGCAGACGCTGCACCGCCTGCCGCAGATGATGGACGCGCGCCGCGTCTCGGGACGCCCGCAGGTCGACATCTCGTTCCCCGAGATCGAAAAGTTCGACCATCTGCCGCCCGCGCGCGTGGAAGGCCCGAGCGCCTTCGTCTCGATCATGGAAGGCTGCAGCAAGTACTGCAGCTACTGCGTCGTGCCGTACACGCGCGGCGACGAAGTCTCGCGTCCGCTCGACGACGTGCTCACCGAAATCGCCGGCCTCGCCGACCAGGGCGTGCGCGAAGTCACGCTGCTCGGCCAGAACGTGAACGCCTATCGCGGCGCGCTCACCGCGGGCTCGCACGACATCGCCGACTTCGCGACGCTGATCGAATACGTCGCCGACATTCCCGGTATCGAGCGCATCCGCTACACGACCTCGCATCCGAAGGAATTCACGCAGCGCCTGATCGACACCTACGCGAAGGTGCCGAAGCTCGTGAGCCACCTGCACCTGCCGGTGCAGCACGGCGCCGACCGCGTGCTGATGGCGATGAAGCGCGGCTACACCGTGCTCGAATACAAGTCGGTGATCCGCAAGCTGCGCGCGATCCGGCCGAACCTGTCGCTGTCCACCGACATCATCGTCGGCTTCCCGGGCGAAACCGACGACGACTTCGCGAAGACGATGGCGCTCGTCGTCGAGATGAGCTACGACACGAGCTTCTCGTTCATCTACAGCCCGCGTCCCGGCACGCCGGCCGCGAACCTGCAGGACGACACGCCGCGCGAAGTGAAGCTCAAGCGCCTGCAGCACCTGCAGGCGACGATCGAAGAGAACGTGCAGCGCATCAGCCAGTCGATGGTCGGCAAGATCGAGCGCATTCTCGTCGAAGGCCCCTCGCGCAAGGACCCGAACGAATTGTCGGGCCGCACCGAGAACAACCGCGTCGTCAACTTCCCGGCAGCGCCCGAAACGCACGCGCGCCTGATCGGCCAGATGATCGACGTGAAGATCGATCACGCGTATCCGCATTCGCTGCGCGGCCAACTCGTGCCCGCGCATGAAGACACGTCGGCGCTCCCGCACTGAGCCGGAGCCCCGAAACCGGAGTTCATCGATACCTTGAAGACCCAACAGCAGCATCTGGAATTCACCGCACCGCGCGACGACAATGCGCGGCTCGCGAATCTGTGCGGCCCGCTCGACGAAAATCTGCGGCAAATCGAACAGGCGCTCGACGTGACGCTGTCGCGCCGCGGCCATCGCATCACGATCCGCGGGCGCGGCGCGAAGCTCGCGCTCGCCGCACTCGAAAACTTCTACAACCGGGCGCGCGATCCGATCTCCGTCGACGATATCCAGCTCGCGCTCGTCGAGGCCCGCCATCCCGGCAATCCGGCGAACAATTCGCGTAATGATCGCAATGGCCGCAATGGCGGCGGCAGCGGCGGCAGCGGTGGCAATGGCGAAAACGGCGGCGAGCCGATCGACCCGCGTTTTCGCGGCGACCCCGATCATCCGTTCGACGAGCCCGTCGGCGACCACATCGACGCCGAAGAGCCCGGCCCGAAGCTCTACACGCGCCGCGCCGACCTGCGCGGCCGCACGCCCGCGCAGCGCGAATACCTCAAGCAGATCATTTCGCACGACGTCACGTTCGGCGTCGGCCCGGCGGGCACCGGCAAGACCTATCTCGCGGTCGCCTGCGCAGTCGACGCGCTCGAACGCGACCAGGTCAAGCGCATCGTGCTCACGCGTCCGGCTGTCGAAGCGGGCGAGCGGCTCGGCTTCCTGCCAGGCGATCTCGCACAGAAGGTCGATCCGTATCTGCGTCCGCTGTACGACGCGCTCTACGATCTGCTCGGTTTCGACAAGACGGCCAAGATGTTCGAGCGCCAGATGATCGAAATCGCGCCGCTCGCCTACATGCGCGGGCGCACCCTCAATCACGCGTTCATCATCCTCGACGAGGCGCAGAACACCACGCCCGAGCAGATGAAGATGTTCCTCACGCGCATCGGCTTCGGCTCGAAGGCGGTCGTGACCGGCGACACCACCCAGATCGACCTGCCACGCGGTCACAAGAGCGGCCTGATCGAAGCGCAGCAGGTGCTGGGCGATGTGCGCGGCATCGCGCTCACGCGCTTCACGAGTGCAGACGTCGTACGCCATCCGCTCGTCGCGCGTATCGTCGAGGCCTATGACGCCCACGCGAAGAAAGACGAAGGCAACGGCGACGCCCGCTGACCGTCAGGAACACAGTAAGCGCTTTATGGCCCCCACACCGAAACTCAAGCTGACCGTGCAGTTTCCCGCCGCGAAGGCGTTTGCCGAGCACAAGGCAGCGCTGCCGCGCGCGACCATCGCGACGTGGGTGAAGGCCGCGCTCTTCGCCGACGCGGAGCTGACCGTGCGCTTCGTCGACGCCGAGGAAGGCCGCACGCTCAACCGCACCTGGCGCGGCAAGGACTACGCGACCAACGTGCTCACGTTCGCCTACGCGGAAAGCGAGGAGGATCCGGTCACGGGCGACCTGATCCTGTGCTGCCCGGTGGTCGAGAAGGAAGCCGCCGAGCAGGGCAAGCCGCTCGCCGCCCACTACGCGCATCTGCTCGTGCACGGCGCGCTGCACGCGCAAGGGTACGACCACGAGGACGAGGCCGAAGCCGAAGAGATGGAAGGCATCGAAACGCAGATCCTCACCTCGCTCGGCTTTCCGGACCCGTACCGCCCGGGTTCGCACCGCTAAGGCCGCCGCTCGCCGACCCGCACGACATGAGCGCAAAAGCATCCGACAAAATCCCCGAACTGCCGGCCGATGATGGACAAAGCGCCGGCCCGGTTATCGGCCCGGTCAGCAACTCAGTCAGCCGCCCCGGCAGCAAATCAGGCAACACCGCGCGCACGCCCTGCCCCGGCTACCCGCCCTCTCTCGGCGAATCGCGCGTGCTCACCGACGCCGAACTGCGCGCGTCGCTCGACTGCGCGCTCAAGGACTGGGACCGCACGAGCGACCTGTGGCTCTTCGGCTATGGCTCGCTGATCTGGAACCCGGGGCTGCCGACTATCGAAAACGTCCGCGCGCGCGTGCATGGCTACCACCGCGGGCTCTATCTCTGGTCGCGCGTGAACCGCGGCACGCCCGAGCAGCCCGGTCTCGTGCTCGCGCTGGATCGCGGCGGCTCGTGCGTCGGCGTGGCCTTCCGGCTTGCCGCGCAAGGCGTCATGCCGCACCTCGAAGCGCTGTGGCGGCGCGAAATGGTGATGGGTTCGTATCGACCGGCGTGGCTGCCGTGCGCGCTCGCGAACGGGCAGCGCGTGGCGGCGCTCGCCTTCGTCATGCGCCGCGACGTGCCCACCTACACCGGCAAGCTCGCCGACGAAACCGTGCGCACCGTGCTCGGCTGCGCGTCGGGCCGCTACGGCACGACGCTCGACTACGTGTCGCGCACGACGCAGGCGCTGCGCGAAAGCGGCATGCCCGACCACGCGCTGGAGCATTTGCTCGCGCGCTGCGCTTGAGGGCAGGCGAATCCCGGAGCACGCGGCGGCGCTTCGCCGCACCGAGCGCCCGGGCATCATCTGCGTTACGATTGACTGACCGGCCTTACAGACACGGCGACACGGCAACACGACGACACGGACGCGCCACGGTCATGTTGTATCCTTAACCATTCCGCAACAACGCGCCCAGCCCGGACGGGTCGAAGGCGCACCACCATGAACGACTCCTATCCCAGTCGACGACATACCGACAAACCGCAGGAAAAGCGCTCCCTTCTCGAGCGGCTGACCGACTTCATCTCGCCCGAGCCCGACTCGCGCGCCGAGCTTCTGGAAATCCTCCAGGACGCACACGAACGCAACCTGATCGACGCCGATTCGCTTTCGATGATCGAAGGCGTGTTCCAGGTGTCCGAGCTGTGCGCGCGCGACATCATGGTGCCGCGCGCCCAGATGGACGCGATCAACATCGCCGAAACACCTGACGAATTCATCCCGTTCGTGCTCGACAGGGCGCACTCGCGCTATCCGGTCTACGACGGCAATCGCGACAACGTGATCGGCGTGCTGCTCGCGAAGGATTTGCTGCGCTACTACGCGCAAGAAGAATTCGACGTGCGCGGCATGCTGCGCCCGGCGGTGTTCATTCCGGAATCGAAGCGGCTCAATGTGCTGCTGCACGACTTTCGCGTGAACCACAACCACCTGGCGGTCGTCGTCGACGAGTACGGCGGCGTCGCGGGCCTCATCACGATCGAGGACGTGCTGGAGCAGATCGTCGGCGATATCGAGGACGAGTACGATTTCGACGAGGAAAGCGGCAATATCATCGCCGCGCCGGACGGCCGTTTTCGCGTGCGCGCGCTCACCGAGATCGCGCAGTTCAACGAAGCGTTCGGCACCGATTACTCCGACGAGGAAGTCGACACGATCGGCGGCTTCGTCACGCATCACTTCGGGCGCGTGCCGCATCGCGGCGAGAAAGCGCGCATCGGCAAGCTGATTTTCGAGGTGCAGCGCGCCGACGCGCGTCAGGTGCATATGCTGCTCGTGCGGCGCGATCCGCTGGCCGGTCAGCGCGAGAGCGAGTTGCAGCCGCAAGGGACCTGAGCCAGGCCGGGCCTGGCCCGGACCGGGAGCCGCCGCGCCGCGCGCACCGCAGCAACGCAGCCAAGGCCCGTGCGGCCTGGCCGCCCGGCTGGCGTCACGAAATCCGACGCACGAAAGTGCTATCGTTGCGCTCGCTGGCGGGCTCTCAGCGCCGCCGCAGCAGATATCGAGCAACCGAGCGAAGCGCAACCCGATTAAATGGCAGAACAGCTCCATTCCCCCACGCGCGAAAGCGCGCCCTCCGCCACGCCTGCCAGCCCCCATGGCAGAAACGGCGCCGCGCGCCGCGCGCTGCCCGCCTGGCACTATCTCGCCGCCGCCGCGCTGGGCGCGCTGAACACGGCCTCGTTCGCGCCGACGCCGCAAGGCGGCTGGCTCCAGATCGCGGTCTTCACGATCTTCTATCTGTGGCTCACGCGCACGACCGGCTGGAAGAGCGCGCTCTTCACCGGCTGGGCGTTCGGCTTCGGCAACTTCGTCACCGGAATCTGGTGGCTCTACGTGAGCATGCACGACTACGGCGGCATGCCCGCTACGCTCGCGGGTAGTGCGGTCGTGCTGTTCTCGCTCTATCTCGGCCTGTATCCCGCCCTCGCGGCCGGTCTGTGGTCGTTTTGCGCCGGGCACGCGGGCAACGGCCGCACGCAGGAGCAGCCCTTCTCCCCGACCTGGCACGGCGCGTTCGCATTCGCTTCCGCGTGGGCGCTCGGCGAATGGGCGCGCGGCTCCGTGTTCACGGGCTTTCCGTGGCTCGCGAGCGGCTACGCGCAAGTGGACGGCCCGCTCGCCGGTTTCGCGCCGATCGCGGGCGTGTACGGCGTCGGCTGGATGCTCGCGCTCGTCGCGGCATTGCTCGTGCAGGCGCTCGTGCGCGCGCTGGATCCGCAACAGCGGTCTTCGCGCCCCGAACCGGACGCACTCCGCCGGTCGCCGCGCGCCGCCTTCGCCACACCCGCGGTCGCGGCATTGGCCGTCATCGTCGCCGGGCTGCTGTTGCCGCTCGTGTCGTGGACCGAGCCCGCCAACGCGCCGCTGAACGTGCGGCTGCTGCAAGGCAATCTGAAGCAGGAGATGAAGTTCACGGACGAGGGCATGACTACCGCACTCGACGAGTTCCAGAAGCTCATCACCGAAAAACCCGCCGATCTCGTCGTCACGCCGGAAACCGCGATTCCGGTGCTGGTGCAGGATATTCCCCGGCCGTTCGGGCTCGCCATTCGTCATTTCGCCGATTCGACCGGCACGGCGATCCTGTTCGGCGCCGTGGGCGCCACCGTGACGCCGGACGGACGCGCCTACGACTTCACCAACAGCCTCTTCGGCATCACGCCGGGCCAGCCGGGCCTCTACCGCTACGACAAGCACCATCTCGTACCCTTTGGCGAATTCGTGCCGTGGGGCTTTCGCTGGTTCGTGAATCTCATGAACATTCCGCTCGGCGATTTCGCGCGCGGCGCGCCCGTGCAGCCGCCGTTCCTCGTCCACAACCAGCCGGTGGCCGTCAACATCTGCTACGAGGACATCTTCGGCGAAGAGATCGCGCGCAACGTGCGCGAGAACGCGGCCACGCCCGGCGTGCTGATCAATTCGACGAATCTCGCCTGGTTCGGCAACACCATCGCGATCGACCAGCACCTGCAGATCGCACGCATGCGCTCGCTCGAAACCGGCCGGCCGATGCTGCGCGCGACCAACACCGGCGCGACCGCCGCCATCGACGCCCGCGGCCGCGTGATCGCACGCCTGCCCGTCTACACGGCGGGCTCGCTCGACGTGCGCATCGAGGGCACGACGGGCTTCACGCCCTATGTGCGGAGCGGCAACAACACGGTGATCGCGGTTTCGCTCCTGATGCTCGCGTTCGGCTTCGCATTCGGTCCCGCGCGGCGCGCTCGCCGCAAGGCGCAGGACGAGCAGTAAGGCACGCGGGCGCCGCTCTTACATGGTACGCGCGGCGGTGCCCGCACGCACCTTGCAAAAAGCGTTGCACACCGCGCAAACACAACCCGCACCGACCCCGCACGCCGCGCAATACGGTCCCGAACCTCAACGCCCCGGCAATCCGGTAAAATTCAGCGTTTTAGCACCAGGCCGTCCCTGGCCAAGGTAGCTGGCCGAGGCAACCGGCCAGGGCAGCCAGGCGGCGCAGCACGAATCGCAGCACAACTCGTTCGCGCGCCGCCGGAGCCGCCGCTTCCTGCCCCAAAGACACTGCAGGCACCTCATGCTCACGTTTCAGCAAATCATCCTGACGCTCCAGTCTTACTGGGACAAGCAGGGCTGCGCGCTGCTCCAGCCGATCGACATGGAAGTCGGCGCCGGCACGTCGCACGTCCACACCTTCTTGCGCGCAATCGGCCCCGAGCCGTGGCGCGCCGCCTACGTGCAGCCGTCGCGCCGCCCGAAGGACGGCCGCTATGGCGAAAACCCGAACCGCCTGCAGCACTACTACCAGTACCAGGTGGTGCTCAAGCCCGCGCCGGAAAACATTCTCGACCTGTACCTCGGCTCGCTCGAAGCGCTCGGCTTCGATCTGAAGCAGAACGACGTGCGCTTCGTCGAGGACGACTGGGAAAATCCGACGCTCGGCGCGTGGGGTCTCGGCTGGGAAGTATGGTTGAACGGCATGGAAGTCACGCAGTTCACCTATTTCCAGCAGGTGGGCGGCCTCGACTGCAAGCCGGTGCTCGGCGAAATCACCTACGGTCTCGAACGCCTCGCGATGTATCTGCAGAAGGTCGAGAACGTCTACGACCTCGTCTGGACCGAATGGGAAGAGCAAGGCCCGAACGGCCCTGAACTGCGCCGCCTCACCTATGGCGACGTCTATCACCAGAACGAAGTCGAGCAGTCGACCTACAACTTCGAATACGCGAACGTCGACCTGCTGTTCACGTTCTTCAACGCGTACGAGAGCGAAGCGAAGCGCATGATGGAGCTGCAGCTCGCCCTGCCCGGCTACGAACTCGTGCTCAAGGCCGCTCACACGTTCAACCTGCTCGACGCGCGCGGCGCGATCTCGGTGACCGAGCGCGCAGCGTATATCGGCCGCATCCGCGCCCTGTCGCGCAGCGTCGCGCAGTCGTACTACGACTCGCGCGAAAAGCTCGGCTTCCCGATGCTCGGCAATCCGGTGCACGGCGTGCCTGGCCTCACCACCGACGAACACGACGCCGCGATGCCCGCATGGGCGCCGCCGCTGAAGGTCGAACGCAAGCTCGACGAGGCATGACCGGATTTCCGACAACAATGACCCAAGCTCATCACGCCACTCTCCTCGTCGAACTGCTGACCGAGGAACTGCCGCCGAAAGCGCTCGCGCGCCTCGGCGACGCGTTCGCCGAAGGCATCGCGCAGCGCCTCGCCGCGCGCGATCTGATCGAAGGCGATCTCTCCTTCGAACGCTACGCCACGCCGCGCCGCCTCGCGGTGACGATCAAGAACGTGCGCAGCGTCGCCCCCGAAAAGCAGGTGCGCGAAAAAGTGCTGCCGGTCACGGTTGCGCTCGACGCCAATGGCCAGCCCACCGCGCCGCTCGCGAAGAAGCTCGCCGCACTCGGCTTCCCCGACACCCCGGTGAGCGAGCTGGAGCGCGCTTCGGACGGCAAGAACGAAGCGTTCTTCCTGAATTACGCGGCGCCGGGCGCGACGCTCGCCGACGGCCTGCAGGCCGTGCTCGACGAAGCGCTCACGAAGCTGCCCATTCCGAAGGTCATGACGTACCAGCGCCCGGACGACACCAACGTGCAGTTCGTGCGCCCGGTGCACCGTCTCACGGTGCTGCACGGCGACAAGATCGTGCCGGTGACGGCGTTCGGCATCGACGCGGGCGACACGACGCGCGGCCACCGCTTCCTGTCCGAAGGCCCGATCGCCATCACGCGCGCCGACGACTACGCGCACACGCTGCAGCATAAGGGCTTCGTGATCGCGAGCTATGCGGACCGCCGCGAATCGATCCGCTCGCAGCTGATCGCCGCCGCGCAGAACGACCAGGTCGTGATGCCCGACGCGCTGCTCGACGAAGTGAATTCGCTCGTCGAATGGCCGGTGGTGTACGCCTGCAAGTTCGAGGACGAATTCCTGCAAGTGCCGCAGGAATGCCTGATCCTCACGATGCAGACGAACCAGAAGTACTTCGCGCTCACCGACGCCGAAGGCCGCCTGCGCTCGCGCTTCCTCATCGTCTCGAATATCGCGACCGCTACGCCGGTCGAAATCGTGGAAGGCAACGAGCGCGTCGTGCGCCCGCGTCTTGCCGACGCCAAATTCTTCTTCGAGCAGGACAAGAAGAAGCCGCTCGCACAGCGCGTGCCGCTGCTCGCGAACGTCGTGTATCACAACAAGCTCGGCTCGCAGCTTCAACGCGTGGAGCGCCTCGAAGCGCTCGCGGGCGACATCGCGCAGCTGTGCGGCGCCGACGTCGCGCTCGCGAAGCGCGGCGCACGCCTCGCGAAGGCGGACCTGCTGACCGACATGGTCGGCGAGTTTCCCGAACTGCAAGGCACGATGGGCACCTACTACGCGCGCCACGACGGCGAAGCCGAAGAAGTGGCGCTCGCGTGCTCCGAACACTACCAGCCGCGCTTCTCCGGCGACGCACTGCCGGGCACGCCCACGGGCACGATCGTCGCGCTCGCGGACAAGCTGGAGACGATCGTCGGCATCTGGGGCATCGGCCTCGCGCCGACCGGCGAGAAAGACCCGTTCGCGCTGCGCCGCCATGCACTCGGCGTGCTGCGCATTCTGGTCGAGAAACAGTTGCCGCTCGATCTCGTCGAACTGCTGCGCGCCGCCGGCGCGCAATTCGCGAGCATCCCGGCCGTGACCGATTCCACCGATGCGATCTACGAGTTCTGCATGGACCGCCTGCGCGGCCTGCTGCGCGAGCGCGGTTACGCCGCCGCCGAGATCGACGCGGTGCTCGCGCTGAACCCCACGCGCCTCGACGACATCGTCGCGCGCCTCGACGCCGTGCGCGAATTCGCGTCGCTCGCTGAATCGGCGTCGCTCGCGGCGGCGAACAAGCGCATTTCGAACATCCTCAAGAAGTCCGATGGCGCCGGGGATGCGGGGGTGCAGATCGCCCTCTTCGTCGAAGCCGCCGAAAAAGCGCTCCATGCCCAGCTCGAAGCCGTCACGCCGCGCGTCGAAACGCAGCTCGCCGCCCGCGAGTACACGGGCGCGCTCACCGCGCTTGCGGCGCTGCGCGAGTCCGTGGACATGTTCTTCAACGACGTGATGGTCAACGCCGAAGACCCGGCGCTGCGGGCCAACCGCCTCGCGCTGCTCAAGGCGCTGCATCGCCAGATGAACAGCGTTGCGGACATTTCGCGGCTCGCCGCGTGATGTCCCGAACCCATCACTGAACCACTGAGCGCGACGCCATGCCGACCAGTCCCAGCAGAAAGCTCGTGATCCTCGACCGCGATGGCGTGATCAACCTCGATTCCGAGGCGTTCATCAAGTCGCCCGACGAATGGGTCGCGATTCCGGGCAGCCTCGAAGCGATTGCTCGCCTGAACCAGGCGGGCTATCGCGTCGCGGTGGCGTCGAACCAGTCGGGTATCGGCCGCGGCCTGTTCGACACGGCTGCGCTCAACGCCATGCATGCGAAGATGCACCGCCAGGCTGCCGCCGTGGGCGGTCGCATCGACGCGGTGTTCTTCTGCCCGCACACCTCGCAGGACCACTGCGATTGCCGCAAGCCGAAGCCCGGCATGCTGAAGATGATCGCGGAACGCTTCGAAGTCGATCCCGAAGACACGCCGGTTGTCGGCGACTCGCTGCGCGACCTGGAAGCCGGCGCCGCGCTCGGCTTTCGCACGCACCTCGTGCTGACCGGCAAGGGCGAGAAGACGCTGGCCGCGGGCGGCCTGCCCGCAGGCACGCAAGTCCATGCCGACCTGCGCGCGTTCGCACTCGACTTTCTGGCGAAAGAGCGCGTCTGAGCCCGTCCGACCCGACGCAACACTAACCTCACAGGCTGCGGCGCACGCAAGCTGCGCGCCGCACGCCACTCCCCTCCGGCCCGACCGATGCGCTTTCTCCGTTCCCTGCTGCTCTTCATTTACCTCATCGTGTTCACGGCGCCGTACGCCACGGCATGTTTCCTGGCGTTCCCGTTCATGAACGCGGAGCGGCGCTACTGGATGGCGGTGGGCTGGTGCCGCACCACGCTCTTCGTGGCGCGCTGGCTGAACGGCATCCGCTATCGCGTCGAGGGCATGGAGAACCTGCCGGACGGGCGCGCGGTGGTGCTCGCGAAGCACCAGTCCGCATGGGAAACGGTCGCGCTGCCCGCGCTGATGCCGCGCCCGCTGTGCTACGTGTTCAAGCGCGAACTGCTCTACGTGCCGTTCTTCGGCTGGGCGCTCGGCCTCCTGAAGATGGTTCACATCAACCGCAAGGAAGGCAAGGCCGCGTTCGAATCGGTGACGCGCCAGGGCAAGCTGCGCATGGACGAAGGCGCGTGGGTCATCATGTTCCCCGAAGGCACGCGCACGCAGGTCGGCAAGCAGGGAAAGTACAAGAGCGGCGGTGCGCGCCTCGCTATCGAAACGGGCGCGCAGGTCATACCGGTCGCGCACAATGCGGGCCACGTCTGGCCCCGCAACTCGTTCACGAAATATCCGGGTATAGTCACGGTGTCGATCGGCAAGCCGATCGAGACGGCCGGACTCTCGCCCGATGAAGTGAATACGCGGGTCGAAAAATGGATCGAAGCCGAAATGCGCCGTATCGATCCCGACGCGTATCGCGTGACGAAGAGCGCGTCTGCGAACCCCGCACAGATCTGAAGCGCGCGGGCGATTCAGCGATACGCTTCACACTTCACGCGTGGCACGTGGCACCCGCTCAATCGCACCAGACCTGACGATGCAGAAGTCCTCCACGCCGCGGCCCGCTGCGGCGCTCGACAACCGTCAACTCGATCTGCCGCTCTTCGCCGAGCCGGCGTCGCCTGCTACATTCCCCACGCCTGCTTCCCCGTCCAGCGCGCCGCTCGCGCCGGACGGCACGAAGCTGCGCACGCTCGTCCTGGGCGCGCGAACGCTGCACTATCGGCTCAAACGCTCGTCACGGCGCTCGATCGGCTTTGCGATCGACGGCACCGGGCTCGCGATCACGGCGCCGCGCTGGGTCACGCTCGGCGATGTCGAAAATGCCATCGCCGAGAAGCAGCGCTGGATTTTCGCCAAGCTCGCCGAATGGCAAACGCGCGTCGAGCAGCGCGCGCTGCCGCGCATCGAATGGAGCGATGGGGCCGAGCTGCCTTATCTCGGCAAGCCCGTGCGGGTCGTGCTGGGTGCGCGGCACCTGGCGTTCGACGAAGCTACGCGCGTGCTGGCGCTGCCATTGCCTCCGCACGCCGATCCGCAGCAGATCAAGGATCGTGCGCTCGGCTGGCTGCAGGGCGAAGCGAAGCGCATTTTCGGCGAGCGGCTCGCGGTTTACGCCGGGCGGCTTGGCGTGACGTTTCGCTCATACGCGCTTTCTTCAGCCGCGACGCGCTGGGGAAGCTGCTCCAGCGAAGGACGCATCCGCCTCAACTGGCGGCTCGTGCACTTTCCCCTTTCGATCGTCGATTATGTCGTCGCGCACGAACTGGCTCACCTGCGCGAAATGAACCATAGCCCGCGGTTCTGGCAAACGGTCGAGTCGATTTTTCCCGAGTTTCGCGAAGCCCGAAAGACGCTCAGGCAGCATCCGCCGGAGATGGTGCCAGGGGTGTGAGCGGCTCGCTGGCTGGATGTCTGGCGGCCGTCTTCGCTGCCGCCAGCCGATGCGCGATTATCCGGACTGCAGATTAATCGCGAGCTGCCAGAACAGGACGCGTAGCCGACACTACGCACAGCGTCAGCCATCAAACTCAAATCAAACGCAACCGGCGCCGGAACGTTCCAGCGCCGGTTGCAGCACATACGGCGCGTCCTTACTTCTTCTGGATGAATTCGATCTTGTAGCCGTCCGGATCGGTTACGAACGCAATCACGGTGGTGCCGTGCTTCATCGGCCCGGCCTCGCGCACGACGGTGCCGCCCTGCGCCTTGATCTTCGCGCAGGCCGCGTAGGCGTCGTCGACTTCCACCGCCAGGTGACCGAAACCCGTCCCCAGATCGTACGAAGGCGTATCCCAGTTGTGGGTCAGCTCGATCACGGCGCCATCGCGCTCGTCGGTGTAGCCGACGAACGCCAGCGTGAATTTGCCTTCGGGATAGTCGTGGCGGCGCAGCAGTTTCATACCGAGCAGTTCGGTGTAGAACTTGATCGAGCGATCGAGGTCGCCAACCCGGATCATCGTGTGAAGCAGGCGCATCGTGAACTCCGTTTTGCCATCGTCAAAAACCGGACTCTACCAAAATCCCGTTTCCGCTGCCCACGCCGGACCGGACCAGCCGGACCGGCAAGCTTCCCCGATTTGCACTAGCATGAACGCCATCCCGAATTTGCCAGGTGCGGCAGGCAAGCCATACAGTCGAAGTTGAGACGCTGATCGATTCAAGGAGAAGACATGCGGATTCTGATCGTGGGAGCAGGGGCGACGGGCGGTTACTTCGGCGGGCGCCTGGCGGCCGCCGGGCGCGACGTGACATTCCTCGTACGGCCTGCGCGCGCGGCACAGTTGCGCGAACACGGTCTCGTGATCCGCAGCCGCTTCGGCGATCTCGCGCTGCGCGACGTCAAAACCGTCACGCAGGACGCACTGAAAGCGCCGGGTGCGCAGCCATTCGACGTCGTGCTGCTCAGTTGCAAGGCCTACGATCTCGACAGCGCGATCGACTCGTTCGCGGCGGGCGTCGGCCCCTCGACGCTGATCCTGCCGCTCCTGAACGGCATGCGCCACCTCGACGTGCTGCAGGCGCGCTTCGGCACGCAAGCCGTTCTCGGCGGCGTTTGCGTGATTGCCGCGACACTGAACGGGCAACGCGAAATCGTGCATCTGAACGACATGCACGCGATCACCTTCGGCGACCTCGGAGGCGGCATCTCGATGCGCGCCCAAGCCATCGCCGATACGTTCTCCAACGCCGGTTTCAATGTCGAGGCGAGCGAACGCATCCTCCAGGAGATGTGGGAAAAGTGGGTGTTCCTCGCATCGCTTGCGGGCGCAACGTGTCTGTTTCGCGCATCGGTCGGCACCATTCTCGCCACGCCCGATGGCGAAGCGACTGTCGAGCGCCTCTTCGCCGAGTGCCGCGCGATTGCCGCCGCGAACAGCCACGCGGTACGCGACGCGTTCGTCGCCCGCGCGCGCTCGATGCTCTTTGCGCCTGGTTCGCCATTCACGGCATCGATGCTGCGCGACGTGCAGAACGGCTCGCAAATCGAGGCCGATCACGTGCTCGGCGATTTGATCCGGCGCGGCGGTGCAGCGCAGAACAGCGACGCGATTTCGGTGCTGCGCATCGCCTATAGCCACTTGAAGGCCTACGAGGCGCAACGCGCCGCGACGTAAGCGCCCGTAAGCACCCATAAGCGCCGCATCCGGCGCGGGGGCATCATTATTGAATGCGCACGGAGTTTGATATCTTATCGGTCCGACCACAGCCGTCCGCCGACCGATGAGCACAATCGCCCTGCCCGCGCGCCGCGCACCCGACAGCCAGGCTGTGATCCTGATGATCGTGCTCTGCGCGATCTGGGGCCTCCAGCAAGTCGCCATCAAGAGCGCCAATGCGATGCTGCCGCCGGTATTGCAGGCTGGGCTGCGCTCGGCGATTGCCGCCGTGCTCGTGTGCGGCTTCGCACGCGCGCGCGGCACGCCGCTCTTTCGCGAGGACGGCACGCTGGCCGCGGGTCTGCTCGCGGGCGTGCTGTTCGCGGGCGAGTTCATCTGCATCTTTCTCGGCCTGACGATGACAAGCGCGTCGCGCATGGCCGTGTTCCTTTACACCGCGCCCTGCTTCACGGCGCTCGGCCTGCACTGGTTCACGCCTGGCGAGCGGATGCGACGTACCCAGTGGATCGGGATTGCGGTGGCGTTTGCGGGCATGGCGCTCGCCTTCGCGGATGGTTTCGTACGCAACGGTACAAGCAGCAGTGCGGGCAACGGCGCGGGCAGCGCGAACGATCTGCACGCGATGCTCACCGGTCTCGCAGGCGATGCGCTCGGTGTGCTCGGCGGCGCGCTGTGGGCCGCGACGACCGTCGTCGTGCGCACCAGCACGCTCGCGCACGTGAGCGCGAGCAAGGTGCTCTTCTATCAACTGGCAGTGTCGGCGCTCGTGCTGCTTGCGCTCGCGGCCGGTCTCGGCCAGATGGAGGTCCGCACCGTCACGCCGCTTGCGGTCGTGTCGCTCGGCTATCAAGCCGTGGTAGTCGCATTCGCGAGCTATCTCGCGTGGTTCTGGCTCCTCACGCGCTATATGGCGTCGCGGCTTTCGGTGTTCTCGTTCCTCACGCCGCTGTTCGGCGTCACGTTCGGCGTGCTGCTGCTCGGCGAATCGTTCAGCAGCCGCTTTCTCGCCGCCGCGCTGCTCGTGCTGGCCGGGATCGCGCTCGTCAACGCGCCCGCGAAAGCGAAGCGAAGCTGAAGCGCTGCGCGATCAGCCGCGCGCCTGCTCGTCCCGGCCCAGCGCCTGCGCGATGCTCACATACTCTTCTACGGCCACATCCTCGGCGCGGCGCGCGAGATCGAAACCGAGCCCCTCGAAATCCACGCGCTCGCGATACGCGCCGAGCGTGTTGCGCAGCATCTTGCGCCGCTGCGAGAACGCGGCGGTCACGAGATCGCCGAGGATCGCCTCATCGACGACCGGCAGTTCGTGCGGCGCATACGGAATCATGCGGACGATCGCCGAATCGACCTTCGGCGGCGGCTGAAACGATTCGGGCGGCACGTCGATGAGCTTGTCGATGACGTAGCGGTACTGCAGCATCACCGTGAGGCGGCCGAACGCCTTGCTGCCCGGCTCGGCGACCATGCGCTCGACCACTTCGTTCTGCAGCATGAAGTGCTGATCGATCACACACGGCGCGAACGTCGCGAGGTGAAACAGCAGCGGGCTCGAAATGTTGTACGGCAGATTGCCGACGATCCGCAGCGACGGCTTCTCGCCAGGCGCCGCGAGCGAGCCGAAATCGAACGAGAGCGCGTCGCCCGCGTGGAGTTCGAGCAGCGCGCCGAACTTCTTCGTGAGCCGCGCGATCAGGTCGCGGTCGAGCTCGACCGCGTGCAGCGGCGATTCGGGCGTGGCGAGCCGCTCGATCAGCGGCTCGGTGAGCGCGCCGAGGCCCGGCCCGATCTCGACCATGCGTTCGCCGCGCTGCGGGCGAATCGTGTTGACAATCGCGTTGATCACGCCCATGTCGACGAGAAAATTTTGCCCGAAGCGCTTGCGCGCAAAGTGGCCCTGGTGCTGTCTGCTGCTATTGGACATCGTCTGGAAAATCAATCAGGGGGGCGCGGCGCGGGTGTGACGAAAGCGCGCCATCGAAACGGCGGCGTCGACTGCGGCGATCAGGCTGCCCGCATCGGCGCGGCCCGTCCCGGCGAGATCGAGCGCGGTGCCGTGATCCACCGACGTACGGATGATCGGCAGACCGAGCGTCACGTTGATGCCTTCACCGAACGTCGCGTATTTCAGGACCGGCAGGCCCTGGTCGTGGAACATCGCCAGCACGCAATCGGCTTCGTTGAGGTAGCGCGGCTGGAACAGCGTATCGGCGGGATAGGGACCGCGCGCGTCGATCCCGGCTGCAACGGCTGCCTTGAGCGCGGGCGAAATCGTGTCGATCTCTTCGCGGCCCAGGTAGCCGTTTTCGCCCGCGTGCGGATTGAGCCCCGTCACGAGGATGCGCGGCTGCGGCACGCCGAAATGGCGGCGCAGGTCGTGGTCGATGATGCGCAGTGTCTCGACGAGCGAATCGATCGTCAGCGCGGCGGGGACGTCCTTGAGCGGCAGATGCGTCGTCGCGAGCGCCACGCGCAGCGGCCTCGTCATGCCCGGGCCCGTGCCCGCGAGCATCATCACGACACGCGGCGTATGCGTGCGCTCCGCCAGATATTCGGTATGACCGGTGAACGGCACGCCGGCATCGTTGATCGTGCTTTTTTGCAGCGGCGCGGTGACGATCGCGTCGAACGTCTGCGCCATCGCGCCGTCGATTGCACGGTCGAGCAACGCAAGCACGTAGCGGCCATTGGCGGCATCGAGCTTGCCTGCCTGCACCGGTGCCGCGAGCGGCACATGCTCGACGCGCACACGCGAACCCGCGCCAATCGTGCAGAGTGCAGCCCAGTCGACGTTCACGGCGGCGGCGCGCGCCGCCAGCAGGTCCGCATCGCCGAGGACGACAAACTCCGCATCCGGCCAGTGCGCGGCCGCGCCCGCGAGCGCCACCGCAGTCAGTTCGGGACCGACGCCGGCAGGCTCGCCGGTGGTGATGGCGATTCGAACAAGCTGCGGGACAGACTGAGGCCCCCGCGTGGCCGACGACGAGGTTGCGGGGGCGTTCACGGCGCGATTCCTTTAGTGCTGCGGCGGCGTCACGCCGCTGATCTTGTAGTCGACGTAGGCGCTGTCGCGCAATTCGCGCAGCCAGTCGGCGTAGGCGCGCTCCGCCTTGCGTTGGCCGATGGCCTGGCGCGCGATGTCCATCTGCTGCGAGACCGAGCCTTCGGCGTCGCGGCGGCCGAGCACCTGGATCAGGTGGTAACCGTATTCGGTGCGGACCGGATCGCTGACCTGGCCGTCCTGCAGCGTGTTCATGGCGCGTTCGAATTCGGGCACGGTTTCGCCCGGGCTGACCCAGCCGAGATCGCCGCCCTGCGAGGCCGAACCGTCCTGCGAGTAGCTGCGCGCGAATTTCTCGAAATCGCCGCCTGCCTGCAGTTCACGCTTGATTTCGAGAAGCTTCTGGCGCGCTTCCGGCTCCGACGTGCCTTCGCCGACGCGCAGCAGGATGTGGCGCACGTGCGTCTGCACGAGCTTCGGCGCATCGCCGGACGTACCGCGGCCCGCGCGTCGATCGACGAGACGGATGATCTCGAAACCGTCGTTCGTGCGGACCACCGACGGGCTCACCTCGCCCGGGCGCAACATCGATGCGGCCGTCACGAATTCGGCGGGAAGCTTCTCCGGCGGCAGAAAGCCCATGTCGCCGCCCGCTTTCGCTTCCGGCGCCTGCGAGTTCGACTTCGCGAGGCTCGTGAACTTGCTGCCCCCGAGCGCTTCTTTGAGCAGCGCGTTAGCCTTGGCCTGCGCGGCTTCGATGTCCGTCTGCGATGCGTTGAGCGGCGCCTTGATCAGGATGCGCTCGAAGCGCAGGTCGTTTTGCTGGCCCGCGTTCGGACCGCGCTGGCTCGCGATGTAGTTCACGACTTCCGCGTCCGAGACCGAGATCTTGCTGTCCACTTCGCGCTCGCGCAGCTTCGAGAGCGTGAGCTCGGTGCGCGCGTCGTTCATGAACGTGCTCCAGGGCACGCCCGCTGCCTCGATACGCGAACGGTACGTCGCAAGGTCCATGCCGTTGACCTGGGCGAGGCGTTCGAGCGTGCGCTGGATGGCGGCATCGTCGACGACGATGCCGTCTTCCTTCGCCTTCTGGAGCTGGATGCGCTCGATCACCATCTGGTTGAGCACCTGCGAGCGCAGCTGGTCGGTCGGCGGCACGGGCGCTTTCTGCTGGTTCAGGCGGCGCGCGATCATTGCGACGCGCTCATCCAGTTCGCGCTGGGTGATCACGCCGTTGTTCACGACGGCGGCAATCGTGTCGACCATCTGGCCGGAGTCGGCCGCATGGCTCGTGGAGGACTGGCCCGATCCGGCGGGCAGCGCCTGCGCCTGCGCCGGGGCGACCGGCGCGAGAACGGCGGCGGCGAGGAAAGTCGCAGCGAAAGCTGACAGGCGAAGCTTGTTCATCATTCCCACAGATACTCCAATGTTGGCGGGCAGCTTCGCCCGTCTCTATGCAACCGACCCCACGTTGCCCCGCGCATCCCGGCCGGGGAAAACGCGGCGGATCACGCGTTATTGATAATCCGTGAAGCGCGACGGCACAGGCGGCTGGCCGGGCAGCGGCGTGTAGCCCGGCACGCTGGCGCGGAACGCCGCCACCAGCCCGTTGTCGACGTTCGACAGCCCCTTGAGCGTGAGTTGCGCGAGGAACCGCGTAGCCGAGTTTTGACCGCCCGTCGTATTGACCCCGTTCGCGTAGCGCTGCAGGCCGACGCCGAGCGCCCAGCAGTCGGCGTCGTACTGCAAGCCGATCAGCCCGTCGACGAGGCGCGTGCCGTTCACGTCGTAGTTAAAGCGGCCCACAGCGTACACCCGGTGCGAGAGCGGCCATTGCGCCGAGATCAGGATCTGGTTGATCGGCTGGTTGTCGAGCGTCGTGTTCGCGCGCGTGTAGCGGTACGCGACATTCAACACGCGGCTCGTCCCCGGACTGTAGCCGAATCCGACGCTCGCCTTCGTGAACTGTTCGTTGTCGGCATTATATTGGAACGCCGTTTCCGAAGCGAAACCCGCCCCGAGCTTCAGCGACGCGCCCGCGATCAGGTCCGAATGCGTGGCCTGCGCGGTCGACTCGGTCGGCAACAGCGTCACGCGCTGATCGCGGAAGTAGTACTGCTGCGCAAGCACGAAGCGCGCGCGCTCATCGCCCGTGGCCGCGTCGATAAAGCGCGTGGTGAGCGCGGCGGTGATGCGGTTGGCGTCGGCGATGCGGTCGTTGCCGACGAACGTGTTCGGCGTGAAGATTTCCGCGAGTCCGAAGTCGGACTCGGCCGTGTCGAAAAGCGGCGCGAAGCTCTGGTTCCGGTACGGCGTGTACACGTAGTACAGGCGCGGTTCCAGCGTCTGGATGTAATCCCGGCCGAACAGGTGCACCGAGCGGTCGAACACTAGCCCCGTGTCGAAGCTGAAGGTCGGCACCGATTCGGTGAAGTTCTTCGGCTGTCCGGCGGGCGAGCCCGAACCGATGTTGCTGAGGTCGTACGACGCGAAGTGCCACTGCACCTTCGGCGTGACGAAGTAGCCCGGCCCGATCAGCGAGTACGACAGGTACGGATTGAAGACGACGCGGTCGCCTTCGGTCATGTCCGAACTCGTGATGCGAAAGCGCGAGTAGTCGGCTTCCGCGCCGTAGTCGAAGCCCCCGACGTTGTACTTCGCGTACTGGACGTTCAACTGGGGCTCGCGGCCATACGGCGCTGCGGACGGCTCGAGCGTCTGCCAGTGCTGGATGCGCCCGAGCACCGACCACGGGCCGTTGTTGTAGGTCAAGCCCGCTTCCTGCTGATACAGCAGCTGCGTGCCGTTCAGGAACTGGTTGACCGGTGAAGTCAGGTCTTCCGGATAGGTGTTGTCCGAGACCTTGTTGTAGTAGATGTAACCACCGAAGCCGCCGCCGAAGTTCTGGTTGTGCTGGATGAACACCGCGTAGCGGTTCGTCTTCGTGATCGCGTCGTCGGGCAGGAACGTGCCGGTGATCGTGCCGCTGTAGTTGGTCGACAGATACCGGTAGGAGGCCTCCGTGAACACGCCGCGCTTCGAGATCAGTTCGGGCGTGAGCGTCAAGTCGCGGTTCGGCGCGATGTTGAAGTAATACGGCAGCGCGACCTCATAGCCGTTCGTCGAGCTGATCGAAAACGTCGGCGGCAACAAGCCGCTGCGGCGGTCGCCCGACAGCGGAAACGTCAGCCACGGGCTCGCGAAAATCGGCACGTTCTGGAAGAACAGCACGCTGTTGTGCGCTACGCCTTCGTCCGCGCCGGTGTCGAAGTCGAACTCGCTGCCCTTGATGTACCACGCCGGGTTCGTCGAGCACCGGCATGCCGTGTAGGTGCCGTTCGTGAGCACCGAACGCTCGCTGTCGAGCAGGTCCGCGCGCTCGGCGCTGCCGGAGCCGCCCGTCAGCGTGAAGTGATACTTCGGCGCGGGCATGAAGCCTTCGTTGGCTTCGACTCTCAGGTGAGCCTCGGGACCCGTGAACGTCGCGCCGCTCTGGGAGACCACGACGTGGCCGTACGCGGCGGCGGTGTCGGTGTCGACGTCGTAGTGCAGCGCCTCGCCCTTCACGATATTGGTGCCCTGGCGCAGTTCGGCCGAGCCCCTGAGCGCGATGTCGGTGTTGGCGGTGCCGGTGGTCGAGTCGCCGAGCACGAACGTGGCCGGGCGCTGCCCGGCCACGTTCGGGTGAACTTCGAGTTGCGGTGCGAGGCGCAGGCTCAACGGGCCGTCCAGCGGCTCGGGCTGGGCGGCGGCGCCCGACAGCTGGGCGTGCGCCAGCGCGGGTATCAAACCCGGCACGGCCACGAGTGCCGCGATGAGCCGCCGCTTGCCCGGCACGCCGTCGTCACTGCTGGAGATCGTCTGGAAAAACTGTCTGGGCGGCATTTATGGTTTTGGCGAATCGGCACGGCCGTCTGCCCGGTCCAGCGCTGCCTCGTACCTCTCGCGCCGGCGCGAGGCGAGGCCCGGCTGCACGTCCGGGTACCCTCGATCGTCCGATCGAGGCGGCGTACGAACCGTCACGTGGGCTTTGGCGCGAGTCGCGTCAAAAAAGTCGTGGGGTATTATATGGCAAGACGTTGATCCACTGATTTTGCCCCCGGTTTTCATGACCTCGACCGCCGCCCCCCGTTTAGACGACACCCCCGCCGATTCCCGGCACGCCCTGCTCGCCGCCTGGCTTGCCCGCCACGCAGACCGCTACGCCCTCGACCTCGCCACGCTCGTCCCCGCGTCCTCCGACGCGAGCTTCCGGCGCTACTTTCGCATTGCCAGCACCAGCACCAGCGGCAGCGGCGAGCACGGCGCGTCGCTGATTGCCGTCGATGCGCCGCCGCCCGAAAAATGCCGCGAATTCGCGCAGATCGCCGATCTGCTCGCCGCAGCGGGCGTGCATGTGCCGCGCGTGCTGGAAGCGGACTTCGAAGCGGGCCTGATGCTCGTGACCGATCTCGGCGCCGCGCCGTATCTGCAGGCGTTGCAGGAAGCCGGTCCTGGCCCGCGCTCGCGCGAACTGATGCGCGACGCACTCGATGCGCTGATCCGCTGGCAGCTGTCGTCGCGCGAAGACGTGCTGCCGCCGTTCGACGAAGCGTTTTTGCGCCGCGAAATGGAGCTGATGCCCGAGTGGTATCTGCAGCGTCATCTCGGCCGCGAAATCGACGGGGCCACGCGCGGCGTGCTCGATCGCACCTTCGCGCTGCTCGTGGCGAATGCGCGCATGCAGCCGCAGGTGTTCATGCTGCGCGATTTCATGCCGCGCAACCTGATGATCGCAACGCCGAATCCGGGCGTGCTCGACTTCCAGGACGCGGTGTACGGCCCGATCACGTACGACATTGCGTCGCTGCTGCGCGACGCATTTATCAGCTGGGACGAGGAATTCGAACTCGATTGCGTCGCGTGGTACTGGGAGCGCGCCAAAAAGGCCGGGCTGCCCGTCGACGCCGACTTCGGCGAGTTCTACCGCCAGCTCGAATGGATGGGCCTGCAGCGGCACATCAAGGTGCTCGGCCTCTTCTGCCGCATCAACTACCGCGACGGCAAGGCGCACTACATGGCCGACCTGCCGCGCTTCCTCGGCTACGCGAGCAAGGTCGCGCATCGCTACCGGCCGCTGGCGGCGTTCGCGCGGCTCATCGACGAGCTGCAGGGCGCGAGCGTCGAAACCGGCTACACCTTCTGACCATGCCCGCCCATGACGAGATTCACACGATGAGGTTTGCCCGATGAGGTTTGCCCGATGAGGTTTGCCCAATGAGCCGCGCCCGTTTCGAGCGCACGGCGATGATCTTCGCAGCCGGGCGCGGCGAGCGCATGCGCCCGCTCACCGATACCTGTCCCAAACCGCTGCTGAGCGTCGGCGGCAAACCGCTGATCGCGTGGCAGATCGAGCGGCTTGTGGCGGCCGGTTACACGAATATCGTGATCAATCACGCGTGGCTCGGCGGCCGGATCGAGGCGGCGCTCGGCGACGGCCAGCAATTCGGCGTCGCGCTGCGCTACTCGCCCGAGCGCGAAGCGCTGGAGACGGCGGGCGGCATCGCCGCAGCGCTGCCGCTCCTCGAACCGAAAGGCGAACCGGCGGTGTTCCTCGCCGTGAGCGGCGACGTCTACAGCGAATTCGACTTCGCGCGGCTCGACGCACGCGCCGAAGCGCTTGCCGCGCAGCCCGAGCCGCACATGCACCTCGTGATGGTCCCGAATCCGCCGTTCCATCCCCACGGCGATTTCACCCTCGGCGCCGATGGCCTGCTCGCCGCCGACGGCGCGCCGCGCTACACCTTCGGCAACATCGGGCTCTACGACACGCGCATGTTCCGGGCGCTCGCGCGCGGCACGAAGCGCGCGCTCACGCCGTACTACCGCGAGAGCATCGCGCAGCGGCGTGCGAGCGGCGAGCTTTACGAAGGACACTGGGAAAACGTCGGCACGCCCGCGCAACTCGCGGCGCTCGACGAAGCCTTGCTGACCCGACAGCACGGTTAAAGCGCAGCGGACGGCCCGCGAATGCTGCATGGGGTGCATGGGCCGCTGCATGGGCCGCCTGAGCCTCAACAAGCGCCACGCCCAACCCGCCCGCACGCCCGCACGCACCGCCGCGTGCCTCATTTCCCGCCCGCAGGCTCCGCCATCTGCCCGGCCGGCTCGCTCGACTTCTGCTGCTGGAGCGCCCACATCTGCGCATAGTGGCCGCTCGCGCGCAGCAATTCGGCATGCGTGCCGCGTTCAACGATCCGCCCGTGGTCCATCACGATGATCTGCTCGGCATTCACGACCGTGGAGAGCCGGTGCGCGATCACGAGCGTCGTGCGCTCGCGCGCGATGTTGTCGAGTTCCTGCTGGATCGCGCGCTCCGAGCGCGAATCGAGCGCCGAGGTCGCCTCGTCGAACAGCAGGATCGGCGGATTCTTCAGCAGCGTGCGCGCAATCGCGACCCGCTGCTTCTCGCCGCCCGACAGCTTCAGTCCACGCTCGCCGACCGGCGTGTCATAGCCCTTCGGCAGCGTCTCGATGAACGCGTGAATATGCGCCGCGCGCGCCGCCGCGATCACTTCGTCGCGGCTCGCATCGGGCCGCCCGTACGCGATGTTGTAGTAGATCGAATCGTTGAACAGCACCGTATCCTGCGGCACGATGCCGATCGACGCACGCAGCGTCTCCTGCGTGACGTCACGGATATCCTGGCCGTCGATCGTGATCGCGCCGCCCGTCTCGCGCTCGAGATCGTAGAAGCGGAACAGCAGGCGCGCGAGCGTCGACTTGCCCGAGCCGCTGTGGCCCACCACCGCCGTCGTCGTCCCGGCGGCAATCGTGAAGCTCACGTCACGCAGGATCTGTCGCGACGGCTCATAGGCGAAGCTCACGCGCGAAAAGCGCACTTCGCCGCCGCGCACGGCGAGCTGCGGCGCATTCGACGCGTCGGCGACTTCGCGCGAGACCGTGAGCAGCGTGAACATGCGGTCCATGTCGGTGAGGCTCTGCTTGAGTTCGCGATACACCGCACCGAGAAAATTCAGCGGAATGTAGAGCTGCAGCATGAACGTGTTGATGAGCACGAGGTCGCCGAGCGTGAGCCTGCCCGCCATCACGCCTTGCGTCGCGCGCCACAGGATGAACACGAGCCCCGTGCCGATGATCGTCTGCTGCCCGAAATTCAGCGCCGAGAGCGACTGCTGCGACTGGATCGCAGCCGCGCGGTAGCGCTGCAGATTTTCGTCGTAGCGCTTCGCTTCCCACTCTTCGTTGCCGAAATACTTGACGGTCTCGTAGTTGAGCAGCGAGTCGACGGCGCGCGAATTCGCACGCGAATCGAGTTCGTTCATGGTGCGGCGAAAGTGCGTGCGCCACTCGGTCACCCGCACCGTGAACACGATGTACACGACGAGCGCGATGAGCGTGACGATCGCGTAATACGCCTCGTACTTCACGACCAGGAAGCCGAGCACGAGCCCCACTTCCACGAGCGTCGGCAAGATGCTGTAAAGCGAGTACGAAATGAGCTGCATGATGCCGCGCGTGCCGCGCTCGATGTCGCGCGACATGCCGCCCGTCTGCCGGTCGAGATGGAAGCGCAGCGAGAGCGCGTGCAGATGGCGGAACACCCTGAGCGCAAGCAGGCGCACGGCGCTTTGCGTGACCTTCGCGAACAGGATCTCGCGCAGTTCGGTGAAGAGCGACGTCGAGAGCCGCACGACCGCATAAGCGACCACGAGCAGCCCGATCCCGCCGACGAGCACGATGCCGGGGGCGTGCTGTTCGCGTCCGAGCGCCGCGAGCTGGCGCACCGAGGCGAGATTGTCGACGATGTGCTTCATCACGACCGGCACGCCGAGGTTCGCGACCTTCGCGCCGATCAGGCACGCGAGCGCGAACGCCACGCGCCATTTGTAGGCCGTGAGATACGGCAGCAGCGAGACGATCGTCTGCCAGTCGTTGCGCGGGCCGACGGCGGGCAGCGCGGGTTCGTTGGAGGACGGGAAATGGCGCATGGGCGAAAGCGGGGCGTGAGGACGTATTTCGGGGTGTTGGCGGCGTGGCGGACAACCGGTCCGGCGGGGCCTTCGGCGGAGCGTTCGGCGCAAAGCGCGCTGTCTGCATCGGCCAGCCGCAAGCCCGCTTTCCCGTACCGCTTTCTCGTACAATTCGTAGTCCGGGTATTGTCGCAGAACGCCGCACAGGCCGCTGAAGCCCGCCAACCGGTGCATAACCGGTGCATAACCGGCGCATTTTAGTCGTACATTAGACGCACCTTCCGCGTCCCTCAGGCGCGCCGACGCCCCAACGTTTTACCCCTTTTTGTGGATTACCGATGAACGACGCCCAGCCGCTCCCCCAACAACCGCCCGCCTTGCGCGTCATGCCGCAGCCCTCGGACGCGAACGTCCACGGCGACGTCTTCGGCGGCTGGATCATGTCGCAGGTCGACATCGCCGGCTCGATCCCGGCGAGCCGCCGCGCGAACGGCCGCGTCGCGACCGTCGCGGTGAATTCGTTTCTCTTCAAGCAGCCGGTGTTCGTCGGCGATCTGCTGAGTTTCTATGCCGAGATCGTGAAGACGGGCCGGACGTCGGTGACCGTCGAAGTCGAGGTGTACGCCCAGCGCATGCGCCTCGCCGACGAGGTCGTCAAAGTCACCGAAGCGACGCTCACCTACGTCGCCACCGGCAACGACCGCCGTCCGCGCCCGCTGCCGCCGCTCGAGTAAAACCTGCCGGGGCGAGCCTGCAGAGATGCAGCGAGCGCCCCGCGCGGCAACATCGGTTCGTCAAGGCACCCACGCGACGCCACGGCTTTCGACCTGCGTGGCGCTCGCGCGCAGCAATCGCTCGATATCGTCGCCCGGCAGCGCCGGCGCGAAGAAGAAGCCCTGCATCTCCTCGCACGCGCGCTCGCGCAGGAACTCGAACTGCACGGTCGTCTCCACGCCCTCCGCGATCACCTTCAACTGCAGTTCGTGTGCGAGCGCGATGATCGCGGCCGTGATCGTCTGATCGTCGCCGTTCGTGCCGATATCCGCCACGAACGACTGGTCGATCTTCAGCCGGTCCACGGGCAGGCGCTTCAGGTAGCTCAGGCTCGAATAGCCGGTGCCGAAGTCGTCGATCGCAAGGCCGATCCCAAGCTCATGTAGTTCGTTCAGCATCGACACCGCTTCCTCCGCGTTGCGCATGAGCGCGCTTTCGGTGAGTTCGAGTTCGAGATAGCAGGGATCGAGTCCGGTTTCGGCCAGCACTTCGGTCACCACTTCGGCGATATTGCGCTGATGGAATTCGCGCGCCGACACGTTGACCGACACGCGCACGGGCAAGAGCCCCGCGCGCTGCCACGCTCGGTTCTGGCGGCACGCCTCGCGCAGCACCCAGTCCGTCAACTGGCCGATCAGGCCGCTCTCCTCCGCGACCGGGATGAACTTCGCGGGCGGCACGAGCCCCGAGTCGGGATCGAACCAGCGCACCAGCGCCTCCATGCCGATGATCCGCCCCGTTTCCACCTCGACCTGCGGCTGGTAGTGCAGCTTGAATTCGCCGTCGCGCAGCGCGCGGCGCAGGCGCCGTTCGAGGTTCATGCGCACGTCGACGTTCGCGTTCATCTCCGGCTGGAAGAACTGGAACGTGTTGCGCCCCATGTCCTTCGCGCGGTACATCGCGACGTCGGCCTTCTTGAGCAGCGATTCGGCGTCGTCGCCGTCCTGCGGATACAGGCTCGCGCCCATGCTGCAGCCGACGTACAGCTCCGTGCCGTCGACCCACATCGGCTCCGAGATGATCGCGCGCGCGTGCTCCATCCAGCCGCCCAGCGCGCGCTCGTCGGCGATGTCGGCGAGCACGATCACGAACTCGTCGCCGCCGTGGCGCGCGACGGTGTCGCCCGCGCTCACGCAGCGCACGAGCTGCTCGGCGACCACGGCGAGCAGCCGGTCGCCGACACTGTGGCCGAGGCTGTCGTTCACGTGCTTGAAACCGTCGAGGTCGACGAACACCACGGCGACGCTGCGCGTGTGCCGCTGCGCGGCCATGAGCGCCTGCTGCAGGCGGGTGCGCAACAGGTTGCGGTTGGGCAGCATCGTGAGGCTGTCGTAGTTCGCCTGATATTCGAGCTGCTCCTGATAGCGGATCAGCTCGGTGACGTCGTTGATGATGCCGATGTGGTGCGTGGTGCGGCCGTCGACGCCGGGCACCGGCGCGATCAGCAGCTGGTTCCAGAAGAGCGCGCCGTCCTTGCGGTAATTGCGCAGCACGGCGCTCACCTCGCGGTCCGCGACGAGCGCCTGGCGGACCGCGATGAGTCCGTCCTGGTCGTGGTCGTCGCGCTGCAGCAAGCGGCTGTCGAGGCCGAGCACTTCAGCCGGGTCGTAGCCCGTGATGCGCCTGAACGCCGGGTTCGCGTATTCGATCAGATTGCTGCCGTCCAGCCCCGGCGCCGTGATGAGAATGGCGTTCACGCAGGCGTCGAGCGCGCGGCTTTGCAGGCGCAGCGCGAGATCCGCACGCTTGTACGCGGTGGTGTCGGTGTAGGTGCCGAGCACGCCGATCACGCGGCCCTCGCCATCGAGCATCGGCAGCTTGCTCGTCAGCCTCGTCTTGTGCTCGCCGCGGATCACGAGGTCCTGCTCGAAGTTGATGTTCGGCAGCCCCGATTCGAGCACTTCGAGATCCTGCCCGCGCAGGGACGCCGCGTAGGCGCTCCACGGCAGCTCTTGGTCGGACTTGCCGACCACCTGCTCGGGGTACGCAAGGCCCGCGTCGCGCGCGAACGCCATGTTGCAGCCGAGATAGCACGATTGAGCATCCTTCCAGAAGATGCGCTGCGGAATGTTGTCGATGACCGTTTCGAGCATCTGGTTCGAGCGCTGCGCTTCGGCTTCGGCGTTGATCTGGTCGGTGACGTCGTCGGCGAGCACGAATACCGCGGCGCGGCCGAGGAAGGTCAGCGCGTGGTGCGACACATCCGCATTGATGATCGAGCCGTCGCGGCGCCGGTGATGCCAGATGCCCGCCATCGTGCGCACGTTCGGCGTGAGCGTGTCCGAGCGCGTGAGGTGCTGTTCGAGGCGCGAGATGTCCTCGGGCGGGCGGATGTCGCGGATCGTCATCGCCAGAAATTCTTCTTCGCTGTAGCCGTACTGCTGGATGGCCGCCGCGTTGACGGCGAGAAAGCGCAGCGTCTCGCGGTCGAAGACGTACATCGGCACCGGGTGCGCGTCGAACAGGCCCTGGAAGCGCTCGCCGCGCGTGCGCACGCCGCGCAGCAGCTCGCGAGCCGCGTTCTCGCGCACGGTGAAGGTGTAGATGAGCACGGTGACGCCCGCCAGCATCGTCACGACCAGCATCAGCAGCGTACGGCTCGCCGACCGGGCCGCTTCGCTGAGCGCACCGGCCAGTGCGAGATCCTCCGAGCTTTGGAGCCCCGCAAGCTTCGCGTTGAGCTGGTGGGTGCGCGCATCGAGCCGAATGTAGTCGCTCGCGAGCGAAGCGCGCACCAGCGCGTCGTCGATGTCGTGCTCGAGCGCAATCGCTTCGGGCGCGACCGCGTCGAACCGGCCGGCAAGCTCGGGATTGTCCGCGAGCCCCGCACGCGCCGACCGCACGATCTCGTCGAGTAGCGCGGCACGCCCGGCGCGCGCACCGGACGCCTCCTGCTCCCCGGTCGTCTGCAGGTGCGCGAGCGCGCCGATCGCGCCGGTCAGCACATCGCTCACGCGTGCGATGTCATGCCTCACGCGCGAGGCGCGCGCGGCCTGCGTATCGATCTCGCGCTGCAAACCGATCTGCGACCAGGCGACGAACGCATTGGCCCCGATGGCTGCCACGACGACCGCCAGATTGATGAGCTGGCGCCTCGAAAAAAGAAGGTTCATTGTGTGCCGAACGTCATTCGTCCCTCGGACGGTGTGCGCGGAACGATAGGAAACGACCTGCGTGCAAATGGCCGGCGTCGACTGCGCCAAACCGGATAACGGCATGCTTTCGGCGAGGCTTGAGCGCCAGGGCCGGGAAAATTCGGCGGGAATATCCGGCGGCGCCAGGACGGCGCTCGCCGGTGACAGGCGCAGACGGCCTCAGACGTGATTCAGGCGCCCGCTGCAAGCCCGAACTCGCGCATGGCCGGGACAAAATCGTGGTTGCTCTCGGGCTTGCGGGCGAGCTTGGCGAGCACGTAGCGCTGGAACGGCGCAAGCCGCGCCCAGGCTTCGAGGTCCGGCGCGGCGACGCTCGCGAGCGCCGCCTGCTGCGCGATCCCGCCGGGCACGGCGTTGATGTCGCGCCAGGCCGGCGCTTCGTCGGGCTCGAACCACTCGGGCTCGACGTTTGCGTGCGTACGCAGCATTTCGAAGAGCGCGTGGTCGAAATTGGGCTCGGTCGCGATGTCTTCGTCGACGGGAAAGCGGGCGAGCAGCCTGCGATCCTCCAGCGGCAGCAACTGCCACTGTGAAAGCGAGATGCGCAGGCCGAAACGGTCCAGATTGAAGCGCACGCACATGGGAATGTAGGTGAGGTTTTCCGACGATTCGACTTCGAACCGGAACAGAAGCGGAGCGGCGTTCAATGTCATGGCGGTATCCTCGCAAGGCGGGCGCATGCTGGAGGCGCCCGCTTGAGGTATTTTAGAGCCTTCCGCGCGGCGCGCGAGCCCGCCACGCGGGGCCAAAGCCAGGCCAGAATCCGGAGTATCACGCTTGAACCCACTCGAAACAGAAGACCAGCCCGGCACCATCCGGCTCCATGTGCGCCGGCACGACAACGGAGCAGTCGAAACGCGCGCCGACCACGTCGGCCAGGAATGGCCCGTCGCGCTCGTGTTCAACGGCATCTCGCATGCCGTGATGATGTGCACCCCTTGCGATCTGGAAGCGTTTGCCGTGGGCTTCGCGATTTCGGAGGGCATCGTCGCGCGCAATGCGGACATCCAGGACATCGAGGTCGTCCTTCACGAAGATGCGGACCTGCCGCACGCCGAGGTCCATCTCACGGTCGTCCAGCAGGCCTTTGCCGGACTCAAGCAGAAGCGCCGCGCGCTCGCCGGCCGCACGGGCTGCGGCGTGTGCGGCGTCGAGAGCATCGACCTGCTCGACCTGCAGCCCGAGCGCGTGCCCGACACGGGCTTCGTCACGCGTCTCGCGCCCGGCGCCATCGCACGCGCCGCGCACGAGTTGCCGGACCATCAGGCGCTCACGAAGCTCACGGGCGGCCTGCATGCAGCCGCCTGGTGCGACGCGCAAGGCGCAATCCTTTGCGCATTCGAGGACGTCGGCCGCCACAACGCACTCGACAAACTCATCGGGCAACTCGCGCTCGACCGCATCGACCCGCAGCAAGGCTTCGTGTTCCTGTCGAGCCGCGCGAGCTACGAACTGGTGCGCAAGGCGGCGCGCGTCGGCATCCCGATGCTCGCGACGATCTCCGCGCCCTCCTCGCTCGCCATCGCCATCGCGCAGCGCGCCGGTCTGCGCCTCGTGAGCTTCTGCCGCGAATCCGGTTATATCGACTACGAGGTTCGTTAAAAGCGGACGCCGCCAGCGGCGCGGCCAGGGCGTCGTCGAGGCCGCGCTTGTACGCGTCAGTCGAACTGCCGGAAATCCGGCTTGCGCTTTTGCAGAAACGCCGTGAACGCCTCGCGCGCCTCCGGCTGCAGCAGCATCTTGCCGAAGTGCACGGCCTCCTCCTGGATGCGCGTCTTGATCTCCTCACCGCTCGCCCGCTTCATGAGCGCCTTCGTCAGGCGCAGCGACGAAGCGGGCAGCGCGACGAGCTTCGCCAGTTGCGCGGACACGAACGCATCGAGTTCGGCTGCGGGCAGCACGCGGTTCACGAAGCCCATGCGGTGCGCTTCGGCGGCGTCGAACGTCTCGCCGAGCAGCAGTTTTTCCGCCGCCGCCTGATAACCGGCGATACGCGGCAGGAGCAGCGACGACGCCGCTTCCGGGCACAACCCCAACTGCGCGAACGGCATGGCGAAGCTCGCGGTATCGGCCGCATAGACCATGTCGCAGTGCAGCAGCAGCGTCGTGCCGACGCCGATCGCCGCACCGGCCACGGACGCGACAAGTGGCTTGTCGGCGCTCGCAATCGCGCCGAGGAAGCGCATCACGGGCGAATCGCCGCCAGCGGGCGGCGTCTTCAGAAAGTCTTCGATGTCGTTGCCGGCGGTGAAGATGTCGGCCTGGCCGCGCAGCAGCACCACGCGCACCGACGCGTCCTCTTGCGCCGAGGCGAGCGCATCGTTCATCGCCTCGTACATCGCTGGCGTGAGCGCGTTCTTGCGCTCGGGGCGGTTGATGGTGATCGACAGCACGCCGTTTTCGCGCGCGATCTGGATTTCCTTCATCGCCGTATTGGTCATCCGCGTTCTCCTTTTGTCTCCTCATGGGGCGATGAGCCAGTCCACATCTCAGCCACCCGGGATGAAAAACGGTTCGCAGACCACGTGTAGCCTGCGAACCGTGTTGTTCCAGCGCTTCGGCACCAAACATCCCGAAGCGCCCGAGCCGCTTACAGGCGCTCGATGATGCCTGCCGCGCCCATGCCGGTGCCGACGCACATCGTCACCATGCCGTACTTCAGATTGCGGCGGCGCAGGCCGTGCACGAGCGTCGACGCGCGGATCGCGCCCGTCGCGCCGAGCGGGTGGCCCAGCGCAATCGCGCCGCCCAGCGGGTTGATCTTCGACGGATCGAGGCCGAGGTCCTGAATCACCGCCAGCGACTGCGCGGCGAACGCCTCGTTCAGTTCGATCCAGTCGAGGTCGTCCTGCTTGAGCCCCGCGGCCTTCAGCGCAGCCGGAATCGCTTCCTTCGGGCCGATGCCCATGATCTCGGGCGGCACGCCGCGCACCGCGAAGCTCACGAAGCGCGCGAGCGGCGTGAGATTGAACGCTTTGAGCATCTTCTCGGAGACGACGATCAGCGCGCCCGCGCCGTCCGACGTCTGCGAGCTGTTGCCCGCCGTCACCGAGCCCTTGTTCGCGAACACGGCGCGCAGCTTCGCGAGCCCTTCCAGCGACGTGTCCGCGCGCGGGCCTTCGTCGAGCGAGAGCAGGCGCTCCTTCACCTTCACGTCGCCCGAAGCGAGATCCGGCGAGCGTTCGATGATCGTGTACGGCGCGATCTCGTCGTTGAACTCGCCGGCCTGCTGCGCGGCGAGCGCGCGGCGGTGCGATTCGACCGCAAACGCGTCCTGCGCTTCGCGGCTCACCTTCCAGCGCTCAGCAACCTTCTCGGCGGTCAGGCCCATGCCGTAGGCAATGCCGATGTTCTCGTCCGAGTCGAAAATATGCGGCGACATCGACGGCTTGTTGCCCATCATCGGCACCATGCTCATCGATTCGCAGCCGGCTGCGATCATCGCATCGGCTTCGCCGACGCGAATGCGGTCCGCCGCCATCGCAAGCGCCGTGAGGCCCGACGCGCAGAAGCGGTTGACGGTCACGCCGCCCACCGTGTTCGGCAGTCCCGACAGCAGCGCGCCGATGCGCGCCACGTTCAGGCCCTGCTCGGCTTCGGGGATTGCGCAGCCGACGATCGCGTCTTCGATCACCTTCGTGTCGAGACCCGGCACCTGCGCCACCGCCGATTTGATCGCGTGGACGAGCAGCTCGTCCGGGCGGGTGTTCCTGAACGCGCCGCGCGGCGCCTTGCCGATGGGCGTGCGGCTCGCGGCGACGATGTATGCATCCTGCAACTGTTTGCTCATCTGATACTCCAGTGTCTGGTGTGCGTCGTGCCGCTTAGTTGCGTACCGGCTTGCCGGTCTGCAACATGCCCATGATGCGTTCCTGCGTCTTCTGCGTGCCGAGCAGATCGACGAAAGCGCGGCGCTCAAGCGTGAGCAGCCATTCTTCGTCGACCGTGCTGCCCGCTTCGACGTCGCCGCCGCACACGACTTCGGCAATGCGGCTCGCAATCAGGAAATCGTGATCGCTGATGAAGCGGCCGTCGCGCATGCCGACGAGCGATGCCTTGATCGTCGCAATCGCCGAGCGGCCCGCGACCGGAATCTGCACCGGGCGCAGCGGCGCGCGGTAACCGGCGGCGCTCAGCGCGCGGGCTTCTTTCTTCGCCGTGTCGAGCAGTTCGAACACGTTGAAGACGATCGTGTCCGACGGCTTCACGTAGCCCATTGCGCGCGCTTCGAGACCCGACCCGGACACCTTCGCCATCGCGGCGTTCTCGAACGACTTCTGGAGGAAGCGCAGCAGGTCGCCTGGCGCGGCACCGGCTGCATTCGAGGCATCGGCGGCGCGCAGCGCGGCTTCCTTCAGGCCGCCGCCCGCGGGCACGAGCCCCACGCCCACTTCAACAAGACCGACATAGCTCTCGACGTGCACGACGCGCTTCGCGCTATGCAGCATCAGTTCGCAGCCGCCGCCGAGCGCGATGCCCGACACGGCCGCCACGACCGGCACGTTCGCGTACTTCACGCGCAGCATGCCTTGCTGGAACTTCTTCACGAACGGTTCGATGCCCTTCGCGCCGCCCATCATGAAGGCGGGCATGGCTTCCTCGAGGTTCGCCCCGGCCGAGAACGGGCCGCCCGGCGTGCCGAGCTTGAGCGACGTGGGCTGCCACACAACGACGCCCTTGTAGCCCGCTTCCGCGATCTCGATGGCCTTCGTGAGGCCGTCGAGCACGCCCGGGCCGATGGTGTTCATCTTGCTCTTGAACGAGACGATCACGACGTCGTCTTCACCCGCGCGCTCATCGGTCCAGGCGCGCACGTGTTCGTCTTCGAACAGCGTCTTGCCGAAGGTCTTCGGATCGCGCGCCCCGGCTTCGCCGAAGAGCGGCGCGCGGAACACCTGGCGCTCGTACACCGCCAGGTTCGAGCGCGGCACGAAGCGTTGCTCGACCGGCGACCACGAGCCTTGCGCAGCATGCACGCCGCCGTTCGCGGCGACCGGGCCTTCGAACACCCACGCGGGCAGCGGCGCATTCGAGAGCGCCTTCCCGGCATCGATGTCTTCCTTGACCCAGTCGGCGACCTGCTTCCAACCGGCGCTCTGCCAGCCCTCGAACGGGCCTTCGTTCCAGCCGAAACCCCAGCGGATCGCGAGATCGACGTCGCGCGCGTTCTCGGCGATCGACGCCAGATGCACGCCGATGTAATGGAACACGTCGCGGAAAATCGACCACAGGAACTGTGCCTGCGGATGCTGCGTCTCGCGCAGGAGCTTCAGGCGCTCGGCGGCAGGACGCTTGAGGATGCGGCCCACGAGTTCGTCGGCCTTGCCGACGGCTTCGACGTACTCGCCCGAATTCGCGTCGAGCACCTTGATCGTCTTGCCTTCCTTGCGATAGAAACCGCCGCCGCTCTTCTGGCCGAGCGCGCCTTTCGCCACGAGTCCCGCGAGCACGGCGGGCGTTTCGTAGACCGGGAAGAACGGATCGTCCTTCAGGTTGTCCTGCATCGTCTTGATGACGTGCGCCATCGTGTCGAGGCCCACGACGTCGGCGGTGCGGAACGTCGCCGACTTCGCGCGCCCGAGGCGGCTGCCGGTGAGATCGTCGACTTCGTCGAAGCGCAGACCGAACTTCTTCGCCTCGGCGATCACCGCGAGGATCGAGAAGATACCGACGCGGTTCGCGATGAAGTTCGGCGTATCCTTCGCGCGCACGACGCCCTTGCCGACGACGCTCGTGAGGAACGATTCGAGCTGGTCGAGGATGGCGGGCTTCGTGTGCACAGTCGGGATCAGTTCGACGAGGTGCATGTAGCGCGGCGGGTTGAAGAAGTGCACGCCGCAAAAGCGCGCGCGCAGATCGTCGCCGAAGCCTTGCGAAAGCTCCGTGATCGACAGCCCCGACGTGTTGGTCGCGAAGATCGCGTTCGGGCCGATGTGCGGCGCGACTTTCTTGTAGAGATCGTGCTTCCAGTCCATGCGCTCGGCGATGGCTTCGATCACGACGTCGCATTCTGCGAGTTTTTCGATGTCGTCTTCGTAGTTCGCGGGCGTGATGTACTGCGCGTCGTCCTTCATGCCGAACGGCGCGGGCGAGAGCTTCTTGAGGTTCTCGATGGCCTTGAGCGCGATGCCGTTTTTCGGGCCTTCCTTCGCGGGCAGATCGAACAGCAGCACGGGCACGCGGGCGTTGATCAGGTGCGCTGCGATCTGCGCGCCCATCACGCCGGCGCCGAGCACGGCGACCTTGCGAATAATGAAATTGCTCACGTTGTTCCTCCAGCGGATATGCAATGTCGAGCGGATTGGGAGTGTGGGCGGCGCTGCGCGTGCGTTTCTGCTACGCACTGCTGCACGCTGCGGCGCCGCGTTCGGACCTCGGGGCCGTGCGGCACGCGTCTGCATCAGCATTTGCATCAGCTTCAGCAGGAGCGCTGGCGCCGCACCGGACAGGCTTTTAGAACAGCGCCTCGTCGACTTCCATGAGCGTCTTCGAGCCCGCGCGCGCCTGGCGGATCGAGGCGGCCGTTTCCGGCAGCAGCTTCGCGAAATAGAAACGCGCGGTGGCGAGCTTCGACTTGTAGAACGCGTCGCCCGACGCTTCCTTGTCGAGAGCGATGCGCGCCATGCGCGCCCAGAAGTACGAGAACACGAGGTGGCCGACCGTGCGCAGATACGGCACCGCAGCCGCGCCCACTTCGTCCGGGTTCTGCATGGCCTTCATGCCGATTTCCATCGTGAGCTTCTGCACCTTGTCGCCAATGTCGGCGAGCGGGTTGATGAACTCCTGCATCTCCGGCTTGATGCCTTCCGCTTCGACGAAATCGCTCACGAGCTTGCCGAACTTCTTGAGCTTCGCGCCCATGTCGCCGAGCACCTTGCGGCCCAGCAGGTCGAGCGACTGGATCGCGTTCGTGCCTTCGTAGATCTGGTTGATACGCGCGTCGCGCACGTACTGCTCCATGCCCCACTCGGAGATGAAGCCGTGGCCGCCGAACACCTGCATGCCGAGGTTGGTGCTTTCGAACGCGTTGTCGGTGAGGAACGCCTTGATGATCGGCGTGAGCAGCGCGACGAGATCGGCGGCCTGCTTGCGCTCGCCCTCGTCGGCGTGCGAGAGCTCGCGGTCGATCTGCAGCGCCGACCAGTACGTGAACGCACGGGCCCCTTCGGCCCAGGCCTTCTGCGTGAGCAGCATGCGGCGCACGTCCGGATGCACGATGATCGGATCGGCGGGCTTGTCCGGCGCCTTCGGGCCGGTCAGCGCGCGCATCTGCAAGCGGTCCTTCGCGTAGGCGAGCGAGTTCTGGTACGCGACTTCGGTGAGGCCGAGGCCTTGCATGCCGACGCCGAGGCGCGCCGCGTTCATCATCACGAACATGGCGTTCAAGCCCTTGTTCGGCTCGCCGACCAGCCAGCCCTTCGCGCCGTCGAGGTTCATCACGCACGTCGCGTTGCCGTGGATGCCCATCTTGTGCTCGATCGAGCCGCACTTGATGCCGTTGCGTTCGCCCAGTTCGCCCGGTTCGCCCGATGCCGTCGGCACGAACTTCGGCACGACGAAGAGCGAAATGCCCCGGGTTCCCGACGGCGCATCCGGCAGGCGCGCCAGCACGAGGTGGACGATATTGGCCGACATGTCATGTTCGCCGGCCGAGATGAAGATCTTCGTGCCGGAGAGCGCGTACGAACCGTCGCTGCCGGGTTCCGCCTTCGTGCGCAGGAGGCCGAGGTCGGTGCCGCAGTGCGGCTCGGTCAGGCACATCGTGCCGGTCCACTCGCCGGAGACGATCTTCGGCAGATAGGTCTTCTGAAGTTCGGGCGTGCCGTGCGCGTGCAGGCATTCGTAAGCGCCATGCGAGAGACCCGGGTACATGCCCCAGGCCTGGTTCGCCGAATTCAGCATTTCGTACAGCGCGTTGTTCATGAACACGGGCAGGCCCTGGCCGCCGAAATCGGGGTCGCAGGCCAGTGCGGGCCAGCCCGCTTCGACGAACTGCGCGTACGCCTCCTTGAAGCCGGACGGCGTGGTGACGACGCCGTCGCCGCTGTACGTGCAGCCTTCGCGATCACCCACCTGATTCAGCGGAAACAGCACCTCGGAGCAGAACTTGCCCGCTTCTTCGAGCACCTGGTTGATCGTGTCGGCGTCGAGGTCCGCGTGCTTAGGCATCTGCTTCACTTCGCCTTCCACGTTCAGCAGCTCGTGCAGCACGAACTGCATGTCGCGCAGCGGCGCGGTGTACTGTCCCATCTCTTCTCTCCAGATTAAGAGCGTTGCCGATCAACCGCCGCCGCGACGCGCCTCGCGCCACTAGCCAACCGTTACCGGCCTTCGCTCTGATACGAAACAATCAGTTTTTCCAGCGCGGCCCACGCATGTTTCGGTGCGTCCGGCAGATGCAGGAAGCGACCGTCATGATGCAGGCCGAGCGTGACGCTATAGACTTCGAACAGCATCAGCCCCGGATCGGTGTCGCGGCGCAGATGGCCTTCTTCGATCGCCTGCGAAATCGCGCGCAGCAGCGCCGCACGCCAGATCGTGACGCTCGACACGAGCTGCTCGCGCACCTGGCTGTCCGCGCGGTCGTCGTACTCCACCGCGCCGCTGATGTAGATGCAGCCGGTCGTGACTTCGTGAATGCGCTTCTCGAACCACCGCGACAGCATCGCACGCAGACGGGGCAAACCACGCGGTTCATGCAGGCTCGGGAAGAAGACTTCTTCCTCGAATCTGCGGTGATACTCGCGCACCACCTCGGCCTGCAGATCCTCGCGCGAACCGAAATGAGCGAAGACGCCGCTCTTGCTCATCTGCATGCGCTCCGCCAGCAGGCCGATCGTCAGACCTTCCAGTCCATCACGACCTGCCAGGTCGAGTGCTGCATCGAGAATTGCGGCTCGTGTCTGTTCGCCTTTTCGCATAGCTGTTTTTACCGTAACGATGTGGCCGGAATAAAGGCCGATATAGAATCGAACGGACGTACTATTGTTGAGTACAGCCGTCCGCGAAACAAGCACTTTATTAGAAACCGGTTTCTAACGAATGCTCTAATTCTGGGGCAAAGCACGCCGCGCACAAGCGCGGCTTCCATCGATTGCGCCCTTATCTCTTCGTATGGCAGACACGACGGGGGCGCCTGGGTTGGGCCGGGTTGCGCCTGGGTTGGGCCGGGTTGGACTTAATCGTAGCCGCCGATCGTCAGCAGCTTCATGACCGCGCGATAGGCCGAATAGGCGAGCCAGCTTACCGTCCGCTCAAGCACCGGGCGTGCCTCGTAGCGCGCGCGGTCGATCGGCCTGGCGTCGCTGAACGCCGCCAGAATCGCGTCGCGCAGTTGCTGGATCTGCGGATGCAGCACCATCACCACGTTGGCCTCGTTGTTGAGCACGAGGCTCAGCGCGTCGAGATTCGAGGAGCCCACGGTGGCCCACTTCGAATCCACGACCGCCACCTTGCCGTGCAGCATGGTCTTTTCGTATTCGGCGATGTGCACGCCCGCGGACAAGAGCGTGTGATAGAGGAACGGCACTGCGTAGTCGAGGAGTTTGAACTCCTTTCGCCCGATCAGGAGGCGCACGGTAATCCCGCGTCCGGCCGCTTCGACCAGCGAGCGCCGCAGCCGCCGCCCGGGCATGAAATACGGGTTGGCGAGCAGCACTTCGTCGCGCGCGGCGCCGATGGCGTCGAGATAGGCCCTTTCGATGGTGCGCCGGTTCACGACGTTGTCGCGCGCGACAAACGCCACGCACGGCACGCGCGCGGTGCGCGGATCGCGCACGCTCGCGCGCAGGCGCGCACGCAGCCGCTCGACAATGCGCGCCGCACGCCCGCGCGGCACGGCGCGCGCCAGCTCGCGCAGGGCGTCGTCAACGGGCCGCGCGCGGCGGCCCGTGCCGTGGCCGGTCGGATGCGGCGAGAGCAAGCCCGCGCTCGCAGGCACGCCGGGAAACGGCTGCACCGCGGCCGAGCGCGGCACCGGCGGCCGGTAGCCGAGTTGAATGCGGCTCCACTGGAATTCGAACACCTCGCGTACGTCGACCACCACGGGGCCACTCAACTCGACGGCAAAATCCCAACGGACGAACGGCAGCGTCCTGCCGTCCTGTTCGAGATCGTCGATGACGTTGATGCCGCCGCAATACGCGTACTGATCGTCGATGACGGCGAGCTTGCGGTGCGTGCGAGAAAAGCCGAAGCGGCCGAAGATGTGCGGGTTGTAGACGCGATGTTCGACACCGGCTGTGGGCCAGCCGTCGAAGAGCGCCGTGTGCGGGCTGCCGATGCCGTCGGTAATCACGCGCACGCGCACGCCGCGCGCTGCGGCGCGCACGAGCGCCGCCGAAACGGCGCTGCCCATGCCGTCGTCGCGAAAGATATAGGTTTCGAGCGCGACGTCGCGCGTGGCCGCGTCGATGCGCTCGATCATCGCGCCAAAGAGCGCCGCGCCCGAGCCGAACAGGCGCACGTCATTGCCGCTCGTGAAGCGATAGCGAGTCCGGTAGCGCCGGCCGAGCAGCAGTTCGTGCAGCCGGACAGCGCGCCGCGGATCGATATCCATCACACGCGCGCTCCGCGCAGCCGGTCGGGCAATTGCAGGATCGCCTCGCGGTTGGACGACGAGAAGCACTTCGCGGCCGCCTCTTCGTACGGCAGCCAGAGATACGCAATGTGCTCGCGCGGCGCGAGCGTGACGGGCGTGCCGTGCGGCACTTCGAGGCTGAACCAGTGTTCGGTGTTGCGGGTGACGCCGCTTGCGTAGCGATACCGCCAGACCGGATAGATCTCGTATTCGATCGTATGGCGCCAGTCGACAAGCGCGGCGTGCGGCACGCCGCGCGAACCGACGACGATGCCGGTTTCCTCGCCCACCTCGCGCACGGCGGTTTCGGCGAGCGGCTCGTCGAGGCGGTCTTTCGAGCCCGTCACCGACTGCCAGAAACCCGGCCGGTCGGCGCGTTCGATGATCAGCACTTCGAGCTGCGGCGTATGAATGACGACGAGTACGGATTCCGGAATCTTCGGCGGCTTCTGCATGGTGACGGAGCGTGGGCGGCCTCTCGCGGCACGCTTCGTCACTCGCGCGGGCCTGACAGAGAAAACGCAAAGAGAAAATATAAGGAGAAAATGTAACGCAAAAAGCAAAAAAGGCGCTCGATGCGCCTTTCCTGCGTTGCGTTTGCGTTGCGTTTGCGTTGTTCCGTACGGCGCCCCGGCCCGCGGGGCCCGCCGCACCGACTGCGCGTCCTTACTGTGCAGCCTTCTGCTCGGGCTGACGCAGACGGATGTGGAGTTCGCGCAGCTGGCGCTCGTCCACCGGGCTCGGCGCCTGCGTGAGCAGACACTGGGCGCGTTGCGTCTTCGGGAACGCGATCACGTCGCGGATCGAATCGGCGCCGGCCATCATCGTGACGATGCGGTCGAGGCCGAACGCGATGCCGCCGTGCGGCGGCGCGCCGTACTGCAGCGCGTCGAGCAGGAAGCCGAACTTCGCCCGCGCTTCCTCCGGACCGATCTTCAGCGCGCGGAACACCTTGCTCTGCACTTCTTCCTGATAGATACGCACCGAGCCGCCGCCGATTTCCCAGCCGTTCAGCACCATGTCGTAGGCCTTCGCGAGGCAGCGGCCCGGATCCGATTCGAGGTATTCCAGGTGCTCGTCCTTCGGGCTCGTGAACGGGTGATGCGCGGCCACGTGGCGGTTCTCTTCCTCGTCGTACTCGAACATCGGGAAGTCGATGACCCACAGCGGACGCCAGCCGCTCTCGACGAGACCGTTGGCCTTGCCGAATTCCGAGTGGCCGATCTTCAGGCGCAGCGCGCCCAGGCTGTCGTTCACGACCTTCGCGCGGTCGGCCGCGAAGAAGATGATGTCGCCGTCCTGCGCGCCGGTGCGCTCGAGGATCGCGGCAATCGCGGCGTCGTGCAGGTTCTTGACGATCGGGCTTTGCAGGCCGTCACGGCCCTTCGCCACTTCGTTGACCTTGATCCACGCGAGACCCTTCGCGCCGTAGATGCGCACGAATTCCGTGTAGCCGTCGATATCGCCGCGCGAGAGTTCGCCGCCCTTCGGCACGCGCAGCGCCGCGACGCGGCCGTCCTTCGTGTTGGCCGGTGCGCTGAACACCTTGAAGTCGACGTCCTTCATGGCGTCGGTCAGTTCGGTGAATTCGAGCTTCACGCGCAGGTCCGGCTTGTCCGAACCGAAACGGCTCATGGCTTCCGAGTACTGCATGACCGTGAACTTCGCATCGAGTTCGACGCCGATGGTCTCGCGGAACACGTGACGCGCCATGTCTTCGAACAGGTCGCGGATTTCCTGCTCGCCGAGGAACGACGTTTCGCAGTCGATCTGCGTGAATTCGGGCTGACGGTCGGCGCGCAGGTCTTCGTCGCGGAAGCACTTGACGATCTGGTAGTAGCGATCGAAGTTCGCCACCATCAGCAGTTGCTTGAAAAGCTGCGGCGATTGCGGGAGTGCGAAGAACTGGCCGGCGTTCACGCGCGAGGGCACGAGGTAGTCGCGCGCGCCTTCCGGCGTGCTCTTCGTGAGCATCGGCGTTTCGATGTCGATGAAGCCGAGCGCGTCGAGATACTTGCGCACGGCCATCGTCACGCGATAGCGCAGGCGCAGGTTGTGCTGCATCTGCGGACGGCGCAGGTCGAGCACGCGATGCGTGAGGCGCGTGGTTTCGGAGAGGTTGTCGTCGTCGAGCTGGAACGGCGGCGTAACCGACGCGTTCAGCACCACGAGTTCGTGGCACAGCACTTCGATCTTGCCGCTCGTGAGGTTCGCGTTGACCGTGCCTTCCGGACGGTTGCGCACGACACCCGTGATGCGCACGCAGAATTCGTTGCGCACGCCTTCAGCCACCTTGAACATCTCTGCGCGGTCCGGGTCGCAGACAACCTGAACGAGGCCCTCGCGATCACGCAGATCGATGAAGATGACGCCGCCATGGTCGCGGCGGCGATGCACCCATCCGCACAGCGAAACAGTTTGACCCAGGAACTGCTCGGTCACCAGACCGCAATATTCAGATCTCATCGACATGATGTTCGTCTTTCGTTATGCATGAATAATTTGAACGGGCGAGCCGGGCGCGGTCATGAGCCGCGCCCGGCGCCCGGTATTACAGCGGAGGATCGATGGGACGGCGCACAGGCGCTGCCGGGGCGACGACGCCCATCGAAACAATATACTTGAGCGCCGCATCGACGCTCATATCCAGCTCGATCACCTCGCTTTTCGGCACCATCAGGAAAAAACCCGAGGTGGGATTCGGCGTGGTGGGAACGTAGACGCTGACGTGCGGCTCCCGCAGATGATTCACCACGTCGCCGCCCGGCACGCCGGTGAGAAAAGCGATCGTCCACGAGCCGCGGCGCGGGTATTCGATCAGCAGCGCCTTGCGAAACGCGTTGCCGTTACTTGAGAGCAACGTATCGGAGACCTGCTGGACGCTGCTGTACAGCGGCCCGACGAGCGGAATGCGGCGCACGAGCGCGTTCCACCACGAGACGAGCTTCTGGCCGATGAAGTTGTGCGTCAGAAGGCCGACCGCGAAGATGAACGCGAGCGTGAGGATCGCGCCAATGCCCGGCAGACGCAGGCCGAAAAGCCGCACGGGCCGCCACGCTTCGGGCAGCAGCAGCAACGTCTCATCCATCGTGCCGATGATCAGTTTCAGCACCCATAGCGTGATGGCGAGCGGAACCAGCACCAGGAGGCCAGTCAGAAATACGGATTTGAGCGTCGCTTTCTTCGTCATCGTCTACACCGCCATGCGAGCCGCGCCGCGTCAGCACAGCGTACGTGCGGCCCGGCGTGTAACCGGGCCGCGGATTCTCAGGTGGTTCCCGCCGTGCTGGCCGTCGCGCTTGTGTTCGTGCTCGTGCCTGTTCCCGAAGCTGCGCTGGTGCTTGCGCCCGTGCTTGTGCCCGACCCTGCCGGTGCCGCAGCGCTCTCGCCAGCCGGCTTGCCGCCCCCGGACGACGCCTCAGACTCGCCCGCCGCCTTCGCGCCGGTTGCAGCCGCGCTCGTACCGTTGCCGTTACTACTGCCGCCACGGAAATCGGTCACGTACCAGCCCGAGCCCTTCAGCTGGAAGCCAGCCGCGGTCACCTGCTTGCGGAACGTTTCGGCACCGCAATTCGTGCATTGGGTGAGGGGCGCATCGCTGAGCTTTTGCAGCACGTCCTTCTCGAAGCCGCACGATTCGCAGCGATAAGCGTAGATCGGCATGATCTCTATCCCGGTGAAAATCTGACAAATGCCTGCAAAGCCTTGAATTATAGCCGCAATCGATCGCCCGCCCTGGCTTTTGCCGGGAGGGGGCCGGTCGTGACCAATTCGTGGCCAATTCGCGGCCAATTTCTGACAGTTTGGGGCGGACCGAGCGCCGATCAAGTGGCCGGCGTGACAGTTTCGACGCGCTCGTCGTTGCGACGCCAGGTCATCCAGCGCTCGCGGCCCTCGAACACCGGCAGCGAGCGGACCGCAGGCTGCTCGTCGAGCAAGGTGAAATACGGCGAGAGCAGCGCGTCGAGTTGATCGCGCCGCATCGGGAACGGAGGCCCTTTCTGCGGCTCGCCGATGAAAAAGTAACCCGCGAGCAGCGCGCCGGGCTTCAGCAACGTGGCCATGCGCTGCGCGTAACGCGGATAGTACGCGGGCGGAAGCGCACACAGGAACGCGCGCTCGAAGATCCATCCGGGTGCGAACGGCGGCTCGTAGGTGAAGAAGTCGGCCTGCTCGACCACCGCCGCGTGCTCACCGAGCGCCGCACGCGCACTCGCGACCGCAGCCGGGGCGAAGTCGATGGCGCGCACCGTACGGCCGTGCCCGGCAAGCCAGCCTGCTTCCCACGCGTTGCCGCAGCCGGGAATCAGCACGGCTGCAGCGGGGTGAGCCGCGGCGAACGCTTCGAATTGCGGCTGGACGCCCGCCTGGTCCCACGGCGTGAAGCCGCGGCTGAAGCGCTCGTCCCAGAACGATGCGAGCCCGGGATCGCGCGTATCGAATTCGGGCACACCTTGGGACTGCGTGGGGCGAACCGGTTCGTTCATGCTCGATCTCCTTCTGCTCTGTGCCTGTTGGTGCCTGTTGTTGCCTGGTCGGTGCCTGTCCGGTGCAAGTTGCGAAGACTCAACCGCCCGCGGCAAGTGCAATCCACACGCGCGCCACCACCATGCCCACGCCCACCGCAATGCCGAACACCAGCGCGCCTTGCAGCAGCCGGTTCGTGCGGCGTTGTTCGGCGAGCAGGGCGCGCAGCGTTTCCTCGTCGGCGAGATGGGCGGCGCCCTCGCGGTGCTGAAGCGCCTGATGGACGAGGCGCGGCAACTGCGGCAGCGTCTTGCTCCATTGCGGCGCTTCGATCTTGAAGCGCTCGTACCAGCCGCGCAGACCGATCTGCTCGGTCATCCAGCGTTCGAGATACGGCTTCGCCGTCTTCCAGAGATCGAGCTCCGGATCGAGCGAGCGCCCCAGCCCCTCGACGTTCAGCATGGTCTTTTGCAGCAGCACGAGCTGCGGCTGGATTTCGACGTTGAAACGGCGCGAAGTCTGGAAAAGCCGCAGCAGCACCTGGCCGAGCGAGATGTCCTTCAGCGCGCGGTCGAAGTACGGCTCGCACACGGCGCGGATCGCGCTCTCCAGCTCCTCGACGCGCGTCGTGGGCGGCACCCAGCCCGACTCGATGTGCAGCGTGGCGACCCGGTGATAGTCGCGCTTGAAGAACGCGAGGAAGTTCTGGGCGAGGTAATTCTTGTCGAAGTCGGAAAGCGCGCCGACGATACCGAAGTCGAGCGCAATGTAGCGCCCGAAGTGCGCCGGATCGAGGCTCACCTGGATGTTGCCGGGGTGCATGTCGGCATGGAAAAAGCCGTCGCGGAACACCTGCGTGAAGAAAATCTCGACGCCCTCGCGCGCGAGTTTCGGAATATCGACGCCCGCCGCACGCAACTGATCCACGCGGCTGATCGGCACGCCGACCATGCGCTCCATCACGAGCACGCTGGACGTGCTGAATTCCCAGTACATTTCCGGCACGAGCAGCAGGTCGAGGCCCGCGAAGTTGCGGCGCAACTGGCTCGCGTTGGCGGCCTCGCGCATGAGGTCGAGCTCGTCGTGCAGGTACTTGTCGAATTCGGCGACCACTTCGCGCGGCTTCAGGCGCTTGCCGTCCGCCCACAGCCGCTCGGCCCACATGGCGAGGTCGCGCAGCAGCGCGAGATCGGAATCGATCACGGGGCGCATGTTCGGCCGCAGGACCTTCACCGCAACCGGCTTGCCCGCGTGCTGCCCCGATTTCACCTTCGCGAAGTGCACCTGGGCAATCGACGCGCTCGCCACGGGCACGCGCTCGAACTCGTCGAAAAGCGAATCCACGGGCGCACCGAGCGCTTTCTCGATCAGGCCGATGGCCACCGCCGAGTCGAACGGCGGCACCTGGTCCTGCAATCGCGCGAGTTCGCTGGAGATGTCGGGTGGCAGCAGATCGCTGCGCGTGGAGAGCACCTGGCCGAACTTCACGAAGATCGGGCCGAGGCTTTCCAGCGCGAGACGCAGCCGCACGCCGGGCGGCTGGTTGAAACGGCGGCCGATGGTGGTGATGCGCAACAGCAGCCGCACGCGCCGGTCGTTGATCCGGCTCAGCATCACCTCATCGAGACCGAACCGGATAATCGTGAAGAAAATCTTCAGAAAACGCAGGAAACGCATGTTCTAGTGGCCTGTGGTCGGGCGCGTGCCGCGCAGCAGCGTGGACGCGCCGGCAACCGTTTTTTGTTCGAGGCGCTCGATGCGTTTCTCCACGCGCGCGAGCGCATCGCGCGCGCGGGAGAGTTCGACGTTCAAGCCATCCAGCTCGACGCGCCGCACAAGTTGCGGGTTTTCGTCGAGCAGATATTCCGTAACCGAGCCGAGCACGTTGCGGCTGGTGCGCCACGCCTGGTCGCGCGCCGTACGCGCGAGCGAGGCGATGCGCGATGCGCCCGCGTCGCCGATCAGCTTCGCGAGATCCTCCTCGGGCTCCCAGCGCAGATGCTCCGCAAGCTTGCCGATGACCTGCGCGAACTCCGCATCGCCCTCGATCTTGACGTGCTTCATCACCGAAGCCTGGCCGCCCTGCACGAACGACGTGAACGCGGAAGCCGGCAGCGAAAGCGCGACGTCCGCGTGCTGCGCGTCGTGTTCATCCACGGCGGCGAGATAGCCCTCCGGCTGGACGAGCAGCGTAAGCACGACGGGCGGACACGACAGGCGCGCCGTCTTGCCCGCATAAGGCGCAAGGCGGTCGCGGGCCCACGATTCGCGGGCGAGCAGGTGATTGACGGCGGCGGTGAAGGGCTTGGCGGCGAAGGTCATCGGACATGAAATAAGAAAAACCGCGCGGGCAAAAGCTCGCGCGGGTTCCTATTGTAGCGTTCGTGCGGTCCGATCGCGGTACGCGCCGGCCTGGCCGGACGGCTAACGTGGCGTCCTGTCACCGTGCCGCGACGGCGTCATGATGAAAATCATGAAGAAGGACGACAGGACGCGCAGTCTGAAGCGCGGCCCGGTGCCGCGCCCGGTGAAACCTGGTGCGCTTCAGTGAGATTCGGTCTGCTGGATACCGGCGAGCAGCCAGCCCTCGCCCGTCAGGCGCGACTTCGAGAGATTCCATATCTCCGCGAACGGCTCGGCAGCAACGCCCGGCGTCTCGCGAATCAAGCCGGAAAAGCGCACGCTCGCGAGATATTCGTCGCCGCGCTCGGTCACATCGAGCAGATCCGCGTTGAGCTGCACGACGTCGGTCTGGTTCGACTGCGTACCACGGTCGGCGAGATCCACGCGGATCTCCGCGAACATCTCGGGCGTCGTGAACTCGCGGATGTCGTCCAGATTGGACGCATCCCACGCGGCCTGCAGACGCACGAAATGGACCTTGGCATTACGCAGGAACCCCTCGGTGTCGAAGCCTGCGGGGATCGACGGCGCGGCGCCGATCTGCGGCGTCGTGAGCGGATTCGCCTCGGGTGCGAGGTATTGGCCGGTCGGCGGCGCGGTGAAGCGCGGCTCCGACGGGAAGCGGCCCGACGCATTCGGCCCGCCTTGCAAACCACCCTGAGACATCAGCCCGCCGCCGGTCTGCCAGGCGGGCTGGGCCGCGCGGCGGCGGTTCATGAATTTGCGGATCAGCCAGATGGCGACGAATGCGATCAGCGCGATGATGATGACGTTGGCCATCGCACCCGCGAACGCTTCACCAAGGCCGAAGTGAGAAAGGAGCGCGGCGATGCCGAGGCCGGCGGCGAGGCCCGCGATCGGCCCTAACCAGCGGTTGCGCGCCGGAGCGGCGGGCGCGGGCGTGGCGGGCTGGGCGCGCTGCGCCTGGCCGGGCTGCTGCGCGGGGCTCGACTGCGCAGGCGGCGTGGTCGTGCTGCGCTGCGTGGCCACCGGCGATTGCTTGCCGAGGCTGCGGCCACCGCCCATGCGCCGGGCTTCGGCGTCGAACGACGCGAACGAGCTGCCAACCAGCACGCCAATCACGGCCAGGGTTCCGATCCGTCTGGCCCACCACGATGAAAGCTTTTTGGAAGCAGTGATTCGGGGCTCAGACATATCGAAATTTCCTTTAAAAACAGTTAACTATGGACGCTAATATTTTGTAGCGACGTGCAAGGCTACCACGCCAGCTGACAAATTGTAATATTTGACGGCGTCCAGGCCGACTTGTTCCATCATTGTTTTCAAAGTTTCCTGGTCCGGGTGCATACGGATCGATTCCGCGAGATAGCGATAGCTTTCGGAATCTTTGGCAAAACGCTCGCCGAGCCACGGCAGCACCTTGAACGAATAGACGTCGTAGGCTTTCTTGAGCGGCTCCCACACCTTCGAGAACTCCAGCACGAGCACGCGGCCGCCCGGCTTGAGCACGCGGCGCATCTCGCCGAGCGCGGCGTCCTTGTGGGTCATGTTGCGCAGCCCGAAAGCCACGGTCACCACGTCGAAGTAGTTGTCCGGAAAGGGAATTTTCTCCGCGTCGCAGAGCAGTGCGGGCGTGACGACGCCGCGGTCGAGCAGCCGGTCGCGGCCCACGCGCAGCATCGATTCGTTGATGTCGGTGTGCCAGACTTCGCCTTTCGGCCCCGCTTTCTTCGCGAACGCCATCGACAGATCGCCGGTCCCGCCCGCAATGTCGAGCACCTTCGCGCCCGGCCGCACGTTGGCCTGCGCGATCGTGAAAGCCTTCCACGCGCGGTGCAAGCCACCCGACATCAGGTCGTTCATCAGGTCGTAGTTCGAGGCAACCGAGTGGAACACGCCGGCCACCTTCTTCGCCTTGTCCTGTTCGTCGACTGTCTGATAGCCGAAGTGGGTTTTGCTCATCGCGGTCTTCCTTTCGCAGGGGGTCTTGTCTTCAGTTGTATTCAGAGTCGTCGCCGCGGCATGCTCGCGGCGGCGACGGGGCAGGATCGTAACAGGAAGCGTCAGTGGCAGTGGCCATGTGCGGCAGGTGGCGGCGCCATTGGCGCATCGCGATCAACCCCCGCGGCCTTCAGCTTCGCGAAATAGTCGGCCCACAGTTCGTCCTGGCGCGTGGCCAGTTCGTAAAGCTGATCCCAGGAATAGATGCCGCTGTTGTGGCCGTCCGAGAAGGTCGGCTGCAACGCGTAATGGCCGACGGCCTCGAGCGCCGTAATGGCGACTTCGCGCTTGCCCGTCTGCAGCGTCTCCTGGCCCGGCCCGTGGCCGCGCACCTCAGCAGAGGGCGAATACACGCGCATCAGCTCGAACGGGATGCGGTAGCTCGCGCCGTTCGCGTATTGCAGTTCCAGCACGCGCGAAACGGCGTGCACCACGACGCCGGTCGGCACCGGCGTATCGTTTTTCAGTCCACTCATGATCGTCCTCGGGCTCCCGCCCGCTCAGCGAGATTGCCCTGCCGCCTCCGGTCAGGGCCTCCTCGGTTCAGGGCCTGTTTATCAGGCCAGCGCCTGCTGCATTTCCTGGCGCACGGCGTCGCGCAGCAGCGTGGCATGCGCACGGCGCTGGCCGAGCATCGCCTCGGAAACCGTGCGCTGGCGCGGCGCCCACACCGGCAGCGGGAAGTGCGCATCGTTCGTGAAGCGCGGAATCACGTGCCAGTGCACGTGCGGCACCTGGTTGCCGAGGCTCGCCAGGTTCACCTTCGACGGTTGCATAACGCGGCGCAGCGCCCGCTCGACGGCATAGACGGCGCGCATAAGGTGTTCCCGGTCCGGCACGCCGAGATCCGAGAATTCGGCGACGTGCGCGTTCCAGATCACGCGGCAAAAACCCGGGTAGTCGGCCTCCGACGTCGCCAGCACGACGCGCATCCGCTCGTCCTGCCACAGCACGTCGCCGCCCTCCTCACTGCAGAATATGCATCCCATCGTTGCCCCCGAACCGGTTCACGGAATCGTTAAAACTTCGCGCAATCGTTGCGCGCCGCCATTAAACCAGCACGCGCTCGATTCCGCCATTGTTTGCCTTCTGAACGTAGTCCGCCATCCAGTTTTCGCCAAGCAGGTGCCGGGCCATTTCGATCACGATGTAATCGGCGTCGATATCGGCGTCCTCGTTGTACCGCAAGAGCCCCTGCAGGCAGGCCGGGCAGCTCGTGAGGATCTTCACGTCCACGTCCGTGCCCACTCCGCCCGCCTCTTTCGGCGTGGCCGGCTGCACGCCGTTCGCGCCGACCCCGACGAGCGGGATGCCGCGCAACTTCGCCGCACCCCGGCGAATTTCTTCTTCCTTGCGAAAACGCACCTGGGTCGACACGTCCGGGCGCGCCACGGCCAGCGTGCCGGATTCGCCGCAGCAACGCTCGTTCTTTTCGATCTTGTAGCCGTCGTGATCGCTGCCCATCAGTTCGTTGACGAGCTTCACCGCATCGACGTTCTTGATCGGCGTGTGGCACGGGTCGTGGTACATGTAGCGCGTACCCTTCACGCCTTCGAGCTTGATGCCCTTTTCGAGCAGGAACTCGTGGATGTCGATGATGCGGCAGCCCGGGAAGATCTTCTCGAATTCGTAGCCGGCGAGCTGGTCGTAGCACGTCCCGCACGACACCACCACGGTCTTGATGTCGAGGTAGTTCAGCGTATTCGCGACGCGGTGGAACAGCACGCGGTTATCGGTGACGATCTTCTCCGCCTTGTCGTACTGGCCCGAGCCGCGCTGCGGATAGCCGCAGCACAGATAGCCCGGCGGCAGCACGGTCTGCACGCCCGCCTCCCACAGCATCGCCTGCGTCGCGAGCCCGACCTGCGAGAAGAGGCGCTCGGAGCCGCAGCCCGGGAAGTAGAACACCGCTTCCGAATCGACGCTCGTCGTCTTCGGATTGCGGATGATCGGCACGATCTTGTTGTCTTCGATGTCGAGCAGCGCGCGCGCGGTCTTCTTCGGCAGGTTGCCCGGCATCTTCTTGTTGACGAAGTGGATCACCTGCTCGACCACCGGCGGCTTGCCCGTGGACGACGGCGGGTGCGCCGTCTGCTTCTTCGCGACCTTCTTGAACAGTTCGTTGCCGAAGCGCTGCGCCTTGTAGCCCACGCCCATCATCGCGGTGCGCACGAGGTTGATGGTCTGCGGATTGGTGGCGTTGAGGAAGAACATGCCCGCCGCGCTGCCCGGGTTGAACTTCTTCTTGCCCATCTTGCGCAGCAGGTTGCGCATGTTCATCGTGACGTCGCCGAAGTCGATCTTGACCGGGCACGGCGTCACGCACTTGTGGCAGACCGTGCAGTGGTCGGCGACGTCGTTGAACTCGTCCCAGTGCTTGATCGACACGCCGCGGCGCGTCTGCTCTTCGTACAGGAACGCCTCGATCAGAAGCGAGGTCGCGAGGATCTTGTTGCGCGGGCTGTAGAGCAGGTTGGCGCGCGGCACGTGGGTCGCGCACACCGGCTTGCACTTGCCGCAGCGCAGGCAGTCCTTCACCGATTCGGCAATCGCGCCGATATCGGACTGCTGCATGATCAGCGATTCGTAACCCATGAGGCCGAACGACGGCGTATAGGCGTTGCGCAGATCGGCGCCTTCGAGCAGCTTGCCCGCGTTGAAATGGCCCTGCGGATCGACGCGCTGCTTGTAGGCGCGGAATTCGGCGATCTCGTCGTCCGTGAGGAATTCGAGCTTCGTGATGCCGATGCCGTGCTCGCCCGAGATCACGCCGTCGAGCGAACGCGCGAGCTTCATGATGCGCGCGACCGCCGCGTGGGCGTCCTGCAGCATCTCGTAGTTGTCGGAGTTGACCGGGATGTTCGTGTGAACGTTGCCGTCGCCCGCGTGCATGTGCAGTGCGACGAACACGCGTGCGCGCAGCACCTTCTTGTGGATCGCCTGGGCTTCGTCGAGGATCGCCTTGAACGCGCCGCCGTTGAAGATCTGGCGCAGTTCCGCGCGGATCTCCTGCTTCCACGACACGCGCACCGTGCGGTCCTGCGTGACGTGGAACACGGTCGCGCCCGGCTGCGCGTCGACGCGGTCGGCGAATTTTTCCGCCAGCGCCTCGTAGCCGAGCTGCACGAGCGAATGCTGCGCCTCGGCGAGCGGCAAATCGAGCTGGTCGCGCAGGAACTCCCAGCGCGCGCGCACGCGCTTGAGCAACTCGATTGCTTGCTGCACGCGGTCTTCGAGCAGCTCGGCGCTCGGGATTTCGCTCGCGTCGTCGCTCTTGCTGAGCGGCAGGTTGCCGGCCTTGAAGAACGCTTCGAGTGCATCGAGCAGCTGCAGCTTGTTCTTGATCGACAGTTCGATGTTGATGCGCTCGATGCCGTCCGTGTACTCGCCCATGCGATTGAGCGGGATCACGACGTCTTCGTTGATCTTGAACGCGTTCGTATGCTTCGCGATGGCGGCCGTGCGGCTGCGGTCGAGCCAGAAGCGCTTGCGCGCCTCGGCCGAGATCGCGACGAAGCCCTCGCCGCTCTTGCCGTTGGCCATGCGCACGACTTCGGAGGTCGCCGTGGCGACGGCATCGGCGTCGTCGCCGACGATGTCGCCGATCAGCACCATCTTCGGGAACGCGTTGCGCTTGCTCTTGGTCGCATAGCCGACCGCGCGCAGATAGCGCTCGTCGAGATGTTCGAGGCCCGCAAGAATCGCGCCGCCGCGCTTTGCGGTTTCGAACAGGTAGTCCTTGATTTCGACGATGCTCGGAATCGCCTCGCGCGCCTGGCCGAAGAATTCGAGGCAGACCGTGCGCGTATGCGCGGGCATCTTGTGCAGCACCCAGCGCGCGGACGTGATGAGGCCGTCGCAGCCTTCCTTCTGCACGCCGGGCAGGCCCGAGAGGAATTTGTCGGTAACGTCCTTGCCGAGACCCTCCTTGCGGAACCGCTTGCCCTCGATGTCGAGCCATTCGGTGCGCAAGAGCTTCTCGCCCGGCGCGCGCTCGCCGTCGAACCACTTCAGTTCGAAGCGCGCGAGCGCGACGTCGTGAATCTTGCCGAGGTTGTGGTCGAGGCGCGTGACTTCGAGCCAGTTGCCTTCGGGATCGACCATGCGCCACCAGGCGAGGTTGTCGAGCGCCGTGCCCCACAGCACGGCTTTCTTGCCGCCCGCGTTCATCGCGATGTTGCCGCCGATGCACGAAGCGTCGATCGACGTGGGGTCGACCGCGAACACGAAGCCCGCGGCTTCGGCGGCCTCGGTCACGCGGCGCGTGACGACGCCCGCGCCCGAAAAGATCGTCGGCACCTGGCGCTCGACGCCCGGCAGATCGGTCATTTCGACTGCGCCAAGCTGTTCGAGCTTTTCGGTGTTGATGACGGCCGAGAACGGCGTGAGCGGCACCGCGCCGCCCGTGTAACCCGTGCCGCCCCCACGCGGAATCACCGTGAGACCGAGCTCGAAACAGGCCTTCACGAGCGCGGCAATCTCGGCTTCGGTGTCGGGCGTGAGCACGACGAACGGATATTCGACGCGCCAGTCGGTCGCGTCCGTGACGTGCGAAACGCGCGAGAGGCCGTCGAAGCGGATGTTGTCCTTCTGCGTGCAGCGGCGCAGCACCTTCGTCGCGCGGCGGCGCAGTTCGGCCATTTCTCCGAATTCGCCGGCGAACGCGTCGATCGCGCGGCGCGCGGCGGTAATCAGCGTTTCGACGCGCGCGGCGCGATCCATGCCCGCGTTGTCGCCGTGCTCGCTCAGGTCGGCGCGGCGGCGCTTCTCGATTTCGGCGAGACGGTGATTCAGCGCCTCGATCAGGAGCGCGCGGCGCTTCGGGTTGTCGAGCAGGTCGTCCTGCAGATACGGATTGCGGCGCACGACCCAGATGTCGCCGAGCACTTCGTAGAGCATGCGCGCCGAGCGGCCGGTGCGGCGCTCCGAGCGCAGTTCGGCGAGGGCGCTCCAGGCCTCCTCGCCGAGCAGGCGGATGACGATTTCCCGATCGGAGAAGGACGTGTAGTTATACGGAATCTCGCGCAGGCGCGGTTCGACGTCGGCAGTCACCGTAGCGGCGGCGCCGTGAGGATCGAAAACTTGAGGTGCGTTCATGGTTGGACGACTCTTTGGGTCAGTACCGAGCAAACGGCTCGCTGGCCGTCCGGCCGATGCGGACTGGGCGCGTGGGGCGCTATTCTGAAATCTTGTCCGCCTGTGGCTGGTTGCGGACCTGGGGGTGGGGAAGATGGGCGGCGGCAGCACTCACGCCGACGGTTCCCCGGCGCTCAGACTCCGCGACACGATCGTGCGTGGCGGACATGCCTCTGCGCCGCGGGGCGGGTCTCGCGCCGTGCGGGCACCAAGTGGGCGGTCCGAGGTTGCCAGTGCATCTTCCGATCCTGCTTGTCAAAAACGGATTTTAACGCATGATCCGCACCTGCGCTGACGCTGCGCGGTGCGCGTAAGGACATACGGAAGACATATGCAGGACATACAAGTTTCACTTTCGCCCGACGCCGGTTCGCGCACCTGCCCCAGCGCGGCGGCCCGCGCCGCTTCCTTACCTCGCTTCCCCCGCTTCTGTTCGTGCTGTCAGCGCGTGGGCCGTTGGCGCTATCATTGATTCTTTTCCCGTCATCTCCCGCTTAAGCGCCCGCCCGCATGGCCACCCACGACGACTATCTGAAGAAAATCCTCACCGCCCGCGTCTACGACGTGGCCCGCGAGACCGAGCTGGAGCGCGCCCCGAACCTCTCGGCGCGCCTGTCCAACCGCGTGTTCCTCAAGCGCGAGGACAACCAGCCGGTGTTCTCCTTCAAGCTGCGCGGCGCCTACAACAAGATGGCGCACCTCACGCCCGCCCAG
>NZ_SCRP01000021.1 GCF_004298475.1 Paraburkholderia sp. | reverse complement strand
TCGTCGTGTTCGGCGATGGAGCCGTCTTGCTGCACGACGAACAGATGCACGTCGCGCACAATCGTGGCCGGTGCGGCGTCTGCCGAATTCGCTTGTTCCTGCGCTTGTTCCTGCGCGCCCTGCGCCTGCGCGACGCTCGCGGCCAGCGCAACGCCCAGCACGCACGCAAGCCGCGCCGCAAACGCGCGAGCAGCGAGAGCATGCACGGCGACCTCGCGAAACGATGGCTACGATTTTTGTTGTAGCACATCGACGCGCAAGGCGTAGCGCGCACAAACGTCATCGTGCACCGAGCGAGCACGGCGCTCATTCTTCTCCGAGGCGCGCGAGCAGCGCGTGGAGCCGGGTCACGTGACGCAGCAGCAATTCACGATGCTTCTCGATCTGTTCGAGCCGCCCCGCGAGATCGGCGCACACGCTCGCGTCGGGTTCGGCCGCCGCGATGACGTCCTCGACGCGTGCGCGCATGACGCCCGGCTCGACGGGCGGCACGCTCAGGTAGCGTTCGAGCTTGCGCACGTCCTGCACGGCCAGGTCACGCATCTTGCGCACGCCCGCCATGCGGCGGTGCGAGTCCGCGCCTGCGGCGGCATCGTCGCGCCTGGCCGGGACCGTCTGCCCGAAGATCGGCTCCGCGCGCAGCACCGGCGGCTTGCGCACCGGGTGCGCCGTGCCGCGAAAGCGCGCATGGGGCCGCTCATTGTCGATCGACTCGCGCGCCGCAGGCGGCACCTCGTCCGCGCGATGCGGCACGTCCATCCAGCCCTCGGGCAAGCCCGTCACCGCTTCGACGCCGCGCACGAATTCACCGCTGAAGGCGCGCTGCCCCGAGAGAATCAGCTTCATGTAGCTTTCGGAGAACGTCATCATGCGCGCGAGCCGCGTGGCCGCGCCCACCTGCCGGGTCAAGAGCGCAAGATTTGCGCGCCATACGGGCATGAGCGTTGCGCCGGTATCGTCCATCGCTCGGATCCTCCCTGGTTCGTGCACATGCGCGAGTCGCCCCATCCTGCTGCCACGGAAACCGCAGGGCTCGCGTGCGCCGGGCCGGTGACTGAAGGTTAGTCGTTCCGTGTGATCGCGCGCAATCTGCGTACCGGGTGCGTACCAGGCGCGCTCGCACGTTAGGGAGCGAGAAAGAGAAAAAGAGGAACGGATGCGCGGCCGAGGGGCAGGACGGCGGGGCCGGAAAGCAGATATCTGAGCCGAGCGAACGCGGCCCGAACGGGCTAGAAATGCCCTGTGAACCGATACCGGCTGCCCGGATGCCAGAGGTTGGCCACCGACGCCACGATCCCGCGCGACCACGTGCGGCGGTGCAGGACGAGGCACGGCTCGGCCTCGCCCATCGCGAGGTGCGCGCGCGTGCCGCCCTCCGGCGCGAGCGCCTCGATCCGGTACTCCACACGCTGCAGGGGCGCGACGCGCACGAGATACTGGTTCGGCGTAATGTGCGCGAAGTCCTGCTCCGCGTAGCCGGGCGCCGCCGATGGATTGACCCAGCGCTCTTCGAGCTGCACGGGCTCGTCGTTCTCGAAGTGCAGCACGCGCGAGTGGAACACGGTGTCGTTCGCGCCGATCTGCATTTCATCGGCGAGCCACCCGTTGGCGCACAGCGCATCGACCTCGATCACATCGGCGCGGTAGCGGTGCCCGCGTGCAACGATTTCGTCGGAGATGCTGCGGATCGCCACCAGCGTCGATTCGTACTTCGGCCGCGCGACGAACGTGCCTGCGCCCTGCACGCGCGTGAGCACCTGCTCGGCGCTCAGCTCGCGCAGCGCGCGGTTCACGGTCATGCGCGCGACCCCGAATTCGCGCGCCAGCTCGTTCTCCGAAGGCACCTGATCGCCCTCGCACCACTCGCCCGAATCGATGCGCGTGAGGATGAAGTCCTTGATGCCCTGGTAAGCGGGTGCGTTCATCGCGCGGCTATGCGCCCGTTATGCCGCGGCTTCGGACTCGAACGCAAGCGGGCTGTGCGCCGCAATCGCGCCGCCCTGCACGAGCCGCGTGACCGCCGCGATATCCGGCGCGAAATAGCGGTCGAGATCGTAATGCGGCACCTCGCGGCGCACGGACTCCATCACGCGCGCGAGCGCCGGGCTCGTATGGTGCGGCGCGCGCAGATCCACGCCCTGCGCCGCCGCAAGCAGCTCGATGGCGAGAATGTTGGCCGTGTTGTCGGCGATGTCGGCCAGCTTGCGCGCGGCGAACGTCGCCATCGACACGTGGTCTTCCTGGTTCGCCGAGGTCGGCAGCGAATCCACCGAAGCCGGATGCGCCAGCGTCTTGTTCTCCGAGGCGAGCGCGGCCGCCGTCACGTGCGCGATCATGAAGCCCGAGTTCACGCCGCCGTCCTTCACGAGGAAAGGCGGCAGGCCCGAGAGCGTCGCGTCGATCAGCAGCGCAATGCGGCGCTCGGCCAGCGCGCCGATTTCGGCGGCGGCCAGCGCGAGATTGTCGGCCGCGAACGCCACCGGCTCCGCGTGGAAATTGCCGCCCGAGAGCACTTCGCCCGTGTCCGGGAAGATGAGCGGATTGTCGGAGACCGCATTCGCTTCCACGAGCAGCACCTGCGCCGCATGGCGCATCTGGTCGAGGCACGCGCCCATCACCTGCGGCTGGCAGCGCAGCGAGTACGGGTCCTGCACCTTGCCGCAGTCGCGGTGCGAAAGATTGATCGCCGAGCCTTCGAGCAGCGCGCGATAGGCCGCCGCCGCGTCGATCTGGCCTTGATGCCCGCGCAGCGCGTGAATACGCGCATCGAACGGCTTGACCGAACCCGCCGCCGCATCGACGCACAGCGCGCCCGAAACGAGCGCCGTGCGGTACAGATCCTCGATGGCGAAGAGGTTGTAGAGCGCGAGCGCGGTGGACGCCTGCGTGCCGTTGAGCAGCGCAAGACCTTCCTTGGCCTGCAGCGTGAGCGGCTTGAGGCCGGCGGCGGCGAGCCCCGCCCCGGCGCTGGCGCGCTCGCCGCGGATGAACACTTCGCCGATGCCGAGCAGCACCGCCGACATGTGCGCGAGCGGCGCGAGGTCGCCCGAGGCGCCCACCGAGCCCTTCACGGGAATCAGCGGCAGCACGTCGGCGTTAAAGAGCGTGATGAGCGCGTCCATCACCTCGCGGCGGATGCCCGAGTGGCCACGGCCAAGGCTCGAGAGCTTCAGTGCCATCAGGAGACGCACGACCGGGCGCGACATCGGCTCGCCCACGCCCACGGCATGCGAGAGCACCAGATTGCGCTGCAGCAGTTCGAGCTGGTCGGCCGGAATGTGGGTGCTGGCGAGGCGCCCGAACCCGGTGTTGATGCCGTAGGCGGGTTCACCCTTCGCTGCGATGGCGGCGACGGTTTGCGCGCCCGCGTCGATCGCCGCGTAGCTCGCCGGATCGAGTTCGAGTTTCACCGTTTCGCGCGCGATCTGGCGCAGTTGGGGCAGGGTCAGGTGGCCAGGCGTGAGTCGCATTGTCGAATCCTGTCTATACAAGTGAGACGCAGTCTAGCCTGGCCAGCTTGTCTATACAACACGTTCCGTGCTTCAAACGCCCTGGGACTATCCATGAGTGTGTCGTGCTTGTGTCGTGCTTGTGTCGTGCTTGTGTCGTGCTTGTGTCGTGCTTGTGTCGTGCTTGTGTCGTGCTTGTGTCGTGCTTGTGTCGTCTAGTCCGCGTTGTTCCCCAGGGC
>NZ_SCRP01000003.1 GCF_004298475.1 Paraburkholderia sp. | reverse complement strand
CGATGGTGTTCCAGACCTTCGCGCTGTTCCCGTGGCTGACCGTGCTGCAAAACGTGGAAGCGGGCCTCGAAGCGCAGGGCGTGGGCGCACGCGAGCGCCGCGAGCGCGCGCTGGCGGCCATCGACCTGATCGGCCTCGACGGCTTCGAAAACGCCTATCCGCGCGAGCTTTCGGGCGGCATGCGCCAGCGCGTGGGCTTCGCACGCGCGCTGGTCGTCGATCCGATGCTGATGCTGATGGACGAGCCGTTTTCCGCGCTCGACGTGCTGACCGCCGAAACGCTGCGCACCGATCTGCTCGACTTGTGGACCCAGGGCCGCCTGCCGATCAAGTCGGTGCTGATCGTCACGCACAACATCGAAGAAGCGGTGTTCATGTGCGACCGCATTCTCGTGCTGTCGTCGAATCCGGGCCGCGTCGTCGCCGAAATCAAGGTGCCGTTCAAGCATCCGCGCAATCGTCTCGATCCGGCGTTCCGCAAGCTCGTCGACGAAATTTACGCGAGGATGACCGCGCGTGAAGCCACCGCGGCGTCGCACGGCGCGCTCGAAGTGGGCAGCCGCCTGCCGAATGTCTCGACCAACCTGATGGCCGGTCTGATCGAAACGCTCGCGGCCGCGCCGTATCACGGCCGCGCCGACATGCCGGAAATCGCACGCTCGCTGCATCTGGAAGTCGACGATCTGTTCCCGATCGCCGAAATGCTCCAGTTGCTCGGGTTCGCGGACGTGCGCGAAGGCGACCTGCTGCTCACGCCGCCCGCGCGCGTGTTCGTCGAGATGGGCACCCAGGCGCGCAAGATGATGTTCGCGGAGCACCTGCTGCGCAACGTGCCGCTCGCGGCAAACATCAAGAAGGTGCTGAACGAACGCCCTGGCCATCGCGCGCCGCGCGTGCGCTTCGAGCAGGAACTCGAAGACTTCCTCTCCGATGTTGCCGCCGAGCAAACGCTCGATACGGTAATCGACTGGGGCCGTTACGGCGAGATCTTCTCGTACAACGATCAGTCGGAAATCTTCAGTCTCGAAGACGTCGAGGCATAAGCGGCACCGTACCGCCGCCGCTGGTTCGCCAGCGTGTTTTTTCTGAGGCGCCCTGTGGGGCGCCTTTTTATTTGTCGAGCGGCGTTCGACATCGTTCGACATCGCAGACGCCATGGATTGCGCCGGTGACGGCGCGAAACGGGCTGCGGTGCGTCACGCCGTAAGCTCACGCCTCGGCGCGACGCCAATGGTGAGCTTCTTCGGGAGCGGGCGCGAGGCTTGTGCAGCGCACGGTATTGCTGCGCGTAGGTTGTTGATTGGACGGGAAAGTCCGAAATGCCGAAGGATCGGCGCAGCGGACTTTAGCGGCTTGAGGTGAGTGTTTTCGGGAGTGAAAACGCTCAGCTTAATGTGGCAACGGCAGTGGCAACGGCGGCCGCAATGGCGGCTGCAACGGCGGTTACCACGACGGCTTTCACGACGGCTTTCACGACGGCTTGCGGCCCGCACCCGGCGATCCGTGTCCGTCGCCGGAGCGTCCGTTGTGCGGTTTGCTGTCCTGTGCCGTACGCCGTGTCGTGTGTGCTTCATCGTCGGACGTGCTGTCGTTGTCGGCCTGGCCTTCGACATCCGTGGCGCCAGGCAGGCCTACCACGAAATTGCGCTGCGGATTCGCGAGCGCAATGCCGAGCGCCGTGAAGCGTTCGAGCAGCCGCCGGTTGAATTCGCGCTGCACCGGCCAGCGTGCCGCATCCGTGCACTGAATCTGCCCGACTAGCGTGACGCTCGCACCGTCCACCTGATCAATGCCCCAATACGCGAAGTCGCTGCGGATGCCGGCCTTGAAATTGTCGTCGGCGCGCAGCTCCGCGCCAATTTCCTTCATCGTATCGATCGCGCGCTGCACATCCACGCCGTACGCGATCACCACCTTCACCGCCGCATTGCCGATCCCGCGATTGGTGTTGTTGACCGTCGTCACCGAACTGAACGGCACCGTAAAGAGCGAGCCGTCGCCGCCGCGCAGGCGCACGGTGCGGATCGACAGGAACTCGACCGTGCCCGACACGCCAGCGAGCGTCACCCAGTCGCCCACCTGCATGGCGTTTTCGGTAAGCAGGAAAATGCCGGTAATGAAATCCTGCACGAGCTTTTGCGAGCCGAAGCCGAGCGCCACGCCGAAGATGCTTGCGCCCGCAATGAGCGGCGCCGTGTTGATGCCGAGTTGCGACAGCGCGGTCAGGCCGACGACGACGAAGATCGCGACCGCGAGCGTGGTACGGAACATCGGCAGCAGCGTGCGTAAGCGCGCTGCGCGCACGTAGTCGCCGGCGTTGCTCCAGGCTTCGAGACGCCGTTCGGCGGCTCCGTTTGCGGCTTCCCAGATCACGACGGCGACGAGGATCGCGACGACGATGGTCGCGAGCGCGGAGCCGAGCAGATGACCGATCGGCGCGTTCACGATCACGCGGCCCGGATGCAGGCCCCAGACGTGCAGCAGCACGTCGAGCGTGACGAGCCAGATTGCAGCCGTTGCGATGTGCCGCAGCAACGGGTAGTAGCGGTAGGTGCGGCGCTGCGCGATGGTTGCGTCGTCGCGATTGCCGAGCGGATCGAACACGCGGCCGAGTGCGCCGAGCGCGACGATGGCGGCCACGCGCGCGAGAAGCAGCACGATGAGCGACACGCCGCCCGCGCGCATCAGCTCGCGATAGCCGCCGCGCAGATCGAGTGCCCAGACGAGCCACAGCGCCATCACGGCGAAAATCGCGACACCGGCCCAGATGTCGGCGAACCAGTGAGCGAGGTAAGCGAGCGTGCCGCGTCCGGAGCCCGAGCGGCGCATGGCATCGGCCACCGGACGACGGCACTGCAGGATCATGACGGCGAGCGCGAGGTGGCCGATCAGCGTGATGACCTTGATGAATGCGAGATGCGCGTCCTCGGTCATGCCGAGCGGTACCGCCGCAGTCAGCGCGCCGCCCGCGCCGCCGATCGCGACGATGCGCGCGGTCCAGCGCTGCGCCAACGCCGCTGCGCCGCCGGAGAGCCGCAGCAGGCGCAGGGCGTCGGCGTCGGGTGCGAAGAGCAGCGCGCCCACTGCGATCACGATGCGGCAGATCACGTACGTATCGACAAGCTGGCCGACCGCTGCCGCAAGCGCCGTGTCGTTCGAGCCGAACAGCGAGAGCACGCCCGCGGCGCACAGGCCGAATGCGAGAACCGGCAGGAGTTCGAGCGAGGCGAGCAGCAGCGCGGCGGGCAGACGTTGCAGCCGCTTCCAGTGGTGTGCGGTGCGCGCGCGCAGGCGTGTCGCGGCACTCGGCGCTTGTTTTGCTGTGGCGGATTCGGCCATGCGCGCTCGCGCGTGGGTGCCGGGTCCGGCATTCAGATCGCCGCCTGTCGCGGCGGGCGGCTCGGCAGGCTTCATGCCTGCTGCGGCGCGCAGGGCTTCGTCTCGCGCCACGCGCGCGGCGTCGTCTCGTGCGGGCGGGCTCGCGGCCGGTGTCGTATCGGCGAGCGTGGCCGTGGCGTACGCAACGATCGCGCGATGCGGCCGGGCGATGAAGCGGCGTGTGAGCGCCTCGGCGATCAGTGCGGGGGCGAGCGTGAGCAGCAGCACACGCAGCAGACCGAGCAGCATCGCATGGCCTGCAGGCGTATGCAGCCGCTCGGCCCACCAGGCGCGCGCGGAAGGCAGATCGAAGAGCGCCGTGCGTGTGTGCAGCAGACGCGCGCCGAGGACCTGAGCGCTGTGCGCGGCGCGATCGGCGATCTGCAACACAAGGCCGTTCGAGCGCAATGCCTCCTTGATCGGCGCGGAGGCGGGCGCTGCCGCCGCAGCCTCTGCAGCCGATGCGGGTACGTTCGCAACTGCGGGCGCACTGGCGGGCGTAGAGAGCGCGCCTGCGGCGGCGATGGCGCGCAGCGTGTCTTCGACCCGCCCCCGCTGGACTGGATCGTCGAGCACCTGCAGCGCCGCGTGTGCCTGCGCAGGTGTCAGTACGACCGGAGAGGCGGGATTGGCAGGGGGCGCGGCTCGAGCGCCGAGCATGAACAGCGCGCACGCGAAGGCCGTGAGGGTGGCGAGGGCTGCACGGGTGGTGAGATGCGGCGAGCCGTACAAGCGAAATGTGGAAAAGCGGAAGAACCTTTGCATGAGAACGGGTCGGATATCGATGACTTCAGTGGCGGCGGCATCGGGCGGCATTCGTCGGTATAAGCGCAGCCTGATCCGTGCGGACATTCGGCATGTACATGCAAATTTCGTGCCCCGTGTTGCGCCTCATTTTGTGCGGACCGGAGCGTAGCGGGTGAAAGATCCGCGGGCGGGGACGCAGAGCGCCCGGTATGCGCCGCCAGGCGCGCAGGCCGTGGTCACCCGGGTTGATTCGGGGCGCGCTATCGGGTGCCGGATGCGGCGGCGCGGGCTGCGTCTGTCGCGCGCCATGACAGGCAGTTTTTTCCCGCGTTGTAGAAACGAGGTTCGCCCGTCGCTCGCGACAGCTTGCGGTCATCGCGAGTGCGGCACAGAAATCAGTAACGCTGACGATGAGCCAAACGCGTCAGCACAGAATCTAGACCTTCGTGGCGCGTCGCGCTGCCTCCAGATTCGCGTCGAGCTGACGCGCCATGCCGTACAGCATGCCGAGCGACAGCGCGGCCACGCCCGTGCGTTGTGCGAGTTCGTAGGGCGCGCCGAGCAGCGCTTCGACTTCGAGCGAGCGTCCTGCTTCCACGTCCTGCAACATCGAGGTCTTGAACGCGCCGAGCTTGCGCGTGATGGCGTTGCGCTCATCGATCGTCATCGCGATGTCGATGCCCAGCGCCTCGCCGATTGCGCGCGCTTCCGCCATGATCGCGGCGACGAGATGCGCCGTGAGCGGATCGTCGAGGATGACGTCCGCCGTCGAGCGCGTGAGCGCGCTGATCGGGTTCATCGTCATGTTGCCCCAGAGCTTTGCCCAGATTTCGCCCTGGATCGATGCGGGCGCAACCACGTCGAAGCCTGCGCGTGCGAGCAGCGCGCGCGCCTCTTCGGTGCGGTCTGCAAGTTGCGGCGCCGATGCGCCGACGATCAGCAGATTGCCGTTTCCCTTGCGAATCTCGCCGGGTGCGGCAATGGACGACGAGAGATGCACGACGCAGCCCGAGGCCTGGGCGGGCGGCAGCGCCGCCGAGACGACGCCGCCAGGATCGACCGCATCGAGGCGTCCATTGGCGTGCGCGCCGCCGAACGCGTTGAGAAACCACCACGGCACGCCGTTCATCGCCGACACGATATGCGTTTGCGGACCGACGAGCGGCGCGAGCGATGCCGCCGCCTGCACGAGCGCCTGACCCTTCAGGCAGATGAAGAGCAGATCTTGCGGGCCAAGCGCTGCGGCGTCTGCAGTGGCGTTGACGTGCGCCGTGTAGCGCGTGTCGCCTTCGGCGATTGTCAGCCCGTTGCGGCGGATGGCATCGAGTTGCGCGCCGCGCGCGAGCACGTTGACGGGAACGCCGGCGTGCGCGAGCCGCGCTGCAATGAGTCCGCCAATCGCGCCTGCGCCGACAACCGTGATGTCTGGATTCCGGGTAGCCAAGACTTACTCCTGATACAAGGGATCGCGCTGCCCGTCGCCGCGTGCGTGCGAAAACGCGTGCATGCGATGCATGTCGTGCATGTCGTGCAACGGTGAGGATTTTCGGGAGCTGCGCCCGGCGTGCGTCAGCCGAGTGCGGCGAATGCTTCGTCGACGTCGGGCTGCCGCGTCGGTCGCACCACGCGCGCGACTTCCACGCCATCGCGCAGGAAGATCAGCGTGGGCCACAGCTTCACGCGAAACGACCGGCCGAGCGCGCGACCGGGGCCATCTTCGACCTTGAGATGCCGCACTTCGGGGTGCTGTGCGAACGCGGCGCCGATCAGCGGCTGCGCGCCCTGGCAATGACTGCACCAGTCGGTGCCGAATTCGAGCACGGCAGGGCCCGTCAACGCGTCGATTTCGTTGCGCGCGGGCGCATTCGTGGCATAGCTCATGATGTTTTCCGTTGATGGCACGTTCGTACGATACCGCAACGCGCAGCCGTATTCAGGCGAGTGCGCGCGTGGCGATGATCGCCGTCGATTCGATGCGCTCGACGAGCCAGCCGTCGGCGGCGTGCCCGGCGACGAGCGCGTCGATTTCCTCGAGCAGCGCGTCGAGCTTCTCGCCCAGCCGCTCGCGCGAAAGGCTCGACATGGAAAGCGGCCGCGCTTTCAGTTGCTCGGCACTGACGCGCCGGTATTCGACGATCGAGACGCGTTCGAGCACCGGAAACGCCGAGCGTGCCAGCACGTCGAGATGGCTTTCCCAGTCGGACGAATGACGCAGCTTGCGTGCGGGATCGAGGTTCGCGTACTGATCGAGCAGCCCGCGATACTGTGCGGCCCACGGGCGCAACGGATCGTCGAGATGCGCGGTGTTGAAGAGCGCGAGCGCGCCGCGTGGCGTGAGCAGTGTGTCGAGACGCGCGAGCGTATCGGCGCGGTCCATCCAGTGGAATGCACGGCCGATCACGGCGAGATCGATCGGGCCGGCACTCGCGTCGAGATCGTACGAACTGCCTTGCCGGTATTCGATGTTCGGCGCGATGCCCGCGCCAAGTTGCGACGCGACGTCGAGCATTGCCGGTTCCGGGTCTATCGCGATGGCTTTCGCGACCCAGCTTGCAAACGCGAGCGAAAGCTGGCCGGGGCCGCAGCCGAGATCGAGCAGGCGCTGCGTGCCGTCGAGCCCGACGATTTGCGCGACACGTCGAATCAGCGCGGGCGAGTACGCGGGGCGGCCGATCAGATAGTGCGGGGCGGCATTGCGAAAACGGTCGGGGACGAAAGGCGTGATTGAACTCATGACGTGTCGGGCGGGCGAATGCGTGTTCGGGAGCATGGCCTGAACAGTCTGGAGATGCCGTGCCCGTACGTCAAGGCGCCTCAAGGCACGTCAAGGCGCTTCAAGGCACGCCAGGACGCATCAAAACGGCCCGCGATGGTAAAGGTGAGTCTTTTCGGGAGTGAGCGGGCCGTGCGAGAAAATTGCACCGCTGCGTGCGCAGCAGGCGTTCGGCTACGCACGGCATGCGCAAAAAGTGCCTTGAAACAAGGGATAAAGTGCGATCGGCTTCGTTTATGGCCGTGTGCGGCACGCAAGCGGTGCACCGGCAGCGAAGGCGTCAACAAGACAAAGGTGAGTGTTTGCGGGAGTCGAAGGCGGAGCGCTGCGCAAGGCGCCGGTTTTGGCTTGAGAAGGCGCAGGCAGGGTGCCGAAATGTGTACTGGAGCCTTGTTTTTAAGGGGGATTCGTTGCACACGAGCAAGCGGCGGACAAGCGCTCATGCGCATCGTGGTTTCGCGGATGCTACAAAGGTGAGGAGATTCGGGAGCCGAATGTACGGCCCGTGGACGGCGACGTGCGATCGGTATATAACAGACACACGAGATTCATTCGATTTCGTGTCATTCAGGAGAAACCGTTCATCATGACGAGCGACGACATGCACAAGCAAGACGCTCAAACGCCAGGCGGCGAACCGGCACAACCCGATCTGGAACATCTGAGCGCGGCGTTCAACCACGTCGACGAGGGCGTGAAGTCCGGCAAGATCGCGGCAGGCGCAGCCAGAGGGCTCGTCTATAGCCTGGTGGAAACGCTCGGCGCGCTCGTGGGCGATCCGGATTTGCCCGAGCATGCGCGCTCGGGCTACCAGGGCCTGCTGGAAGCCGCGCGCGAACTGCGCGTCAAACTGGAACGTTAAGCGCGATGCGGGCGGCGCGCAATGCGCCGCCGTCCGCGTTTTCATCTCCCACTCAATCGTCGCGGATCTAGCATTCGCGTTCCGAAATAAAAGCCTGTTCAATTCGCGTCGCGCAACCTGCCGTTAATGGCGTTGCCGGCGTTGAACTACGCCGTCGTACGCACGGGCAGAGCGGCAAGCAGTTGATGGATCTGCGCGACCACTGCCGCACCTTCGCCCACCGCCGCCGCGACGCGCTTCGTCGATCCTGCGCGCGCATCTCCAATCGCATACACGCCTTCCACCGAAGTCGCCAGACTGCATGACGCATCGCTGTCGCCGGTCACGACGAAGCCGTGCGCATCGAGCGTCACGCCGCAGTTATGCAGCCATTCGGTGTTCGGGTCCGCGCCGGTGAACAGGAACAGATGGCGCGCGTCGAAATGATCGATGCCGTCCGCGCACGGCGATTTCAGGCGAATCGAAGCGAGCCCGCCATCGTCCTCGTAGAGTGCGCCAATCTCGCTGCCCGGATGCACGTCCACGTTCGGCAGCGACGCGATGCGGTCGATGAGGTAGCGCGACATTGTCGATTCGAAACCGGGTTTGCGGATCAGCACGTCGATGTGTTGCGCGTGCGTGGAGAGATAGACGATGGCCTGCCCCGCCGAATTGCCGCCGCCCACGAGCACGATGTTCTCGTGCTTGCAGAGCTTTGCCTCGACCGGCGACGCCCAGTAATAGACGCCGCGCCCTTCGAAGCGATCGAGTCCTTCGATGCCGGGCCGCCGGTACACCGCGCCGCTCGCAATCACCACGGTATGCGCACGCACATCGCCGTTGCACGTTTCGAGCCGCTTCGGTTGTTCGTCGCAATGCAGCGCGCGAACTTTCACGGGAATCGCCATGTGCGCGCCGAATTTCTGCGCCTGCACGAACGCGCGCCCGGCCAGCGCCTGGCCCGAAATACCGGTGGGAAAGCCGAGATAGTTTTCGATGCGTGAACTCGCGCCCGCCTGGCCGCCAGGTGCGCGCGCATCGAGCACGATGACCGAGAGCCCTTCGGATGCCGCATAGACAGCCGTTGCGAGCCCTGCGGGACCGGCGCCGACGATCGCCACATCGTAGACGCGGTTGCCGTCGAGTTCGGGCAACAAGCCGAGGCATGTCGCGAGTTCGGGCGGCGAGGGATGGCGCAGCACTGTGCCGTCGGGGCAAATTACGAGCGGCAGGTCGTCGCTACGCGCCGCGTACTGTTCGATGACGCGCAGCGTGCTCTCGTCGCTTTCATCGAGCAGCTTGTACGGGTGACCGTTGCGCGAGAGAAAGCCCTGGAGCGCGAGCAGCGACGGGTCGTTGTGCTTGCCGACGAGAATCGGGCCGCCCGCGCCCTTTTCGATGAGCGCGACGCGGCGCAGGATCAACGCACGCACGATCCGCTCGCCGAGTTCGGCTTCGGCGATGATCGCCGCGCGCAGGCGCTCCGGCGGAATCAGCAGTGCTTCGACGGGTTCGAGCGCCACACCGTCGACGAGCGCGCGCCCGCCCGAAAGCTGACCGACCTCGGCGAGAAACGAACCCTGATGCTGCTCGACGACATGCATCTCGCGTCCGAGCCCGTCGCGCTGATACACCTTCACGGCACCGCAGAGCAGCACGAACATGCCGGGGCCGGTCTCGCCCGTGTGGAACAGCAACTCGCCCGGCGCCCAGCGACGCACTTCGCCAAAGCGGCGCAGACGGTCGATTTCTTCGCCGGTCAGTTCGGGGAACATCTGGTGGCGCCGCGTGGCGAGCGTCGAAAACGGCGCATCGGCCGGTTGCGGCTGCGAGTCGGTGTGACGAGCCTCGGCTTCGGTGAGGGTGCCCATCTGGCGGTTCTCCTCGAACGGTGCGCCCGGGTGAGGCCGGGCATCACGGATGCGCATGTCCTGCGGGTCGTGCGGGACGCGTGTCATGGTGCGGCGGCGCGACCCGGAACCGGTCGCGCGCGTCGCCGGGATCAGACGGCTTTCGGCGTGATGTGGGGCGGCACCTCGGTGCTGGGCGCAGGCGACAGCGATTCAATCTGGCGGCCCGAGTCGCGCCACGCGTCGAGGCCGCCGAGCAGCGGCAGCACGTCGGTGAAACCGGCCTCGGCGAGCTGCTTCGCCATCCAGGCCGCGGAAATTTCATTGGGGCACGAGCAATAGATCACGAGCTTCTGATCGTGCGGGTATTTCTCGAGAATGTCGCTGAGCTGTCGCTCATCGGCAAACAGCGCGCCCGGGATAATGTACGGATCGAGCTTGCGCTTTTCGTCTGAGCGGATATCGAACACGACGGGCGGCGGCGTGTTGTTCATCGCGCGATACAGGTCGTCGACGGTAATGCGCGCCTTGGCGAGTTTCTTGATCAGCTGGCGGCGGCGCTGCCAGCGATAGAGCGCGTAGAGCACCAGCAATGTGGCGACGACGACCGCGGAGAGGCGCCCGAGGCGGCTAGCGCCAGCGAACAGCATGTCGATTTGCGGCGCGAACATCACGCCGATCAACAGACCCGTGCCGGACCACAGCGTTGCGCCGATGCCGTCGAAGCTCAGGAACTGGCGGTATGTCGTGCCCATCGCGCCGGCCATCGGCACGGAGACAATCGAAAGGCCCGGGATGAACTTCGCGACTGCAAGCACGCGCACGCCCCAACGCCCGAAGAAGCGTTCGGTTTTCTTTACGCAGGTGTCGCGCGAGAGCGACAGCTTGCACAGCGTCTTGAGCGTATTGCTGCCATAGAGCCGCCCGGCGAGGAACCAGGCGCTGTCGCCGATCAGCGTTGCGAACACCGCGAGCACGAGTACGGGCGCGACCTGCGTGCCGATCGAGCCGGGATGCATGGCCGCCATTGCGCCGAACAGCACGAGCGCCGGCATCGCCGGCACCGGCAGGCCCAGCGAGGCGGCGAGCACGTTCACGAACACAAGAGCAGGCCCATACTGCTCGACGAGGTCATGTAGCATCTGCTTACTTCCGTCGCGGTGAGTAGTACAAACAGCAGACCAACTTATCGATTATGGATGCAATTCCCGGGCGTTCAAGTGGGGCGAATATTGGCCCAGGCGTGAGTTTTCCGGAAATGCATCGCGCCGAATTTATGTACCGGAGAAGAGGGTTTTATTGCGTTGCGGCGCAATCAGGCAATGATTCTCGCAGACTTTCCGCGAATTCGCAGGCGCCTGAACACGGGACTGATCAGGGGCAGTGCGCGCCAGCAGGGCACTCGCAATTGGGTCTGAATAGTGCGCCGAATCGTGCACTGAATGGTGCAATTACCTGGTTGTTCTGATCGTATTGTTCCCACACGCCTGGCCGGAACGTACGCGTTCGATGCGGACGCGTTTATCGCGCGCCGGTCGTTGCGTGCGCATCGATGATGTGTGTGGGCATTGGCGTGTCGGCAATCCGGCGCTCACGTCGCGGCGGCACTGCAACTTCCAGACGGGTTTATTTCGCGCCGGTATGAAGATGCTTTCAGATATCAGCACCGAGACAGGAAAGACCAGACTGCCTTCGCGTGCGCACGGGCAAGAGAAGGCAATCGAACCGGCGCGCATGCGCAACCCGGCACCGCGCGAGTACGGTGCCGGGTCGTACAACCGGGTGTATTACCGGCTGTGCGATTCCCCTGGCAGCTCAGCGCCTTGCGCGCGAATAGCCGCAATCAACTCCGCGGGCGTGATTTCATAACGCACTTCGCGGTGGATGCCCGGCTTGCGCTCGTCGACTTCGATCAGCAGCAGAGTCTTGCCGTCGGCTGTCGATTCGAGCCGCAGCGAGCGCAGTTCGCGTCCGCTCTCGACGTCATGCTCGGTGAGCAGGGTCATGGTTCCGGAAGACCCAGTCGTGCGCATTGATATTGTCCTTATGCGTTGGTTGTTCGAGTCATTGTACGGGGTCGGTCGCGCGGTGTGTCTGTGCGAGTGCGCGCGGGCGCACATTGCAACACGAGCGCGCATCCCAGGCGAATCAGTTTAACGCGACTCGCCAGATTTTCGCGCTTTTTTGCGTGCGCTGCGATGGTGCACGCGGCGAATCAAGCTGTCGATTCAAGTTGTCATTAGCCTGACGCAATCCGGTCGTGGTGCGACGCGGCCAGGACGGCCAAATGCGTTATCGTCCGCAAAAGAAAAAAGCTCACCCGGCAGAGCCGGGTGAGCCGCTTAAACGCCGTTGTTACTCGGATCAGCAGATCCACGCAGGAGGTGCTGACGAGTGAGATCGTGAACGGGGTGGGTCGCGGCGTCGAGATGGGACTAACGCCGATCTTTCAGACCAATCGGATCCGGTCCGGCGATTGGTGCGGCGCAGGTTTTCCTGGTTGCGCCTCTGTCGCACGCAAACGGTTGCGCCGTTCACGGTGAAGTGCCGCACCGTTTGCGCTCACACCGGTAAAAGTCGCGGTTGTGGTGGTGATTCTTGACGCACGTAGTCGAGCTGTGTCTTTTACCGGTCGTGCTCCGCACTTGAAGCGAAGGCAAATTTCGTTTTGGTTCAAGGCGATGGCGTATATCTCCGGAGGATATTCACAGGCTTCTCCACGTTTTCTGTGGACAACCCGGCGCATTTTGAGCGGATGTTTCCATACGCGGCCCGATTTGCTGGCGACGTGCGGAGTTCTTTTCTGTTCAAGGACTTGGCGCGCTTCCCCGAAAGATACTCACAGGCTTCTCCACGTTTTCTGTGGGTAACTTGAACCGAGGCGATGCGATCCCCGTTTTAGCCTCGATTTAATCAGGACTATGAAGCGTATATCAGCGGCTGGCGGCGAAACTGCAACGCGTACCTGATGGCCCCCGATTTCCGCGCGGGGCAATTTTCTTCAATACACGCCTCGGCGGTCCCCCTATGCTGCGCCGGTGTTTCATCGCCGCCGGGCGTAACGAGGATAACCGTGAGTATTGCGCTTTCCATGGCCGCATTTGCGCTGGCTACGTCGATCACCCCTGGGCCCGTCAACATCGTCGCGCTGAGCGCGGGCGCGCGCTACGGCCTGCGCGCAAGCCTGCGCCACGTAACTGGCGCGACGGTCGGGTTCGCATTGCTGCTCTTGCTGATTGGCCTTGGGCTGCGCGAACTGCTTGTGCAATGGCCTGTGCTCACGCGCGCGATCCGCTGGGCGGGTGTGGCCTTTCTGCTCTATGTCGCCTGGCGGCTTGCCGCCGACGATGGCCATATCGAAGACGCAAACAGCGCACGCGGACCGTCGCTCATGATCGGTGCGACGATGCAGTGGCTCAATCCGAAGGCATGGCTCGCTTCGGTGGCGGGGATGGGCGTGTATGCGGTTGCGGGCGAGCCGGCGCTCGTGTGGCAATTCGCCGCGATCTATTTTGTTGTCTGCTATTTGTCCATTGCCTGTTGGGCGTGGGCGGGCGCATCGCTGCGCCATGCGTTGCGCGAGCGCGCGCGGGTGCGGCTCGTCAATCGCTGCATGGCTGCGTTGCTCGCCGCTTCGGCGCTCTATCTGCTGATGACGTAACGAAATAACGATGTAATGCCGCGGGCCGCGCTCACGCGTTGCCGCGATATTGCCCGGGCGTCGCGGCGACGAACTGGCGGAATGCGCGCTGCAGATGCGCCTGATCGGCAAAACCGGCTTCGAGCGCGACGTCGGCAATCGCATGGCCGCGCCGCAGTTGTGCGCGGCTGAACTCGATGCGCCGGTTGACGACATACGCGTGCGGCGTCATGCCGTACTGCTGCCTGAACGCGCGGATCAGATAAGACGGCGAAAGATCCGCAGCCGCGCAGATCTCTTCGAGCTTGAGCGTGCGGGTGTAGTTGTCTTCGATGAACTCGGCGGCGCGTGCGAGCCGGTGGTTCGGCTCGCGTTGCGCAATGGGCGCGGGATTAAGCGTTTGCTGCAGCGCCGAGAAATAAGCCGTGATCGCACTCTCCTTGTGCAGCGTATCTTCATGCACATCGGTGAGCAGATCGTAGAGCCGGTTCAGACCGGCGAAGAGATCGGGTCGCACGCTAAACGTTTGCGCGAACTCGCGAAAGCCCTGATTCGCCCCGAAGCCGAGATCCTGCTGAAGCTGCGCGAGCCAGCTCACGTCGACATAGAACATGCGATAGGCCCACGGCGTGTGCGCGGCCGGATTGCAGGCATGGACGACTTCCGGATTGACGACCACCACCGCGCCCGTGCCGATGCGCTCCATCGTGTTCGCGTTTAGATAGGTGCTGTGTCCGCCCGTTACCGCGCCGATCGAAAAGGTGCGGTGCGCGTGCCGGCCATAGCGCACGTTGCGGCCATCGGCGATTGCGCGTGCTTCGATGAACGGCAGCGCAGGGTCGCGCCAGAACTGCGGCAGGGCGTCGGCGGAAATCGGCGTTGCGGACACGGGCGTCTCTCGAACAAAGGCTTGCCGATCATGTTATCGCAACGCCAGTGCGCCTGCGCATACCGCTTTTGCACCCGCTATTCCACAACAATGGACGAACGTTGCGCGGCCTCATCAATCGAACGTGCATCAGTATGAACGTCACATGCATGTCACGGGCTCGCCGCGATAATCCACGCTCGAATATTTGGCCACCGTGTCATGAGTTGCGCAACCATAGCGCAACCGATACGGCAACGCCCGGGGATTTCGACCATGACCATACGTCACCGTATCACCCTGCTTATCGTGCTGATGTTCGTTGCGTTGTCCGCTATCGGCGGCTTCGCGGTCTATCAGACACGTCGCAGCGCCGCCGATGTCCGCCAGGTTACGCAAGGCGTCGTGCCGAGCGCACTGGCTTCCTCCGATCTCGTTTCACTCGTGAAAGACGTCCAGCTCGCGACGATGACGCTCGTCTATGCACCGGACGCGAACATGGTTGCGCAGGCACAAGACGAGCTTAAAACGAAGGAAACCGCGCTGCGCACCGCACTCGACGTGCAGCGCAAGGCTGCGGCGAGCCACGCCCAGGATGGCCTCGTCGCACAGGGGCAAGAGAGCCTGACGAATTATTTCGCTGCGATCAACGACACCGCGAAGATGAAGGCCGCGGGCAAGAACGAACTCGCGCAGGCGTATCTCTTCGCGAACGTCGCGGAATACCGCGACGAACTGGAGGGCATCGTCACGACGATGCGCGTCGAGAAGAACCGCCAGAAAGACGACGCCATTCGCGCGCTGAACAGCACGCTCGATACCACGACGAGCGCCATTGCCGGCGTGACGGGCGGCGCCGTGCTGCTGCTCACGGTAATTGGCCTGCTGCTGTATCGCCAGATCACGCGCCCGCTCTCGCGCATGCAGGAGATGATGAGCGAGATCGCGTCGCATCAGGACTTCACGCGGCGCGTGCCGGTGGGCCGCATGGATGAAATCGGCCATTCGATCGTCGCGTTCAACGGCATGATCGAAAAGATCCAGCAGAGCTCCGCGCAGCTCAAGCGCAAGACCGCCGACATTCAGGCGATGCTGCAGAACATGCAGCAGGGCATTCTCACCGTTGTGGAAGGCGCAACCATTCACAACGAGTATTCGGCGTATCTGGAAGCGATTTTCGAAACGGACGAGATTGCCGGGCGTGGGCTCATGGATCTCGTGTTCACGCACACGAGTCTCGATGCCGACACGATCGCGCAGGTCAGTGCTGCCGTCGATGCGTGTCTCGGCGAGGACAGCGTGAACTTCGGGTTCAACCAGCATCTGCTCGTGAATGAAATTACGCGCAGCATGCCCGATGGCCGCGAGAAGGTGCTCGACCTGAGCTGGTCGGCGATCACGGACGAAAACGACGTTGTCGTGCGCCTGATGCTGTGCGTGCGCGACGTGACCGAACTGCGCGAGCTTGCCGCCGAAGCGGGCGAACAGAAGCGCCGCCTGCAGATGATCGGCGAAATTCTCGCGGTGAGCGAAGAGAAGTTCCACCACTTCGTGGAAAGCTCGAAGGGCTTCATTCACGAAAACGAGCGCATCATTCGCCAGCACGACTGCGCGGACATGGCCGCCATCGCGGCGTTGTTCCGCAACATGCACACGGTGAAGGGCAATGCACGCACGTACAGCCTGCAGCATCTCACCGGCGTCGTGCACGAGGTCGAGCAGCGCTACGACGCGCTGCGCCGCGAAGACACCGATCATGAGTGGGACCAGCAGGCGCTCATCGACGACCTCGAACGCGTGAAGGCATCGCTCGAACACTACGCGACGATCAACGAAGTGAGCCTTGGCCGCGGCACGCGCATCGCGCGCGGCGACGGTAACGTGAGCGTGGCGTGCGGGCAGATCGAAACGGCGCTGCGCACGATCGACACCGCCAACGAAGACGATCTCGTTTCGCTGCGCGCGATGCGCGAGACGCTGCGCGGCATGCTGGGCAGCATCGGCACCGAGACGATGGCCGATGCGCTCGCGGGCGTGCTCGGCTCGCTGCCGTCGCTGGCAGCCGAACTCGGCAAGGCCGCACCGGTGGTGCGTATCGACGACAACGGCTTGCGCCTGCGCAGCGAAATTACCTCGACCGTGAAGGACGTGTTCACGCATCTGCTGCGCAACGCGCTCGACCACGGCATTGAAGTACCGGCGCAGCGCCATGAGCAAGGCAAGACCGACGCGGGTCATATCGCCATCGAAGTCGACAGGACGGGCGGCGCGCTGCAGATGACCCTTGCCGACGATGGCCGCGGTCTTGCGCTCGCGCGTATTCGCGGCATCGCGGTGGAGCGCGGCTGGCTGGCCGATGGCGAAGCCGTGACCGATGAGACGATTGCAGGCTTTATCTTCCGCGTGGGCTTTTCGACCGCCCAGAGCGTGACTTCCGTGTCGGGGCGCGGCGTGGGCATGGATGCGGTGCGCGCTTTCCTCGAACGCGCAGGCGGGCGTATCGAGTTGCGCTTCACGGATAGCAACGACGGCGCGGACTATCGACACTTCGAGACGATCGTGTATTTGCCGCAGGAGTGGGCGGTGGCCGCTGCCGGAGCGGATCGGGCAGTGCGCGCGCAGGCGCTGGCGGACTAGCGTATTTCGGGGGTTGCAGTGGTTCTGCCGATTCTGATGGGAGGCGCGGCGCTCGCCGTACTCATGGCACTCGCCGTCCTCGGCGTGCACTGGCGCGCACGCGCACGCTGGCGGCACGAGGGCGAGGCGCAGGACGCAGCGCACGCCGCCGCGCTCGCCAAGGCCGAGGCGCACGCGAACGAGCGCCTTGGAGCATGCGCGCACGAAATCGACACGCTTGCGGCGCAGATCGATGCGCTGCACGCCGAACTGGCGCAGCGCAAGTCGGTGGCAGACGCGCTCGACGCAGCACTCTACGCCGAGCGCGCACGGTGCGAAGCCGCGCAGCAGCGCGCGGCGGGCATTGCTGACGAAGCTGCGCGTCTGCGGCACATGTCGGCGACATTCGAGCGCTGGCACGAGCAGATGATCTCGCTGATGGCGCAGAACCACGACATGCATCAGAAGAACCAGGAGCTGTCGTCGATCGTGAGCCACGTGCTGATCGTGTCGCTCAACGCATCCATCGAAGCCGCGCGCGCGGGCGCGGCGGGCCGCGGCTTCTCGATCGTCGCGGGCGAAGTGCGTGCGCTGGCGACGCGCTCGCAGGAACTCTCCAAGAGCTATCGCGACAGCCTGCACCGCAACGATCTCGTCACGGCCGCGACGTTTCAGGACATTCAGGCGGGCGGCAAGATGATTGCGGCGTCGCTCGCGAGCGTCGAATCGCTGTCGACCCAGTTGCGCTCGCAACTGGCGGAAGCGCATGCCGAGGCGCTGGCATGATTGGCGAGCGCGCGAAGGACAGCATCGACCGCATTTTTTTCGCGGCGGCGCGCACGCGCCTCGTGGCCGACGCGCAGCATGCCTGCGAGATCGTGCCTCACGCGGGCGAAACCGCGCAGGGCGCGCACGTGGTCGCACTGACGATCTCGTCGATGCAGTTTCGCCTGCTGTTGCTGCTGCACTTCAACGACGACGAAGCGACGCGCCGGTACTACGTGGGCGACGCGCAGCGCACGCTGGCGGAAACGTTCATGGAGTTCGGCAATCTCTGCTGTGGAGCAATGAACCAGCAACTGGTGGAGCATTTCCCGGATCTCGGCATGTCGACGCCCTATGTGCTGAGCGGCGGGTGTCTGCCGTATCTGCAGGAGCTGAAGCCCGCCTATCTGGCGTCGCATGCGCTGACGCTCGATGCGAGCGTGCGGCTGGGCGCGACGCTGTGCGTCTGTTCGAAGACGCCGCTCGATTTCGTCGCGGCGGATCAGGAAGCGGCCTGCGAAAGTTCGGGCGAACTCGAATTGTTTTAAAGCTGCGAGCGAACGCAACCATCAAGACGCAGCAACAGAACAGCCATAAAACAGCAACCAGGCAGCAACCAGGCAGCAGCGAAACGTAATTCAGGCAATCACACGGCAACGGGCAAGGCGCAATACGCAACGCGCAGTTGCAGGACGCAGGAAGAACACGCATGGACTCGAACAAACCGGTCAGCAAGGTGTTGCTGCTGGAAAGCGACACGGATTGCGCGGACGCGCTGGGCCGCTTTTGCGAAGACAACAATCTCGTGGGCGTACGGGTGCGCCGCGACGCGCTGGCCGGTGCGCTGCGCGCCCACAGCGATCTGGGCGGCGTGCTGCTCAGTGAAGACTTTGGCGGGTCGCTCGAAGCGAGCGCGGCCGTGGCGGCCTGCCTCGACGCCGCGCGCCCCGAGCTGCCGATCATCGTGCGCCGGGCGTCGCAGCCGACGCTCGACGGCTTGCCCGATGCGTTGCAGCGCGCATCGCGCGCCGCGTGGGCACACAGCGATCCCGCGTCGCTGCGTGCGGCGCTCGATGCATGCGTATTCACGCAGGACTACCCGGATGCGCTCGTGCGCGGCATCACGGAGATGACGGTGGAGCGCCTGCACCACGTGTTCGGCAATGTCGACGTGAGCTGGGACGCGCCGAGCATCGTGCGCGACCGCATCATCTTCGGCGAGGTGTTCAGCCTGATTCCGCTGGAGACGGCGTGGTGCCGCGGCTATTTGTTGATGCAGGCAGAGGAGGCTCCGCTCCTCGGCTTGCTGCCGCCGCGTGCGGGCCGTGAGGCGGAGACGGATTTCCGCGAGATGAACAGCGTGCTCGGCGAATTGACGAACCTCGTCTGGGGCGCGTTTCGCAATCGCTATCTGGGCGACGTGCAGGCGCTCGCCGCCGTGGGGACGCAAGTGCAGGTGCCGCTGCTCATCAATCATCGGCGGCGCTACCTGTCGTTCGGTTCGGATAACCCGCAGCTGTGCATCAAGTACCGGCTCGCCGGGCGCGGCACAGGGCACGAAGTGACGATCGACCAGCGTTTCGTGTTCAGCCTCGGGTGGTCGCCCGAGGCGTTCGACGAGACGCTTCAAAGGGCAGAGACGGCCAGCGCGGACCCGTGCGGACAGGACGCAGGCGAGCTGGAATTGTTTTGATGAAGGAGGCGTCGGGCACGACGCAGAGGAAAACAAAATGGCGAAAATTCTGGTGGTGGACGATTCGAGCACGGTGCGCGATGAAGTGGCAGGCTTTCTGCGCAAGAACGGACTCGACGTGGACACCGCGGTGGACGGCAAGGACGGCCTCGCGAAGGTGCGCGCGAATCCGGGCGTGAAGCTCGTGGTGAGCGACGTGAACATGCCGAACATGGATGGCCTCACGATGGTCGAGAAAATCCGCAGTGAGCTTGCGAACACGGCAGTCAACGTGGTGATGCTGACGACGGAGAGCAGCCCGGCGATGAAGGAGCGCGGCAAGGCGGCAGGCGTGCGCGGCTGGATCGTGAAGCCGTTCAAGGGCGACGCCGTGCTGGAGACGTTCCGCAAGCTGGCTGGCTGATTTGCGGGCGGATTCGGTCGGCTGACCGCGCAGCGCAGGCGCGCGGGCAGCCGTGCCGACGAGACGGTTGTGCAGGCAAGGGCAGGCAAATGAGGGCGTGGTTCCCGGCGGCGGTCGACGAGGGCTTTCCCTGGCGTGTTCGCCCCAGGACAAGCGGGCCCAGGTGGCGCTAAGCTAGGGCCTGTTCGCATGTGGACGAGACATGCGGGCGCCCGCTCCCGGCTCTTTTGGCCGGACTGCCACTTGCCGTCACGCCATGGACTATATCGACAGCCTGCGTATTTTCCGCTCCGTCGTCGAGGCGCGCAGCTTTACGCGTGCCGCCGACATGCACGGGGTCACGACGCCGGTCGTGTCGCGTACGATTGCGCGGCTCGAAAAACGCCTCGGCAGCCGCCTCTTTCACCGCACGACCCGGGCCATCTCGCTTACCGAAGCCGCTGAGCGCTTCTACGACGGCTGCTGCCGCGTGCTGGACGACCTCGATGCGCTGGAGGCGGTCGCCTCCGAGCAGACGCGCGAGGCCGAAGGCGTGCTGCGGCTCGTTGCGCACACCACGGCAATGGTGAGCCGGCTCGTGCCGCTCGTCTCCAGCTTCAAGCACGCGCATCCAAAGGTGAGTCTCGACGTGACGCTCACCGAACGTCCCGTCGATCTCGTCGCGGACGGCTTCGATCTCGGCCTCGTGCTGCCGTTCATGCTCAACAACGACACGACCGTGACGCGCCTGCTCGAACGCATTCCGCTCGCGCTCGTGACGACGCCGGGCTATCTGGCCACGCGGAAAGTGCCCACGCATCCGTCCGATCTGGAGCAGCACGTGTTCGTGACGATGCCGCCTTCGCTGCGCAAACCGGCGATCACGTTTCGCGCGGGCAACGAGGACGTGGTCGTGCACCTCAAGCACGAAGTTGCGTCGAACAACCCGGCGTTCAACCGCGAGATGGTGCTGGAAGGGTTCGGCATCGGCGTGCTGCCGCTCGGGCTCGTCAGCGCCGAGCTTGAATCCGGGCGGCTCGTGACGGTGCTCGACGACTTCCCCATCGTCGACGCGCAGATCGAGATCCGCCTCGCCTACACGACGCGCACGCTACTGCCAGCGAAGGTGCGCGCGTTCATCGACCACGTCACCGCATTCTTCGACGATGTCGGGCCCGCTGTATCCGCCCCCGCAGCAGTGAAAGACAATTGAAGGGTTGAAGGCCATTATTGCCGGCGCGTTCACACTGTGATGTCGCGCCTGGCGATTGTGGCGGCCCGTCGTGCCCGCTAATCTGTGCGTATGCACACTAGCGCATCTCCACGGCTTTCCAGGCACGACGACGGCTTCGCCGTTCGCCAGAGCGCCCGCCATCCGAGCCATGCCGTTTCATCGTGCAGCAATGTGCAGCCATCGCGTCCGGTCGTAGAGCGGCGTTTTTTTTGTCTCAATTAGTGCATATACACAGGTGAGCGTCATGTCGAGTCCTGCCAATTCCGTTGCAGACCAACCGGTCGCTGTGCGCGTCCAGGCGGGCCGGGTGCCCTGGATGGCGCTGGCACTTGGCGCAGTCGCGCTGGTGCTCGCGGCGGCGCTCGGCGACTGGTTGTTCGTGCTGCGTTTCGTGCAAACGACCGATGACGCCTACGTCGGCGGCAACGTCACAGTGATGGCGCCGCGCGTGAGCGGCTTCGTGAATGAAATCCTCGTGCAGGACAACGAGCGCGTGCACGCGGGCCAGGTGCTGATCCGCCTCGATTCGCGCGACTACGACGCGAAGCTCGCGCAGGCGAACGCGGAAGTGGACAGCGCCCGCGCGGCCGTCGCCGAACTGGAGGCGCGCCGCACGCTGCAGGAAGCCGTCATCAACCAGCAGCAGGCGCAAGTGCGCGCATCGAATGCGGAGCTCACGCGCAGTGCGCAGGATGAGACGCGCTATCGCGAACTCGTGAAAGACGACGCCGTATCGAATCAACTGGTCGAGCGGGCTCATGCCGACTACGCGAAGGCGCAGGCCTCGGTGGCGAGCAGTGGGGCGGCCGTGCAGGCCGCGCAGCGCCAGCTCGATGTGCTGGCCGCGCAGATCGCCGACGCGAAGGCGCGCGTCGCGACCGCCGTCGCGGCCCAGCGGCTGGCGGCGCTGAACGTCGGCTACACGACGATTTATGCCCCCGTCGATGGCTATATCGGCAATCGCACGGCGCGTACGGGGATGCTCGCGAACGTCGGCGCGCCGCTCCTGACCGTGGTGCCCGCCGCCGGCCTGTGGGTGGATGCGAACTTCAAGGAGGACCAGTTGAAAAAGATGCAGGTGGGCGACCGCGCCGACGTCGAACTCGACGCGGCCAGCGGCACGCTGCAGGGCCACGTCGACAGCCTCGCGCCCGCGACCGGTGCGACCTTCAGCGTGCTGCCGCCGGAGAATGCCACGGGCAACTTCACGAAGATCGTGCAACGCGTTCCCGTGCGTATCCGCCTCGATGTGCCGAAGGGCGCGGAACGGGTGCTGCGCCCCGGTCTCTCGGCGACGGTGAAGGTGCATCTGGGCCACGCTGCTCAGAACGCCTCGGCGCAATGACAGGGGCCACAGACATGACCACCACGCAGACAGCGCCTTCGCACGCGGCACCACTCGCGCCGCACCTTCAACCGCTCGGGCAGCGCGCATTCGCCTTCGCGCTGATGTGCATCGGCTTTTTCATGGCGACACTCGATATCCAGATCGTCGCGTCCTCGCTGCGCGACATCGGCGGTGGGCTTTCCGCGAGCCAGGATGAACTCTCGTGGGTGCAGACCGCCTATCTGATCGCCGAAATCATGGTGATCCCGATGTCGGGCTGGCTCTCGCGGGTGTTTTCCACGCGCTGGCTTTTTGTCGGCTCGGCGGTGGGTTTCACCATGACGAGCATGCTGTGCGGGCTCGCATGGGATATCGACTCGATGATTCTCTTTCGCGGCCTGCAAGGCGCGCTGGGTGCGGCGATGATCCCGACTGTATTTACGACCGCATTCATGCTGTTTCCGGGCAAGCAGCGACTCGTTGCGTCCACGACGATCAGCGCGCTCGCCTCGCTCGCGCCGACCATCGGCCCCGTGATCGGCGGCTGGATTACCGATCAGTGGTCGTGGCACTGGCTCTTCTATCTGAACCTCGTGCCGGGCATCGCCGTGGCAATGCTGGTGCCGCGCTACGTGCACGTCGACGAGCCCGATCTCTCGCTGCTCAAGCGTGGCGACTATGTCGGTATTCTGTTGTTGTGCGGCTTTCTCGGCTGCCTCGAATACATGCTCGAAGAAGGCCCGCGCAAGAACTGGTTCGGCGACGACACGATCATCGCATGCGCGTGGATCGCGGCGATCTGCGGCTTCCTCTTCATCGTGCACGGGCTCACGGCCAAAGACCCCATCGTCGATTTGCGCGCGCTCGCCGTGCGCAACTTCGGCATCGGCAGTCTGCTGTCGTTCGTGACCGGCATCGGCATTTTCGTGGCCGTGTTTCTCACGCCGCTCTTTCTCGCCGAAGTGCGTGGCTTCAGTTCGCTGCAGATCGGCTTCGCGCTGCTTTCGGTCGGTATCTTCCAGTTGCTCGCACTCGGCGTGTACGCGGTCGCCACGCGCTTTTTCAGCATGCGCACGCTCATGGTGTTCGGCCTGCTGCTGTTCGGGCTCGGCTGCTATCTCTACGTGCCGCTCACGCACGACTGGGGCTGGGAGCAGTTGCTGCTGCCGCAGGCGTTGCGCGGCATCGGCCAGCAATTTGCGATTCCGCCCATCGTGACGATGGCGCTCGGCTCGTTGCCGCCCGCGCGGCTCAAGTCGGCAAGCGGGCTGTTCAACCTGATGCGCAACCTCGGCGGCGCCATCGGCATCGCTGTGAGCGCAACGATGCTCAATGACCGCCTCAATTTCCACTATCTGCGCCTGAACGAGAGCGTCACGCACGGCCAGCCGCAGGTGGAATCGCTACTCGCGGGGCAGGCGTCGTACTGGACGTCCGTCGCGGGCAATGTGCTCGACGCGGGCACGGCCGGACTCCTGCGGTTGCACGCGCTCGTGATGCGCGAAGCGCTTGTGCTCACGTTTTCGGACACCTTCTTCGTGCTGTCGCTGTGCTTCGTGGTGGCACTGGCGAGCGTGCTGTTTTCGCGGCCGATCACGTTAGGCGGCCCGCCCACCGATGCTCATTGAGCCACAGAGGTCCATCATGCAAGCGTCTTCGAATTTCAGGCCGCTGCGCGTTGCGCGCACGCTTGTTGCGTCAGTCGTGGCCGCCGTGCTCGCAGCGTGCGCCGTGCAGCCCGCCCAGCATGCCGATTTACCGGCAACGGTTCACGAAACCGCACCCGCCGCCTGGCGCATCGACGCGCCGCAGGACGCCGTCGATGCGCAAACCTGGTGGGCGCAATTCGGCGACGCGACGTTGAACGCGCTGCTCGCTACCGTGCTGCAAGGCAATCTCGATCTTCAGGCCGCGGCGGAACGCGTGAAGCAGGCGCAGTCGATCACGACGCAAAAGCACGCGGCGCTGCTGCCGCAACTCGATTTCACGGCGCACGGCGCGTATGTGCGGCAGAACACGCCGCCGCCGCTCGGCTATGTGAAGCAGGCGGGTGCGGGCTTCACGCTTGGGTGGTCGCCGGATGTGTTCGGCGGCGAGCGGCTCGATCTGCTTGCCGCGCAGGCGAATCTCGTCGGCCAGCAGCATGCGCTCGACGCGCTGCGGCTCGCGCTGGCCGCCGATACGGCATCGGCCTACGTCGATTTGCGCTGGGCGCAGGCTGAACTGAATATTCTCCAGGACAACGTTTCGATCCGGCAGCGCGCGCTCACGCTCACGCAGGACCGGCTGAAATACGGCCTCTCGACGCAGCTCGACGTGACGCGCGCACAGTCGCAGTTGAGCGAACTGCAGGCGCGCATTCCACGCGCGCGGGCGAGCGTCGAACATCAATTGAACCTGATTGCGATCTACACGGGCCGCACGCCGGAATCCGTCGCGCAGCTTGCACTGGCCGCTTCCGCGCCTATTCCGGCTGCGCCCGTCGGTGCGCCGCAACTGCTGCCCTCGGAAGCGCTGCTGCGTCGACCGGACGTGCAGGCGGCCTACGCGAGCGTGGAGCAGCGTGCAGCCGAAGTGGGCGTTGCGCGTGCAGAGCGCTATCCGAAGTTTTCGCTGAATCTCACGGATGGCGTGCTGGCCGCATCGTATCTCGGCCTGCCGACGTTAACCGACAATCTCTTTAGCGCGGCGATTGGCGCGACGAGCCCGATCTTCAACGCGGGCCGCATCACGGCGGAAATCGGCCAGAGCGAGAGCCGCATGCGCGAGTCGCAACTGAACCTTCGGCAGACGATGTTGCAGGCGCTGCGTGAAGTGGAGGACAGCCGCACGGACCTCGTGAGCACGGCGGATCAGGCACGGGAGTTGAACGATGCGGCGGCTGCCTCGTCGCAGGCGCTCAAGCTCGCGAATCAGCTCTACAAGGGCGGCGCGGCGGACTTCCTCGACGTGCTCACGGCGCAGCAGACCTATCTCGCCGATGCCGACTTGCTCAACGAGGCGCAACGCGAGCGTGCGCTCGCGGCGGTTGCACTGTACCGGTCGCTCGGCGGCGGCTGGAGCCAGAGCGGCGAGGTGATCGCCCAGGCCGCCGATTTACCTCGCGCCGAAACCACGCCCGACGTGCGCGTGAAATAGCGCCACACGTTGTGCCGTGACGTTTTGCAGCGGTAGCGCCCGGGTATCGTGCCCGCGCCGGGGAAAGTATGATGACCGTGCGCCGCGTGGCGCGGGACTGAAGAGGTGAAGGTCATGACGAAGCAGACAACTCGCGACGAATGCAACTGTTTTGCGCTGCGGCAGGCCGCGCGTTTCGTCACGCAACTCTACGAGCGTCATCTTTCGCAGGCGGGCGTGACGGCTGCGCAATTCACGATCCTTTCGCGCCTCGCGAGGCACCCCGATGCGACCGCCGCCGAACTGTCCGACGACCTCGTCATGGACCGCACGACGCTCGTGCGCGCGCTCAAACCGTTGCAGCGCGATGCGCTCGTGGTCGCGTCGGCGTCGCAGCAGGATACGCGCATGCTCGTCTATCGCCTTTCGACTGGCGGCCGACGGCGCTACGAGCGTGCGCGCGTGCTGTGGCAGGACGCGCAGACCGAGTTCGAGCAGCATATGAAGCGCGACCGTGCGAAGGCATTGCGCGCCGAACTCTTCGCGCTGACGAAAGCAGACACCTGAATCGCCGCCCGCGCGCGGCGCGATCTGCGAAGCGCAAGCTTCGCGCCGATAACGATCCGATCTGGCGCGAAAATGGCATCATGAGGTTTCCAGGAGTCTGACGCGTCGCCGCCGGGTTCTCATGAAACGATATCGACCGCCGCTACATTTTCTGCGCGAACACGCTCAGCCCGACTGGCGCGATCTCGCGCTATCCGCGTTGCCGGTTGCGATCATTTGCGGTGTTATCGTCGCGCTCATGGTGTGGCTCGTCGATCCCGCGCCGCCGCGCAGCATCACGATCAGCGCCGGTCCCAGCGACAGCTCGTTCATGCTGTTGGCCGAGTCCTACCGCACGATCCTCGCGCGCAACGGCGTGACGCTCGACGTGCTCGAATCGGATGGCTCGGTGCAGAACCTGAACCGGCTGCTCGACCCGAAGTTGCACGTCGATGTCGCGCTCGTGCAGGGCGGCGTGGCAGGCGACCGGGATGTGAATTCGCTGATGTCGCTCGGCAGCGTCGCGTATCTGCCGATGGTGGTGTTCTATCGCGGTTCGGGTCTCACGCAGCTTTCGCAGCTCGAAGGCAAACGCATTGCCATCGGCCGCGAAGGCAGCGGCACGCGGATGCTCTCGCTGCAGCTGCTCGACGCGAACGGCATCGTTCCCGGCGGCGATACCACGCTGCTGCCGCTCGACGGCTTGCAGGCCGCCACGCAACTCGTCTCCGGTAACGTCGATGCCGCCATGTTGAGCGGCGACTCCACGACGCGCGAACTGATGCTGCGCGTGCTGACGATTCCAGGCATCTCCGTGATGAGCCTCGACGAAACGAGCGCTTACACGCGGCTCTTTCCCTACCTCGAAACCATCGACCTGCCGCCAGGCGTGCTCGATCTGCGCCACCGCGTTCCGCCCGATACCGTGCATCTGATCGGCCCGACCGTTGAGATCGTCGCGCGCAGCACGCTGCATCCGGCGATTTCCGATCTGCTGATCGAAGCCGCAAGCGAGGTGAACAGCGCGCCGGGTCTGTTGCAGCGCGCGGGCGAGTTTCCGAACACGTCGGTGCACGACTTCCGGATCAGCGAAGACGCGACGCGCTATTACCGCTCGGGCAAGAGCTTTCTTTATCGCACGCTGCCGTTCTGGCTCGCGAGCGTGGCGGACCGGCTCATCGTTCTGCTGCTGCCGCTCGCCGTTCTCGTATTCCCGGCCCTGCGCGCCATTCCCGCACTGTATAGCTGGCGCGTGCGCTCGCGCATCTATCGCTACTACGGCGCGCTCATCGCGATCGAGCGCGATGCGCTCAAGCATACGAGCGAAGAAGAGCGGCGCCAGTTGATCGGCGAACTCAACGAAATCGAGCGCTCGCTCAACACGCTGCGCATGCCGCTTGCTTATGCCGATGCGTTTTACGTGCTGCGGGAGCATATCGGCTTCGTGCGCTCGCATCTGGTTGCGAACGAGCCCGTCACCCACTGATCGATCTGCATTGATGCGCACTGATCCAATGCGGAGTGACCACTGCGCGGACGCCTCTCATCGATTTCGTGCAAACTGGGGTGGGAATGTGGGAATGCGGCTTGCGCTCACGTTCCCACATTCCCATTCGTGTGGAGATAACGATGCAACGACGAAACTTCATCCTCACGGCCGCCGCCGCGCTCGCCTCGGGCGCATTTGCGCTCGAGGGGTGTACCACCACGCCGGGCACGAATCCGAGCGCGGCGGATAACGCCTCGCGACGCCAGTCGATTGACGCAGGTATCGACGGCGCCTTGAACAAGCTCTTTACGACCGTGCCGGGCTCGCATGAACTCGTAGCAAAGGCACGTGGCGTGCTCGTGTTCCCGTCCGTGCTGCAGGCCGGATTCATCGTCGGCGGGCAGTATGGCGAAGGCGCGCTGCGCGTGGGCGGTGCAACGGTGGGCTACTACAGCACCGTGTCGGGATCGTTGGGTCTGCAGGCGGGCGCGCAGTCGAAGGCGGTCATCTTCTGCTTCATGACCCAGGATTCGCTCAACCGCTTCCGCGCGTCGGAGGGCTGGTCGGCGGGAGCGGATGCGTCGGTGGCGCTCGTGAAGATGGGCGCGAACGGTGCTGTCGATACGACCACCGCGACGGCGCCGGTTCAGGTGTTCATCGTGACGAACGCGGGCCTGATGGGCGATGTGTCGCTCGCGGGTACGAAGGTCACGCGGCTGAAGATCTAGACGCGCAGGAAGTCAGGCAAGGCGCAATCGCCTTGCCTGACTTTCCCTCGGCAGCGGGCAGGCGGCTGCGCAGGATGTTTTGGATAACTACGCATCCATGCCGCAGCGCATGGCGATCTGCGAAAGAATAAAGCCAAAAACGAAAATGACGCATTCCCGCGAGGGACTGCGTCATTGCCGGGTGTTGCAACAAGGTACTGCACTATTCGTTGGTAGGCTCGATTGGACTCGAACCAACGACCCCCACCATGTCAAGGTGGTGCTCTAACCAGCTGAGCTACGAGCCTGTCGAGGCGCGAATTATAGAGAGACTCGTGCGCGCTTGCAAGCGCTTTTGTTGCGGTTTCTCTTTCCTGGTGCGAGATCGTCGTGGCTAGTCTGCTGGCACCCGCGTGGCACCCGCGGGCTATTTCTGGACTGCTTGCCGGTAAGTATTGGGCGCGGCACCGAATGCATCGCGGAAGCGATGGCTGAAGTGGCTCGCGTTCGCATAGCCGCACTCGGCCGCAATCTGCACGAGCGGTTGTGCGGTCGAGCGCAACAGGGCGCGGGCCCGTTCGAGACGCTGGGCCGCAATCCATGCATGCGGCGGCTGACCGAACGACGTGCGGAACATGCGCGCGAGATGGTATTCGGACAGGCACGCGATTTCAGCGAGTGCGCCGAGCGTCAGCGGCTCGCCCAGATGGGCGTCGATGTAGTCGCGCAGGCGCCGCCGCGTCGCCACCGAAAGGCCGCCCTTGAGCGCCGCGCCCGGGCGGCGCACGCTCTGGCTGCGCAGCAGCAGGCTCAGCACTTCGTGGGCCGTTTCGTTGCTGCGCAAAAGCCCTTGCGGATCGGTCCAGTCTTCGTGGGCAAGCGTCTGGCAAAGCATGGCGATCCGCTCGTCTTCGAAATACGTGCGGTCTGCCAGCGTGAGTTCGCGCGGTTCCAGATCGAGTTCGCTGACGGCACGTTGCGTAAAGTGCTCCGGCAGGAAATAAAGGTGCATGAAATGCATGTGGCCCCGCACCCACCAGCGCGATTCGTGATCGCCCGGCAGCGCGCAGAGGCGGCTCGGTGCGCCGTAGATGCCCGGCAGTTTTTGCCGCTCCGTCCGGTAGCCGCCGTCGATGTAGCACGAGAGCGTGTGATGGCCGGGCCGCTCGTAGACCGTCTCCGTCTCGCGCGTCTCGCGCACCCAGACGGCTGCCGCAAGCCGGTCGCCGAGCCAGGCAAACCGTTCGAGCGTCGCGTCGGCTTCGCTCAGCGTGCGGCACACCGAATGCAGCCCGAATGGGCTGTCGGCGAGATCGGGCACGGAGGGAGTCGGCTGGGCGTTCATGGTTCGCAACAGGCCGCTGCGCGACCGGTGGAGGGATCGTGAAAGTATACGCGCGCGCCGGCCGGAGCAGGCCGCCGACAAAAAAGCGCAATCCTGGACAAGTGCGGGTCACAACTGCGCGCGATAGTGGGGACTTTCAGTTTCGAACTGGTTCCGGAAATGAATCTCTTGCTCTATGCGCTCACCGTCGTGATCTGGGGCACCACCTGGATCGCCATTAAATGGCAGCTTGGCGTCGTCCCGGCACCCGTTTCCATCGCCTGGCGCTTCGGGCTCGCGGCGCTCGTGATGTTTGCGCTGCTGCGCATCATGCGCCGCCCGATCTGGCCGCCGCGCGCGGCGTGGCGATATCTGGTGGGCCAGGGGCTTGCGCTCTTCTGCCTTAACTTCCTGTGCTTTTACTATGCCGAGGGCATCGTGCCGAGCGGTCTCGTCGCCGTCGTGTTCTCGACAGCGCCGCTGCTCAATTCCATCAACGGCCGCCTGTTCATGGGGCGGCCGCTGCAGCCTTCCGCGGTCGGCGGAGCCGTGCTCGGCCTGATCGGGATTGTTTGCCTGTTCCTGCAACAGATGGCGGGCCATATCGGCGACCAGACCGCCTGGCTCGGGCTTGCCGTCGCGTTTCTCGGCACGCAGTGTTTTTCGGCGGGCAATCTGTTGTCCAGCCGCATGCAATCCATGGGGTTGGATCCGCTTGTCACGAATGGTTGGGCCATGCTGATCGGCACCACGGTGCTGGTGGCCGGCAGCGCGTTCGCCGGTTTGCCGTTCCGGCCCGAACTGGATGCACGTTACCTCGGCGCGCTTGCCTATCTCGTCATCGCAGGATCGGTGATTGGATTTACCGCGTATCTGACGCTGGTTGGCCGGATCGGACCCGAGCGCGCAGCCTATTGCACGGTGTTGTTTCCGATCGTCGCGCTCGCGATTTCGACCGTCTTCGAAGGCTACCGTTGGTCATTGCTGGCCGTGGTCGGACTGGTGCTGATCCTGGCGGGCAATCTCGTCGCATTCGATCTGACCCGCCGTATTTTCACCCGGCGTGCGACAGCCTGACTGGCGTGGTTGCCCGCATTTCACGGGTGTAATAGGATTCGGGCCGCCGCAACGATTTGTTGCGGCGACTTTTCTTCAGGTGCCCGCAAGGGAGAATCGGGAAGGCGGTGCAATTCCGCCACGTGCCCAACGCTGTATGGAGGACGGGTAGAGCAACATGCCACTGGCGCGAGCCGGGAAGGCGCTCTACACGGATGAATCCAAGTCAGAAGACCGGCCTGAAGAGCGAAAAAACGCTGCCAGGCCCGGCAGCCGAATCTTTTCCAAAAGGGGAATCCATGGAAAGCCAAGCTGTCCGGCCCGATCACCAATTTTCCGAAGCAGAACGCGCCGCAGTCTACCGAACCATTTTCAGCCGCCGTGACGTGCGCGGACAATTCCTGCCCGACGCCATCCCCGACGAGGTGTTAAGCCGCGTTCTGATGGCCGCGCACCATGCGCCTTCGGTGGGCTTCATGCAGCCCTGGAATTTTCTGGTGGTTCGCTCGCAGGACGTCAAGCAGCGCGTCCATGACCTGTTCAAAAAGGCCAACGCAGAAGCCGCGCAGATGTTCGATGGCGAAAAGCGCGAAGTCTACAGCCGCCTCAAACTCGAAGGCATCCTGGAGTCGCCCGTCAACCTCTGTATCACCTGCGATCGCAAACGTACCGGTCCGGTCGTCGTGGGGCGCACCCATATTCGGACGATGGATCTCTATAGCAGCGTCTGCGCGGTGCAAAATCTGTGGCTGGCTGCACGCGCCGAAGGTCTGGGCGTGGGTTGGGTGAGCATCTTCAATCAGCGCGATGTGCAGGACGCGCTCCAGATTCCCCGCAATATCGTGCCGGTGGCCTATCTCTGTCTGGGCTACGTCAGCCACTTCTACGACAAGCCGGAGCTGGAAAGCGCGGGTTGGCTGCCCAGGTTGCCGATCGATCAACTGGTTTATATCGACCAGTGGGAACAACAGGCCAAAGCAGACGATCCGCTCATCGACTGCTTGCGTCAGCAGCAGGCAACCATTCAGGAGAATGGTCTGAACGGGACGCTCAACTCGACGAGTTCGCGAGCGCGCTGACGCGCTCGACGCGTTCGTAGAAGGTACGCTCGTCGCGCTGGCGGAGGTCTGCGAGGTCGGACAGCACCTTGTCGAAGCGTGCGGCCTGAGCCTTGTCCTTGATCTCGTCGATTTGCGCCTTCATGCCGAGAAACGCCTCGATGGCCTTGTTCTTCTTTTCGTCCTCGGCAAGCGTGTCGATCAGGCACGCGAGCGCATCGGAGATGCGTCCCAGTTGCCGGCCATAACTGTCCCTGGTGACGACGGCCTGTTCGGTAGCCGGATCGCTCGAATTGTTCTCGTTGATCACAAGGCCCGCGAAGGTCCACGGCAGGATCGACTGGTCGAGCGATCTCGGTGCGGCGTAAAGCGCAAAGAACGGCCGCAGCGCCGCGTACCAGTAATTCATGGGCTGCGCGAGCCAGGTGCCGGTATCGGAGGGTAAGGGCATCGCATTCTCCTGGAAGTCCAGTTGAAAACGTCATTGACCGCGATAGATCGAGTCTTGCGGCGCCTCGGGCGGCGGCTTCGGCGTCGCGAACCGCGCGAGTATCTTCTGCATGACGCTGCGCGCAAACGCGCCTGCGGCTCCGGCGGTTGTCGGTGCGGCCGGTGTCCGGGCGTCGGCCGCGCCAGCCGGGGCATTCTTCGACTGGATGAGATCCTGAATGTGCTGGGCGACGGTCGTGCCGCCGCCCAGTGGCGCGAGGCTCTTTGCGGCCAGCGCGAACAGACCCTGCATGTGCGTCACGTCGCGCCCGTTCGCGGCCTGCAGTGCGGCGTCGTCGACGATGGGTGCGGGCACATCGATCGATAGCGGCCCGCGATTCGCGTCGAAGGGCGCATTGAGCGCCGCGGACAGATCCGGTGCGGCGGCCTCGCGCGCGGAGAGCGGCCCGGCAATGCCGAAGCAGTTGCGCACGGTCTTGAGGATCGACGTGTGGTCGTACGGCACGGGACCGTCCGCGCGCAACACGGTGCCCGCGGCGGTGTACGGCGAGACGATGATGGCCGGTACGCGCACGCCGAAGCGGTCGAACGTGAAGCGCTGCATCGGCCGTGGCGGTTCGGGCTGCGTCGCGGCGGGCGGGGGAACGTGATCGAAACAGCCGCCGTGTTCGTCGAACGTGACGATCAGCAGCGTGTTGTCCCAGTTGGGCGACGCACGCACCGCGTTATAGACGCGTGCGACAAGCGCATCGGCGAACGGCACGTGATGCGGCGGATGCATATCGTTCGGCAATTGCACCACATCCGGGTAATACCGCGGCTCGATGAAGGCGTAGGCCGGCAATTGGCCTGCCGCAGCGTCGCTGATGAATTCGTCGATCAGCCGGAAATTCGCGAAATACGGCCACAGGCGCGAGAGCAGCGCGGTCTGCGGAAAATCGTGGAAATAGATCTTCCACGGCTCGACGCCTTGCAGTTCGTTGAAGATCGTTTGCATCGGAAACGGAAAGCCGTCGAGCGTGTTGTTCTCATACCCGTTGGCGGTGCCCGCATGCACGAAAAACCGGTTGGGCCAGGTCTGGCACGGCGCCGACGCGAACCAGCGATCCGATACGGCGAAGCTGCTCGCCAGCTTGCTCAGGACAGGCAGATCGTTGCGCGTGAAACAGTGCATGATCTCGGCGCCGTTGCCGCCGAGGTGTTTGTAATTGGCGACGAAGCCGCTCATCGACGGCACGCCGGTGATCGGTCCGTTGAAGAGTTGCGCGTTGATGTCGTCGAACGTTTCGCCCGGATCGGGGTTGGGGACCGTCGAACAGTCGGTGCCCTCGGGCGTGGGCCACGGTGCGATGCCGTCGTTGCCCGCGCAACCGGCGCCGTCGAGCCCGTCGAAATCGGAGCCTGCCGGGCGCAGGAAACCGAGGACGTTATCGAACGAACGGTTCTCCAGCATCAGGACAACAACATGCCGTATGGCGGACCAGTCAGTCATCTTGCCTCCTGCGGATTGCACGAGTCTTGCGATGCTGCGGCCCCGCCTGTCGGCTTGCGCCCGCGAAGCAGCTTCACGGATTATCCGCGCGAAGCCGTGCGCCGCCAATCGGCGTGTTGCGTAGCGGGAAAATCAGGTGCTATGGCGCGCGGGTTGCGCTGCTGTGTGTCCGGATGCGGCGCTGCCCGGCGCGTGGCCGGGCAGCGCCGGGCACGCGATGGGAAAACGCGCGCGCCTTCAGCGCCCCCGCTGCATGAACGGTCGAGCGGTCAGACGTGGTCAAACGCGGTCAAACGAGTCCGGTCGCGTAGTACACGGCGATCACGAAGAACACCGCGAGCGTTTTGATGACCGTGACCGCGAAGATGTCGCGATACGACTCGCGGTGCGTGAGGCCCGTCACGGCGAGCAGCGTGATGACGGCGCCGTTGTGCGGAAGCGTGTCCATGCCGCCGCTCGCCATCGCGACCACGCGGTGCAGCACTTCCATCGGAATCTGCGCGGCCTGCGCGCTCCTGATGAACTGGTCGGACATGGCTGCGAGCGCGATGCTCATGCCGCCCGATGCCGAGCCCGTGATACCCGCGAGCGAACTCACGGAAACCGCCGCATTGACGAGCGGATTCGGAATGCTCTTGAGCGCGTCGCTCACGACGATGAAACCCGGCAGCGCGGCGATCACGCCGCCGAAGCCGTATTCGGATGCGGTATTCATCGAAGCGAGCAGCGCGCCCGCCACGGCGGCCTTCGTGCCGGTCGCGAAGCGCGATTGCACGCGGCGGAACGCCGTGACGAGCACGAGCGCGATGCCGAGCAGCAGCGCGCCTTCGACGGACCAGATGCCGACGACCTGCTTGATGGTGGTCGTGACGGGCGCGTGAATGCCGGGCAGCACGTCGGGCGTGACGGTGAAGCTTTCGCCGTACCACACCGGAATCCAGCGCGTGAGCAGGAAATTCGCGACGCCGACGAGCGCGAGCGGCGCGATGGCGAGCAACGGATTCGGCAGGCTCTTCGTTTCGACGCGATCGGGCTCGTTCACGAGCGACGTGCCGTAGCCTTCGCCCTTCGCCATGGCCGTGCGGCGGCGCCATTCGAGGTACGTGAGACCCACGACAATGATAAAGAGCGAGCCAATGATGCCGAGCACGGGCGCGGCCCACGTGGTTGTCTTGAAGAAGCTCGTCGGGATGATGTTCTGGATCTGCGGCGTGCCGGGCAGCGAGTCCATCGTGAACGAGAACGCGCCGAGCGCGATGGCGCCGGGCATCAGCCGCTTCGGGATGTTGCTCTGGCGATAGAGTTCGGCGGCGAACGGATAGACCGCGAACACCACGACGAAGAGCGACACGCCGCCATACGTGAGCAGCGCGCATACCGCAACGATCACGGCATTCGCCCGCGAGCGGCCGATGTAGCGAATCGCGGCGTGGACGATCGACTCGGAAAAGCCTGAAAGTTCGATAACCTTACCGAATACGGCGCCAAGCAGGAACACCGGAAAGTACAGCTTCACGAAGCCGACCATCTTGTCCATGAAAATGCCGGAGAACACAGGCGCGACGGCGGACGGCCCGGTGAGCAGCACGGCCGCGAGCGCGGCGATGGGGGCGAAGAGAATCACGCTGTAGCCGCGATAGGCGGCGAGCATGAGGAACGCCAGGGCGGCGAGGACGATGACAAACGACATTGAGTCTCCTTCAATGGTGATCGTGGTTCGGCAATCCTTGAGACGTCGCGGCAATTCTACAGAATCGTATGATGATTGCGACGCCGGTTGACCGGCGCTATCGTTGCCGGTGCTGGGGCGTGCCAGGACGTGCTGGCGGCGGGGAGGGCGGCGGCAATGAAGTGGTGCGAATCGATTCGGGTGTTGCGCCGGGTGAAGCCAGCGCGCATGACATGGATTGCGCGTGGCGCACACGCGGCCGGTCTTGTGGCGGTCTATGCGGCTGGTTTTGCGACGTGCGCCGCCGTGCAGGCGCAGACGGCAACCGACGCGCAGACGCAGTTCAAGAACTGGTACAACGATCCGTTTTTCGCGCTGTCGAGTGCGGTGAGCGCATGTCCGGTGCCGCTCGGGCCGTTGATGACCCGCGCCGAGGCCGAAGACGACGCGCATTATCGTGTGGAGCGCGGCACGACGTGCTGGCTTGCGCACAAGTGCTCGAAGCCGAACGCGTACCTTTACGACGCGGACATCGCGGCCGCGGTTCGCCAGCAGTTCCAGGGCGACGCGTCGCTCGCGAACACGAGCCTCTGGATCACCGTGCAGCGGCGTTTTGTCTATGCGGAAGGATGCGCGCCCGCCTCATTCGATCGGGCTGCGTTGCAGCGCCGCCTCGAAGCGATCCCGGATGTCGAGCAGGTGTTTGTGCGCGTGGCCGCCGATCCGCACGGCGCGCTGCCTTACAAGACGCTGCCGCCGCCGAACTGAGCGCGCCCGCGCGCGGACGGCGCATGCCGCGCCGCAGGTGCGCGGCATGGCACAATCGCACATCGAAGAATGAGAAAGTCCATTGGGGTGCTACATGAATCGTCCAGGTTTGTCGCTGTCTTTCCGCTTGTGCAGGCTGCCGTTCGCGGCGCTCGCCTGCGCGCTGCTTGCCGCCTTGTCCGCGTGCACCAGCAGCCCGCCGCTGTTTCTCTCCGATGGCCGCCCGACGGTCAAGGTGCAATGCCCGTCCGCCGGCGACCGCGACTCCTGCTCGCAGCAGGCGCGCGCGCAATGCGGCGGCGCCTACGACACCATCGATACGTCCACGAGCGGCTCCACCTTCAGCCTCGTGTTCGCCTGCCGGGCCAAACAAGCCCGCGTCCCGGGCGGCTAGCCTGCGTGCGTCCGGTGCGTCTGCTGCGTCCGGTGTACCGGCAGATTCAGCAGCAGGCGCAGCAGATCGGGCTGGCGGCGCGTCGCAGTCTTCTGGAACACCGACTGTAGTTGCTTGCGCACCGTATCGTGCTGCACGCCGACACGCGCCGCAATTTCCTTTTGTGTGAGCCCTTCCGCGAGCAGATGGGCAATGCGGCATTCCGCGGGCGATAGATCGAATGCGTCGGCAAGGATCTGCTCGTCAACCGGCGGTGCGGAGCGCGGATGATAGAACGTGAGCGCGGCAACGGCGCAAAGTTCGGCGACCGGCGCGTCGCCGTAGGTCTGCACGTTATAGAACGCGTAGAGCACTTCCGGGCCGTTCGTGTCGCCGGGCGCGACGATGCGCAGTGCGCGAAACCGTGCGGCGGCCTCCCGGGCACCGTTTGTCTCGCTGCGCAGCCGCGCTTCGGCGATAGCGACGTCTTCCAGCAAGCGTGCCTGCCAGGGGGCTGGGAGGCGTAGCTGGTGCGCGCGCACGCGCACGAGCGACGTCGCATTCAGGAGCTGCTGCGCGCGTTCGTTGCTGTGCAGCACTTCACCATGCGCATCGACGAGCATCGCGGGCGGACTCGCGCGCTGCACGAGCGCGGATGCGCTCAGCGCGCTGCGTTGCGCGTGAAGACGCAGCGCGCGTATGAGGTGGGGCGTGAGCCGATCGAGCAGCGCACGCGCGGCATCGGACAGCGGACCTTGCGCCGCATCGCGCCGGCAGGCGAGCATGACGGTCAGCGATGAGCTGTCGATCAGCTTGCAAAGCGAAACGTGCCGATGTTCCGCGCCGGGAATGCGCGGCTCGAATACGGGAAGTCCGCTCGCGTGATCGCTTTCGGCGGTATCGCTGTAATGCAGCCACTTGCCGGGCGCAAATGCGCGCAGCCATTCAAGCCGTGGATCGTCGCGATAGAGCGGCCGGATCAGTTCGAGCGGCTCGCTCCGGGCGACATCGAAACCGTCACCATACGAGAAAACATTGCGGTGCCGGTCGAATGCAAACAAATGAACCGATGCGGTTTCAGTTGATTTTAATAATCTTGCGCAAAATTCTTTCCAGAACGCCGGATTGTCGATTGTTTCGTAAATGGCGTTCAGCAAACCATCATATTGTGATTCGTTCGATTCCACCGCGGACTCATCGCTGAATATCGGCGCTGCCTGATGCCCGCAAAAATGCGCGGAGCATATTTTTCCACAAATGAGGAATGTACAGGTTCAATAGCCGTCGTTACTCTCGATCGGGCTTGTTGTCGATGCATCGTCAGGCTCGCAGACGTAGCGCCCGGCTTCAGTGCGGTAGCCAACGGACAACCTTGGATGGTCAGCGGATAAGCAGAATCACGGGATTATTTTTCCCGGGCATGCGCGACAGATTGTTGCCATGCGCGCGTGCCATTATCCGTGACGAATCCGGCATAAACACCAATCGGGAAAAATGCCCGCGCATCGCTTAAGAGAAGCAGCGCAAACCGAAAATACGTAGATGCGCCCGCAGGCGTGTCATTAAACGGCTTGTCATAACCCGGGGGCAACAATGAATCACCATCAACTGGAAAGGGATATCGAGCATCTGGAACATGTCATTGCACGACTTTCAGGACAGGACCGCATTCCGCTTTCGTATTGGCGCGGGCGGCTCGAATCGGTGCTGTGCGCGAATCCGACGCCTTCGCAGACAGAGCGTGTGAAGCGGCTGCACGATGCGCTCTACGTGCTTGAGAATCGCGTGCGCGAAAGCATGCGCCGCCAGACGCTGCGATAGCGCAATGGATTGATGTACTGAGGGAAAAAAAGACGCAATTCGGCACGCTTTGACGCCAGAATGGTCACAATGCTGTCGTGTGACTATTCTGGAGATCACTTCTCATGCCGAGCTACAAGCAATTGACCGCCCAACTGGAAAAGCTCCACAAGGAAGTTGCGGTGGCACGCGAAAAAGAAATTGCGCAGGCGATCACCGAGATCAAGGAAAAAATTGCCGAGTACGACATCACGGCCGAAGAACTCGGCTTTTCGAGTCGTGCGGCTGCGCCGTGCAAGAAGCCGCTGCCGGCCCGCTACCGGAATCCGAAAACCGGCGAAACGTGGAGCGGCCGCGGCCGTGCGCCGGGCTGGCTCGCGGGCAAGAACCGCAACCGCTTCCTGATCCAGGATTAACCAGCAGACCGCCGCGAGCGATTGCGGGCCGGCAGCGGCTTCTTGCGCGGCACGGGCCGTACGCTCCCGCAAAAGCTGACCACGGGTCGCGCACACCGCGTCACACGGCGTTTGCGTGCATGCGTCGCATGCAGGATGCCGCCGTGGCGCCCATACACGCGTATCGAACTCTTCATCGCACGCCGTAATGCCGTGTATCATTCGTCCGCGGTGCCGCTTTGCGCCGGTGTGAGCCATGATTCCCTGACCGTTCGTGCTATTCGTCGCGGCGCTGGATCCCACGCCGGCCCTGCGATGCCGTCCGGTAACCGGACCCGGGTGGCCGCCCATGCCGCCGCCTTTGCAGCAACCCATGCCCGCGCGGCCCGGTTGCCCGAATTTCATCTGTGATACCCAGCTCGATGTCAGTTTCCGAACTCAAACGCCGCCGCACGTTCGCGGTTATTTCTCACCCGGACGCGGGTAAAACCACGCTTACCGAAAAGCTGCTGCTGTTTTCGGGCGCGATTCAGATCGCAGGCACGGTGAAAGGCCGCAAAAGCAATCGCTATGCGACGTCCGACTGGATGGAGATCGAAAAGCAACGCGGCATTTCGGTCGCGAGTTCGGTCATGCAGTTCGAGTACGGCGATGCCGTCATCAATCTGCTCGATACGCCGGGCCACGAGGACTTTTCGGAAGACACGTACCGCGTGCTGACCGCCGTGGATGCCGCCGTGATGGTGATCGACGGCGCAAACGGCGTGGAAGCGCAGACGCTCAAGCTGCTCGAAGTTTGCCGCAGCCGCAAGACGCCGATTCTCACGTTCATCAACAAACTCGACCGCGAAGTGCGCGAGCCGCTCGACCTGCTCGACGAAATCGAGCAGCACCTCGGCGTGGCCGCCGTGCCGTTCACCTGGCCCATCGGTATGGGCAAGGAGTTCCAGGGCGTCTACGACATTCAGCGCGACCAGGTGCGCGTGTTCCGCGCGGGCGAGGAAACGCTCGGCGGCGCGGTGGAAACGCTGCAGGCTCTCGACTTCGAAGAGGGCGAGCGCCGCTTCGGCTATCACTGGAAGCGCGCCAAGGAAGAGGTCGAACTGATTACGGGCGCCACGCCCACGTTCGATCGCGACGCGTTCCTCGCAGGCGAGCAGTCGCCGGTGCTGTTCGGTTCGGCGATCAACAACTTCGGCGTGAAAGAAATTCTCGATGCGCTCGTCGATCTCGCGCCGCCGCCGTCCGCTCGCATGACCGTGCAGCGCCCGGTCGAACCTGACGAGCCGAAGTTCACGGGCGTCGTGTTCAAGGTGCAGGCAAACATGGATCTTGCGCACCGCGACCGCGTGGCGTTTATCCGCGTGTGCTCGGGCCGCTTCGAGCGCGGCATGCAACTGAAGATCACGCGCAACAACAAGACGTTCCGCGCGAACAACGTTGTGAGCTTCCTGTCGCAGCGCCGCGAAACCGTGGCTGAAGCGTACCCTGGCGACATCATCGGTATTCCTAATCACGGCGCGTTGAGCCTCGGCGATACGCTGACCGAAGGCGAGGATCTTCAGTTCACGGGCCTTCCGTTCTTCGCGCCGGAAATTTTCCAGACCATCGAAGTGGTCGACCCGATGCGTGCAAAGCAACTGGGCGAAGCGCTCAAGCAGCTCGGCGAAGAAGGCGCGATCCAGGTGTTCCGCCCGTTGCATGGGGGCTCGATGATTCTGGGCGCCGTTGGCCAGCTGCAGTTCGAAGTGGTGTCGCACCGCCTGTCCGCCGAATACAAGGTGGACGTGCGCATCATGCCCGCACGCTACCGCCTCTCGCGCTGGGTTACCTGTGACGACTCCGCCGAACTGCGCCGCTTCACCGATGCCTACGCGGCCCGTATGGCCTACGACGCATCGAATGCGCCGACTTACCTTGCTTCGCACGTTTCCGAAATCGAAGTCGCGCAGAAGGCCTGGCCGAAGATCGTGTTCAACGAGTTGCGCGAGCACTCGGGCGCACCGTTCCGCAAGGGTTTGTGATCGCCCATTTTCGCCTCACGAATGCGTTTTCATTTTTGAGGTGAAGTCTTCATTGGAGTTCGGATCGGGTTGACGCCACTCGATCCGGATTCGCTGAATGAATGACTCGTCTTCGTTCGGGGCGTGGCATTCATTCGGCAGATGGTGCGCAATATGCGGCATTCACGCGAACCGTTCGCCTTCATGCGTGCCCATTCCTTCGTGGCCAGTTCCATACGACGCGATTCGAACTTCTGGCGCGTATCGATCTTGCCGGTCAGCCTGGCCCACACTTCCTGACTCGCCTGAATCTTGCGTCTGCGGTGGGGCGGGCCGGTGCGATTGGCCGCGCGCGTGCGCGACATTTGTACGCGCCTTGCGCTTCAGACTCTCCGAAATCCCGCGCGTCTTTCACGTTTTTCAGCCCCATTCGACACAGCATTAACCGTCCATATGCTGTGCATTCAACGAGTGCATCGCAAGTGCCGGACACCGCGCGAAACAGGCCTCGGCGCCAGGCTGGCAAGGGTCTGGAAGCGGCGAGCAATTCACACTTTTTGTGCCTTGTTTTACAGGCATTTTGAAACGATGTGTCTAAATCGCGCACCCCTCTTCGGCACCTTTGTCGAGGTCTCGAATTTGATCGTAATCATGGTAAGCTTCGGCCCGATCTCAATAAAACCGCGTGTTTAACGATGCCTGCAGGTTGCCATTACAACGGTGCGGCAGACATGCATCACATGGAAGGCCGGTGATGTCTGAATTTTTCCATCTGTGGTGGAGCGACTGGGCGTCGTTCCTTCGAATGGGACGCTACGGCGTTCATGTGTGGGGCAGCGTGGCGTCGGTGGTCGTTGCGCTCGCAGCAGAGCAACTGGCGTTGAAGCTTCGCGCGCGGCGCGCACAGCCCGGGGCGCACAACGCGGCGCTGGCCGCAACACAGGGAGAGTCGCCATGAGCGCGGTCGTACTGACCCCGCGCCGCAAGCGCCTGCTGCTGATCCTGGTGGCCGCGGCGCTGCTGGTGGCCGCGGGTGTGTTCGTCAAGCAGGCCTTCCGCAGCAACCTCATGTTTTACGTGACGCCGAGCGACATCGCCTCGGGCAGCGCACACGCCAGCGAGACGCTGCGCGTGGGCGGCATGGTGCAGGCGGGCTCACTGCAGCGCTCCCCGGGCGACGCGCTGGACGTGCGCTTCACGCTCATGGACGGTAAAAACAGCGTGCCGGTGATCTATCACGGCGTGCTGCCGGACCTGTTCGCCGAGGGCAAGGGCGCGATTGCGCAGGGCCGCCTCGACGGCTCGGGTGCGCTGGTGGCTACCGAGGTGCTGGCCAAGCACGACGAGAACTACACGCCGCCGAAGACGCACGTGGCGATGCAGGCCGCGCAGTCAGCGCAGTCAGCAACGGGAGCCGCGCAATGATCGGTGAACTTGGACAGCTGCTGCTGATCCTCGCGGTGGTCGCGGCGGCGGTGCAGGCGTGGGGCGGTCTGGGCCCGCAGGCGCAGCCGCGGCTCGCGACGCTGGCCGCGCTGTGGCAGATCGGCGGCATTCTCGGCGCGATCGTGCTGCTCGCGGCGGCGTTCGTGAACGACGATTTCTCGATTCTCTATGTGGCGCAGAACAGCCACACCAGCCTGCCGGTGATCTATCGCATCGCGGCGGTGTGGGGCGGGCACGAGGGCTCGATGCTGCTGTGGATGGCAGCGCTCGCGCTCTGGAGCCTGGCGTCGATGTGGGGCCTGCGCCGGCATGACGCGGCCTACGCGTCGCGCGTGCTGGGCATGCTCGGTCTGGTGAGCCTGTGCATCGGCGCGTTCGTGCTGTTCACCTCGAACCCGTTCACCCGCCTGCTGCCCGCGCCCGATGAGGGCCAGAGCCTGAACCCGCTGCTGCAGGATCCGGGCATGGCGATGCATCCGCCGCTGCTGTACCTGGGCTATGTGGGCACCACGGTGCCGTTCGCGATGACGATGGCCGCGCTCTGGCGCGGCGCGCCCGCGCTGTGGGTGCGCTGGGCGCGGCCCTACACGGCGGCGGCGCTGGTGTTCCTGTCGCTGGGCATTGCGCTCGGTTCGTGGTGGGCGTACTACGTGCTGGGCTGGGGCGGCTGGTGGTTCTGGGATCCGGTGGAGAATGCCTCGCTGATGCCCTGGCTGGTGCTCGCGGCGCTGCTGCACGTGCAGGTCGCCCGCGACCAGCACGGCCACTTCGCGTACTGGACGGCGGCGCTGGCCATCGGCGCGTTCGTGCTCTCGCTGCTGGGCACCTTCCTCGTGCGCTCGGGCGTGCTGATCTCGGTGCACGCGTTCACGACCGATCCGCGCCGCGGCATTGCGATGCTCGCGCTGATCGCGTTCGCGCTGCTGGGCAGCCTCGCGCTGGTGGCGCGCTACCGCGAGCGGCTGCAGCCGGCGCGCGCGCCGCGTGCGCCGGGCCTCGCCTCGCGCGAGACGGCGCTGGCGCTGAACAACCTGCTGCTGGTGGTGGCCTGCGGCGTGGTGCTGCTGGGCACGCTGTATCCGCTGGTCATGGATGCGCTGCAGCTGGGCAAGATCTCGGTGGGCGTGCCGTATTTCGATGCGGTCATGATGCCGGTGCTGATGCCCGCGCTGCTGCTGCTGATCGTGTCGATCTGGCTGCGCTGGGGAAAGAACACGGGCGGCGAGCTGCTGCGCCGGATGATGCCCACGCTGGTGGCGCTCGTGACCGGCGCGGCGGTGCTGCCGGTGCTGCTCGCGCGTGCGTACGGAATGGTGCACGTGCTGGTTGTGGTGGCGCTGCTGGGCGCGCTGGGCGTGGCGGTGAGCACGCTGCAGTGGGCGGTGCAGCGCGTGCGCGGCGGCGGGCTCGGGGCCTCGGGCCTGGGCATGGTGGTGTCGCACCTGGGCATAGCGATCTTTGTGGTGGGCGTGGCGATGGTCAAGGGCTACGGCGTGGAGCACGACGTGAGCATGGCGCCGGGCGACACGCGGGCGCTGGCCGGCTGCACGGTGAGCTTCGACGGCATGGGCCAGGGACGCGGCCCGGACTATGACGCGCAGGTGGGGCGCTTTACGCTGCGCTGTCCGTCGCAGGCGCCGCGCGCGCTCGTGAGCGAGAAGCGCACCTATATCGGCTCGCAGATGCCGCTGAGCCACAGCGCGATCGACTGGACGATGACGCGCGACGTGTACGTGGCGCTGAGCACGCCGGTGGATGTGGCGAGCGGCGCGTGGAGCGTGCGCGTGCAGTACAAGCCGTTCATGCGCTGGGTGTGGCTCGGCGTGCTGTGCATGGGCGCGGGGGCGCTGAGCGCGGCGCTGGCGCGCCGGCTGCGCCGCGCGGCGCCGCAGGCTGCTGCCACTGCCACTACCGCTGCTGCTGCTGCTGCTGCTACCGCTGCTGCCGCTGCTGCCGCTGCCGTGGTGCCGGAAACCCTTTCTTCACTGTGAAGTTGCCCGCATGAATATCCTGATCTCGCTGCGCCGCCACTGGATCCTGACGCTGTCGGCGGTGGCGGCGCTCGCGCTGCTGCTGCTGCTGGCCGTGGGGATGACGCGCGATCCGCGCGAGCTGCCCTCGATGCTGATCGGCAAGCCGTGGCCGGACATGGCGCTGCCTCAGCTGGGCAGCACGGCTGCCGGAGGCGGCGCGATCGGCCCGGCGCAGTTGCGCGGCAAGCCGCGGCTGGTGAACCTGTGGGCGTCGTGGTGCAGCGTGTGCGCCGACGAGCAGCCGGTGATCATGGCGCTGGGCGACACGCTGCGCGCGCAGGGGCGCGGCGACCAGCTGATCGGGCTGAACTACAAGGACAGCGCGAAGGACGCGACGGCGTGGCTGCAGCAGCAGGGCAACCCGTTTGCGATGACGCTGGTGGATGCGGACGGGCGCATGGGCATCGAGCTGGGGGTGTACGGCGCGCCGGAGACGTACCTGATCGATGCGAAGGGCGTGATCGTGTGGAAGCACGTGGGTGAGCTGACGCCGGAGGTGATCGCCAGCGAGGTGCTGCCGCGCCTGGGAGCGCACTCATGAGGCGCGCGGCCTGGATCCTGGCTCTCGCGCTGCTCGCGCCGCTGGCGCAGTTCGCGCAGGCGCAGACTGCACAGACAGTTGTGCCAGCAACGGCCGCGCAGACGGTTGTGCCTGCACAGGTCGCACAGGCTGCACCGGCCACGCAGACACTGCAGCCGGTAGACCCGGACCGCCTGTACCGGCTGACGAGCCAGCTGCGGTGTCTGGTGTGCCAGAACGAGTCGCTGGCCGATTCGGACGCCTCGCTGGCCGTGGACCTGCGCAACCTGGTGCGCGACCACATGGCCGCGGGCGAGAGCGATGCGCAGATCAAGCAGTTCCTGGTGGCGCGCTACGGCAATTTCGTCATCTACCGTCCGCCCGTGACCGGCAGCACGCTGCTGCTGTGGCTGGGGCCGCTGCTGCTCGTGGGCATTGGCATCCTTGCGCTGTGGCGGAGCATGCGCGCTGGCGCTGCGGGTAGTGATGCAGGCAGTGACGCGGGTGAAGTGGACGACGCGGGGCAATACAAATATAAGGAGCCAAGACAATGAACGGCAGCACCGGGATGTGGATCTTTGTGGTCCTGGCAGTGGTGATCGTGGGTGCGTTCGGCGCGAGCCTGTACTGGGCGGGCGGACGCCGTGGCGCGTCGCGCCGCCAGTCGGTGGTGCTGGCGATGTCGGTGCCGCTGGTGGTGGGCGGGCTGTATGCCGTGCGTGGCGAGACGGCTGCGCTGGAGCTGGCCCCGCCGCATTCGCAGATGGCCGCAGGGCAGGCTTCGACGCAGATGCATGACGGCGTGGACATAAACGCGGAGGTGCAGCATCTGGCCGACCACATGAAGCAGCATCCCGAAGACATGGATGGCTGGGTGCTGCTGGCGCGCTCGTACACGATGCTGGGCCGCTACACGGATGCGGCCGCCGCCTACGAGCACGCGCAGTCGCGCGTGATGAAGGACAGTGCGCTGCTGAGCGGCTGGATCGAGGCGCGCCTGATAAGCAACGGCCACAAGTTCGATGCGTACACGCTCGAACTGGTCGACAGCGCAGCGAAGCTCGCGCCGGACGACACCAGCGTGATGCTGCTGCGCGCGCTGGCCGCAAACGAGCGGGGCGACCGGGCAGGTGCGAACAGGCTGGTGGACGAGTTGCACAAGCTTTATCCGGCCGGGTCGCCCGACCGCCAGGACCTGGATGCGGCGCTCGCGAAGTGGATGCCGCAGGGCACGGTAAAACAGTAACCATCTTCAGACAGCAATCATGTTCAGCGTGACGGGCCTGGTAGGCGAGCGTAACGGCCTGCGGCTGTGGGGGCCGCTGGAGTTTGCGGTGGGCGCGGGCGAGGCGGTGCATCTGCGCGGCCCCAACGGCTGCGGCAAGACCACGCTGCTGCGCACGCTCGCGGGGCTGCGCCCGCCGCTGGCGGGGCGGGTGGAGCGGGGCGGGCGGGCGTGTTCGTTTCTGGGTCATCAGGACGGGCTGGCCGAGAACCTGCCGGCGCGCACCAACCTGGAGATGTTCGCGCAGCTGCATGGCGGCGGGGCTGGGGCGGTGCGCCGGGTACCGGCGCTGATGGCGGAGCTGGGGGTGCCGGAGCGGGCGGTGCGGCACCTGTCGGCGGGCCAGCGCCGCAAGCTCGCGCTGGCGCGGCTGCGGCTCACGGCGCACCCGCTGCTGCTGCTCGACGAGCCGTTCGACGCGCTCGACGCGCAGGGCTGCGCGTGGCTCACGGCGCTGGCGCACGCGCATTTGCGCGGGGGCGGGGCGATCGTGCTGACCTCGCACCAGGCGCTGCCGGCGGAGTTCCCGGCGTGCCGGGTGCTGGATCTGAAGGGTGGTGCGAAGGGTGGTGCAGCGGGCGGTACGAAGGGCGGCGCCGTGCTGGGGGAGGTGTCGTGAGTGCACGACCGGAAAGCGTGGCGGCCAGCCGGCCTGCCGCAGTGAGAGACGAAGCGGGCGACCGGCACGACCGGCACGACAGCGCCCTGGCGGGTGCAACGACGGGCGCAGAAAACGTGCCGTGGAGCCGCGCGATCTACGCGGTGCTGCGGCGCGAATGGGCGCTGGTGATGGCGCGCCCGGTGGACCTGCTGGTGCAGGCGCTGTTCTTCATCACGGTGGCGAGCCTGCCCGCGCTGGGGGTGTCGCCCACGCCCGAGACGCTGGCGCTGCTGGCGCCGGGGGTGCTGTGGGTGGCGGTGCTGCTGTGCGTGCTGGTGGCGAGCTGGCGCTGCTTCCACGATGACCTGCGCAGCGGCTGGCTGGACCAGTGGGCGCTGTGCGGGGTGCCGCTGGTGCTGCTGGTGGCCGCGCGCCTGGCCGCGCAGTGGGTGGCGACGGTGGTGCCGGTGCTGCTGCTCGCGCCGGTGGCCGCGCTGCAGTACGGCTTGAGCGGGGCGGCGCTGGGAGTGCTGATGGTGGCGCTGCTGCCGGGCGTCGCGGTGCTGGTGATGCTGGTGGGGGTGGTGGCGGCGCTGTCGGCGGGGCTGCGCCAGGGCGGCATGCTGGTGATCGGACTGGTGCTGCCGCTGGCCGCGCCGGTGCTGGTGTTCGGAAGCCTGGCGGTGCACGCCGCGCAACTGGGCGAACCTGCCGGGGCACATCTGGCCCTGCTGGCCGGCATGGCCTGCGCGATGCTGGCGTGCTGTCCGTGGCTTGCGGCCAGTGCGGTGCGCATTGGCATAGAGAGTTGAAGTCATGAACCTGTCGAGATACGTATTCTGGTTTGCGTCGCCGGCGCGGTTCCTGCCGCTGGCGCGCGCGCTGGTGGGCCCGCTGCGGGTGGTGGCGCTGGTGACGGCGGCGATCGGCCTGTACCTGGGCTTCGGGGTGGCGCCGGCCGACGCGGTGCAGGGCGACGCGTACCGCATCATCTATCTGCACGTACCGGCGTCGTGGGTGGCGATGTTCGCCTACGCGCTGATGGCGTTCTGGAGCTTCGTGGGACTGGTGTGGCGCACGCGCATGTCGCATCTGCTGGCGCACGCGCTGGCGCCCACGGGTGCGGTGTTCGCGGCGCTGTCGCTGGTGACGGGGATGCTGTGGGGCCAGCCGATGTGGGGCACGTGGTGGGCGTGGGATGCGCGGCTGACGTCGTCGCTGCTGCTGCTGCTGCTGTTCCTGGGGTACCTGGCGCTGCAGGGGGCGATTGACGATCCGCAGCGCGCGGACCGTGCGTGCGCGGTGCTGGCGCTGCTGGGGGCGCTGAACCTGCCGGTGATGTACTTCTCGGTGCGGTGGTGGAACACGCTGCACCAGGGGGCGACGATCCGCGCGAGCGGTGCGAGCATGGCGCCGGTGATGCTGTGGGCGATGCTGCTGTGCAGTGTGGCGGCGTGGGCGTGGGCGGCGGCGACGACGCTGCGGCGCGCGCAGCTGCTGATTGCCGAGCGCGAGGCGCACACGCGCTGGCTGCGTGCGATGCAGGACGAAGCGCCAGTCAGTGCGCTGGCTGCGCTGCCGGTCGATCCGGTTTGATGAAAACATCCGGACCTGCGCGGCGAGCGGCACGATCCGCACAATCGGCAGGTCTGGAACGACGCGATCGAGCCATTCGATTTCGGTCGCAGTGAACACCGCGCGTTGCAGCGCCGGTCAACCGCTCTGCTTGCCGATGGGCCGCAAGACAGTCATCGACTGCTGGCGACGCTCCACGGTCATCGGACGCATCTTCGCATCACGAATCACGACGCAAATCGCGTCACGAATAACGACGCGATAGAGTCCCCGCTACCTCTCCTGTTCGCGCCAGTGCGTGGCATCGCCGCGCACACGATTGCGTGTCTTTCATACCCGCCACACCTTGCGCGAAATCCGCGCGCCGTCAGGGCGATTAGCCTATCCTGACTCCGTATGCCATCCATCCGATGATTCAGGAGAATCTGTGACTGTACGCAACCTCGACGCGGTCTTCCAGCCGAAATCCGTCGCCGTGATCGGCGCTTCACGGCGTCCCGACAGCATCGGCGAGATGGTGTGGCGGCGCGTGATCGAAGGCGGTTTCACCGGCCCGCTGTGGGCCGTCAATCCACGCCACGCGAATGATTCGGAAAAGTTCGACGGCCGCCCCGTCCTGGCCGACGCAGGCGATTTGCCCGCCGCGCCCACGGTCGCCGTGATCTGCACGCGGCCCTCCACATGGCCGGGGCTCGTGCATCGTCTTGGCGGCATGGGCACGCGCGCGGCGATCCTCATCGGCGAGGTGCGCAACGACGAAGACCGCGCCGACCTGCGCCACGCACTGGCCGCCGCGCGCCCGCATTTGTTGCGTATCGTCGGGCCGGGCAGCGTCGGCGTCCTGACGCCCGCGCTCAACGCTCAACTCGGCGCGGCGGCGTCGCTCGCGCGGCCAGGCGGCGTGGCGTGGGTCTCGCAGTCGAATGCGCTCACCAACGCCGTGCTGCGCTGGGCCGATGCGCGAGGGCTCGGCTTTTCACATGTGATCACGCTCGGCGACGAAGCCGACGTCGATGCGGGCGACGTGCTCGACTACCTCGCAAGCGATCCTTCGACGCGCGCGATCCTGCTCGAACTCGACACCGTGCGCGCGGCGCGCAAATTCATGTCGGCGGCGCGCGCGGCGGCTCGCAACAAGCCGGTGCTGGTGCTGCGCAGCGGCCGCGACGATCCGGGCGATGCGCTCTATTCCGCGGCGTTCCGGCGTGCCGGCATGGTGCGCGTGGATACGCTCGACGATCTGCTCGACGAAATCGAAACGCTCGGCGTGGGCCGCGTCGCGGCGAGCGACACTGCGACGCTCATCACGAGCGACCGCGGTGTCGCGATACTCGCCCGCGACGCGTTCAACGAGGCGGGCGACACGCTCGCAACCTGGACCGATGAGGCGCACGCGGCGATGCAGAAGGCGCTGCCGCAGGTGCAGGCGGGCAATCCGCTGGTGCTCGGCGAAACGGCGAAGCCCGAGCATTTCGGGCTCGCGCTCGATACGCTCGGGCCGCATCCGAAGACGGGCACGGTGTTCGTTGTGCACGCACCGACGCACAGCGCGCCGGTCGACGCCGTGGCGCGCATGCTTATCGAGCATCACCGCGTGGCGTATCGCGGGGTGCTCGCGTGCTTTTTCGGCGGCGTCGACGCCGCCACGCGCGACGCGCTGCACGCGCACGGCATTCCGGTGCATACGACGCCGCGACGGCTCGCGCGCGCGTTCGCGCGTCTGGTCGACTACCGGCTTGGCCGCGAGCTGCTGATGCAGACCCCCGAGGGCACGCCCGCGCAGCGCGCGGACGCGATCGAGGCCGCGCAGGCGCAGGCGCGTGCCGCGCTGGCTGCAGGGCAGACGGAGCTGGACGGCGAGGCGGCGGCCAGTTTGTTGGGGCTGTTCGGCCTGCGGACCTGGACGCCGGGACAAAGCGGCACGGTGGATTCGCTGCCGCCCGTGGTCGACGTGAAGGTGGAGTTTCGCGACGACGAAAACTTCGGCCCGGTGTTCTACTTCGTTGCGCCGTCGATGGACGGCATATCGCCGCCGTTGCGCGTCTACGGGCTGCCGCCGCTCAATCCGGTCCTCGGGCGCGACATCGTCACGCAGTCGCCGCACGCCAGGCGCGTGAACTCGCCCGAGCCGACGCTCACCGCGCTCACCGAACTCTCGCAGGCGACGTGCGACGTTCGCGAGATCGTCGGCATGGAACTGACGCTGCGGGTGTTGCCTGCGGAAACACTGGTCGTGGCGCCGCGCCTGCGGCTTGCCGCGACGCGCAGCCGCTTCGCGATCATGCCGTATCCGCGCCGCCTGGAAGAGACGCTGGACTGGTGCGGCGAGCGCCTCACGATCAGGCCGATCCGCCCCGAAGACGAGGAGCAGCACCGCGCGCTGATCGCATCGATGACGCCCGACGATTTGCGTCTGCGATTCTTTTCGGCGGTCCGCAGTTTCGACCATTCACAGCTCGCGCGCATGACGCAGATCGACTACGACCGCGAGATGGCGCTCATTGCGACCGTCAAGGACGAGCACGGCAAGCCGCGCACGCTCGGCGTGGTGCGTGCCGTTTCGGACCCGGACAACGAAACCGCGGAATTCGCGGTGACGGTGCTCTCGAACATCAAGGGCCACGGTTTGGGACGCATGTTGATGGAGCGGATCATCGCGTACGCGCGCTCGCGCGGCACGCACTGGCTCCTCGGCGAGGCGCTGCGCGAGAACACGCCGATGATCGGCCTGGCGCGCGCCTGCGGCTTCACGGTGACGCCGACCGAAGATCCCGGTGTCGTCGGCTTTCGCATGCCGCTGGATTGATGCAATGCGCCGCGATGCGCTGTGCGCGCGGCCTGGTTCGAACGGATGCAACCAGGCCGCAGACAGCGTGCGGCGCATGCGTGCGTCAGGCGGCGAGCTTCGCGAGTGCGTCGTCCACCTGGCCGCGCGTGAGCGAGAGTTCTTCGAGCCAGACCTGCGCGTATTGCACGCCGGTTTCCTTTTCGAGCCGCGCGATGGTCGCGGCACAGCGCGTGGCGTCCTTCGGCGTCGCGATGAAGACCTTGACCGACTGCCCGCCCTGGAACGCCTCGAACAGCGGCTCGCGGATTTCCACGGGCAGCGCGCGCGTCCATTGATGCGTCTTGCCGTTGAACGTGAGCGAAGGCGGCAGCACGCGCTCTTTCTTCGTGGCCGGAATCAGGCCGAAATTGCGTGCGGCTTCGGCGATCTGCTCCGGCGAGAACAGTTCGTCCGGCGTGATTTCGAATTGCGTGATCGCCTCTTCGGCTGTCTTCATCGCGCTCGCGCGGTCGTCGCGCTTCTTCTGCGCGCGCGCAACGATGTCACGCAGTTCGTCGGCTTCGTCGTTCGTGATCGTGAAGCTCGCCTGCTTTTGTTGAAGCTCGGAAAAACGCTGGAATTCCTGGTCGTTCAGAAGTTTCGCCATGAGGTGTACGTGCGCGGCCGCCGCTTGTCCTGAGAAATGGACACGGCGCGCCGGAAATTTGGAGGGACGCCATTCTATCGTTTTGTGCGCGCACGTTCCAGTCAAAAAAACCGCAACGGGACGAGGTTGAAGCGGCTCGTGTGGGGCCTGAACACGGATGCGGCGCTGCCTGTTTCGACCGGACGAGATGACATGAACAGGAACTCACTCACCGCGCGGGCGCATGATTTTCATATCTGTAGACATGCAGATTAATTGACGGGATAACCAGGGCGGCACGACCCATTTCGTCGCCCGCTTCTCAAGCCTGTTTCTCCACTCCGGCAGCTTCAATCCATTGGTCGAGATTGCCCCGCATTGACGCGCGCCGTACAGGGCGTAATCTGTCGCAAACACTCACCGGGAGACACGCGCATGGTGCAGGAGCGACATCCGCAGGTGGCGCACAGGCGGCGCATCGGACGCACGGCGCTTGAAGCGACCGCACTCGGCCTCGGTACCGCGCCGCTCGGCGGCCTGTATCGCGATCTCTCCGAAGAAGAGGCGCAGGCCACCGTCGATGCCGCCTGGGAAGCCGGCATGCGCTTCTTCGATACTGCACCGCACTATGGCCATACGAAGGCGGAGCATCGTCTCGGCGCGGCGCTCAGGCGCTATCCACGCAGCGAGTACGTGCTTTCGACCAAAGCGGGCCGCCGCTTCGTGCCGCGCGTGCATGCCTACGACGGCAGCGAAGGCTGGCAGAACCTCTTGCCGTTCGAGGCCATCTACGACTACACCTATGGCGGCATCCTGCGCTCGTTCGAGGACAGCCAGCAGCGCCTCGGCATGGTGGACATCGACATTGCACTTGTGCACGACATCGGCCGTTATACGCATGGCGAGCGTCACGCGCACTACTGGCGGCAATTGACCGATGGCGGCGGATTCCTTGCGCTCGATGAATTGCGCGCGGCGGGCGTCGTGAAAGCCGTGGGCCTCGGCGTGAACGAGCGCGAAGTGATTCTCGACGTGATGCGCGAATTCGACATCGACTGCGCGTTGCTCGCGGGCCGCTATACGTTGCTTGAGCAAGCACCGCTCGACGATTTGCTGCCTGCCTGCGTCGAGCGCAACGTGAGCATCCTGCTCGGCGGTGCGTTCAATTCGGGCATCCTCGCGCACGGATTGCAGGGCGAGCGCAAGTTCAACTACGCCGATGCACCGGCTGAGGTCATCGAACGCGTCGCACGGCTCGACGCCGTGTGCGGGACCTTCGGCGTGCCGCTAGCCGCCGCCGCGCTGCAGTTTCCGTATGCGCATCCCGCGCTCGCAACGGTGCTCAACGGCGCGCGCAGCGCGGCCGAAGTGCGCGAGAACGTCGCGTCGTTCGAGACGCCCATCCCCGCCGATCTGTGGATCGCGCTGCGCGAGCAGGGCCTCATCGATTCGCGCGCACCGCTGCCCGCGTGCTGACATGACGACATCCGGCCCGCGCGCTACAGCGGTGCAAATCGACGCGCACCAGCACTACTGGGATCCGTCGCGCGGCGACTACGGCTGGCTCACGCCCGCCATGCCCGCTCTGTACCGCACCTTCGCTCTCGCCGATCTGGCGCCGTTGCGCGCGCGCTGCGGCGTGACGCGCACGGTGGTCGTGCAGGCTGCGCCGACGGTCGAGGAAACACGCTATCTGCTTGCGCTCGCACGCAACGATGCATCGATTGCGGGCGTGGTGGGCTGGGTGCCGCTCGACGATCGGGACTCACCGGATCTCATTGCCGATCTCGCGCGCGAGCCGAAATTCCGCGGCGTGCGCCCGATGCTGCAGGACCTGCCCGATGACGACTGGATCGCCACTGCCGACACGTCGCACGCAATTCAGGCGCTGATTGCGCATGACCTCGCGTTAGATGCGCTGATTTTCACGCGCCACGCTCCTGCACTCGAAACGTTTCTTGCGCAACATCCTGCGTTGCGCGTGGTCGTCGACCACAGCGCGAAGCCGCCGATCCGCGACGGCAATGCGGGCTGGTCCGCATGGTCCGACGCACTAATGCGCCTCGCGCGCTATCCGCAGGTGTGCTGCAAGCTCTCGGGCCTCGTCACCGAGGCTGCGCCGGGCTGGGGCGATGCCACGCTGCGCCCGTGGATCGCACAGGTGCTGGCTGCTTTCGGCCCGCAGCGTGTGATGTGGGGCAGCGACTGGCCGGTGTTGAACCTCAACGGCGACTATGAACGCTGGCACGCGTGCGCGCAGCGCCTGCTCGCGCCGCTCACGGACGCCGAGCGTGATGCGGTGTTCGGCGCGAACGCAGCGGCGTTTTATCGATTGTGACCGCGTGCGGCCAGCGACACGTTGCATTCATCCCCTGAACGCGGCTGCTTGAGGCTGCTTGAGGCTGCTTGAGGCTGCTTGAGGCTGCGATCAGGCTGCAATTCGGCTGCGATTCCAACCGGAGTGACAGAAGATGGCACCAAGACTGGCGGGCAAGACGGCTTTGATCACGGCGGCGGGGCAGGGCATCGGCTTTGCAACCGCTGAACTGTTCGCACGCGAAGGCGCGCGCGTGATTGCCACCGATATCCGGCTCGATGCGCTCGTGTCGCTGCCGGTCGAAGCGCGGCGTCTCGACGTGCGCGACCCGCAGGCCATCGCTGCGCTCGCGCGCGAACTCGGCGCCATTGACGTGCTGTTCAACTGCGCGGGCTTCGTGCACGCAGGCTCGATCCTCGAAGCGAGCGAAGAGGACTGGGACTTTGCATTTGACCTGAACGCGAAGGCCATGTACCGGATGATCCGCGCGTTCCTGCCCGCGATGCTCGAAGCGGGGCGCGGCTCGATCATCAATATGTCGTCGGCGGCGTCGAGCGTGAAGGGCGTGCCCAACCGCTGCGTGTACGGTGCGTCGAAGGCGGCTGTGATAGGGTTGACGAAGTCGGTCGCCGCCGACTTCGTCACGCGCGGCATCCGCTGCAACGCGATTTGTCCGGGCACCGTGGCGTCGCCCTCGCTCGAAGAGCGCATCGCGGCGCAGGCTTCCGAACAGGGCACGAGCGCCGACGCAACGCGCGCGGCTTTTGTCGCGCGCCAGCCGATGGGGCGCATCGGCACGCCGGAGGAGATTGCCGCGCTCGCACTTTATCTCGCCTCGGACGAGTCGTCGTTCACGACCGGCCAGGCCCATGTGATAGACGGCGGCTGGGCGAACTGAGCAGGGCGCAGCGCCTCGTATCGCCTGGACAGCACGGAAGAGAACCGGAGAAGACACGCAATGAAACTGCTTCGCTACGGGCCGAAAGGCCATGAGAAACCCGGCATGCTCGACGCCGAAGGCCGCCTTCGCTCGCTCGTGGGCGCGGTGTCCGATATTGCGGGCGACGTGCTTTCCGACGCGGGCCTCGCGCAATTGCGCTCGATCGATCCCGAGACGCTGCCCATCGTCGGGGGCAATCCGCGTATCGGCGCGTGCGTGGGCCATGTCGGCAAGATGGTGTGCATCGGCCTGAACTATGCGGATCACGCCGCCGAAGCAGGCATGCCCGTGCCGCCCGAGCCGGTGGTGTTCAACAAGTGGACGAGCGCGATCGTCGGCCCGAACGACGACATCGAAATTCCGCGCGGCTCGAAGAAGACCGACTGGGAGGTCGAACTGGGCGTGGTGATCGGCAGGCACGCGAAGTACGTGGACGAGGCGCACGCGCTCGATTACGTGGCGGGCTACTGCATCGTCAACGACGTTTCAGAGCGTGAATGGCAGATCGAGCGCGCCGGGCAGTGGGACAAGGGCAAGGGCTTCGATACCTTCGGCCCGACCGGCCCGTGGCTCGTCACGCGCGACGAAGTGCCCGACCCGCAGAACCTCGGCTTGTGGCTCGAAGTGGACGGCCACCGCTATCAGAACGGCAACACGCGCACGATGATCTTCCCGGTTGCGAAGCTCGTGTCGTACCTGTCGCAGTGCATGAGCCTGCAGCCGGGCGACGTGATCTCGACCGGCACGCCGCCGGGCGTCGGCATGGGCATCAAGCCGTCGCCGGTGTTCCTGAAGCCTGGGCAGACCGTGTGTCTCGGCATCGAGGGGCTCGGCGAGCAGACCCAGCGCACGCGCGCCGCCGAATAAGCGCGCATCGCAAACGCCGCGATTCGTCGTCACTCGCGGGGCCGCGCGCCCCGCGAAACCAGCGGTTTCCACGGTTCCCGTACGGCGTTTGCGCGGCTCAGTCCCCCGGCTCCGGTTCGCCGCGCATGGCCGGCTCCGACAGCCGGTTCACCGTCCCCTGCGCGAGCGCGACGAGGCGCTCGTCTCCGTTCTCGATCACGAACACGCTGCACTGGCAGGTGGCCTGCTGGCGTCCCGCGTAGACCACTTTCGCGCGGGCCAGCAACGTGCCGTTCAGCGCCGGGCGCAAATAGTTGATCTTGTATTCGCCGGTCACGACGCGCGGCCCGAGTGCGAGCGCGCCCGCGAACGTCAGTGCATTGTCGGCGAGGTAGCTGATCACGCCGCCATGAACGAAGCCATGCTGCTGCCTCAGCTCGTCGCGTACCGGCAGTCGCAGCGTCAGGTCGTCTGCCCCGATGTGCGTCAGTTCGGTGCCGAGCAGCACGCTGAACGGCTGTGCGTGCAACGCACCGCGCGCACGATCCACAAGATCAGTCATCGTCGGATTCCTCGGCGGGGCCCACGCCCGCATGGTTTCCTAACCACTCTAGGAAGTGCTTCGCTGCGGCGCAAGGTGAATCGAACGGCGCGTTTATGCGCTGCCGATGAAAAATCGCCGGAAGGTCGAGTACACCGTTTTCGCGACGGCCTGGCGCGCTGCGATTCGCGCGCGCATGACGTTCCTGCGCACGGCGGGCACGTATTTCCTCGTGGTGCTAGTCGCGCTCGCGGGCTTCGCGATGAGCGTCACGCCGCGCGCACGGACGCCGTACGGCGCGTGCCGCGTCAGCGGTTCAGACCGGCAACGCTAGATAAGCCGATAGCAGGTGATAAGGCGTCGTCGACGGCATGTCGGCGCGCACAACGTCGCCGGACGCGCTCCGGCATTCCACCCAACCTTGCGGCGTGAGGAAGCGTTCTGCGAAGCGGCCGATCTGCGCGGGCAGCGTGGCGTTCACATCGGCATCGCCGTGCGTCGCGATGGCGCGCAGATACTCGGTTTGCGCCCAGATGCGCTGCGTCGCGTCGATAACCCGGCCTTGTTCGTCGAGCGCTGCCGCCACGGCGCCGCTCGTGCTGTCCACGCCGTGCGTGACGGCGAAGCGGAACGCGCGCGTGAGCGCCTCGGCGAGCCCCGACGCGCCGAGGCGCTCCGATACGCGCGATGCGAGCCAGAACCATTCGAATTGATGCCCGGGTTCGAGCCGGTTGTCCGCTGCGCCGATCGGCAGCTCGGCGATACAGCCCGTCGGTTCATGCAGGAAGGTCCGCGCGACGGCCTCGACGAGCCGCGTGAGCGCCGTATCGAAAGCGGCGTCGCCGGTGGCTTCGCGGGCGGCGAGCCAGGCTTCGGTGAGATGCATCAGCGGATTTTGCAGCGGCGTGCCGGTGACAGCGGCAAACGGAGCGTCGAGCGACGCATTGAAGAGACCGTTCCCGGCGTCGAAGCGGTCGACGATCAGCGCGGAGGTCGACCGGGCAATTGCGAGCGCGGCGTCCACGCCGAAGCGCTGACCGTAGACCGAGCATGCGAACACGACGAAGGCGTGCGTGTAGAGATCCTTGGTGGTGTCGAGCGGCGCGCCGTGCGGATCGACGCTGTAGAACCAGCCGCCGCGCGCGCGGTCGTGGAAATAGTGCTGCAGCGTTTCGAAGAGCGTGTGCGCATGTGCGGCGTCGCCCGCCTGCGTGAACACGAACAACTGGCGGGCGCATGCCATCGCGCGGTAGCGCACGGCCGGCAGCGGCGCGACGCCCGCCGCGTCCAGCGCTTCGTAGGGCAGGTGCAGCGCGGCGTTGAAGCCCGGGCCGCGCCACTGCGGCAAGACGATGCGTTCGAAGTGATCGCGCAGCCCTGCTGCGCCTGGGAATGCGTTCATGAGTGGGGCGTTTGGCACGCGGGTGCACGGCTTGAAGGCGACGCTCGCGATTGTACGCTGCGCCACGCGCCGCAAGCACACCGCACGCGGCGAGCGGCGGCGCACGGCCACCGTGCACGCCCTGTGAGCCGATAAACACATTTCGACCCCGGTTGAAAGACGATGGTGCGTTGCATTGATGCGACGCACCATGGAAATTTTCGCCCTGTGGCAGGCCGCCGCAGTTTTTTTGCTGCGCCGCACTAGTAGTCTGTCAGGGAAAACCCTATAATGGCGCTGTCTTAGGGAAAACCCTGATCGTCCAACTAACCGGGAGTCGCCATGAGCTTTATCCTTGCACTGTTTGAAAAGGTGAGCGATCTCTTCGCCTCGCCGTATCTGCCGATGGATTCGGATTATTCGTACGAAGCACGGTCACGCGAAGCAGAGCGCATCCGCCGCTCGCACTACCTGCCGTTCGGCGTACCGCGCGGCTAACGCGCAAAAGCGCGCGCAGGTCAGTTCGAGGCGGCGTTCGCCGCCGGTTACCCCGCACCGCGTTCGTCCGCCAAACAGGGCTGGCTCTCGACAGAGAGCCGGCCCTGTTTGCATGGGTGCGCTCGCGCCGCTGTCGCCGTGACGACGCACGTCGCTCGCGTGAAAACTGCGCAATACAAGTAACCACAAGCGACCACAAGCGACCGTAAGCGACCGTAAGCGACCGTAAGCGACCAAAAGCCGCGCAAGACGCACGGCAAAAGTGCGGCGCTGCACAAATCTGTCAGTGCCCTAAAAAAGCGTTGTGCATCAGCGATCTGGCCGGGATGTGCCCAGGTTGTCCACATCCCTGTCCACGAAAACTGTGGAAAAGTCAGCTGTGGAAAAGTGCGCTGTGGAAAAGTGCGGCGCACGGCGAGGCATCAGCGCCGCATGCGGGACGCCTGCCAGTTCGACTCCCGCGCGAACTGGACGAACGATCTCAGGTAATCGACCGCGCCATCTGCCTCACGCGTGCCGAGAAAGATCTGCTTGGCGATGCCGTCCTTGCCGAGTTTCACGATGGCGAGCGGCATGCGGTCGGCGTACTCCTCGGCGAGCCATCGCGGCAGGGCGGCCACGCCGCGATGGCTGGCCACCATCTGCATCATGATGTCGGTCGTTTCGATGGTCTTGTGACGGCGCGGCGCGATGCCTGCCGGGCGCAGAAACTGGTTATAGATATCGAGCCGGTCCGTTTCGACCGGATACGTGATGAGCGTCTCGTCGACAAGCTGCTCGGGCTTCACATAGCGCACGCCGGCAAGCCGATGGCCTTCCGCCACGACCAGCACCTGCTCGTAATCGAACACGGGCTCGAAACGCAGGCCGGGACGATTGAGCGGATCGGGCGTCACGAGCACGTCGACGTCATAGCCGAACAGCGCGCCAATGCCGCCGAACTGGAAGCGCTGCTTCACATCGACATCGACATCGGGCCAGCGCGCGAGATAGGGCGACACCACCTTGAGCAGCCACTGATAGCACGGATGGCATTCCATGCCGATGCGCAGCGTGCCGCGTTCGCCGGCGGCATATTGCTTCATGCGTTCCTCGGCGAGTTCGAACTGCGGCAGGAGCCGTTCAGCCAGCGACAGCAGATACTGGCCCGCCTGCGTGGGGCGCAGGCTGCGGCCTTCGCGATCCCAGATGGGCGTGCCGAGCTGCTGCTCGATCTTCTTGACCGTATGGCTCAGCGCGGATTGCGTGAGAAAGAGCGTGTTGGCCGCCGCCGTAAGCGATCCCTGGCGTGCGACTTCGCGGACGATGACGAGATGAATGCGTTCGAGCATGGCAATCGATAATGAATTTTAGAATGAATAAAACTAATGGATAAATGAAATAATGCCATTTTATTTCATTAGCTGATACCTCTATCATCGCAACCACTCCGCTTTGTTTTCAGTACTTTTCCTACGGATGGCAGCGCACATGGTCACTACACATAATCTCGGCTTTCCGCGCATCGGCGCAAAACGCGAACTCAAGTTCGGCCTCGAACGCTACTGGAAGGCCGAATCCTCGCGCGACGACCTGAAGGCGCTCGGCGCCGATCTGCGCGCGCGCAACTGGGCGAGCCAGGCGTCGCTCGATCTCGTGCCCGTGGGCGACTTCTCGTTCTACGACCAGGTGCTGGACATGAGCTTCACGCTCGGCAACCTGCCGGAGCGCGTGCAGGGCTTTCACGGCGACAAGCTCGACAATTACTTCCGCGTGGCGCGCGGACGTTCGGCCCAGGGCGCCGAAGAGCACGCCGCCTGCTGCGGCGGCGTCGCGGCGGGCGAAATGACGAAGTGGTTCGACACGAACTACCACTACATCGTCCCCGAATTCACGGCCGATACGCAGTTCAACCTCGATACGTCCCATCTGCTCGAACAATTGCGCGAAGCGCGTGCGCAAGGCGTGAAAGCGAAGCCCGTCATCATCGGGCCGCTGACCTACCTGTGGCTCGGCAAGGCCAAGGACGATTCGGACAAGCTCGCGCTGCTGCCGCGCATCATGCCGGTGTACCGCGCGCTGCTCGACTATTGCCGTGTCATGGACGTCGAGTGGGTGCAGATCGACGAGCCGATTCTCGTGACCGAACTCGATCCGGCGTGGCGCGCGGCATTTGTGACCGCGTATGAAGGCTTCGAGGAGCGCAGCGTCAAGCTGCTGCTCACGACGTATTTCGGCCCGCTCAAGGAGAATCTCGACCTCGCGTGCGCGTTGCCGGTCGACGGTCTGCATATCGACGGAATCAATGCACGCGAAGAAGTCGCGTTCGCCGCACGCAAGCTGCCCGAGAAGAGCGTGCTGTCGGTTGGCGCGATCAATGGCCGCAACATCTGGAAAACGGACCTGAATGCGACGCTCGAATGGCTCGAGCCGCTCGCGAAGCAGCTCGGCGAGCGGCTCTGGATTGCGCCGTCGTGCTCGCTGCTGCACGTGCCGGTCGATCTCGCGAGCGAAGAGAAACTCGATCCGGAAATCCGCTCGTGGCTCGCGTTCGCGCTGCAAAAGCTCGACGAAGTGAAGCTGCTGGCCGCCGCGCTCAATGAAGGCCGCGGCACGATCGCTGCGGAACTGGCCGCGAACGCAGCGGCTATTGCTGCGCGCCGCAACTCGCCGCGTGTGAACAACCCGGCGGTGAAGGCCGCGATTGCGCGCATCGACGCCAAACTCGGCCATCGTCAGAACGGCTACGCCGAGCGCGCAGCGAAGCAAGCCGCGATCCTCAAGCTGCCCGCGTACCCGACCACGACGATCGGCTCGTTCCCGCAGACGGCGGAAATCCGCCAGGCGCGCAGCCAGTTCAAGAGCGGCGCGCTCGACCACGCGGGCTACCAGGTCGCGATGCGCGCCGAAATCGAGCGCAGCGTGCGCGAGCAGGAAAAGCTGGGCCTCGACGTGCTCGTGCACGGTGAAGCCGAGCGCAACGACATGGTCGAATACTTCGGCGAACAACTCGATGGCTACGCGTTCAGCCAGTTCGGCTGGGTGCAGTCGTACGGTTCGCGCTGCGTGAAGCCGCCCATTCTGTTCGGCGACATCAGCCGTCCGAAGGCGATGACGGTCGAGTGGATCACCTACGCGCAGTCGCTCACGAACCGGCCGATGAAGGGCATGCTGACCGGCCCGGTGACGATCCTGAACTGGTCCTTCGTGCGCGACGACCAGCCGCGTTCGGTGTCGTGCTACCAGCTTGCGCTTGCGATCCGCGAGGAAGTGCTCGACCTCGAAAAGGCCGGCGTGCGCGTGGTTCAGATCGACGAGGCCGCGCTGCGCGAAGGGCTGCCGCTGCGCCGCTCGCAGTGGGCCGAGTATCTGCGCTGGGCTGTCGAATCGTTCCGCATCGCCGCGAACGGCGTGCAGGACGAAACGCAGATTCACACGCACATGTGCTATTCGGAGTTCAACGACATCATCGCCTCGATCGCCGACATGGATGCGGACGTCATCACGATCGAGACCTCGCGCTCCGATATGGAATTGCTCGACGCATTCGACCATTTCCGCTATCCGAATGAAATCGGGCCGGGCGTGTACGACATTCACTCGCCGAACATCCCGAGCGAGGCGCATATCGTGCAACTGATGCAGAAGGCCGCCGAGCGCATTCCGGCGCAGCGTCTGTGGGTGAACCCGGATTGCGGCCTGAAGACGCGTCAGTGGGCCGAGGTGATTCCGGCGCTCACCAATATGGTCGCCGCTGCGAAGACGTTGCGTGCCGAGGCGCTGCGTGCCGTGGCGCAATAAGCGCGGCTAGCATCCGTCGCACGCGCGACGGATGCGGTGTATGAGTTGTCGATGTCCCGAGCCGGTCTCGGGGCATTTGCTTTTGGGCAACGCAAACGGGCCGCGACGACATCGCGGCCCGGATAAACAACATCAGCGCGGTTTTATCCGCGGCGAAGCGTAAAGGCGGGAAACAGCGCTTCGACCTGCGCCACGACATCGCTGCCAGGGTAGCCCGCCAACGACGCGGCGTTCAAGCCGTCGTCATTGCATCCGTTGGTGCGGAAGATCTGGAGCGCGTACTGCTTCACGTTCATCGCCGACAACGTCTGCGCAAGGCGCAGTATTTCGTCTTCGGGCAACAGTTCGGGATGCAACGTCGTGCGGCATTCGTAGTCCACGCCGCTCGCCAGCACGGCCTCCAGGCTCTCGCGTGCGCGATTACCGCTGCCCGGTTTCTTCGTGATGCGCGGGTAGTTGTCGAACGTCGCCTTGATATCGATGCCGACCCAGTCCAGCAACGGCAAGACCTCCTTGATCCGCTGCGGATGCGTCCCCGCGGTATGCATGCCGACCTTGAACCCGAGTTGCCTGACTGCGCGGATGGCGCGGCCAAGCGAAGGATCGGTTGCCGGTTCGCCGCCGCTGAATACGACGCCGTCGATCAAACCCACCCGGCGCTTGAGCAGGTCCATGACGCTGTCCCACTGAACCGCGCTCTGGCGGGTTCGCGGCTGCAAATGCGGGTTATGGCAATAGCCGCAGCGCCAGGGGCAGCCCTGCACGAATACGACTGCGGCAAGCTGGCCCGGGTAGTCGGTCGCGGTGAACGGCACAACCCCGCCCACGCGGAGCGGGCGGAGTTGCTTCGAACCGGGTTCGACCTCTGGCGATGCGAGCTCAGGCTGCAACCGATGCCTCGTGTTCGCTGAAGAACTTGCGCTCGTGGAATTCGCCCTTCTTGCCCGTGTTGAACGACGAGACGGGACGGTGATATCCCATGACCCGGGTCCAGATTTCGCAAGGTTGACGTTCTTCGTCGGACAGCGTGATAGCGGCGTGACGAGCTTCTGCGGATTGAGCGAGTGCGGTCATGGTTCAGACTCCAGCGGGTTCGAGTTGAGAAAGTTTGCGTTGAATGAGTTCTTCATCGCATCGTGGGCAAAACTTGTGGCTGCCGCCCAGGTAGCCGTGCTTCGGACAAATCGAGAACGTCGGCGTAACCGTGATGTACGGCAGCGAGAAACGGTTGAGCGTGCGCTGGACGAGCGTGCGGCATGCGTCGGCGGTCGAGAGCGGCTCGGTCATGTACAGGTGCAATACCGTCCCGCCCGTGTACTTGCGCTGCAGTTCGTCCTGACGCTCCAGGGCTTCGAACGGATCGTCGGTGAAGCCGACCGGCAGTTGCGACGAGTTGGTGTAGTACGGCATGTCCGGCGTGCCGGCCTGCAGGATTTCCGGGAAACGCTTGCGGTCTTCCTTGGCGAACCGGTAGGTCGTCCCTTCAGCGGGCGTGGCTTCCAGGTTGTACATATGCCCGGTTTCCTCCTGAAACGCGAGCATGCGCGCACGCACGTGATCGAGCAGACGCACGGCGAATGCATGTCCCCAATCGCTCGTGAGATCGTGCGCATTGGACGTGAAGTTGCGCACCATTTCGTTGACGCCGTTGATGCCCAGCGTCGAAAAGTGGTTGCGCAGCGTGCCGAGGTAGCGCCGCGTGTAGGGGAACAGCCCGTTGTCCAGATGTTGCTGAATGACCTTGCGCTTGATTTCCAGGCTGACCTTGCCAAGTTCGAGCAGTTCGTCCAGACGCTGGAACAAGGCGGCTTCGTCGCCTGCGTACAGGTAACCCAGACGCGCGCAATTGATGGTGACCACGCCGAGCGAACCCGTCTGCTCGGCGGAACCGAACAGCCCGTTGCCGCGTTTGAGCAGCTCCCGCAGATCGAGCTGCAACCGGCAGCACATCGAGCGGATCATGTTGGGCTTGAGTTCCGAATTGATGAAGTTCTGGAAATAAGGCAGCCCGTAGCGGGCGGTCATTTCGAACAGAAGGTTCGCGTTCGGGCTGTGCCAGTCGAAGTCGGGCGTGATGTTGTAGGTGGGGATCGGGAAGGTAAATGCGCGACCCTTCGCATCGCCCGTCATCATGACTTCGATGTACGCGCGGTTGATCATGTCCATCTCGGCCTGCAACTCGCCGTAGGTGAACGACACTTCCTTTCCGCCGATCAGCGGGACCTGCTCACGCAGATCTTCCGGACACACCCAGTCGAACGTGAGGTTCGTGAACGGCGTTTGTGTCCCCCAGCGCGAAGGCACGTTCAGGTTGAAGATCAGTTCCTGGATGTGCTGGCGGACTTCGCCATAGGACAGGTTGTCGTTGCGGACAAACGGCGCCATGTACGTATCGAACGAACTGAACGCCTGCGCGCCCGCCCATTCGTTTTGCAGCGTGCCGAGAAAATTGACGATCTGGCCGACCGCGCTGGACATGTGCTTCGGCGGCGCGGCTTCCACCTTGCCCGGCACGCCGTTGAAGCCTTCGGTCAGGAGCGTGCGCAGCGACCATCCCGCGCAGTAGCCGGCCAGCATATCCAGATCGTGAATATGCAGATCGGCATCGCGGTGCGCCTGCCCGACGGCCTGCGGATAGATATGGCTGAGCCAGTAATTGGCGACGACCTTCCCCGACACATTCAGAATCAGGCCGCCGAGCGAATAACCCTGGTTTGCATTGGCGTTGACGCGCCAGTCCTGTTGCTCGAGATACTCGTCGATCGAGGACTGGACTTCGATTTGCGGATTGCGAACGTTACGATCGGGCGCGGCGTTCTGGGCGCTCGCGGGCGTGTCCACGCGGCTGGAAGCGGGTAGAGGGCTTGACACCATGGATTCTCCGGTGGCTACGACATATTGTTGATGTCGGCATCGTATACACCACCTATAGTGTCGGTCAATGGGGCTTAGCCGTTATTTTGTTTGCGCATGGCTTCCCTTGATCCGGGTCGTCTTCGGGCACGGAGCGCCCCGCTTGCCGCCTTGACGGAACCCGGTCGGTGTGTGTGGCGTGGTCTGGGAGAGGGTGCGTCGCGACGATCCAATGGGCATCGTCGCCGCTGAGCATCCACGACTGCATTCCGGCGCGGCGCATGTCATAGTGCTAGCCGATTCCCGCCGCACGCAGACGTAACGCGTGCTTCAACCCTGCCTCGCGCAATATGTCGAATACCTACTTTTACGACCCCATCGAGGGCCACGGTCTTGCGCACGATCCATTCAAGGCGATTGTCGCGCCGCGTTTGATCGGCTGGATTTCCAGCCGGTCGGCGCAAGGCTGTCCGAACCTCGCGCCGTACAGCTTCTTTGGTGCGTTCGCAACGTTTCCGCCGGTGATCGGATTCTGCAGCGAAGGCCGCAAAGACAGCATCAACAACATCGAGGCGACGGGAGAATTCGTCTGGAATCTCGCGTCGAAGACGCTCGCCGCACAGATGAACCGCACCTCGGCTCCGGTGCCCGCCGATATCGACGAATTCGCGCTCGCAGGCCTCACGCCCGCGCCGGGGCGCAACGTGAGCGTGCCGCACGTCGCCGAATCGCCGGCTGCACTCGAATGCAAGCTGATCCGGGTCGTGCGGTTGAATACGATAGACGGCACGCCGATGGACAACTGGCTCGCGCTCGGCCAGGTGGTTGGCGTGCATATTCGTGAGGAGTACCTCAGGGATGGCGTGTTCGATACGCACGCTGCGCAGCCCGTCATGCGCGCGGGGTATCGTGCCGATTACGCGGAAATCGGCGAGATGTTCCAGATGATCCGGCCAACGGAATAAGCCTGACCGTGACGGGCTGTCACGGTCAGGCTTCGCGTTGTCGGTGCATTTGGCGTATCTGGCCCACCAGGCAAGGCGGGCCAGAGGACGAGCCTATAAGCGGCTTATAAGCGGCTTAGAAGCGCGTCAAGATGCCTGCGGCGCACATTACCTGGTTGGCCGTCGACGAGAAGCCGCCAGCGTTGTACATGACCGCGACGTTCTTGTTGCCCGTCGCGTGCTGGTACATGGCTTCGCCGTACAGTTCGGTGCGCTTCGTCAGCGAATAACGTGCAATCGCGTTCACCTGGTTCCACTTCGGATCGGCGCCGAACGTGGTCAGGCCGCTCAGATGCGCGTCGGTGTATGCATACGAGACGCCGAGCTTCAGAGCCTGCGTCGCGGTGTACACGCCGTTGATTTCGTAGTTGTCGAAGCGTGCCGAGCCGCTGTTCAGGCCGAATGCATTCGTGCCCTGGTACTGGCTGTGCGAATAGACGAAGCCCACGGCAGCCGGACCGAACGCATAGTGCACGCCCGCGGCGACCGTGCGTTGCACGTCGGACGTGAGGGGATTGTTGCCGTTGGCGGTGGGCTTGAGTTCGCCCTGGTCGACTGCGCCGCCGGTGTTCGCGAAGTTGCTGCCGGACTTCAGGCCCGAGCCGTTGGTCTGGAGGTAGCCGGCCGCGACACCCAGCGGGCCGTAGTTGTAGCTTGCGGCCGCGCTGTAGGCACGGCTCACGGCGAAGCCGGTGCTGTTGCTGAACGCATACATGCCGCTGAACTTGAAGCCGTTGTAGTCCAGGCTCGTGTACTTGACCGAGTTGTTGAAGCGGACGGTGTGCTGGAGGTTGTCGTTGTCGTACGGGTGGGCGAAGCCCGAGTCGCCGAACGTGCCTGACGTGGCCGAGAGCGGCGAGACGAACTCGACGATGCTGTCATATTGACGGCCCACCGTGACCGAGCCGAATGTCTCGCTCGTCAGGCCGACGAACGCTTGACGGCCGAACATGCGGGTCGCGTTCGAGGTGCTCTGGCCCAACGCGCCGTTGCCGACGTTAAAACCGTTCTCGAGCACGAAGATGGCTTTCAGACCGCTGCCGAGGTCTTCGCTGCCGCGCAGGCCGAAGCGGCTGCCGCTGATGTTGCCGCTCTGCATGGCGACACGGCCGCTGCCGTTCACGTTGTTCGTGTAGGCGATGCCGGCGTCGACAAGGCCATACAGCGTGACCGAGCTTTGCGCATGGACAGCGGGTGCGAGAGTGGCGAAGACAGTACCCACGGCGACGGCCGTCGCGGCGGCCGAAATCTTGTTTTTCACGGATAGACTCCTGATGGTTTCCGTTTTTGGTTGAAACAGCGTCAGGAGTGTAAGAATTAAGCGCCGTCAGAAAACTGCCTGTGATTGAACAGGATTATTCCAAAATCTGGAAGAAACGTTTCATCGAAGTGAAATATTCCGGTGGCGCGAGTTGTGGTTCGGCGTCGAACGCCGGCTGCGCGGGGCCTGTCGCCGGAGTGCGTGCAGATTTTTGATACGATGCACGCTTTCCAGCCGATCCCTTGCCCGCGTGAAGCGCTTCGTATCGTTTGTCCGCGATCAACTCGCGAAATGGTCTGCCCGCGTGAGGCCCGCTGTGGTTTCCACGAGCGCCCGGCTGCAGCCCTTCGTCGCCCGCGCGCTGCATCATCTGCGGCATCCCACGCGGCGCGGCGTGCTGTACGCGATGGCCGCGGTGCCCGCGCTTGTCGTGCTCTACGTGCTCGTGCTGATCCCGTTTACGCCGGGCATCGGCGATATCCGCAAGGCGCGCGTCGACGAGCCTGCGCAGATTCTCTCCGCCGACGGCAAGCTGCTCGCCGAATTCAAGCCGTCGAATCGCGAATGGGTGTCGCTCGGCGAGATTTCGCCGCACATGGTCGATGCGCTGATCTCGACCGAGGATCACCGCTTCTACGAACACCACGGCATCGACTTCAGGCGCACGGCGGGCGCCGCGCTGCACACGTTCTCGGGCGCGCGCCAGGGCGGCTCGACGATCACGCAGCAACTCGCGCGCAATCTCTATCCTGACGAGATCGGCCGCGCGCCGACGCTCACGCGCAAGATCAAGGAAGCCATCACGGCGCTCAAGATCGAGGCCGTCTACAGCAAGCCGCAGATTCTCGAAACGTACCTGAATACGGTGCCGTTTCTCTACAACGCCTACGGCATCGAGATGGCGGCGCGCACGTATTTCGGCGTGTCGGCGGATCAACTCGACATTCTGCAAAGCGCGACGCTCACAGGCATGCTCAAGGGCAACGCCTATTACAACCCGGTGCTGAACCCCGAGCGCGCGCTCGCGCGGCGCAACACGGTGCTCGGGCAGATGGTGAAGTACGGCAAGCTCACGCCCGCGCAATACGCGACGCTTTCCAGAAAGCCGCTGCGCCTCGACTTCGAGCGTCAGACCGAGCCGCCCGGCCCGGCGCCGCACTTCGCGCAGCAGTTGCGCAAATGGCTGATCGCGTGGGCCGACCGCAACGACTACAACGTGTACTCGGACGGACTCGTTGTGCACACGACGATCGACGCGCGTCTTCAGGCGATGGCGACGGCGGCGCTCGCGCAGCACGCGAACCAGTTGCAGGGCATCGCCAACGGCGCGTGGAGCGGACGCAACGGCTGCACGCCGGGCAACGAACTGTTCAGGACGTTCATGCGCGAGACGCCGGACTACAAGACGGCGCGCGATGCGGGCGAAAGCGACGCGGATGCCGTAAAGCACCTTGCAGCCGATCGCGCGTTCATGCACGCGCTGTGCAAGAACAAGACGGAACTGCAGGCGGGATTCCTCGCGATCGATCCGCGCAACGGCCAGATCAAGGCGTGGGTCGGCAGCCGCGATTTCACGGGCGAGCCCTACGATCACGTCCAGCAGGCGCGGCGTCAGCCGGGCTCCACGTTCAAGCCGTTCGTGTACGGCGCGGCCTTTGCGGGCGGCGCGAAGCCGACCGATACCTTCATCGACCAGCCGGTCGAAATTACGCTTGCGGGCGGCGAGATCTGGCGTCCGGACGACGACGTGCCGCCGAGCAACAAGCCGATGACGCTGCGCGACGGCATTGCCTTCTCGCGCAACCGCATCACGGCGCAGGTCATGCAGGAGGTCGGCCCGGACAAGGTGGCGCGCCTTGCGCGGGCCATGGGCGTGCGCGACAGCCGGCTCGACCCGGTGCCGTCGCTCGCGCTCGGCACGAGCCCGGTGACGCTCAAGGAAATGGTGTCGGCGTACAGCACGATTGCCAACGACGGCGAGTACATCGAGCCGCGCATGGTCACGAGCATCGAGGACAAGCATGGCGAAGTGCTCGCCGAATTTCCGAGCGCGTCGCCGGAGCGCGCGCTTTCCGTTGACGCTGACCGCACGCTGATCGACGTGATGCGCGATGTGGTGAATCGCGGCACGGGATCGAGCATTCGCTCGCGCTTTGGCATCCACGCGGATGTCGCGGGCAAGACCGGCACGACGCAGAGCAACACGGACGGCTGGTTCATCCTCATGAACCCGCAGCTCGTGGCAGGCGCGTGGGTGGGATTCGACGATGGCCGCGTGACGCTGGACGACTACTGGGGGCAGGGCGCGCGCAGTGCGCTGCCGATCGTCGGCGATTTCTTCCAGCGCGCGTTGCGCGCGCGCATCGTCGATTCGCACGCACGCTTCGATACCGAAGTGGCGCCGAGCGCATTCGATACGTTCCGCACGAAGCTCAGCGCCTGGATCGACGTGCTGTTTGCGCCGAAGCAGAAGGCCGCAGCGCCGGTCAAACGCGCGCCGGTTCACGGGCCGCGTACTGAATCGGCCTCTGCGCCGGAGACCGCGCCGACGCCAGCGCCGGCCTCGACGCCAGCGCCGGAAGCGCCGCCTTCGGGGGCCGTGGGTGCTTCGGCGCCGTCCGCTGCGCCGCAGCCGTACGAACCGGGCGTGCCGCCGATCATCGGACCGGCGAGCGCGCCGCCTGCGGCGTCGCCGTTCCCGTCGCAGGCGCCCGCGCTCGCGCCGACTCCGACGCCTGATGACACCGAGCCCGCTCCGGGCGGCGGTGCGCAGTACACGCCGCCCGTGCAGCAGCAGCCGGGGCAGTGAGGAGCGGCGCGCGCCGGAATTATCCCCAGTTTTCGTGGAAAGGCTTGTGGGCAAGCTTGGGATAGCGCGCCTAAGTGCCTGATGCGAAAAGGATGACGCGTCGAGGCAGCGCGACAGGCACCGCGCGTCAGGCTACGCGGTACTTTTCCACAGAAATCGTGGAAAGGGTTGTGGGCAAGTTTGGGACATCGGACCTAAGTGTCTGATGCACAAGGAATGTCGCGAAAACACAGCGCCGCGAGCACGGCGCAGCCGAAAGCGCACCGCTTTTGCGGGCAATGCCGCGCCTGAAGGCATCTGTTGAGAAGCGCAGCGGGTTGTCCACATTTTTCGTGGAAAGCCCTGTGGACAAGCTGTCCGCATCCTGCACAACACGCTGATCCGCAAAGGATTTACGGCGGCGGGCACGAAATGCGCCCGCCGCCGTCCGTTACCGTCCCGCGCGGTTTCAGCGCTTGTCGCGCCAGGTTCTCAGCAAGAGCGCATTGGTGACGACGCTCACGCTGGAAAACGCCATCGCCGCACCCGCGATCATCGGATTGAGCAGGCCGAAGGCCGCGAGCGGAATGCCGATCAGGTTGTACACGAACGCCCAGAACAGGTTCTGCTGGATCTTGCGCCACGTGCGCCGCGCAATGTCGATTGCGGCCGCAACGAGTGCCGGGTCGCCGCGCATCAGCGTGATGCCCGCCGCGTGCATGGCGACGTCGGTGCCCGTGGCCATCGCGATGCCGATATCGGCGGCGGCGAGCGCCGGTGCGTCATTGATGCCGTCGCCCGCCATCGCGACGATGCCGCCCGTGCGGATCTTCAGGTCGCGGATCGTGCGGGCCTTGTCGTCGGGCAGCACCTGCGCGTGGACGTCGTCGATGCCAAGCTGCGCCGCGACTGCCGCCGCGCTGCCCGCGTTGTCGCCCGTCACGAGCACGCTGCGGATGCCCATCGTCTTCAGGCGCGCAATCGCTTCCTGCGCGCTCGGCTTGACCGTGTCGCCGAAGGCGAGCAGGGCGAGCACCGCGTCCGGCTCACCCGTTGCGCCCGCACCGATCAGCCAGGAGACGGTGTTGCCCGCCGCTTCGAGTTCCTGCGCGCGCGCCTTGAGTCCGGACGGCACCGCAAGCCCGAGTTCGTCCAGCCAGCGGCCGCTGCCGAGCGCGTAGCGCCGCCCGTCGACTTCCGCTTCCACGCCGCGGCCCGGCACGGCGCGCGCATGTGGAGCAGCAGGCAGGGCCGCGCCTTGTGCCTGCGCCTGGAACGCCTTCACCACAGCCTTGGCGAGCGGGTGCTCGCTTTGCTGCTGTACGGCGGCTGCGTGTGCGAGCGCCTCGGCGCGAATGACGCCATCGGCGGTCTCGAACGCCGTGAGCGACGGCTGGCCGAGCGTGAGCGTGCCGGTCTTGTCGAAGGCGACCACGCTCACGTTGTGCGCGGTTTCCAGCGCTTCCGCGTCCTTGATCAGCACGCCGTGGCGCGCGGCGACGCCGGTGCCCGCCATGATCGCGGCAGGCGTCGCGAGTCCGAGCGCGCAGGGGCACGCGATCACGAGCACCGCGACGGCGTTGAGAATCGCGGTTTCCGCATGCGCGCCCGCGATGAGCCAGCCCACGAGCGTAATCGCCGCGATGATGAGGATCGCGGGCACGAACACGGCGCTCACGCGGTCGACGAGCCGCTGGATCGGCGCCTTCTCCGCCTGCGCGCTCTCGACGAGCCGGATGATGCGCGCGAGCGTCGTTTCCGCGCCGATGGCCGTGGTGCGCACGGCCAGCGCGCCTTCACCGTTGATCGAGCCTGCCGTGACGGGGTCGCCGGGCTGTTTGGCCACGGGCAGGCTTTCGCCGGTAATCAGCGATTCGTCGATGTGGGTGCGGCCTTCCAGCACGACGCCATCCACCGGCAACCGCTCGCCCGGACGCACGACGACCACCATGCTCACGCGCACGGCGTTGAGCGGCACTTCGCGCTCGCCGCCGCCTTCGCGGATGCGCGCGCGGTCGGGGCGCAGCGCGTTGAGTGCGCGGATGGCGTCGGTGGTCCGGCGCTTCGCGCGCGCTTCGAGCCACTTGCCGAAGCGCACGAGCGTGATGACGACCGCCGACGCCTCGAAGTAGAGATGCGCGTCGTCGCCGGGATGCGCGAGCATCGCGTAGATGCTCACGCCCCACGCCGCCGACGTGCCGAGCGCAACGAGCAGATCCATGTTGCCCGCGCCCGCGCGCAGGGCCCGCCAGGCGGCGCGGTAGAAGCGCGCGCCGAAGCCGAACTGCACGATCGACGCGAGCACGATCTGCACGCTGGCAGGCAGCATCCAGTCGATGCCGAACCCGCGGGTGAACATCGGCACCACGAGCGGCGCGGTGAGCACGGCCGAGATCAGCACGGCGCGCCATTCGCGGCGCGTGGCGGCACGGGCGGCGGCGTTGCGCGCGTCGGCTTCCTGGCTGGCTGCGGCGGAATCTTCGGTTGCGAGCGGCGTCGCTTCGTAGCCTGCCTTTTTCACGGCGGCGACGAGCTGATCGCTCAGATCGCCCGTGAGCGGCGCGCGCAGGTTGACGGTGGCCTGTTCGGTCGCGAGGTTGACGGTGGCGCCCGCGACGCCGGGCATGCGCGCGAGCGCGCGCTCGACGCGGTTAGCGCACGACGCGCAGGTCATGCCGCCGATGGCGAAGGCGGCGGTTTCGGTGGCGACCGGCACGGCCTCGTAACCGGCCTTTTCGACGGCGCTCACGAGCGCTTCCGGCGCGACGCCGTCTTGCGTTTCGATGGTGGCTTTTTCGGTGGCGAGATTGACGGAGGCGCGCGCGACGCCCGGCACTTTGGCGAGCGCTTTTTCGACGCGGGTGGCGCACGACGCGCACGTCATGCCGTGAATTTCGAATTCGGCGACGCGTGTGTCGGGGCGCTCTTCAACGAGTGGTTCGTTCATGATGGCTGGCTCTGACGCAATGGTTGACTTCGACGTCACGCAGTTTGTACGTTCCAGTGATGGGAAGGTCAAGACTGGTTTTTCGACGCACCCCTCGAATTACGCCTGTTCACGTTTCGTTATGCAGAATCCAGTATGTGAAATAAAAAATATCGATGAAACGTGGCTTATGCGTCGAATTCGCGAATTTTATCGCTGCGCTTGAATTAATCTCCCGATCATATCGCGCGCGGCGCGGGCCAGCGCCGCCGCGCGCCTGCCTGTTTCACCCGGTTATTTGCGGCTGGCCGCCACGTCGAGCATCGCCTGGCTCAACGCGTCGAGCACGTCACAGCGGTTTTCTTCGAAATGGGCGGGTACGTACATGCAGTCGGTCTCCTGAGGGCGCTGGCCCGTCACGATTCGTAGCGCGTTGCGCGCACTTGCACGCGTAAATGCATACAGAATGCTTTTCATGCCGTGGCGCGAGCGATACGATACCACCCGGCGTCACTGCCACGATGTAGCGCAAAAATGCACGTCCCAGGGGGACGGCGGGCACATCGTCGGGGATACGTTGACGCCGCCTGCCGGATCGTACGCATCGCACACAAGACTTACAAATGACAAAAAGACGTCAAGCGTATTCATTTTCACGCACCTGCTTTGCGCTTGCGGGCCTCGCCATCTTGGCCGGATGCGCGACAGCGCCGGGCGTCGCGCCGAAGGACACCGGGTGGGTGAGGGACGAAGTGTCCGACTCCTACGTTTTCGGCTTTCCGCTCGTCCTGATGGACGTGTCGCGCGAAGCGGCAACGGGCAACGCGCCAGGGCAGGCCGCGCCGAACACGTTGCGCCACGCGCAGTCGCTGCCCCCGGTGGGCGCCTCGAATCCGCCCGAACCCAATCTCGATACGCTCGGCTCGACCGGCTGGCTCGATCTCGACAGCGGGCCGGTGCTCGTGAGCCTGCCCGATTCACGCGGCCGCTATATGGACGCGCGTGCGCTCGATATGTGGACGAACGTCCTGTGGTCCACGGGGACGCAGGTCGGCGAGCATGGCGGTGGCCTGAAAGCGCAAACGATTGCGTTCGTGCCGGCCGGCTGGAAGGGCACGCTGCCCGCGCGCGCGCAGCGCATCGAAGTCGCCACGCGCTACGTCTGGTTCCTCGCGCGCGTCGAGACGCGCGGCGGCGGCGATCTGGCTTCGGCGCGCAAGCTGCAGCACGCGATCCGCGTCGCGCCGCTTTCGACCTGGGACGAGCATGGCGGGCACGGCGCCGAACCGGCGTTCACGGGTGCGAGCCAGAGCGGCGATCCGGTCGCGCCGGGCACGCCCGCCTCGCGCGTTGCGTCGCTCGACGCCAACGCCTTTTTCGATCGTCTTTCGCAGTCGCTGAGCGATAACCCGAGCGCGCCCGACGATCCGCACGCGCTCAAGATTCTGGCCGATATCGGCGTGCGTCCCGGCGATGCCGTGCAGTTTCCGGGCGACGCGCAAGACGCGACGGCGGCCGGTTACGCGGACGGCCGCACGCGCGTCGCGACGCCGCCGTCGAATCTGCTGGCGGGCAACGGCTGGCTGTGGGTCGGCGACGAAGCGGGCGACTACGGCCCGGATTACGCGCTGCGCGCCTACGCGGCGTATATGCAGCCGGGTTTGCCGAAGACCTCCGATGAGGTCCGCGCACGCGTGTCGCTCGACAGCGACGGCCATCGGCTCAACGGCGCGAACCGCTACGTGATCCATTTCACGGCGAAGCAATTGCCGCCCGTGCGCGGCTTCTGGTCGATCACGGCGTACACGGCCGACGGCGCACTCGACGGGCACGCGCCCGTGCGCGTGGCATTCGGCGACCGCACCGGCGCACGGCGCAACCGCGACGGCTCGCTCGACGTGCACGTTTGTGCGGAGCGCCCGCGCGGCGTCGCGAACTGGGTGAACGCACCGCGCGGCGACTTCCGGCTCGTGATGCGCCTGTACGCGCCGAAGCACACCGCTGTCGACGGCAGCTGGCAGCCGCCCGCAGTCGAGCGTCGCTGACGTACGCAACCGAGGCTGCATCGGGCGGGGCAGTCCGCCGCCTGAATCCCCGAACGCCGGCGCGCGCGCCACCTTCAGGCTCTGTCTTATCACGGCGAATTCGTGCACCGCGGCATTCTCCTGCCGCGAGTGACCCCATCGGGCCTATACTTTCGCCTGTCGGGGTCTTCGATCGTCATTCCAGTCCTATTCCATACGGCCGGTTTGCGGCCGCGTCACTGGCAAGCGAGTATGGCAAGTCTCAACAAAGGTCCTCTGAATTCTTCGCTGCAATCGGTCCGCGCCATCGCGCGAGCACCTCGCACCCGGCACATCCTGACCGGCGTGTCGATTTTCCTCGTTGTGTTCGGGCTGCTCGGCTTTTTCGCCGCACCGCCGCTCATCCGTCACATCGCAGCCCAGCAGTTGAGCAAGCAGCTCGACCGTCCGGTCAGCATCGGCCGCATCGCGCTCAATCCGTACACGCTGCGCCTCGAAGCCGACCGCGTCCATATCGGCGAGCGCGGCGGCAACGGAAATTTTGTCGATGTCGAACGTCTCGTCGTCCAGCCCTCGTGGTCGTCGATTTTCCGTGCCGCGCCCATCGTTGACCAGGTGCATCTCGACTCCCCGCGCGTCAATATCGTGCGGTTCGACGCGCAGCGCTTCAACTTCACCGACCTGATCGAGAAGTTCTCGAAACCCTCGCAGCCGGCCAGCAAGCCGACGCCGTTTTCGGTTTCCAACATCCGCATCGAAAACGGCCAGGTCACCTTCGATGACCGCCTGCTCAACGAAAAGCACGTAATCGACCGCTTCACGCTCGGCATTCCGTTCATTGCGACGCTGCCGTCGAAGACCAATATCTTCGTCGAGCCGCTCCTGCGCGCGCGCATCGACGGCAACAGCACGCTCGCCCTCGACGGCAAGACCAAGCCGTTCGCGGCGTCGCGCGAGTCGGAGGTGGCGCTGAAGCTCGATTCGCTCGACGTGCCGCGCCTGCTCACCTACGCGCCGACGAAGCTGCCGGTGCAGGTGAAAAGCGGCAAGCTCTCGACCGATCTCAAACTCAACTTCGTGATGGCGGGCGACAAGCCGGAACTGCGCGTGTCGGGCACCGCCGATCTGGACGACCTCGATACCGCCGATCCGGCCAACGCGCCGTTCTTCGGCGCGCATAGCCTGCACGTCGCGGCGGCGTCGCTTGTGCCGCTCAGCAACGTTTTCCACTTCGACGAGATTCGTCTCGACGCGCCCAACGTCTGGATCGCGCGCGACAAGAACGGCACGCTGAGCGTCGAAAAGCTGGCGGGCGGCCCGAATGCAGCCAGCGGCGCGGCGGCTAAAACGGCTGCAGCGCCGCCAGCGGCTTCCGAAGCGAAAGCGTCGCCCGCCGAAGCAAAGGCCGCACCCCAGGCCGCCCCGCTCGATCTCTCGATTCGCCAGGTCGCGATCAACGGCGGTACGGTGCACCTGCACGACGAAGCGGTATCACATCCGGTCGACAACATATTTTCGAACGTCGACGTCACGCTCGCGAATTTCTCGACCACGGCGAAGACGCCCGCGCAATATACGTTCGGCATGTCCGAGAACGGCGGCGGCACCGTGAAGGCCACGGGCTCGTTCGGCATGGCGGCGAAGACCGCCGACGCGAAGATCGACATTCAGGGCGTGCAACTCGCACCGAAGCAGCCGTATCTCGACAGCGTGAGCGGCGCGCAGATCCTCGACGGCAAGCTCGGACTCAATACGACGATCACCGCCGACTGGTCGAAGTCGCCTGCCGCCGTGGTGGTCGGTGACAGCACGCTGAACCTGGAAACGCTCAAGGTGGCGGCGCGCGGCGAGAAGACGCCGGCCATCGCGCTCGGGCAGGGCGTCGTGAAGGTGAATCAGGTCGATCTCGCGGCGCATACCGCGCAGATTACTTCGGTGGATGCGACGGGCCTCGTCGTGAACGCCGAGCGCCGCAAGGACGGCAGCATCAATCTCATGCAACTGGCGGGCGGGCACGAAGCCGCGCCGCATCATGCGGCAAGTCATGCAGCGAATCACACGCAGACGCATGCGGCGCAGAAGTCCGCGCCGGAAGCTCCGGCCTGGCACTACAAGATCGACGCGCTGAACCTGAACAACGGCACGATCAACTTCACGGACAGCACCACGCCGCGCCCGGTGAAGCTCGCCATCACGCCGCTCGACCTGAAGGTGCAGCAGATCAGCGACGACCTCGGCCACGCGCTGCCGGTCGCCCTCAAGGCGACGCTGAACCGCAAGGGCACGCTCGCGCTCAACGGCGACGTGAGCCCGACGCCGCTGAAGGCGGCGCTCAAGATCGACGCGAACCGGCTCGACGCCGCCGCGTTCGAGCCGTACTTCAGCAGCCAGTTGAATGCGGTGATCGCGAGCGCGCTGCTGAACATGAAGGGCCAACTGGCGTTCGAGCAGAGCAAGGGGATGCGGGCGAACTATCGCGGCGACGCGGCGCTCGTCGATGTGCGCATGCTCGACAAGGCCACGTCGAGCCGGTTTGCGGGCTGGCGCTCGCTCGCGTTCTCGAATCTCAAGGCGAGCTTCGACGACACGCACGGCACCGACGTCGATGCGAGCCGCGTGACGTTCGCGGGCTTTTACGGCCGCGTGCTGCTGGATGCGCAGGGCAAGCTGAACCTCAAGGACGTGGTGGCGCACCAGACCGGCGAAGCGCAGTCGCTCACGCACGACACGAGCGCGGCGGCGCACGGCGGCCACGAGCCGGTGCCGCTCTCGCCGCAGGCGGCGAGCGTTGCGGGCGCACCTGCGCAAGCGTCGGCGCCCGCCATGGTCACCGCGGCGGAGCCGCCGAAGAATCCGGTGCGGCTGCATATCGGCGAGCTGCTGCTGCAAGACGGCAGCATGAATTACACCGATAACTTCATCAAACCGAACTACACCGCCGACCTCGTGCAGATCCGCGGCAGGATAGGCGCGATCGGCACGCAATCGACCACGCCCGCGCCCGTCGATGTCTCTGCGAAGCTCGTCCCGAACGGCCCGATCACGATCAAGGGCACGGTGAATCCGCTCATCGCGAAACCGTCGCTCGACATCACCGCGAGCGCGCATGACATCGAACTCACGAACCTCACGCCGTACTCGGCGAAGTACGCGGGCTATCCGATCACGAAGGGCAAGCTCAACGTCGATCTGCACTACCAGCTCGCGGACGATCTGCTCACGGCGAACAACCACCTGTTCATCGACCAGCTCACGTTCGGCGATCACGTCGACAACACCACGGCCACGAAGCTGCCGGTGCGCTTCGCCATTTCGCTGCTCAAGAACCGGGCCGGCGAGATCGACGTGAACATTCCGGTGTCGGGCTCGCTCGCGAATCCCGAGTTCAGCCTCGGCAGCCTGATCTGGACGGCGGTGCTGCACCTGATCGAGAAGGCAGTGACGGCGCCGTTCTCGCTGCTGGCGAACGCGTTCGGCGGCGGCGGCGAGGATCTCGGCTACGTCGAGTTCGCGCCGGGCACGGCCACGCTCAGCGACGCGGACACGAAGAAGCTCGACACGATCGTGAAGGCATTGGACGACAAGCCGTCGATCAAGCTCGACCTGATCGGCCGCGTCGATCCGGCGATCGATACGCCCGCGCTGCGCGACCGGTACGTCGATCGCCTCGTGCGCCTGCAGAAAGTGAAGGACACGGTGGGCAATGGCGAGAGCGTGGACACATCGCAGGTGAAGGTCGACGACAAGGAATACGAGAAGTACCTCACCAAGGCCTATAAGTCGGCGGACTTCAAGAAGCCGCACAACCTGATCGGCTTCACGAAGACGCTGCCCGACGCCGACATGAAACAGGCGCTCGCCGAGCATGCGCCGGTGGACGAGGCGGCCTTGCGCGAGCTTGCGCAAAAACGCGCGCAGGCCGTGCAGCAGTACCTCGAAGGCAAGGTCGATCCGAGCCGCGTGTTCATCGTCGCGCCGAAGCTTGACGCAAAGGGCATTCAGGACAAGGGCGCCACCACGCGCGTCGATTTCGGGCTGAAATAAAGGGCGCGGCGGCGCAAGACGAGAGACGCTTTACGCCGTGCGCCGCAACGCGCGCGGCGCGCGCGTAAATGCGTGTTCCTCGATCACGCGCGCGAGCGTCGCGAAGGCCGGGGCGATCTGCTCGTGCGGCACGCAGGCGTAGCCGGTCAGGATGCCCTTGCGTTCCTGCGTGCGGCTGTAATACGACGCGAGCGGTCGCACGATCACCCCGTTATTCAGGGCGTCCGCCGTGACCGCGCGGTCGTCGCAGTGCGCGGGCAGGCCCAGCACGAAATGCAGCCCCGCTTCGTCGCCCATCACGGGCAGCGCATCGCCGAAATGGCGCGTCACGGCGTCGATCAGCAACTGGCGGCGCTCGCCATAGAGCGTGCGCATCCGGCGCACGTGCGAGGTCAGATAACCGTCCATGATGAATTCCGCGAGCACGGCCTGCTGCATGAGCTGGCCTTCGCGGTACAGCTCGGCGACGCCGGTGCGAAACGTGGCCGCAAGCCGCTCGGGCACGACCATGTAGCCGATGCGCAGGCCCGGAAACAGCATCTTGCCGAGGCTGCCCACGTAGATGACGCGGTCCGCGTTGTCGAGGCCCTGCAGCGACGCGATCGGGCGGCTGCCGTAGCGGAATTCGCTGTCGTAATCGTCCTCGATGATCCACACCTTGTGCTGGCGCGCGTATTCGAGCAGCATGCGCCGCCGCGCCAGACTCATCACCATGCCGAGCGGATATTGATGTGACGGCGTGACGAGCGCGATGCGCGGCGGCTCGCACAGGTCCGCTTCGCCCGGATTGAGTCCTTCGTCGTCGATGGGAATCGGCGCGAGCTTGAGCCCCGACGACTGCAGCACGCTGCGCGCGCCCCAGTAGCACGGCTCTTCCACCCACGCGCGGTCGCCGACGTCGGCGAGCAGACGCACGGCGAGGTCCATGGACTGGTGGATGCCGGTCGTGATGATGATCTGGTCGGGCGAGCAGCGCACCGAACGCGCGACCCGCAGATAGTCCGACAACGCGCGCCGCAGCGGCCGGTAGCCGCCGCCGGGCGCGTAGGTGAGCAGATCGTGGCTGGCCGAGCGCCACAGCCGCGACTGCAGGCGGCTCCATGTGCGCGACGGAAATTCGGCCACGTCCGGCACGCCCGGCATGAAGGCTCCCCACTGCTTCGCCGAAACGCCGGCTTCGTCGATCAACCGTTGCCCGCGCACCGACATGTCGCCGCGCGGGCAGGCCGCGCCCGCTGGCGTGGACCCGGCCTCGGCCGATGCGTTCGCCCCGGCGGGCGGGCGCAGACCCACAGCGGCGGAATCGGGCCGCGTGTCGGCGACATAGGTGCCGCTGCCGGTGCTCGAAATGACATAGCCTTCCGCGCTCAACTGGTCGTAGACGTGCAGCACCGTATTGCGCGCGACGCCGAGGTCGAGCGCGAGCGTGCGCGAGCTGGGCAGCTTCGTGCCCGGCGCGAGCCGTCCGGTCAGGATGGCCTGCTGCATCAGTTGCAGGAGCTGGCGGTAGGCCGGTTCGGCGCTGTCTTTGTCGAGCTGTGCCGAGAGCCAGTCAGACAAAATGTCCATGCCCAAGTGGTTCCATCAGGAATAATGAAATGGCTCCATGACGTGGAGCCGTGAGCGTCTATAGTAATCCGGACGTCAGATCTGGTTAATGCGCCATGCAGCATTTTTAATCGCGCCGGATCAGCAGGGGTGGCCCGAAAGAGGTTTCAACCCGCGGCGACAGAAAAAGTAAGGAGACAGTGCGATGAAGAATTCTGACGTGATCGTCAGCTTTCGTGGCGTCCGCAAGACCTACGACGGCGAAACGCTGGTGGTCAAGCAACTCGACCTCGACATCTATCAGGGCGAGTTTCTGACGCTGCTGGGACCGTCCGGCTCGGGCAAGACCACTTGCCTGATGATGCTCGCGGGTTTCGAGTTCCCCACCGGCGGCGAGATCCGGCTCGACGGCAAGCTGCTCAACAACGTGCCGCCGCACAAGCGCGACATCGGCATGGTGTTCCAGAACTACGCGCTCTTCCCGCACATGACGGTCGAGCAGAACGTCGCGTATCCGCTCGGCGTGCGCAAGGTGCCCACGAACGAACGCGCCCAGCGCGTGAACGACGCGCTCAAGATGGTCCGCATGGAAAGCTTCGCGAAGCGCTATCCGGCGCAGCTTTCGGGCGGCCAGCAGCAGCGCATCGCGCTTGCGCGCGCACTCGTGTTCCAGCCGAAACTCGTGCTCATGGACGAGCCGCTCGGCGCGCTCGACAAGCAACTGCGCGAACATATGCAGTACGAACTGAAGTCGCTGCACGAGAAGCTCGGCGTCACGTTCGTCTACGTCACGCACGACCAGGGCGAGGCGCTCACGATGTCCGACCGCGTCGCGGTGTTCGACAAGGGCATCGTCCAGCAGCTCGACACCGTCGACAGTCTCTACGAATCGCCGTGCAATGCGTTCGTCGCGAACTTCATCGGCGACAGCAACCGCCTGCGCGGCACCATCGCCGCTGTCGACGGCGAATTCTGCGAACTCCATCTCGCCGACGGCACGCGCCTCACGGGCCGCAACGTGGCGGGCGCGAAGGCGGGCAGCGGAGCCGTTGCGTGCATCCGCCCCGAGCGCATGAAGCTCGCCGTGAACGGCGCGGTGCGCGCGGGCTTGAACGCAATCGCGGGCGAGGCGCGCGGGCTGATCTATTTTGGCGACCACGTGCGCATGCGCTGCGGTCTGCCGCAACAGGACGAGTGCTTCGTAAAAGTGCCGCTCGGCACCGAGGCACTTGCAGGGTTCGCGCCCGGGCAGCCGGTCGCGCTCGAATTCGCGCCGGAACATCTGCGCGTGTTCGCCTGAGCGGGCGGCCCTCGCGGGCCGTTTTGCAGACGTCGAGGAGACCGGGCGGAACGCCCGGCATGACTACCACCAAGGAGAAGGGACAAAACCATGAGGAAGATCGGCAACACGCGCGTTGCAGCGATCGCGGCTGCGCTCGCACTGTCATTCGGCGTCGCACACGCCTCGGAACTGACCGTCGTGAACTTCGGCGGCGCGAACGGCGATGCGCAGAAAGCAGCGTTCAACGAGTCGTTCCAGACCAAGACCGGCAACAAGGTCACGGTCGTCGAATACAACGGCGAGCAGGCCAAAGTGAAGGCGATGGTCGAGGCGAAGCACGTCAATTGGGACGTGGTCGAAGTCGAAACCGGCGATATCGCGCGCGGCTGCGACGAAGGTCTCTACGAGAAGCTCGACTGGTCGAAGCTCGGCAACAAGGCCGACATCATGAAGGCGGCGCAGCAACCCTGCGGCGCGGGCATTTTCGTGTGGTCGACGGCGATGGCCTATAACGCCGATACGCTCAAGACCGCGCCGACGAGCTGGGCCGATTTCTGGGACGTGAAGAAATTCCCGGGCAAGCGCGGCATGCGCAAGGGCGCGGAGTACAACCTCGAATTCGCGCTGATGGCCGACGGCGTTGCGCCGAAGGACGTCTACAAGGTGCTCGCGACGAAGGCCGGCCAGGACCGCGCGTTCAAGAAGCTCGACCAGCTGAAGCCGTACATCCAGTGGTGGGAAGCGGGCGCGCAGCCGCCGCAGTTTCTGGTCGCGGGTGACGTCGTGATGTCGACGGTCTACAACGGCCGCATCGATGCCGCGCGTCGCGAAGGCAAGAACCTGAAGGTGGTCTGGAACGGCAGCATCTACGACCTGGACTACTGGGCGATTCCGAAGGGCTCGCCGAACAAGGCGCTGGCCGAGCAGTACATCGCGTACACGATCTCGCCGCAGCCGCAAGCGCAGTACGCGCAGCACATCGCGTACGGCCCGGTGAACCAGAGCGCGATCAAGGGCCTCGACGCGAAGACGCTCGCGGATCTGCCGAATTCGCCCGCCAACGCCAGGAATGCGGTCCAGCAGAACCTCGCGTTCTGGACCGACCACGGCGACGAGCTTGAGCAGCGCTTCGCATCGTGGGCCGCGAAGTAAGCGTGTGAAAGCAGGAGTGGCTGCGCGCGCCTGACGTGCAGGAGGGTGCGCGCGGCCTGCTGTATCGAGCAGGTGGTGAGGCCGGAGCGGGTGTTGATGCAGCCGCTGCGGCCGACACAAAAAAGATGTGGGACCGGAGTGAGCGCTGAAGTGCTAACGCCAGTCAACGCAGGAGACAAGCTGTGACAACGATGACGACCGTGACCAACGCCGCCGACACCGCAGGCGAACCGGCCGCCCGGCTCAAGCGCGAATTGCGCGTGGCGCAGGCGAAGAAGCGCACGGTGGCGCTGATGCTGATCGCGCCGCTCGCGATTTTTCTGCTGCTGATTTTCGTCGTGCCCATCGCGGCACTGCTGACGCGCGCCGTGCAGAACCCCGAAGTGGCCACGGCGCTGCCGCAGACGATCACGGCGCTGCGCGAATGGGACCGCAAGAGCACGCCGCCCGATGCGGCCTACGTCGCGCTCACGCAGGATCTCGCCGCCATCCAGGACGGCGAGGCGATGGGCGCGCTGGCACGGCGCCTGAACGTCGAAATTCCGGGCTTTCGCTCGCTCGTGGCGAAGACCGCGCGCGCCATGCCGCTCGCCGACGACGACGGCCATCCGCTCACGCTGACGCCCGCGCAAACGCGCGCGAAGATCGTCGAACTCGACGACCGCTGGGGCGACGTGAGCTACTGGCAGGCCATCGCGAAGAACAGCGGACGCTATTCGCCGTTCTATCTGCTCGCGTCACTCGATCATCGTCAGGATGCGTTCGGCAACATCCAGCCCGCCGATGCCGACCACCAGATCTACCTCGATGTATTCGGCCGCACCTTCACCATCAGCGTGTTCGTGACGATCTTCGCGCTGGTGCTCGGCTACCCGCTCGCTTACTGGATCTCGACGCTCTCCGATCGCCGCGCGAATCTCGTGATGATCATGGTGCTGATTCCGTTCTGGACGTCCATTCTCGTGCGCGTGGCCGCGTGGATCGTGATCCTCCAGGGCGAGGGCCTCGTCAACAAGCTACTGATGAGCGGAGGACTCATTTCACATCCGCTCCCGCTGCTGTTCAACCGCGTGGGCGTCTATATCTCGATGACGCACATCCTGCTGCCGTTCATGGTGCTGCCGCTCTACAGCGTGATGAAGTCGATTCCGCCGACCTATCAGCGCGCGGCCGTCTCGCTCGGCAGCCATCCGTTTGCAGCGTTCTGGCGCGTGTATGTGCCGCAGACCTATCCGGGCGTGGGCGCGGGTGCGCTGCTCGTGTTCATCCTCTCGATCGGCTACTACATCACGCCTGCGCTGCTCGGCGGCCCCGGCGACCAGATGGTGAGCTATTACGTGGCGTACTTCACAAACGTGTCGATCAACTGGGGTATGGCGTGCGCGCTCGGCGCACTGCTGCTCACGGCGACGACGGTGCTGTACTTCGTCTATGGGCGCTTCACGCGCTCGCAACTGAGCCTCGGCTGACGCCATCACGGAGACGCAAGCGATGAAATTCGCCAAACCCCTTTTTGCGCCGCACACCTCCGGTATCGAGCGCGTGTGGTACTTCGTGATGCGCGGCCTGTGCGTGCTCACGCTGCTGTATCTCGTGCTGCCGGTGCTCGCCATCGTGCCGCTGTCGTTCTCGTCGAGCACCTTCCTCGTCTATCCGATTCCGGGCTGGTCGCTGCGCTGGTACCAGAATCTCGTGATGTCCGACGAGTGGCGCATGGCCGCGAAGAACAGCTTCATCGTCGGACCGTCGGCCACGATCATCGCGACGGTGCTCGGCACGCTCGCCGCCATCGGCATCACGAAGGCCGATTTCCGCGGCAAGGCGCTGCTCATGGCGATCCTCATTTCGCCGATGATCGTGCCGGTCGTCGTGGTCGGCGTCGGCATGTATCTGTTCTTTGCGCCGCTCGGTCTCGCCAACACGTACACGGGCCTGATCCTCGCGCACGCGGCGCTCGGCGTGCCGTTCGTCGTGACCACCGTGTCGGCGACGCTGCAGGGCTTCAACTACAACCTCGTGCGCGCGAGTCTCTCGCTCGGCGCGAACCCGTTGACGACGTTCTTCCGCATCACGCTGCCCGTGATCGCGCCGGGCGTGATGTCGGGTGCGCTATTCGCGTTCGCGACGTCGTTCGACGAAGTGGTCGTCACGCTGTTCCTGGCGGGCGCGGATCAGACGACGCTGCCGCGCCAGATGTTCACGGGCATTCGCGAGAACATCAGCCCGACCATCGCTGCGCTCGCAACGATTCTCATCGTGTTCTCGACGTGTCTGCTGCTTTCGCTCGAATGGTTGCGCGGCAGAAGCGCCGCGCGGGCGGTGAAGGCTTGATGGAGGAACGGCGCCTGCGGGTGCCGTTTTCATTGTGCGCCCAGCATGGGCGCACTCCTGCGGGTGTCTCCGCCGGAAACAAGTCTTGAGTCTCCGTGCCTCAATAGCGACTTCAAGGGATCTGGCCGCCTGGGGGAGGGTGCACGCCAATACTAAACTTATAGTCTTCCGTGATTGTTGGCAGCAGCACTTCTGCACGTGCCAGATCCTCCCGCGTGTTCAGATTGGCAAGCGGGTCGTGGCGGGTGCCGGAAAAGTCGACGACCGTCCACGTTTTTCCACTCAGGAATGGCTTTGGGGCGAGCCCCGTTAATTCCGCTATTAGCCAGCGTCGCAGCGCTTCCATGCAGGACAGCGGCCAAATTCCGATCGCGGGAAACTGAAGATTCCCGTATTTCGTGAAAACCATTGACCCGTTTGCCTCATGGGCATGAAGCAGGATGCTGATGAGCGACCGTGGAATGAACGGGGAGTCGGCTGTCGTGACGAACAGCGCTTTGGCATGCGGCTGTCGTTCCGCGACCCACGCCATGACGGAATAGATGCCCGCCAACGGCCCGGGCTGCCCGGGAAACGCGTCTTGCACGACCGGGAGTTCAAACGTTGTTGCCCATGCACAATCTTGAGCGATGCTTAATGCCAGTTCGCTGACTTGCGGCTTCACCCTGTCGATCACGTGATCGATAAGCCGGCGCCCGGCCAGTCGTTGCAGAGGTTTGTTGCCTCCCATGCGTGTACCGCGGCCACCTGCGAGAATGGCGCCGGGAATGAATTGATGCTCGATCATCGGGAGACCGGATTTCATGATTCGATCCCGTACCGAAGCAACTCGTTCCCAATCTCCATCATGGTGTCTACGCGTTTCGATTCGACGATATCGGCGCAACCCTTGATGTATGCCCGATTGATGCGCAATTCAAATTCGTCGAATGGAGGCTGCGGGCGTTTCAGACCGAGCACGACCTCCGCCATCCGGTAGGAAAATGCAGCGCCGACAAGACTGCCACGGGAGGGGATCACTTCGCTGTACCCGTCGGCGAAACGCTCCATGTCCTCATACTGGTGTGCATGCTGCAGGAACTGGGCCACGTCGGTCAGGGGCGATCCGACATGGATGCACTCCCAATCAATAATGCCGGCGACTTTACCGGCTTCGATCAACTGCACATTTTTTGCCTTGTAATCGCCGTGACAAAACGATTCCATATTCGTGTACGGCAAGCATTGCTGCACACTTGAACGCAACGCCGTCAAAATGGGCGTTTTCGCCCCCTCGCCGAGCAGATCAATCGCCTGACCGACGGCCGCAAGCAGATTGTCGCCGAACGCCTGTGTTCCGTAGCCGAGGCTATAAATCTCGTCGCAATACAAGCTGCGTGGCAAGCCCTCCTGTTCGCCAAACTGAATACAGTGAATGCGTGCGAGAAGCTTCCCGCATTCGTAAAAGATTTCACTAATGGCGGGGTGCGAATCCCCGATGTCTCGATTCAAACCCAGAAGCCAGCGACGCATGTCCTGCGCGCCAATGGATTCCATTATGATCCAGTACCGATTGTCTTCGGTCACGCCCGAATGCAGTATCCGTGGCGCAGGAAAGTCCGCAGGCAAAAGCTCCCTCGCCAGAATTTCACGCTGTTGAAACCGGTCGCTTTCTCCGAGGATCTTGAAGATATAAGCGCGGCCTTCGCACTCAATCTTGAATACCTCGTGTCTCGGGCCTTTGATTGTGCGGATGTCGGGTTTGCTTTCGTGTTTGAATAGCGTCTCGATCAATTCGAGAAGGTATTCCAGTGCGGCGTGGTCGGTGGATTGGTTGCTGGTCATGATCGTCCAGAGGGGAGAGATGAGATCGGTGGTGACTCCAGCGCATCTGGCGCGTCGCCGCCTGGTAGCCAGGTTAATGGGGATGGTGGAGTTTGCTTTCTCCGATCATTGATATCGGCCTGCTGCGGTCCCTTTGCCAACCGTCCCTCGGCACGGCGACCATCGACGCGTTGATGATCCTTCGATCATGAGTGGCGAGGAGAACAATATGATCATTTGCGAGTTCAGTCAGCATGCGAACCAGATTGTCGACTGAGGGTTCCGATAGGTCGTTGGTCGGCTCGTCGAAAATGTATACGCTGGCCACTTTGTAGAGAGCACGTGTCAAGGCGATGGCTCGGCGCTCACCACCGGAAAGTCCTGCCCCGCCTTCCTCCAGCACTCGCGATTCCATCGTTTTGCCGAGCCATGCAAATCCGAGCTGCTCAAAGATATGCCGAATCCTGGACTTGTCCGCGTCGGCTGTCGGGTCGATGTTCTCAAGGATGCTCGAATTGAAAATGAACGGTTTTTGCGTCGCTAAGGAAACGGTACGCCACAGATCTTCGGGCGCGATGCTGCTTAACGGTGTCGAGTTGAGCATAATCGTTCCGTCATATTCAGTTTCGAGGCCGCTGAGGATTTCAAGCAACGTGGTTTTCCCGCAACCGTTGCTGCCCAAGATCGTGTACAGCCCCGGATTACTGATGGCGAACGAAACTCCTTCGAAAATTCGGCGCTTCCGGTATATGGTTAAATTAGTGCACGCAATGTGATTGATCTCGGCTATCGGGAGTTGATGGTAAGCAGTCTTGTCTCCCTCGGGCCGGAATGCATTTAGATCTTCCAGATGTGTGAGACTGACCTGAAGCTCGTTCGTCCAATAAGTAATGATCGTCATAGGCGCCAGTGCTCGCATAGCGAAAAGTTGGACGGCAAAGAATTCGCCGTATGTCATCCCGCCAGTGCTAATCCTGGACGCGCCGTAGACGGCGATGACAACTGTGCTCATTCTGATAAGCAACTTGGCACCGTAATCAGCATAATCTGATGTTTCGATATGCGCTCTGCGAACCGTATGCAAATTTTCCAGATTGTCCGTCAACTTTCTCTTGAAATGCTGCATCCAGTCTGACATTCGGATAATGTCGGCCGCTTGGGCATATTCAGAAAACATGGAAAACCGGCGTTTTTCAACTTCAGCTAGAGCTCGTACATCCACGCGCCGCATCTTATAGCCACGCCGGGTGGTGAAAAATATGATCATGATCGTTACGATGATCATCGCGGCAGTAATCGGACTGTAGATCGCAACTACTGCAGCCGCAATCAGTGAGGCTGCGGCATCAAACATGACCATCGGGGCCGCGCCACCGAAAAACCTGCGAATGGCTTCCGGTCGAACTAACGTTTGTGCAACCCGGCTTGCGCCTGTTAATTTTCGGACTCTCGATGGCATTCCGAACAACAGGTCGCTAATCGAAACCGAGAGCGCGCTGTCGACTTCCTCGGAAATACGCAGGAGTATTTTCTGTCGCAGCATGGAGGTCAGGAACTCTGCAGCACAAATGATGCATACCGTTATCGTGGCCAAAAGGAACGATGTGATGCTGGCGACTCGCATCGAATCGATCTGGCCTTGTAGGATCAGTGGTATCGAAAAGCCGAGCGCATAGCTTGCCGAAAAAAGGATGATAAGCCGACTATCAGCCAATTTTCCAAGTATCAATTGGTGCGTCCATTTTTCAAACTTCATGGCAGATCGGCTGAACTTATGAGGGTGCGAGTCGCTTAGCCTTCGATATCGATGATGCGTAGACTGGCTTTGCTCGGGGACCAAGGGATGCACTTACGTTTCGCTGGGGTAACGCTCTGGCGCTTGCTGTGCGGTGCTGGATTCACCTTGGAATTCCGGTAGCCCAGTGACTGAATGTGCACTGGTCGTCATAGCACGACGGGCGATGATTCGCCAGATATCGAATGGGAAATAATCGTCGGCTTTGGCTTGAATGGCTTCTATCATGCCCATGACGGAAGCTTGATCGACTTCTTCGCCGAACAACTTCTTGGCTGCCACGATACAGGCTGCACCGCTCCAGTATGGTTGCTCCTGTTCGAAATTTCCAATGTCGGTGATGAGTGTACGCGTGGGAAGACGTTCATCGCTTTCCAGTTTTAGATAGGATGTCCCGTACCACGTCGTACTGTCGCGGAAGTTGACCATGATCGGAAGCGCGTAGGAGCCATGCTGATATCCGGCACCCGGAGTTACACGGAAAATGTAGGTGTCGCCGTCGACTATTTCGGGCCTGGTCTTTGAAGTTTCTCCGAGGCAAGAGAAGTCGACGGTGACGCTAGCAAGCTCTGCGGATTTTTCTCCCGAAATACGGACGGCGACATTCAAATCCTCGTATGCACGGAACGTCTGCACTTGCTGCACGGTGTCGCACGACAGCGTAGGCAAGGTAGATGATTCAACAAGTACAAAGCCAAAGAGAAGGCCGAAATAGGGCGGATCACCACCTCCGAGAAGTGCGCGATTGTCTTTGATCGCCAGTGTGCTGTAGGGCGTTTGTCCAACCGCTTGCTGCTGCACGGTCATGCCGCTTTGCGCAAGCACGATATGCATCAGCCCATCGGCTTCGAATGCAACCCGATCACCCAGTATGGTGGGGGGCGACCAGACACCATACGGCGCAAGCATGCGTTGCCAAAGCATTCGGCCCGTGCGGACATCGATAGCCCCCGCATAGCCTTCGGCAGTTGTGAAAAAGACACGGCTACCGTCCGAAACGCAAGCGTGACGATGTGCGTCGCCTTCGACATCCACGCGCCAGATGATGCGCCCACTGTCGATGTCCACCGCGAAAATTCCATCGACCGCACCTGCGATGGCAATTTGTCCGTCTATAACGATACCGGACGTATCTGAACTCGCGACGTTGCCGAGGCTTAACGCCGTGCGCCAGCGCACCTTTCCGTCGGTGCCAAGCGCTGCCAGGAATATCTCCGAATGTCCTTTCGCGTCAGTACGCGTCCCCATTGTCAGCATGTCACCGCTTGTAAGGAAAGCGACTTTACCGAATAGGAAACACTCGTCAACTGGGTACGAAAAGGCCAACTGCCCAGCGGCATCAATGCCGAGCACCTGGTTTCCGCTCGATAGCACGACTAGACCATTACTAGACACAGCTACGCCAGAGCGAATTCGTGCGCTGGTTTGCACCGTCCAAAGTTCGCGCCCCGTACCAGTATCCAGTGCGGTCACATTGCTGAACGCAGTGAGCAGAACCAACTGGCCGTCACGGATCGCCGGAGTGCCATATCCGCCATTGTCGACGGTAGTCCGCCAGATCTCTACGCCAGTCCGCGGATCGAAGCAATGAGCCTCATAGGTACGGCGCTTCTCTATATATACAGTGACATATGCTCGACTATCATCCTTTGGATCGAATATCGGTACACGCACAAGACCATCGATATTTCGGCACCACGACATTTCCAAACGCGGACTGGACATAGTCAGGCTGCCTTTCGATTTCTGGCGGCGCCAAAGGAAAGTTTGTGCACGACGGTCACGCCGATATTGTCTTCATAGGGATACGGCCGCTCCCCCGAAATCCGAGCACTGACATCAAGCCGTGTTTCGATTTCGCCGGAAAGAGAATCTGGTATGACGATGTTGAATTTCGCCGATTCGCCAACAGCCCAGCGTCCGGTAGCCGAAAGCGTATGAATTTCCGTGCCCATGTGCGCCAATAGCGTAACGTGGGTCATCCGCTGTACCGCACGATCCATCACGATGGCTCTCGGATTGTGCATGCCGACTTCCACGCTGAGCACGCGCGTATTGGATTGCGTTTTGACTCGAGCGGAAATGTTGATGGGGGTGAGAGCCGAGGCCTGGCCATTCGATGTATTGACGTTATTCATGGCGAAATCCTTGTAGGAAAGCCAATAAAAACCTCCGAAATCGCCACCCCACTCCTTATTCCACGGGTCCATCACCGCGAAACTTCGCCGCTCGTCGTCATAGCCAACAAGGAGCACTGCGTGCCCTTCTAGATCGTTGCGGTAGGCACGATCACCCTTAATGGGGTAGCGTGCTGCTGCATGCAAACGAATCATTATCGGGTTCTTGCGAGCCAGTTCCGACTTGAGGCTGGTGATTAGTCGGCGAATTGTTGGATCGTAGATGGACACTGGCGCAAGGCCCCGAGCCGTCGGACGGACATGAGAATCAAGCAAGGATAAAGATGCGGTATTCATATCATGATCCCAATAGTAAAATCACTAAAAATGGTTGTTTGTCGATGCGAAGGCCTCGGCGCTGGGGCACTGATATTTCTCATCTTGCAAAGATAACGTCAGGACTCCGACAGTAAAGCGCGCCAACTTTTATTGTAAAAAATATATTAATGGGGGAGTTGTGGTGTCGAAACTCGATCCACCTTCAATCTGCTCCGTAAAAATATTTTGGATGACTATGATTCAAAGATGAGCCAGCCAAACAATGCCGTGAGCGGTGTTGTTTGGCTGCGACTGAATCGCGCCGCTTACATGGCACGGTCTGTCAATATCGCGCGTTTCCCGCGGGTTATGTTGACTTGATCGGCGAGGGATTGCCGCGAGCGTGCGCATGCACTGCCTCAGCGAGCGCGGTATCTATACTATTAGCCTGCAATTGCCGTTCTCAGTCACCGTCACACCAAGGGCTTCTCCTGATCAATCGCGGTAGCCATCTACGATCATGAAAAATCGGTATTCACGCCTCACGTGGAAGTTGCATTGATGATCTGTAATGCGAATAAACGGACGGGAACGTTACCACATCGGCCATCGGAGTAATCTCAATGTGAGTGGGACGATTCCAGTACGCATCTAAAGAAGAAGAGTCCTGCTTCAATAGTGAGAATTTTCGGCTTGGTATGTGAAGCGAAGATGTAAGCAAAATGAAATAACGATGAAAGGAATCGTCAAGATGGAGATCTCTAGTCGAGAGCTCTGTCTGCCATGGATCATGGGTTTCTGACGGATTTACTCCTTAATAACATAGGTATCCTGCTGAATTGGAGTGTGTCACGGTATGGCGCATCGTGTATCCGAAGCCACCGCGTCGCCGCAGTAAGCGGCCTATACCCTCCATCGTCAAGTTCCTTTTATAACGATGTGTGGTCGATTGTTGGCGTTCCAACCCGAAGCCGCTTGCGCCGACGATCACCGTTGCGATTCCAGCAGTCAGGAGTGCAATGCTCAAGTGCGCCGTACCGATCATGCCGGCGCTCAGGAGGCAGAAAAATACCGAAATCTGGATGCAGAGAATGTAGGCTGGCATCAGGTTGACACGCCGTTGCGCGTCGATAGCCTTCATCATGAAACTTGCCGTAAGCGCGTTCTGAATGCCGTTTTCCGACCCGATCAGAAACGCGGCGCATTGCCGTGCACCTGCGTGGAGGACGTTCAATACGTGGACTCCGACGCACCGTCGAGCTTGCGACGCTCGGTTACGTTACACGACATCATGGATGGTCTTTATGTGTGGCGATGAAGCTCACAGTAAGATCACGACAAGGTCACTGCGCGGTTTTCTCCGGCAGCGCGGCGCCTCCCAAAGCCTGATAGAGCGCGGCCGTATCGGCGAGCCGGTCGGCTTGCGCACGCGTCCTGTCGAGCGAGGTCTGAAGCGCCGTGCGCTGCGCATCGATCAGATTGAACTCGCTAACCCCACCCGCCGCATAGCGCGCGTAAGCCGTCGTCGCGTTCGCCTGCGCTTCGCGCGCAGCGTCGTTGCGCGACTGCAGTTCGAGCGCATCGTTTTCTAGCGCACGCAACGTATCGGCGACCTGTTGCAGCGCCTGCAGCACGGTTTGCCGATAGTCTGCGAACGCAGCGTTCAACGCAGCCTCCGAGCCGCGCTTTTTCGCGTGCAATTCGCCGCCGCGAAAAAGCGGCTGCGTGATCCCGAGTCCGATATTCCAGACATTGAGCCCATCGAGGAGATCGGCGACACGCGTGCGCTCCGTGCCCGCGCCTGCGGAGAGCGAGATCTGCGGATACAGATTCGCCGTCGCGACGCCTACGTTTGCACTTGCCTGATGCAGCAACGCTTCGGCGGCGCGAATATCGGGCCGTTCGCGGGCGAGCGTCGAAGGCAGCGTGAGCGCAACGGTGTCGGGCAGCTTCAACGTATCGAGCGACAGTGCATCGAGTTGTGCAGCGTACTGCGTGCTCGACGGCTCGACGCCCAACAGGATCGCCAGTTGATGATCGGTCTGGGCAAGCTGCGTCGCAAGCGGCGGCAGCGAGGCGCGCGTCTGCGCGAGCAACGTGCGCTGGCTGCGCACGTCGACATCGGCGACACCGCCTGCGGCGAGCCGCTTTTCCATGATCGACAACTGACGCGACTGGGCATCGATCAATTGATGCGTGAGTTCGATCTGACGACGCAGCGAGGCGCGCCGGACTGCCGCCGACACCACGTTGCCCGCCACCGAAAGACGCGCTGCTTCGAGTTCGTAGGCCGTGTAATCGACCTGGGCGAGCGTCGCTTCGAGTGCGCGGCGATTGGCGCCGAAGACGTCGAACACATACGACACGCTGACCGACGCGTCATAGAGCGTGAACGGCGGCGGATTCGGCACGGAGCTGATGCCGAACGAGGCGGGATCGACTTTCTGGCGCGCGCCCGAAAGCCTGGCGTCGATGGACGGGAACAGCGTGGCGCCCGCCTGCGCGTTGTAGTTTTCGCGCGCCTGAACGAGTTTGGCGCGCGCGGAATCGAGCGTCGGACTGGCTGCGAGCGCGGCATCGACGAGCTGATCTAGCGCCGGGCTGCCGAACTGCGTCCACCACGCGCGCGGTGCAGTCGAGGCGGCGACGAAGTGCTGCGCGCCGCCACCCGTGCCGCTGGGTGCTGCGGTCGCAGCGGGCGTTGCGTTGCGCGTGAAGGAGGCCGTCACGGGTGGCGCGGGCGTGTGGAAATCGGGGCCGACGGCGCAGCCCGCGAGCATCAGCGCGAGTGTGGCGGTGGAGAGCGCGAAGCGTTTCATCGTCGCGAGCCTCCTAGTCGAGCGTGCGCCGGTAGAAGCGCACGGCGATCGTCATGACGATCGTCATGAACACGACGAGCGGCCACACCGAGGGCCACAGGTCGCTCCAGCCGTTGCCTTTGAGCAGGATGCCGCGCACGAGCCGGTTGAAGTACGTGAGCGGCAGCAGGTTGCCGAGGTACTGCGCCCAGCGCGGCATGCCCGCGAACGGGAACATGAAGCCGGACAGCAGCACGTTCGGCAGGAAATAGAACACGGTGAGCTGCATTGCCTGCAACTGGTTTTGTGCGAGCGACGAAAGCGTGATGCCGACCGTGAGATTCGCGGCGATAAAAAGCAGCGCCGAGACGTAGAGCGCGAGAAGGCTGCCCGCGAACGGCACATGAAATACGAAGCGCGAGGCGAGCACGATGATCGTCGCCTGCACGAGGCCGATCGCGACATACGGCACGATCTTGCCGGTCATGACTTCGAATGGCCGCACCGGCGTCGAGAGCAGGTTCTCCATCGTGCCGCGCTCGCGTTCGCGCGTGATTGCGAGGCCGGTCATCATCACCATCGTGATCGTGAGAATCACGCCCATGAGGCCGGGCACGACGTTGTACTGCGTGATGCCTTCGGGGTTGTAGAGACGGTGGATCTGCACGTCGAATGCGGCGGGCGCGCCGTTCAGATGCGCGAGCGGCCCCGTGAGATCCTTCGCGGCCACGGGCGCGACGAGCCCCGGCAGCGCCGCGATGGCGGTCGTGATGGCGGTGGGATCGGTCGCGTCGGCTTCGACGAGCAGCGACGGTTTTTCGCCGCGCAGCAGCCGCCGCGAAAAATCGACGGGAATGCTCAGCACGAACTGCACCTTGCCGCGCGCGAGTGCGTGACGCGCGGCGGCTTCGTCGGGCAGCGTTTCGATCACGTCGAAATAGGCCGAATTCTTCATTCCCGCGATGAAGCTGCGCGAGAACACGCTGTCGTCGCCGATCACGACCGCGGTGGGCATGTGCTTCGGATCGGTATTGATCGCGTAGCCGAACAGCGTGAGCTGAATGATCGGCAGGCCGATGATCATCGCGAAGGTGATGCGGTCGCGCTTCAGTTGCAGGAATTCCTTGAGCACGATGCTCCACCATCGCGCCAGCGAGAACCCCATCGAGAATCCGCCGGGCCGCTTCACGACGCGGCTCCGTAGTTGTCCGCGACGTGGCTCATCAGATAGATGAAGACGTCTTCGAGGCCGGTGCCGATGCGTTCGGTGCGCAGCGATCCGCCCGCCGAAACGCGTTCGACGGCGGCGGCGAGCGCTGCGTGATCGCGTCCGCTCGCGTGCAGCACCGAGCCGAACACCACGGTCTGATCGACGCCGGGCATCGCGCGCAACTGCGTCGAGAGCGCCGTGAGCTGCTCGCCGTGAATCGCCCACGTCTGGAGATCCTGCGAAGCGATGATGTCGGCGGCGGTGCCTTGCGCGAGCAGCTTGCCGTAGGCGATGTACGCAAGCTTGTGACAACGCTCGGCTTCGTCCATGTAGTGCGTGCTGACGAGCACCGAAATGCCGCGCGCGGCGAGCCGGTGGAGCTCCTCCCAGAAATCGCGGCGTGCGTTGGGATCGACGCCCGCGGTGGGTTCGTCGAGCAGCAGCAGTTTCGGCTCGTGCAGCATGCACGCCGCGAGCGCGAGACGCTGTTTCCAGCCGCCCGAGAGCGCGCCGGTGAGCTGGCTCGCGCGGCTTGCGAGCCCGAGCGATTCGAGTGCGCGGTCAACGGTTTCGCGACGGTTGGGCATCTCGTAGATGCGCGCGACGAAGTCGAGATTCTCGCGGATCGTCAGGTCTTCCCAGTACGAGAAGCGCTGCGTCATGTAGCCGACATTCCGCTTGATCTGCTCGCTGTCGCGCCGGATGTCGTAGCCGAGGCAGGTGCCCGAGCCGGAGTCGGGCGTGAGCAGGCCGCACATCATCCGGATCGACGTGGTCTTGCCGCTGCCGTTCGGACCGAGAAAGCCGAAGATTTCGCCGTGCGCGACACGCAGCGAGACGTCGTTGACGACGTGCTTGTCGCCGAAGCGCTTGTTCAGCTTCTGGACGTCGATCGCATAGTCGTGCCCGATGGCGCGGCCGTCGTCGCGAAGATCGGTCGTGCTCATTGCAGCTGCACCGCGACGGGCTGGCCCGGATGGAGCTTCATGGCGTCGTCGCGCGACGGATGCGCTTCGATCATGAAGACGAGCTTCGCACGGCTCTCGTTGCTGTAGATGACGGGCGGCGTGTATTCGGCGGCATTCGAGATCCACGTGATCGTCGCGGGGATCTCGGCGCTGCAGCCGTCGCAGTGAATGGTGACGTGCCGGCCCGTCGCGAGCGCGCCGACCACGGATTCCGGCACGAAGAAGCGGACCTTCACGTTCTGCGGCGGCAGCAGTTGCACGACGGGGTTGCCCGCCTGCACCCATTCGCCGACGCGAAAGAGCGTATCGCGGACAAGCCCCGCGCCTGGCGCGGCCACGTGCTTCTGATCGAGCTTCCACTGAGCCTGCGCGAGCGCGGCACGGGATGCTTCGACCTGCGCCGCCTGTGCGGCGAGCTGCGCCGTGCGGCCAGGGAGCCTGGAGACCGTTACCTGGTTTTGCAGTTCGCGGACCTGTGCGGCGGTTGCGGCGGCGTTGGCGCGCGAATCGTCGAGTTGTCCCTTCGGGATGCCGCCTGCGGTGAATTGCGCTTCGTCGCGCGTGAGCTGCAACGCAGCCTTGCGCGCATTCGCGACGGCCTGCGCGAGTTGCGCCTCGGTGACGCGCACCTCGGGCGGACGCTTGCCGGTCTGCAGATCGGCAAGCTGCGATTCGGCGGCGGCAAGCTGATGGCGCGCCGCGTCGCGTGCTGCGGTTTCGTTGCCGGATTCGAGTGCAAAGACGGGCGCGGCGGCTGCAACGTTCTGGCCGCGCTGCACGTCGAGTTCCGTCAAGGCACCCGATTGCGACGACGACAGATACACGTATTCGCCTTCGACATAGCCCTGCCAGGCGGGTGCCTGGTGCCGCGCGCAGCCCGCGAGGGCGCCTGCGGCGCACAGGGCGAGTGCGGGCCATGCACGCTTCATGTTGCGCTCCCCGGAGCATGATGCGCCGGCGGCGTCATGGCGTTGCCGGGCGGGACCTGCAGCGCCGCCGAGAGCAGCGCGCTGACGTGCCGGTGCAAGACGTCGCGCTCGATTTTCGGCAGGCCGCGCGTGCTCTGCCAGGTTTTGGCGGTGGCGAGCGGCAGCATGATGAGCGCGAGAATCGACATGAAAAGCAACGGTGCTTCGAGCGCGGGATTGATCGCGCCGTCGCGCTGTGCCGCGCCGATGCGCGAAGCGAAGCGCTGCAACTGATCGACGGGCAGGACCTTGAGCATGCGCTCGCGCAGCAGGCCGCCTTCGTTGACGATCTCGCGCAGCCACAGCGGCGGCAGCCACGGCATGCGCGCGGTCACGTCGAACATGCGCGCGACGAGGTCCTCCACGAGCGCGTGCGCATCGCGTTCGTCGCCGCTCTCGACGCTCGACCAGACGAAGGCGATCGAACGCGCGATGCGCTCGTCGACGACGGCATCGAGCAGCTTTTCGCGGTTGGTGAAGTAGTAGTGGACCATCGCCGATGTGACGCCCGCTGCGGCGGCGATTTGCGCCATTGTGGTGGCGGCGATGCCGCGCTCGGCAAAGAGCTGGGTGGCGCAGGCGAGCAGCCGTTCGCGCACGTCGAGATCGGCAGTGGCGCGGCGTCGCCCGCGCGGCCGGGGCTGCGCGCTCTCTGGCTGTGACGCGTGCGGCCTGGCAGGGGCAGCGGGAGGTTTGAGCATGCGTGTAGTCTAATTCACGCATTAGTTAAATTCAAAGTCCCTGCGCCGGATGCTGTTCAGGGTGGTATCAAGGGTTAACCCTGATCAATGCTTCCGTATTCGTTTCAGACTTATCCGATACAAAAGTATCGCTGCGTCCTTCAGGCTTTGGGGTTCGTGCCGAAAGGCTTTCGAGTTCAGATCCTGAGAAACATGGACCAGAAAATGAAGCGCATCGTCGTGATCGACGACCAACCTATCGTGCTCAAGACGCTCGTCAACGTGCTGAACGCGGAATACGAACTTGTCGGCGAATGTGGCGACGGCGAAGAAGGGCTGCGAATCGTGCAGACGCTGAAGCCGGATCTGACGATTCTCGATCTCGAGTTGCCGAAGCTCGATGGCCTTTCCCTGATTCGCACCATTCGCGCCTCGCAGCCGGACTCGCGCATTCTCGTGCTGTCGGCCAAGCCGGAACTGGTGATGGCGAATCACACGCGCATTGCCGGTGCGAGCGGCTATGTCAGCAAGAGCCGGGGCGTGGAGGAACTGTGCAGCATCGTCAAGGCGGTGCTGATCGGCTACGACTGCTTTCCGGCAGGCTGTTGCGGCACTGCGCGCGATGCCTCGCTCAACGGGCTTTCGCCGCGCGAGGTGCAGGTGCTGCAATATCTGGCGCGCGGCGTGAGCAACAAGAGTATTGCCGAGCGTCTCGGGCTCTCCGATAAGACAGTCAGCACCTACAAGACGCGCGCGCTCGACAAGCTCGGCGTGTCGTCGCTGGCGGCGCTCATCGAGTTCGCCACGCTTAATAAGCTTATCGAATAGCGGCGCGAAAAAAGCCGTAAATAGCAGCCAAAAAAAAAGCCCGACTCCCGTCGGGCTCCCAAATGTAACCGCATCCGTTGCCGGATGCGGTACCTGCAAGCTTACGCTGCCAGCAGCGAGCGCAGCACGAACGGCAGAATGCCGCCGTGCTTGTAGTAGTCGACTTCGATCGGCGTGTCGATGCGCAGCAGCACCTGGATGCGTTGCTTCTTGCCATCCTTGTGGTGGATCACGAGCGTCAGATCCTGTTGCGGTTTGAAGTCGTCGGTCAGACCTTCGACATCGAACGTTTCTTCGCCGGTCAGGCCGAGCGACTGCACGCTGTCCGAACCCTTGAACTGCAGCGGCAGAACGCCCATGCCGACGAGGTTCGAGCGGTGGATACGCTCGAAGCTGCGCGCAACCACGGCCTTCACGCCCAGCAACTGCGTGCCCTTCGCTGCCCAGTCGCGCGACGAACCCGTGCCGTACTCCTCGCCTGCGAACACCATGGTCGGCGTGTCGGCGTCGATGTACTTCATCGCGGCGTCGTAAATCGACATCTGTTCGCCGCTCGGCTGATGGATCGTCAGGCCGCCTTCAACGCGCGTGCCGTCCGCTTTCGCCGGAATCATCAGGTTCTTGATCCGCACGTTCGCGAAGGTGCCGCGCATCATCACGTCGTGGTTGCCGCGGCGCGAGCCGTAGCTGTTGAAGTCGGACTTCTGCACGCCGTTGGCCTTGAGCCACTTGCCTGCGGGCGAGTCTTCCTTGATCGAGCCGGCCGGGCTGATGTGGTCGGTCGTGACCGAGTCGCCGAAGATGCCGAGCGCGCGTGCGCCCTTGACCTCGGCCACCGCCGACGACGGCGTCATCGAGAATTCCTTGCCGAAGAACGGCGGCTCGGCGATGTAGGTCGACTTCGGCCAGTCGTAGACCTGGCCTTCTTCGCCTTCGATCTTGCTCCACAGGTCGCCCTTCTTCGTGAGCTGGCTGTAGTTCTTCTGGAAGGCGTCGGCGTCGAGCGCGAACTTGAGCAGCGCGTTGATTTCGTCGCTGGTCGGCCAGATGTCCCCGAGGTAGATGTCGCGGCCGTTCTTGCCCTGGCCGACCGGTTCGGTCATCAGGTCGCGCGTGATGTTGCCCGCGATTGCGTAAGCGACGACCAGCGGCGGCGAGGCGAGGAAGTTTGCGCGGATGTTCGGGTGGATGCGCGCTTCGAAGTTGCGGTTGCCCGAGAGCACCGCTGCCGCGACGACATCGTGCTTCGTGATGGCGTCGTTCAGTCCCGGCGTCAGGTCGCCCGCGTTGCCGATACAGGTCGTGCAGCCGTAAGCCGCGAGTTCGAAGCCGAGCTTCGAGAGGTACGGCAGCAGGCCCGTCTTCGTCAGGTATTCGGTGACGATGCGCGACCCCGGGGCAAGCGAGGTCTTGATGTGCGGCGCGACCGTGAGGCCCGCTTCCACCGCCTTCTTCGCGAGCAGGCCGGCAGCCAGCAGGACGCTCGGGTTCGACGTGTTCGTGCACGACGTGATCGCGGCGATCAGCACGTCGCCGTTGTGCAGCTTGACGTCGTCGGAGGTCGTGTACTCGGCCTTGAGGTCGGCGGCCTTCTTGGCAAAGCCGTTTTCCGCGACCGGTTTCGAGAACAGGTCGGTGAAGGTCGACTTCACGTTGCCGATCTCGATGCGGTCCTGCGGGCGCTTCGGGCCGGCCAGCGACGGCGTGACCGTCGCAAGGTCGAGCGTGAGCGTCTTCGTGTAGTCGATCGCGCCGGCCTTCGGAATGCCGAAGAGTTCCTGCGCCTTGAAGTAGTTTTCGAAGGCCGAGATTTCCGCCTGCGTGCGGCCCGTGCCGCGGAAGTATTCGATCGTCTTTTCGTCGACGGGGAAGAAGCCCATCGTCGCGCCGTACTCCGGCGCCATGTTGCCGATCGTCGCGCGGTCCGGCAGCGACAGCGAAGCCGTGCCTTCGCCGAAGTATTCGACGAACTTGCCGACAACCTTCTCCTTGCGCAGCATTTCGGTGAGGGTCAGCACGAGGTCGGTCGCCGTGCAGCCCTCGCGCAGCTTGCCCTTCAGCTCGACGCCGACGACGTCCGGCGTGAGGAAGTACACCGGCTGGCCGAGCATGCCCGCTTCCGCTTCGATGCCGCCCACGCCCCAGCCCACCACGCCGATACCGTTGATCATCGTCGTGTGGCTGTCGGTGCCGACGAGCGTGTCCGGGTAGTAGACGGTGTCATCGCCTTCGGTCTTCTTGTGCACGCCGCGCGCGAGGTATTCCAGGTTGACCTGGTGCACGATGCCGATGCCCGGCGGCACGACCTTGAACGTGTCGAATGCCTGCATGCCCCACTTCATGAACTGGTAGCGCTCGTTGTTGCGCTCGAATTCCAGCTTCATGTTGAGGTCGAGCGCGTCCTTCTGGCGGAAGTAGTCGATCTGGACCGAGTGGTCGACGACGAGATCGACCGGCACGAGCGGTTCGATGACCTTCGGGTTCTTGCCGACCTGCCGCGCGACGCCGCGCATCGCGGCGATGTCGGCGAGCAGCGGCACGCCCGTGAAATCCTGCAGCACGACGCGCGATACGACAAACGGGATTTCATCGACGCGGGCCGCCGTGGGTTTCCAGTTGGCCAGCTGCTCGATGTGCTCTTCCGCGATCTTCTTGCCGTCGTAGTTACGCAGCACAGATTCGAGCACGACACGAATCGAGACCGGCAGGCGATCGATCTTCACGCCCAGCTGCTTGCCGAGTTGCGGCAGCGAGTAGAACTTGCCTTTGCCGGAACCGCTGTCGAATTCCTTCAGCGTTTTGTGGAGGTTGTGAGCCATGGTGTTTTCCTTCGTTTAATCGCGGAAATAACGCTTGATTACACGTTTGCTGCTGTAGCCTGAGGTTTTACCTGATAGTTGCTTGACTGCTCAGATCACATACAAGTCGACGTATTCGTTCACCGGCATGGCATCGAGCCGCGCCGGATCGAGCGAGACATCGAGAATCGCCTGCTGCTGCTTCGCGGGGAAGCGGCGCGCGAGGTTGGTCCGGAACTTCTCGATCAGGAGCGGGATGCCTTCGTCGCGGCGCCGCCGGTGACCGATCGGGTACTCCACCACGACTTCGTCGAGCGTCGTGCCGTCGTTCAGTTCGACGGTCAGCGCGTTGGCGATCGAGCGCTTGCCGGGGTCGTGGTAATCCTTCGTGAACTGCGGGTCTTCGACGCAGACCGTCTTCGCGCGCAACGCGTCGATGCGCGGGTCGCACGCGATGTCGTCTTCGTAGTCGGCCGCCGTGAGGCGCCCGAACAGGAGCGGAACGGCGACCATGTACTGAATGCAGTGGTCGCGATCGGCGGGGTTCGCGAGCGGGCCGGTCTTGTCGATGATGCGGATCGCCGCTTCGTGCGTGCGAATCGTGATCCGCGAGATGTCCGCGGTTGTCCTGCCTTGTTGCGCGAGCACGCCGTGCAGCTTCATCGCGGCTTCGGCGGCGGTCTGCGCGTGGAATTCGGCGGGAAACGAAATCTTGAACAGCACGTTTTCCATCACGTACGTGCCGTATGGACGCTGAAACCTGAACGGCTGGCCTTTGAACGAGACGTCGTAGAAGCCCCAGGTCTTCGCCGTGAGCGCCGTTGGATAGCCCATCTCGCCGGTCTTCGCGATCAGCGCGAGACGCACGGCACGCGAGGTCGCGTCGCCTGCGGCCCACGATTTGCGCGAGCCGGTGTTGGGCGCGTGCCGGTAGGTGCGCAGCGACTGGCCGTCCACCATCGCGAGCGAGACTGCGTTGATCAGCTCGTCGCGCGTGAGGCCGATGAGCTGGCCGACCACCGCAGTCGAGGCGAGCTTCACGAGCAGCACGTGGTCGAGTCCGGCCTTGTTGAACGAGTTCTCCAGCGCGAGGCAGCCCTGGATCTCGTGCGCCTTCACCATGCCGACGAGCACGTCCTTCATGGCGAGCGGCGCTTTGCCCGCCGCCACGGCGGTGCGCGAGAGCCAGTCGGCGGTCGCGAGAATGCCGCCCAGGTTGTCGGACGGGTGGCCCCACTCGGCGGCGAGCCAGGTGTCGTTGAAGTCGAGCCAGCGGATCATCGCGCCGATGCTGAACGCGGCCTGAACCGGATCGAGCTGGAATGAGGTGCCCGGCACTTTTGCGCCGTGCGGGACGATCGTGCCAGGCACGACCGGTCCCAGCAGCTTGGTGCAGGCCGGGTAGGCGAGCGCCTCGAGTCCGCAGCCGAGCGTGTCGATCAGGCAATGACGCGCCGTGGCCAGCGCGAGGGCGCTGTCGACGGAATAGCCCAGGACATAGTCGACGATATCGACGAGGACCTGATCCGGCTCGGGCCGGACATTGGCGATCGATGCGGACATCGAGACGCTCCGTGAGGCGAAGGTGCGGCGCTTACTGACCGCTCGTGGCGCTGGCGGCCGCCGGAGCGCGGTTCGCCGGGTTCAGCGCGGCGGCCTGGGTCGGCGCCATGGCGCCTTGCTGCATTGCAACGGTCTTGCACTCGTCGGCGAGACGCGAGCTGTCGTGGTCCGAGAACAGCATGGCCTTCGTCGGGATCACGACGAGATCGAGGCCCGTAGCGGAGTCGTGGAAGCGGTCAGCACCGGTCGTGGTGACCTGGCGCGGCAGGGCGTAGTTCTTGTTCGCCCAGTGGACGGTGACAACCTGGTCACGCGCCATGTCGCCCTTCATGTCGAATTCCATGCCTTCGGCGCAGGACCAGTGCTCCGAGCCGGCCAGGATCGGATCGACCTTGGCTTCCCTGGCCGCGCTCTTCTTGCGCTTGATGATGCGGTGCTTCGGGGCCGGCTTCTTCGGCGTCGCGGCAGTCTTCGTGGCGGCGGTCGACGCGGGTTGGGCGGCGGCGTCGGTCGCGGCCAGCATCATCGTCGAGGACAGTGCGCCAACAACGGCGGCGATAAGCAGTTTCTTCATGGAGTCAAACCTTTATATATCTAAGTCGGTTGATCAGTGCGCGGCCGTGTTTGCGGCCGCCATCTAGCACTACGCGCGCCCCGAAAGCGCGCAGCGGACACTATTTTCACCTATTTACGGATTCTGGCTTGTAATTATCGGTGACACGCGTTCGTTGCGCGTTGCGCCGTGCCGGATCTCCTCGTTGGCCATGCGTTGTCCGATCTGCCACGCGCAATTCTGCGCGATTCTGCGCGCATTGCCGAGGTGCTCATGCGATTCACGTCGCGGCTCCCTGCTGCCACTCGCCCGGTGCGAAGAGCGGCGCACACCCGGCGGGCACGCTGCGGCCTGTTGCGCGCGCGCGGCGCAGCACGGACCAGTAGTAGCGGTAGCTCGCGCGATCGTGCAGCGTGTCGCCGTGGCGCGTCGGGCCCCACTGCGCGGCCTGGGCGGCCAGCAGGATTTCGGCTGCGCGCGTCACTTCCTCGTCGCGGGGCGCGAATGCAGTCACGATAGTGGCTACCTGCGCCGGGTGAATGCTCCACATGCGCGTGTAGCCAAATTCATTGCGTGCGCGGGCTGCGTCGGCGGCGACCACGCTCATGTCGCGCACTTCGGTGCTCACGTTGTGCGAGGGCACCTTGCCGAAGGTGTGGCAGGCTGCGGCGATCTCGAGCTTCGCGCGGCGCACGAGCGGGTGATTGAACTGTCCGGGCGAGCGCATCGCCGAATCGGGAATCGCGCCGTCGTGAGCCGAAACGAAGTCCATGAGGCCGAAGCTGAGCGCCTCGACCCCGCGCAGCGCCGCGAGATCGAATACGCGCGCGAGCGCGCCGTGCGTTTCGACCAGCAGCTGCGCCGGGATCGGCCTGGCGATGCCCAGCTCCACGCGCGTCGCCTCGATGAAGGCGATCATTTCGGCGGCGTCGCCTGCGGCGCGGATTTTCGGCAGCGTGATATAGGCCGGCGCGCGTTTTGCGGCGCGCAGGATCAGGCGCACGTCGTCGCGCCAATGCGGGTGATGGAAGTCGTGGATGCGGACCCCGACGCGCCCGAAGCGGTCGTGCTCGCTGCCGATCAGCGAGGCGACGAGTTCGGCATGCGCGGCCTCGTGGCCGACCTGGGCGCCGTCCTCGCAATCGAGCGTGATGTCGAACACCGGCCCGAGCTGCTGCTGGAGCGCGAGCGATTTGAGCATCAGCTTTTCGCTGCCGGCGTAGTGATCGCATGCTGGCAGGAGCGTGGGCGGCGCTTCGCCGTCAAAGAGCACTTCGGCGGGAGTCAGGGCGCGCATCGTCGGCGTCGGGTGTCGAGTGGGGAGGTGAAGCCTGATCCGGATGCGCCCTGCCGGGTGCGAGCACTGAACAGGAGCCCTGCGTGAGCGGCAAGGCGCGTCCGGATCAGGTGCGGCGCGAGGCGGGATGTCCCGCCGTGCGCGCGCACAAAAAACCGGAACCCGTTGGAACAACCGAGTCCCGGTTTGCCTGCGCCGGGCTTAGCCGAGCAGGTGCGAAACGCCGTCGCGCTCTTCGAGCAGCTCGTTGAGCGTGCCGTCCATCTTTTCGCGCGAGAATGCGTCGATTTCGAGGCCTTCGATGCGCTTGTATTCGCCGTTTTCGCAGGTCACCGGCACGCCGTAGACGATGTCTTCGGGGATGCCGTACGAGCCGTCCGACGGGATGCCCATCGTGACCCACTTGCCGTTCGTGCCGAGGACCCAGTCGCGGACGTGGTCGATGGCGGCGTTAGCAGCCGACGCCGCCGACGACAGGCCGCGCGCTTCGATGATCGCTGCGCCGCGCTTGCCGACGGTCGGGATGAACGTGTTGCGGTTCCATTCGTCGTCGTTGATCAGCTTGGTCAGCGACTGGCCTTCGACGGTGGCGAAACGGAAGTCGGGGTACATCGTCGGCGAGTGGTTGCCCCACACGGCGAGCTTCTCGATCGATGCGACCGGCTTGCCCGACTTGGCGGCCAGTTGCGACAGCGCGCGGTTGTGGTCGAGGCGCAGCATGGCCGTGAAGTTCTTCTTCGGCAAATCCGGAGCCGACTTCATGGCGATGTAAGCATTCGTGTTGGCCGGGTTGCCGACGACCAGCACCTTCACGTCGCGGCTGGCGACGTCGTTCAGCGCCTTGCCCTGAACCGTGAAGATTTCGGCGTTGGCCGAGAGCAGGTCCTTACGCTCCATGCCCTTCGAGCGCGGACGGGCGCCCACGAGCAGGGCGACGTCGGCGTCCTTGAATGCAACCTTGGGGTCGTCGGAGACCACGACGCCCGCGAGCAGCGGGAATGCGCAGTCTTCCAGTTCCATCACGACGCCCTTGACGGCGGCTTGCGCCTGGGGCAGGTCGAGCAGTTGCAGGATGACGGGCTGATCCTTGCCGAGCAGGTCGCCGTTCGCGATGCGGAACAGCAGGGAGTAACCGATCTGACCTGCGGCGCCGGTGACGGCAACGCGCTTTGCGGGCTTAGCCATTGAAAATCTCCAGGAAGATGCGTTATACGCCAACGTAAAACGCTAGTTTATATGCGTGTTACGCAAAGCGTTCGTGAAACTGGCAGACTGACTGCCGGGCTGGCGTCTCGCGGCTTCTGCGGCCGGGCGGCGCGCCGCGGCAGGGCCGTCGTGCCGGTAACCTGTGCGACAAAGCGAGGATGGACGGGCGCGCCCGGAACCTGGCGCTGGCCTCATCAAGTGTGCCGATTCCTGCAACAGCTCGCTTTGGCGGGTCCACGAAGGCGCGGCGCGAGAGATGCTGGCGGGGCGGATCGGAACCTCGACTGCGGTGAGGGAACAGCATGATGCGAAGGCGGCCTGCAGCGCCTGGCGCGACCAGGTAAATGCGGCTGGCAGATCCCGCCGGAAAATCCCGTGAATCGCCCGCAAACCCTTGCTCGATCGGGAGTTTAGGAGTGGCATAGGGCAAAGTCAACAGCATCTTATGTCTTATATAAGATATATCTATTTTGCAGGGAAATCGCTGGACGCCAGGGACCGCTTTATGTTGAAATGCGCGCCATGAGTGCGAACCCGGACAGCAACGCGACAACCCCCGCTCCCGAGAGCGGCGTGGGCGCGTCCGCGTCCGCTACGCCGGCTGCATCGCCGTCGCCCACGTTCAGTCCCCTCTATCAGCAGATCAAAGGGCTCATCACGCAGAGCCTCGAAGCCGGCGAATGGAAGCCCGGCGAGATCATCCCCAGCGAAATCGAACTGGCAGGCCGCTATAAGGTGAGCCAGGGAACGGTGCGCAAGGCGATCGACGAACTCGCAGCCGACAATCTGCTGGTGCGCCGCCAGGGCAAGGGCACGTTCGTCGGCACCCACAACGAGGACCGCGCCCAGTTTCGCTTCCTCCGGTTGCTGGCCGATGACGGCGCGGAACATCCTCACATCAGCAAGCTGCTCGACTGCCGGCGCCTGCGCGCGACGGCCGAGATCGCTCGCCAGCTCGATCTGAAGCCCGCCGATCCGGTCGTGCTGATCCGCCGTCTTCTGCAGTTCGACGGCGAGAGCACCGTGCTCGACGAAATCTGGCTGCCGGGCATGGTGTTCCGGGGCCTCACGACGGAGCGTCTTGTCGAGTACAAAGGCCCGCTTTACGCCATGTTCGAGGCGGAGTTCGGCACGCGCATGATCCGCGCGACCGAAAAGATCCGCGCCGTGGCCGCCGAGCCCGCGGTAGCCGACTTGCTCAACGTTCCGTCCGGTTTTCCATTGCTTTCTGTCGAGCGCGTGTCCTATACCTATGGAGATCGGCCGGTTGAGGTGCGTCGCGGGTGGTATGTCACAACCGGGTACTACTATCAGAACGATTTGAGTTGAAACGGGCGGCTTCCGCCCAGCGCATTTAATGCGCGCGCAAGCAATACACTGTTAGCACGGGTTTCGCTGCAGCGCGAAATGAAAAAGCGTTAAAATTTGCAAGTTGCATATTGGTGTTTTTACATAGTTGGGGGTCTAGCATGGCAGAAGCCGCAAAAAAACCGAGGCCGGTGATCCGGAACATCGGGCTTGGGCAGATATTGTTCGCGTACCGCCTGCCGCTCGCGGGTCGCGTATCCATCGGCCACCGTGTCAGTGGCGCGTTGATGTTTATCTTCCTGCCCTTCCTCTTGTATCTGTTCGACCAAAGTCTCACCTCGGAACTCAGCTTCGAGGTATTCAAAGGTTTCCTCTCCAGCATCATCATCAAGCTCGTCGTGCTCGTGCTCGGCTGGGCCTTCCTGTTTCACTTCTGCGCCGGCGTACGCCATCTGTGCATGGACTTCAACCATGAACTGACTGGCAAGCAGCAGGGCAAATCGACTTCTCTCGTCGTCGTGACCGTCTCCTCGATTCTCACGATCGCCTTCGCGGCGAAACTCTTCGGAGCGTTCTAAAACATGTCTGCCAAAAACGGAATTGGTCCGAAGCGCCTTGTCGTGGGCGCTCACTACGGCCTGCGCGACTGGATGGCGCAACGCGCCACCGCGGTAATCATGGCCGTGTACACGGTCATTCTGCTTGCCTGGTTCTTCGGCGCGCAGGATTTTTCGTATGACGGCTGGGCGTCGATTTTCGCCACGCAGTGGATGAAGCTCGCGACGTTCGTCACGCTGCTCGCGCTGGTCTATCACGCGTGGGTCGGCATCCGTGACATCTGGATGGACTACGTCCACCACGTCGGCCTGCGCGTCGCGCTGTACGTGCTGTCGATCGTCTGGCTGGTCGCGGGCCTCGGCTACGCCGCGCAGATTCTCTGGAGAGTGTAAAGAATGGCTGCAATCAAAAATTCTCTGCCGCGTCGCAAGTTCGACGTGGTCATCGTCGGCGCCGGCGGCTCGGGGATGCGCGCGTCGTTGCAACTCGCCCGCGCGGGCCTGTCGGTCTGCGTGCTCTCGAAGGTGTTCCCGACGCGTTCGCACACCGTTGCTGCACAAGGCGGCATCGGCGCTTCGCTCGGCAACATGAGCGAAGACAACTGGCACTTCCACTTCTACGACACGATCAAGGGTTCCGACTGGCTCGGCGACCAGGATGCGATCGAGTTCATGTGCCGCGAAGCGGGCAACGCCGTGTACGAGCTGGAGCACTTCGGCATGCCGTTCGACCGCAACGCCGACGGCACGATCTACCAGCGCCCGTTCGGCGGCCACACGGCCAACTACGGCGAGAAGCCGGTCCAGCGCGCGTGCGCCGCGGCTGACCGTACCGGCCACGCGCTGCTGCACACGCTGTACCAGCAGAACGTCGCGGCGAAGACGCAGTTCTTCGTCGAATGGATGGCGCTCGACCTGATCCGCGACGCGGAAGGCGACGTGCTCGGCGTGACCGCGCTGGAAATGGAAACCGGCGACGTCTACATCCTCGAAGGCAAGACCACGCTGTTCGCCACGGGCGGCGCAGGCCGGATCTTCGCGGCATCGACGAACGCGTTCATCAATACCGGCGACGGCCTCGGCATGGCGGCCCGTTCGGGCATCCCGCTGCAGGACATGGAGTTCTGGCAGTTCCACCCGACCGGCGTGGCCGGCGCGGGCGTGCTGATTACCGAAGGCGTGCGCGGCGAAGGCGGCATTCTGCGCAACTCGAACGGCGAGCGCTTCATGGAGCGCTACGCACCGACGCTGAAGGATCTGGCGCCGCGTGACTTCGTGTCCCGTTCGATGGACCAGGAAATCAAGGAAGGCCGCGGCGTGGGCGCGCACAAGGATCACGTGCTGCTCGACCTGTCGCACATCGGCGCCGAGACGATCATGAAGCGTCTGCCGTCGATCCGCGAAATCGCGCTGAAGTTTGCGAACGTGGACTGCATCAAGGAACCGATCCCGGTCGTTCCGACCATCCACTACCAGATGGGCGGCATTCCGACCAACATCCACGGCCAGGTCGTGGGCACGAAGAAGGGCCACGAAGATCCGGTCAACGGCTTCTACGCGGTCGGCGAATGCTCGTGCGTCTCGGTGCACGGCGCGAACCGCCTCGGCACGAACTCGCTGCTCGACCTCGTCGTGTTCGGCCGCGCGGCCGGCAACCACATCGTCAAGCACGTGAAGGAAATCCGCGAGCACAAGCCGCTGCCGGCCGATGCAGCCGATTTCTCGCTCTCGCGTCTTGCAGCGCTCGACAGCTCGACTTCGGGCGAGTACGCGCAAAGCGTGGCGAACGAAATCCGCGGCACGATGCAGAAGCACGCCGGCGTGTTCCGCACGTCGAAGCTGCTGGCGGAAGGCGTGCAGGAAATCAGGAAGGTGTCCGAGCGCGTCAAGCACATCCATCTGAAGGACAAGTCGAAGGTGTTCAACACCGCGCGCGTCGAAGCGCTCGAAGTGGCCAACATGATGGAAGTGGCCAACGCGACGATGGTGTCGGCGGACGCACGCAAGGAAAGCCGCGGCGCGCACGCACTGAGCGACCACGAACTCCGCGACGACGAAAACTGGCTGCGTCACACGCTTTGGTTCAGCGGCGACAACCGGCTCGAATACAAGCCGGTTCATATGCAACCGCTGACCGTCGAGTCTGTGCCGCCGAAGGCGCGTACGTTCTAAGCCAAAGCCAGTCAAAAGGAATCGGAAATGGCCAAACGAATTTTTGAAGTCTACCGCTACGATCCGGACAAGGACGCGGCGCCGCGCATGCAGACGTACGAGCTGGAAATCACGCACGAGCGCATGCTGCTGGACGCCCTTGTCAAGCTGAAGGAAGTCGACGAGACGCTGTCGTACCGCCGTTCGTGCCGTGAAGGCGTGTGCGGCTCGGACGCGATGAACATCAACGGCAAGAACGGCCTCGCGTGCCTGACGAACCTGAACGACCTGCCGGAGAAGATCGTGCTGCGCCCGCTGCCGGGCCTGCCCGTGGTTCGCGACCTGTTCGTGGACATGACGCACTTCTTCAACCAGTACCACTCGATCAAGCCGTACCTGATCAACGACACGCCGCCGCCGGAGAAGGAACGTCTGCAGTCGCCCGAACAGCGCGACGAACTTGACGGTCTGTACGAGTGTATTCTGTGCGCAAGCTGCTCGACGTCGTGCCCGAGTTTCTGGTGGAACCCGGACAAGTTCGTGGGCCCCGCAGGTCTTCTGCAGGCTTACCGCTTCATCGCCGACAGCCGCGACGAGGCGACCGGTGAGCGTCTGGACAATCTTGAAGATCCGTACCGTCTGTTCCGTTGCCATACGATCATGAACTGCGTCGACGTCTGCCCGAAGGGCCTGAACCCGTCGAAGGCGATCGGCAAGATCAAGGAACTGATGGCCCGCCGGGCGGTTTGACGCGGCATTCTGGAAATGGAAACGCATCAATCCGATCCCCTTCGCCGCGCGCGCCTTCGCTGGCGCTCGCGGCGCGGTTTGCTCGAAAACGATCTGATTTTCGAGCGCTTTTTTGAACGCTATGAACAAGACCTCAGCGATGCAGACGTGGGTGCACTCACCCGCCTGCTCGAGCTGAGCGATAACGACCTGATGGACTTGCTTCTCGCACGCAAGGAACCTGAGGGCAATCTTGCCGATGCGGACGTGAAGCGCGTGCTGGACCTGCTTCGCAACGTCTGATTCGCAGTGGTTTCGCACTGGCGTCCGTAGTGGCGCCAGAATGCGCCGCCCCCACGTGCAAATTATCGAATCCCGAATTTATCTTCGATTGAGGATGTGCTATGACTCCGTCTGATGTAAAAGCCACGCTGTCGTTCAGCGACAATTCGCCGAGCGTCGAAATGCCGATCTACAAGGGCACGATGGGCCCGGATGTGATCGATATCCGCAAACTGTACGGTCAGACCGGTAAATTCACGTATGACCCGGGCTTTATGTCGACGGCAGCGTGCAATTCTGCGATCACGTACATCGACGGGGACAAGGGCGAACTGCTGTATCGCGGCTACCCGATCGACAACCTCGCGCAAAACGCGGACTTCCTCGAGTCCTGCTACCTGCTCCTGAAGGGCGAACTGCCGAACCAGGCGCAGAAGGCCGAGTTCGTGAAGACCGTCACGGGCCACACGATGGTTCACGAGCAGATGCAGTTCTTCTTCCGCGGCTTCCGCCGCGACGCGCACCCGATGGCGATACTCGTCGCCGCAGTCGGCGCGCTGTCCGCGTTCTACCACGACTCGCTCGACATCACCAACCCGCGTCACCGCGAAGTTTCGGCAATCCGCATGATCGCGAAGCTGCCGACGCTCGTCGCGATGGCGTACAAGTACAGCATCGGCCAGCCGTTCGTGTATCCGCGCAACGACCTGTCGTACAGCGCGAACTTCATGCGCATGATGTTCTCGAACCCGTGCTCGGAGTACAAGGTCAACGACGTGCTCGTGCGCGCGCTCGACCGCATCCTGATCCTGCACGCCGACCACGAGCAGAACGCGTCGACCTCGACGGTGCGTCTGGCCGGTTCGTCGGGCGCGAACCCGTTCGCGTGTATCGCCGCCGGTATCGCATGTCTGTGGGGCCCGGCGCACGGTGGTGCGAACGAAGCCGCGCTGACGATGCTCGAAGAGATCGGCTCGGTCGACAACATCCCCGAGTTCATCAAGAAGGTCAAGGACAAGAACTCGGGCGTGAAGCTGATGGGCTTCGGTCACCGCGTGTACAAGAACTACGATCCGCGCGCGAAGCTGATGCGCGAAACGTGCCACGAAGTGCTCGAAGAACTGGGCCTGCACGACGATCCGCTGTTCAAGCTCGCGATGGCGCTCGAAAAGATCGCTCTCGAAGACGAATACTTCGTGTCGCGCAAGCTGTACCCGAACGTCGACTTCTACTCGGGCATCGTTCAGCGCGCGCTGGGCATCCCGACCTCGATGTTCACCTGCATCTTCGCGATGGCGCGTACGGTGGGCTGGATTGCGCAGTGGAACGAAATGATCGCCGACCCCGAGCAAAAGATCGGCCGTCCGCGTCAGCTGTTCATCGGCAACGCGCCGCGCGAAGCCAAGCCGATCGCACAGCGCTAAGCACATGCTTCGAACGGCGCGCCCGTTGCGGCGCGCCGTGCACGAGATGTTGCTCGAACACCCCGACGGGTTCGCCCGCCGGGGTGTTTTTATTTGCGCGGGCCAGGGTGTTCTCGTTCCATCAGCACGCGCCAAAATCCAGAACAAAATCCACGACGAAGCCCAGGACTCGTCCTAATGAGTTGACGATATAGCCAGGACAAGAACTAAAAACAGGCTTTGAGGCGCTTTTTCCAGTAGCGATTGGATACCATCGCCGAGTCTCCCGATCCCGATCCAGCCCGATCCCGCCCGATCCAGGATCGTTCGGACCGGCTCCCGCATCCGCCGGGGTATCGTCCGGTCCGCCGCATATTGCATCCCGATTCATTGTTCTAGCCGCGATTCCCGTTCGGGATCGTTCGGCTCCTGTTGCGCATTCGCCGGACATCATCCGGCCCGCTGCACGTTGCACCCCGATGCATTGTTCTTGCCGTGATTCCCATCCGGAGCAGGCCATGCCGTCATCACGACGATCAAGCGGTGCAGTTGTGCGGATCAGCTGTGCGGATCGATTGCATCGAATGCGGATGTCCGAATAAGACAGAGGAAAAACGTACATGCGTAGAGGATTCGCGCGCGTGCTCGATCAGATCGTCGGCGCGGGCTTTTCCAGTTGGGGCGTCGCGATCGGTTTGCTCGCCGCGGCCGCGTATGCCTATACGCCGGCCGGCGAGGTGCTGTTCGCGCCGCTCGACCGGCTTCACTGGGGACTCGTTGCGCCGCGGGCGCGGCCGGTCAGCCGTAGCCGGGTTGCGACCGTCGTGATCGATGCGCGCACGGTCGCGGCGCTCGGGCCGGTCGCCGCCTATTCGCGGGCGACGGATGTGCGGCTGCTCGAACGCCTGCATGGCGCGGCGGCCGTGTGTCTCGATTTCGCGATGGTGACGCCGCAACCGGACGACGCACTGCTCGCGCCCGCAATCGCCCGGCACGGCCGTGTCGTGCTGAGCGCGCAGTCGAGCGCGCAGGTCGGCCACGCGGAGGTGGTGCTGCCGCCGTCGCCCGCGCTGGCCGCGGCGGCTGCCGCGATTGGCCAGCGCAATCTGCTCCTCGGTGCGGGCCATACGGTGCAGGGCATCGTGCCGTATCTCAAGGTGCGTGCGACGGGTGAGGAGGAGCCGCACGTGGTGCTGCAGGCGCTGCGCGTCGCGGGCGACACAGCGCCGCTTCACGATATTCGCCGCTTTATCCAGGCGCAGGTGTCGTCGATGGGGCAGATCGTGCCCGGCGCATTGGCGCTCGCGCTGCCGACGCATTTCAACCTCGATCAGTATTCCTATATCGATGTGCTCGAAGGGCGCGTGCCGGACAGTGCGCTGGCGGGGCGGATCGTTTTCGTCGGCGACACGGCGACCGATCTTGCGGGCGGTCCATACCGGCTGTCCGCCGCGAGCGCGCCGCTGGCCCGCGTGCAGATCGACGCAATCGCCACCAACGCGCTGCTTCACGGCCGCATCGACCTGCGCGTGCCGCCGCTCGCGCAGATGGCGATCGGCGTGGGCATCGCGCTCGGCCTGATCGCGATCTGCGTGCTCACGCCGCGCCGCCGCCTGAACCTCTTCGCATTCGGATGGGCGGCCTTCGTCATCGCGGCGCTGTCCGTGCTGCCGCAGGTGAGCCGGCACTGGATGCCGGTCGGACCGGCGCTGGCGATCTGCATATTCGTCTATGCGGTGTATGGCTGGCGGCGCGCGAACAATGCGCACAGCGCGCTGCAGCGCGAGCTGGACGTGCTGCGTGCCGGCACGGCGGGCGGCGTGCTGCCGCCGGTTCCGGACGATTCGCGGTCCACCGACGAGATCGGCGACCTGATGCGCCGCATTCGCGAATCCCGCACCGCGTATGTCGAACTGATTCAGTCGCTGCCGTATCCGGTGTTCGTCGAGCAGGGCACGAAGCTCGTGCTGAGCAACGAGCAGGGGCGCGAACTGCTCGATCTGCTCGCGGGCGACGATCAGGACGAGGCGCATCGCGCAATCCTCTCGCTCGCACGCAAGGAAATCGCCGCTGCAAAGGCGTCGCGCGAAATCCGCACGGCCGAGCTGACGCTGAACGGGCGCACGCAGATGATGATGGTGACGCCGTTCGGCGACGGCACCGATCTCGCGGACGCGGGCAGCATGATCTGCTTTGTCGACGTGCACGAGATCAAGGCGGCGGCGGAGCGGGACCGGATGACGCTGCGGCACATGGCGCACGATCTGCGCAATCCGCTTGCGACGATGCTGCTGCTGCTCAACGAACACGGGGCGAGCGGGCGCCGCACGGACGCGGATTTTCTCGCGAACCTGCAGCGGCTCGTCGATTACAGCCTGCGCGTCGCGCAGGAGTTCACGCAACTGTCGCGCGCCGAGCATCTCGACGCCCGTACCTATGTGCCGCTGGCCGCCGCGGATCTCGCGGCCGAGGCCGTCGATCAGGTCTGGCATGGCGCGGCGGCGAAGAAGATCGACGTCGAGGGGCCGCACGTGCGTGGCGACGAAGCGTTCGTGCTCGGCAACCGCGACATGCTGTTGCGTGCGCTCATCAATCTGCTCGACAACGCGGTCAAGTACTCGCCGGCCGGAACGACGGTCGATGTCCACGTCGAGACGCAGGATGTCGATGTGGTGATGCGCGTCGAGGATCGCGGCATCGGCATTGCCGCCGACGCGCTGCCGCATTTGTTCGAGCCGTTTTTCCAGGCAGCCGGTGCGAGCGACGATCCCACGCTCGGCGTCGGCCTCGGGCTGCCGCTCGTGCAGGCAGTCGTCACGCGGCACGGCGGCCGGATCGACGTCGCGTCGACGCCGGGCCGCGGCAGCAGCTTCACCATTCATCTGCCGAGGGTCGAAGCGGACGCGCTGGCCGAATAGCGCGTCCAGCGAGACAACCCCGCGAGCTTGCGTTCGCGGGGCGGGACGAAAAACGGCGTGCGCATCCTTCGATGCCTGCCGCCTGCGCCGCGGCCGATATTCCGGCACGCGGCGCACGTCATTTTTCAGCCGGGGTTATCGACCTTGATAGACCTCCCACGCCTGATCCCATGCGGTGCCCTTGCCGGGTTCGTAGGCCCACGCAGCCAGCGAGCACCAGCCGCCGAACGGCGCGGGCTTGCAGCGGTAGAGCTTGCCGTGGTTGGAGACGATGTCGCCCGGCCCGTACTTCGTGCCTTCCTTGTACGACGGGTGAGCGCCGCCGCTTTCGCCGCTGCCCGAGCCGTTGCCGTTGCCCGAGCCACCGCTTTCACCGTTGCCCGAGCCGTTGCCGGAACCGTTACCCGAACCGCCGCTTTCGCCGATGAGCGTCCACGCGTCGGACCACGCGAAGCCCTTGCCCGGTTCGTACGCGCCCGGCGCGGCAGAGCACCAGCCACTGAACGGGAACGGCTTGCACTGATACAGCTTGCCGCCGTTCGTCACGATGTCGCCACCTTTGTACTGCGTGCCCGGCTTGTACTGCGGATGTTCGCCGTTGCCGCCGTTACCGCCGCTTTCACCGCCACCGTTACCACCGCTTTCACCGCCGCTTTCACCGCCGCCGGTCTGTGCGGCCTTTACGACCACCGAATGCTTCGCCGTCGCCGACAGCTTTCCGTCGCTGACCTTCATCTCGAACGTGAACGTCTTGTCGGCGCTGAGCTTCGGCGCCGTGAACGTCAGTGTTGCGCCGTTCTTCTGCGCTTCAATACCGCTCGGCACCGTCCAGGCGAACGTGAGCTTGTCGCCGTCCGGGTCGCTCGACTTCGCGGCGGACAGCGTGACCGTCTGGCCCGCATCGGCCGTTGCCGGGCCGCTCAGATGCGCGACGGGCGGCCGGTTCTCAGCCGGCGGTGCGGTCGTCGCTTCGGCCTTTGCCGTCACCGTGACGCGCGCGCTCGACGAAAGTCCGGCCGGATCGGTCACCGTGACCTGGAACACGAAGTTCGTATCCTGCTCGACGGCCGGGATCGCGACGCTCGCCTTCACGCTGGTCGCGTCGGCAATCGCGAGCGGTGCGCCTTGCAACTGCTCCCACTTGTAGCTCAGCTTGTCGCCGTCCGGATCGCGCGACTTCGATGCGTCGAGCGTGACGGTCTGCGCGCCGTTCACCGTCATGTTCTGACCGGCGTCGGCGACCGGCGGATGGTTGACCGGACCGCTGCCGCCTTCATCGTGGCCGAGGCCTACATGCATCGCGTTCAGGATGTCGCCGTCGTCGGCGTCGATTTCCCAGGAGAACAGGCCGCCGAGTTGTTGCGCGCGCACGTAGTCGCCCTTCGCGCGCACAGAGCGCGCATCGTCGAACGTGAGCAGATCGCCCGTGCTCTTGTTGAACACGTACGGGCCTTCCGCAGCCTGGTCGTAGTGGTACTCATAGCCGTTGATGCCAGCGCCGTGCGCACCGATCATCTTCGCCTTCAGTTCCTTGTAGTCGATGACGCCCTTTTCCCACTGGCCGGCGTGCGGCCCCTTCGCCGTGCCGGTGAACGGATTGCCGTCGGTGTAGCCCGACACGCCGGTCCAGCCGCGGCCATAGGCTGCCGCGCCGACCACGAGCTTCTTCGGATCGACGCCCTGCGCGATCAGCGCCTTGATCGAGTTTTCGGTCGTATAGGCGGTGTCCGGCTTCCAGGCCGGTGCGTGCAGCGAGGCCAGATGACCCAGCGTCGTCAGACTGAACGCACCGTGGTAGTCGTACGTCATGTCGAAGATGTAGTCCATGTACTTCGTGGCGTCCTTGTAGTTCACCACATCGATCTTGTCCTTGCCCGCGCCGATGGCGGACGTCAGCTGGTACGCCTTGCCGGTTTCCTGCGAGAGCCCGTCGAGCATCTGGCGCAGTTCCTTCATCAGCGTGACGTACAGCGCGCCGTCCTTCACCGGATCGCCGATGTTCGGATTCGCGCCTTTGCCGCCCGGGAATTCCCAGTCGATGTCGACGCCGTCGAAGAACTTCCACGTGCGCAGCAACTGCTCGACGGAATCGACGAACACCTTGCGCCTGGCCGCATCGTGCATCTGGAAGAACGGGTCCGAAAGCGTCCAGCCGCCAATCGACGGCAGGATTTTCAGGTCCGGGTTGCGCTTCTTCGCGGCCATCATCTGGCCGAGCACGCCCTTGAGCTTGGAGTTCATGCCCTGACCCGGCAGCGACTTCGCCATTTCGCCGTAGATGTCGTGGATCGCGACGCTGAAATCGGGCAGACCGGCGCAGCTTGACTGCAGCGTTCTGAACGAGTCCGGCATGTCCTGCGCGAGCGACGCGTTCACGTTCGCGCCGCCGCAGATCGGCACGAAGCCGTAGAGCAGGTGCGTGAGGTTCTCGACCGGTACGTTGTCCACATTGAACTTGCGCTCGTAGATCGACCACGTTGCGAAGTAGCTGCCGACCACCGAACCCGATTTGTTCGCATACGGCTTGAAATGCTTGCTTGCGTTGTTCGGCAGATCGTCCGCGAGTTCGGAGACGGTGTCGAACACGGTCACCGATAACGGCGTGCTGTCGCTGGAAGCGCCGTTCGCGTCGATTGCGCGCACCTGCATCTTCTTCACGCCGGGCGTCGCCACGTTCGCGAAGACGGTGCCGCTTTGCGCCGTGCCCGGCGTCAACTGGATCTCGGAAGACGGATCGACCACGCCGTCGACCAGCGCGACGGCCTTCACCGCGGTGCCGCTGCTCCAGATGTTGAACGGCAGCGGCACGTTGACCTGCTTGTTCAGCTTGACGACATCCTTATAGGCGGGCGCGCCGCTATTGGCTTTTTCCAGATTGATCTCGACGAAGCCGTGAGGCTGCGACGTGATTTCGTACGCCTTGAGGTTGGGGGTGCCGGGCGCGGCGAGCGCCGCGTTCGCGAAACAAAGTGCGCTGGCCGCTGCGATCGTCGCGGTGACGAGCGCAGGGATTCCGCCGGCCGTGATGGCAGGCATCGGGTGGCGGGAATGTTTTTGCAAGCTCAATTTAATCGTCGTCCTTGATGAATGAAATGCGGGCTGGGAAGCCCCGTGCATTGTTTTCATCGCGGACGAGCCCGCCAATCAACCTCAACGTTCTCTCAATGTTGTCTCAATGTTGTCTCAGCGATCCCGGCCCCCAACCCCGATGCCTGCCGCTGCCGCGATTCTTTGAGGAATTGTTAAGGATGATTCCCGGTGCTGCGGCGTTCGCCGACACTCCGTTCCGCGCTGCACGGGTTGCCGATGGGTAACGCATCCGGTATCGCATTCGGCAACGCATCGGGCAACGCGTTCGCGCCGGGCGATTTGCCGGCAACGATCCACCTTGCTATCGAAAGCGATAGCGACAGACCGTTCATTCGACACCAGACTATGAGTAATCGCCGTACCCTATTCAAACTGTCGCCGCTCGTTGCGTGCGCATCAATGTTCTTCGCTCAGCATGCGGCTGCGCACGGCTATCTTTCCGAGCCGCCTTCGCGCAACCTGCTGTGCAGCTCGCACGCGGGCAAGGCCCAGAACTTCAACTGCGGCCAGGTCACCTGGGAGCCGCAAAGCGTCGAAGGCAAGCAGGGCTTCCCGCAAGCCGGTGCACCGGACGGCGAAATCGCGAGCGGCGGCCTGTCGCAATTCAGCGAACTGAACGCGCAGTCGGTCGACCGCTGGAAGATCAACGACATCAAGCAGGGCGCGCACAACTTCAAGTGGGTGTTCACCGCACCGCACAAGACGAAGGATTTCAAGTACTACCTGACGAAGCAGGGCTGGAACCCGAACGCGAAGCTCACGCGCGATCAGTTCGACCTCACGCCGTTCTGCACGATCGACGGCCACGGCAAGAAAGCCGATGAGATCGGTGCGCATAACTGCACGATTCCTTCGGATCGCACCGGCCATCACGTGATGCTGGCGACGTGGCACGTCGCGGATACGTCCAACATGTGGTACAACGTCGCCGACCTGAATATCAAGTCGGACGGCGGCGCAGTCGATCCGGTCGAACCGGTCAAGCCGGAGTGGGCGACGGTCGGCAGCATCGCGCCGACGATGGACCTGAACGTCGGCGACACGGTCACGAACCGCGTGTTCAAGTCGAGCGGCGAAGTGCCGTCGATGAAGACGACGCTGACGATCGGCACGGCGGACCAGGGCGAGCGCAACATGTGGTCGATGCTGCTCGCGAAGGAAATCAACCGCACGCAGGGCGCGAGCCTGCTCGCGGGCATCGAGCGCAACGGCATCATCGAACCGGCGCTTGGCAAGAACGACGTGTATGCGAAGAGCGGCAGCGGCGTCGTGCGCACCGAAACGACGATCGAGCACAAGCCCGAGGTTGGCATCGACGAAGGCTTCAGCATCACGAGCAACTCCGAATTCAAGATCCAGAACGGCAAGGCGACTGCGAAGTTCTTCCTGAAGTTCAACCATTCGAAGGACACGAACGTCGCAGTGAAGGTGTACGACGCATCGAATTCGCTCGTCGGCTCGAAGTCGCTCAAGATGCAGACGCAGGGCGACGTGAGCGTCGATATCGCAAACGCGAAGGCGGGCGCACATACGGCAGTTGCGACGTCGCAGATCGACGGCGGCACGCTGAAGCAGGAAACGGTCACGTTCAAGCTCATCGGCGAAGCCACCGGCGGCGAAACCGGCGGCGACGGCGCGAAGTGCCACGCTGACTGGAAGCTGGGCACGGTCGTCAAGACCGACGGCAAGGTGCAGCACAAAGGCCGTATTTACCAGGCTCGCTGGTGGACCCGCAACGAAGTGCCGGGCGATCCGGCGACCACGGGCGCCGACTACACCGGCAAGGTCTGGAGGGACCTGGGCGTTTGTAGCAAGTAAGTCGTTGCTTTGACTTCGAAGACCGCGCATCGGCTCGATGCGCGGTTTTTTTGTTTCCCCGGCGACTTTTGAGACTTCGTTGAGCTTGATTGAGGCGATGTCGATCAACCGGGAAAATGCCTTCATCGACAGTCTTCCCGCATCGCTTCCGGCGCTGCGCCATGCAAGCGTTGCAACCCGGCGCGCCGCACCGGGCCTCGATCAAAACCGATCGTTATCCCAACGAGGATCGAAATCTTGAAACTCAATCGTGCATTCCGCGCGGGCAGACCGCTGCGCGCGCAACAAGGCTTCACGCTGCTCGAACTGCTGGTCGTGCTGCTCATCATCGCGCTGCTCGCGGGCTATGTCGGCCCGAAGCTCTTTTCGCAGGTCGACAAGGCGAAGGTCAGGACGACCGAGGCGCAGATGAAGACGCTGGGCGACGCGCTCGCGCAGTTCCGTCTCGACACGGGCCGCTATCCGGGCGCGGAGGAAGGGCTCGACGCGCTGGTCGTCGAGCCTCAGGCCGCGGAGGGCTGGAACGGGCCGTATCTCGCGAAGGCGGTGCCGAGGGACGCGTGGGGGCGCGCCTATCAATTGAACGTGCCGGGCCGCGACAGCGAGGCGGAAATCGTGTCGCTGGGTCGCGATGGCCGACAGGGCGGGAGTGGGATCAATGCGGATCTCGTCTACGGCATGTAAGCCCAGCTTGCGCGCGCAAGCGTGCAAGCTGCTCGCGACGGCAGGCATGGCGGTGTGCGCGACCTGCGCCGCCGCGAAGGATTGCTGGACCCGCGCGGGCGAACGGTACGGCATCGATCCGCTGCTGCTCGCGGCCATTGCGAAGGTCGAATCCTCGATGGACCCCCGGGCCTTCAACCGCAACAGCAACGGCACCTATGACATCGGACTTATGCAGATCAACAGCACGCACCTGCCGCGCCTCGTCAAAGTGGGCGTGACGCGCAAGCGGCTGATCAACGAGCCGTGCACGTCGATCGACACCGGCGCGTCGATCCTGGCGGGCTTCATCGACCGCCACGGCTATACGTGGAATGCGGTCGGCGCGTATAACGCCGGTTCGTCGCCGAAGCGCGCGCCCGCCCGCAAGGCGTATGCGACGAAGGTGTGGGAAACGTACACCGAGTTCACGCGAGATCGCGCGGCCAGCATGGCCGAGCTCGCGCAGTGGGCGCAATGAGCGCGCAGGCATTCGACGTTCGCCTGCTTGTCGACGGCAAGCTGGTCGAGCGCGTCGTTCATGGCTGCGACGAAGCGGATGTGCGCGCGCAGCTCGGCGCGTCGTCCGGGATCGTGCTGAAGATCGGCCGCCGCGCGCGCTTTGGTGCGGGCCGCAAGGCGCCCGCTTTCGCGCTCACGCTGTTTTTGCAGGAGCTGTCGACGCTGCTCGACGCAGGCCTCGTGCTGATCGAGGCGCTCGAAGCGCTGCGCGACAAGGCGGGCGCGGATCGCGGATCGAAACCCGTGCTCGACCGCGTGGTCGCGGTGATGGTGGAGGGTCAGCCGTTCTCGAAGGCGCTCGCGAAGCAGCCGGATGTGTTTCCGGCGCTGCTCGTCGCGACCATCGAATCGGCTGAAGGCAGCGGCCAGTTGCCGGTCGTGCTGAAGCGCTACCTGCAGTACGAGACGCGCATCGCGCAAATCCGCAAGCGGGTGACGGGCGCGCTCGTCTACCCGGCGCTCGTGATCGGCATCGGTTGCGCGATTCTGATGTTCATGGCGTTTTTCGTGATTCCGCGCTTCGCAACGGTGTTCGAAACCATGAACACGCTGCCCGCGACTGCGCGCGCAATGCTCGCGTGGTCGAACCTGCTGGCGAAGCACGGCGGTGCGATTGGCGTCGCGCTCGCGGTGGCCGCAGCGCTCGCAGTGGGCGCGATTCGCGGCGGCGCGGCAAGGCGGCTGGGCGCGCGGCTGATGTGGCGCGTGCCCAAGGTGCGCGACATCGCCGGGCTATTCGCGCTGACGCGTTTCTACCGCACGACGGGCCTTCTCATCGAGGGCGGCACGCCCGCGCTCGGCGCGCTCGACCTTGCGGGCAAGACGCTGCCCGCGCCGCACCGCGCGCGGCTTCACGCCGCGCTCGTCGAACTGCGCGCGGGCCGGACGGTATCAGCCGTGCTCGCGCAGCACGCGCTGACGACGCCGGTTGCCGAACGGCTGCTGCGGGTTGGCGAACAGAGCGGCGATCTCGGCGGGATGTGCGAGCACATCGCGCAATTCCACGATTCGGCGCTCGACCGCGCAATCGAAATGGCCAGCAAGGTGTTCGAACCGGTGCTGATGCTCGTGGTCGGCGGCATCGTCGGCGCGGTGGTCGTGCTGCTCTACATGCCGATTTTCGAACTCGCGGGCAGCATTGGCTGACCGCCTCGCAGCGCGATGCGCGGCCCAAACCGCGCAGGATAACTGAACATGCCTACCAATTTTCTCGCTGGAATCTGGCAGACCGGAGCGGTCGACGCCGGGCTCGGCATTGCCGACTACGTCTCGCGCCTGATCGCCAGCGACCCGCGCCTGCTCGACGAAGCGGCTGTCGCGCTCGGCGTGCACGCCATCTTGCCGGACGTGCTGCAAGCGGCCGGGACGCGTTTCGACCTGCTGCCGCTGCATGACGCGTTGACGCTGCGCGTGCTGCCGGTCGAACTCGACGGCGCACCGTATTTCGTGCTGGCCGATCCGTTTTCGCGTGCGGCGCGCGACGCATTGCTCGCACGCTTTCCGAATGCGTCGGCGGTGACGGCGATGAGCATGCCGGGCGAGGTCGAGCGGCTGCTGAAGGATGCCGAAGCGAACGAGCGGCTGATGGACGGCGACGTGACGCTCGGCCCGCACGGCGATTCGCTCGCGCAGGCCATCGAGTCGATCACGCCCGCGAGCATCGCGAAGGACGAAAGCCCGATCATCCGGCTCGTCAACATGACGCTGTACGACGCGCTGCAAAGCCGGGCGAGCGACATTCACCTCGAAGCGGCGCCGGACGGGCTGGCGATCCGCTACCGGATCGACGGCGTGCTGCAGGCGATTCGCCGCATTCCGGGCATCGATGTCGCGACGCAGACGATGTCGCGCCTCAAGGTGCTCGCGTCGCTCGACATCGCCGAAAAGCGCGTGCCGCAGGACGGCCGCTTCAAGGTCGTTCTGCAGGGGCGCGAGATCGATTACCGCGTGTCGGTCATTCCGGGCACGCACGGCGAGAACGCGGTGCTGCGCGTGCTCGACAAGTCGCAGCGCGGCGAGCGGATCAGCCTCGACGTGCTCGGCTTCGACGCGCACACCGCGCGGCGCGTGCGTGCGCTCGCCAACCGGCCGTACGGGCTGATGCTCGTGACCGGCCCGACCGGCAGCGGCAAGTCGACGACGCTCTATGCGGTGCTGTCGGAGCTCAATCACGGCGAAGACAAGATCGTCACGATCGAGGACCCGGTCGAATACGAACTGCCCGGCGTGCTGCAGATTCCCGTCAACGAGCGCAAGGGGCTGACCTTCGCGCGCGGGCTGCGCGCGATCCTGCGGCACGACCCGGATACCGTGATGGTCGGCGAGATCCGCGACGAAGAAACGGCGTCGATTGCGGTGCAATCCGCGCTGACCGGCCACCGCGTGCTGTCGACCGTGCACGCGAACGACGGCTTCAGCGTGATCGATCGCTTCATCTACATGGGCGTCGAACCGTCGACGTTTCTTGAGGCGCTGAACGGCGTCGTGTCGCAGCGGCTCGTGCGGCGCATCTGCGCTGCGTGCGGTGAAGCGCACGGCGACGGCAGCGCGCTCGAGGGCGCGTCGCTCGACGATCTGCGCCACCTCGTGACGCCGGGCGCGGGCTGCGACGCGTGCCGCGGCACCGGTTATCACGGCCGGATCGGTCTTGCCGAGATTCTGACGCTCGACGCGCCGATGAAATCCGCGCTACTTGCGCGCTCGCTCGACAGGCGCGAGCAGGCGCTCGCGGGCAACGCCGACTATCAGTCCATGCGCGACGCCGCGCTGGCCGCGATTCGCCAGCGCTTGACCACGTTCCAGGAGGTGCAGCGTGCAATCGATCTTCAATGATGTCTATGCCGTCGCAGATGCGCAGCGGCTGCGCGTCTGGACCGGCGCCGGGGCGCGCGATTACGTCGGCGAGCCGGCGTTCGCGGCGGAGCACGGCGGCGATCCGGCGGTTGCGCTCGCAACGGTGCTCGGCGCGCTGCCGAAGGTGCGCGGGGCGTTTCGCAACCGGCTCTATCTGCGCATCGGGCATCCGTGGGCGCATGCGGCGGTGCTGCCGTGGCAGTCGGGCCTCTGGTCCGAATCCGCGTGGCAAGCCTATGCACGCGCGCTGTTCGAGACGCGCGCGCTGCGCGTGCCGCTTGCGGTGCGCGTCGCGTATGCACGCTTCGGCCACGCGCGGCTCGCGGTTGCGCTGCACGACGACGTGCTGCGCGCCTGCGCCGAGGTGAGCCGTGCGGCGGGCTGGCGACTCGCGGGCTGCCGCGATGCGCTTTCGGCTGCGCTTTCGGTCGCATTGTCGGCTGCGCTCCAGCCACAACGCGTGAGCCTCGGGACGGGCGATTACCGCTTCGTGCTGTTGCAGCCCGGCGTCGTGACGTGCCTGTTCCGTTGCGAAGGCGAATGGCGCGATGCCGTCACACTGCCGCGCCATGCAGGGCAGCAACTCGGCGATCTGATCGGCGCTGCGGCGCTGATGTGCGGTCAGCCGCCCGATGGCCAGACCGTCGTGAGCACGCTCGACGCGCACGAGTACATCGAAGGGCGCATCGACGTGCGCATCGACGTGCGCGATGGCCAGGACGACGCTCGCGTTTACGATGGCGGCGCGCCGCCGCTCGACCGGCTGCGGGCCGGGGTGGCGGCATGAGGTCGCTGGACTTCGCGCCCGTGCGGCGCCGGATTACGCCATGGGCCGCCGCCATGATCGGCGCGGCGGCGCTCGCCGCTGCATTCGCCGTCGAGGAGGCGGTGCGCGTCGATGCGTTGAATGACGAGGTCGAACAGATCCAGGCGCAGCTCGACCAGCGACAGCGCGCGCACGAACGCGAACAGCGCCGCCGGAAAAGCATGACGCCGGAGCAGAAACGGATCGAGCGCGTGGTCGCCGCGCAGCAGGCGCACACGGAAGGCTCGGCGCTGCCGGTCGTAGACCGGATCGAGCGCGCGTGGTCGCCCGACCTCGCGCTGACCTCGCTGAGCGTCGACAAGGCAGGCGCTGTCGCGCGGATCGAAGGCGGCGCGGCAAGCCTGTCGCATATCTATCAGTTCGTCGAACGCTTGAACGACGGGCACACCGAACGGCGCACCGGCCTGCTGCAGCACCGCGCGAAGGTGGTCGATGGCCGGACGATCCATCTCTTCAGCGTGAATGTCGAATGAACATGAACATCAGGACCCGCATTGATTTCAACCAGTGGCGCGAGCATGCCCGCTGGTGCGTTTACGCGGCTGGACGCCGGCTCGGCGGGCCAGGGCTCGCGGCGGTGGCCGTGCTCGCCGCCGTGCCGGTTGCCTGGGCCTGCTATTTCAATCCCGAGACCGAACGGCTCGATGCAGAGCGTGCCGCCGTGCGCAAGGCGCTTGCCGCGATGCAGAAGCCGGGTGCGGCGCAGAACGCGCATGGCATGACGCTGCGCGACGTGCAAAAGCTGCGGGTGCGCGAACAGGCGTATTCGGTCTTCGAACTGCTCGAGCAGAACGGCATCGTGCGTAAGCACGCGACCTACCGGCACGAGATCGAGGCGAAAGGCAAGTTGCGTCGGCTGACGATCGACATCGCCGCGACCGGCCCATATGCCGGACTGCGCGAGGCGTTGCGTGCAATCGCGGATCAACCGATGACCCGGGTCGAGAGCGTCGCGCTCGAACGCGACAAGATCGACAACGCGCAGTTGGAGATCAACCTGCGCGTGAGCTTGCTGGGGCCGGACGCATGACGGCCTCGCTTCGCACCCCGCAACGCGTCGCGCGTGCGGCGGCGCTCGCATTGGCCGTGGCCGCCGTTGCGCTCAGCACGCCTGGCGTGCCCGTCGCATTCGCCGACGAACCCGTTGGCAACACAACCGATGCGCCCGCGAAAGTCGATCTGTTTCCTGCGCAACGTTGGGACGCGCTCGGCGAGCTTGCCGCGACCGAGATTCCCGAGATGCCCGCGCAGATCGATCCCAACGAGTTCGGCGGCGCTGACGCCGTCGCGCCCGAGCCCGAACCTGAACCGCCCGCAGCGCCGTTCGCGGTGACAGGCGAATGGCGCGAGGGCGGGCGGCGCGTGGTCGTGGTCGAAGCCGCGCTCGAAGCCGGGCCTGAGCTTCGGCTCCTGTGCGAGCGCCGCTGCGACGTGCGCGGCGCGGTCGGGCCGGGTGACGAGATCGCCCCCGGCTACCGGCTGAAGCGCCTGACCGATCGCGAGGCGTTGATCGTCGACGCGAACGGCGACGAATTCTCACTGCCCACGCCGGGACTCACGCCCTGAATCCGGCTTCTTTCAACCTGCATCGAACCTCATCATGAAACGTGTCGCCAGTCTGCTCGTCGTGCTCGCAGCGTTCTCGCTGACGGGCTGCGCGGGCACCGCATTCCACTCCATTACGCCGGATACCGCGTCGGCGGCCAACGAACTCGCCGCGCTGAAGACACGGCAGCAGGCCGCCCCGGACGATCTCGACCTCGCCGCTGCCGTGCCGACGCGCCAGCAGAACTACGTGCGCATCGAGCTGAAAGAGGCCGAAGACGATGCGGCGCAAGGCGATTACGGCGCCGCGATCGAACATCTCGCCAACGTGTTGCGCGAGGAGCCGGGAAATTTGAAGGCGCAACAGGATCTGCGCCGGATCGAGCGCCGCCAGCAGCTACGGATCGACTTTGCGCGAGCCGAGCGGCTGCGCGACAGCCGCCCGCGGGAAGCGCTCGAAATCGTGCGCGGCATTCTCGCGGAGCAGCCGAATCACCCGGAGTCGAAGCGCCTGCACGACGCGCTGCTGCGCGCGTCGAAGGCGAGCCGCACCGCGCGTCCGCAGCTTGCCGACGCGCTGCGCAAGCCGGTTTCGCTGAATTTCCGCTCGCAACCGCTGTCGGGCATCTTCGACGTGATCTCGCGCATGTCCGGCGTGAACTTCGTGTTCGACCGCGACGTGCAGGTCGATCAGCCCGCGACGCTGCTCGCCGGGCGCACGACGGCCGAAGACGCGATCAACCTGCTGCTGCGCACCAACCAGCTCGACAAAAAGGTGCTCGACAAGCACACGCTGCTGATCTATCCGGCGCAACCCGACAAGGTGCGCAACTACCAGGAGTTCGCGCTGCGCACGTTCTTCCTCTCGCATGCGGACGCGAAGTCCGTGATGGCCGCGCTGCGCCAGATGATCAAGCCGAAGGACGTGTATGTGGACGAGCGCATCAACGCGGTCGTCGTGCGCGATACGCCGGAAACGATCCAGGTTGCCGAGCGCATCGTGATGGGGCTCGACATTGCGCAGTCGGAAGTCACGCTCGACGTGCAGGTGCTCGAACTCAACATGAACGACAGGATCGATCTGGGCGTCCAGTATCCGGGCAGGATCCAGTTCAACGCACCCGGCGACGGTTCGCTGCCGACGACGCTTGGCGACCTGCTCCGGATCAACCGCGACCGGATCGGCGTGTCCGGCGATACCGGCGTGCTGTCGGCGGCGATCAACATGCTGCAGAAGCAGGGCAAGACGAAGACGCTCGCGAATCCGAAGATCCGCGTGCGCAACATGGAGAAGGCGAACATCAAGATCGGCGAGCGCGTGCCGATCGTCACGACGACCAACGCGAATGGCGTCGTCAGCGAATCGGTCAGCTACCAGGACGTTGGCCTGATCCTGAAGGTCGAGCCGCGCATCAGCCTGAACGACGAAGTGAGCGTGAGGGTGAACCTCGAGGTCAGCAGCATTCTGTCGAAGGAAACGACGAAGACGGGCCTCGTTGCCTATGCGCTCGGCACGCGCAACGCCGAGACGCTGATGACCGCGAAGAACGGCGAGACGCAGATCCTCGCGGGCCTCGTCAAGCGCAGCGAAAGCGCGGACATCATCGGGATGCCGGGGCTGTCCGGGCTGCCGTTGATTGGCCGGCTGTTCGGTACGAACGCGACGGCCAGCGAGAAGTCCGAGATCGTGCTGCTGGTCACGCCGCACATCGAGCGCAACCTCGACCTGCCGGAAGCGGCCGTGACGACGTTCCTGTCCGGCACCGAGACGCGCATCACAACCGAGGCGCTGACGCTCGATGCCGCGTTCGCGCCGGGCACTGCGGCGCGCACGACGCCGCCCGAACTCGAAGAGCCGATCCTGCCGGACGATGCGGATGACGAAGTAGCGGGTGAAGCGGCCGATGATACGGCTGGCAAAGCGGCTGGTGAAGCGGCTGAGCCAGCCGGAGCGCAGCCGTCGAACGCACTGCGGGCGGCCGCGCGGCCGGACGATGCGCAGGCGGAGGATGCCGACGCGCGCTCGCCGCACGGCACGGGAATGATGCGCACGCACGGAACCGAAACAATGGCGCCGCATCTGCAAACGAACGCCGATCGATTCGTGCGCGCGCTGGATGCGGCCCTGCGGTTTCCGGCCGCACCGCGCAAGTCGGTGCGCGTCGCGGTGCGCTTCGGGACATCGGCATGACTGCACGGCTGCGCCGACGCGCACGCGGCTTCACGCTGATCGAACTGCTCGTGACGCTGACGCTGCTCGCGTTGCTCGCGACCGTCGCGCTGCCGCTGTCCGATCTCGTCAAGCGGCGCGCGAACGAGGCGGAACTGCGGCGTGCGCTGGTGACGATCCGCACCGCGCTCGACGCCTACAAGCGCGCGGCTGACGCGGGCCGCATCGAGCGCAGTATCGACGAAAGCGGCTATCCGGAGGATCTGCGCGCGCTTGTCGATGGCGTCGAGGACAAGAAGAGCGCGAACGGCGAACGTCTGTATTTCCTGAGGCGGATTCCGGCCGACCCGATGTGCGAATGCGAAGGCACTGCGCCGGAAGCGATGTGGGAAACCCGCAGCTACGCCAGCGATCCGGACGCGTTCTCGCCGGGCGCCGACGTGTTCGATGTGCGCTCACGCAACCGAATGGAGGGGCTGAATGGCGTCCCGTACCACCAGTGGTAAGCGCACGTGCGGCTTCACGCTGATCGAGTTGCTCGTCGTGATGGCGATCATCGCGGCGCTGACGGCATTCGTCGCGCCCGGCTATCTGAAGCAGGGCGACCGCGCGAAGGAAACCGTGCTGCGCCACAATCTGAACACGCTGCGCGAGTCGATCGATGACTACCGCGCGGATCACGGACGCGATCCGGACTCGCTGCAGGCGCTTGTCGATGGCCGCTATCTGCGCGACGTGCCGATCGATCCGCTGACCGGCAAGCGCACCACCTGGGTGCTCGTGCCGGGCGAAGCCGGTGGTGTGTACGACGTGAAGAGCGGCGCGAAGGGCCGTGCGCTGAATGGGGGCGAGTATGCGGCGTGGTGAGTGCAGGCTGCATATTCGGCCCCATTCAGCGCGTGGCATCGCGTATCTCGGGGTGCTGTTGCTGACGGGCGCGCTGGCGCTCGGCGCGACCCAGGCCGTGCGGATCTGGAAGACGGTCCAGCAGCGCGACCGCGAAGCGCAACTGCTGTTCGTCGGCGACCAGATCCGCCAGGCAATCGCGCATTATTACAATTCGGCGGAGGGCAGCCGGTTTCCGCCGTCGCTCGACGCGCTCGTCGAGGACCGGCGAGGTCCGCAGCCGTTGCGCCATCTGCGGCGCGTATATCCGGACCCGCTGACGGGCAGCCGCGAATGGGGGCTTATCGAGGCACCGGAAGGCGGCGTGATGGGCGTCTACAGCAAGGCGGCCGGCAGGCCACTGAAGCAACAGGGTTTTCCGGACGACTATGCGGGCTTCGACAACAAGGACGCGTATGCTGACTGGACGTTCGTGTACCTGCCATCGCCGGTAGCCGCCTCGCCGCAGGCATCGCCGGTATCGCCTGGCAGTCCGTAAAGACCATCGAACAGGGAGTGAAAATGATTGTCGGTATTCTGGAGGACATGGTGACCCAGGCGAATACCGTGGCTGCCTGGCTCGAAAAGGCGGGGTATGAAGTGATCGTGCGCCACGACGGCGACAGCTTCATCGCGCTCGTGCAGAACCAGCGCGTGGACGTGCTGCTGCTCGATTGGGACGTGCCGGGCAAGTCGGGCGTCGAGGTCATGAGCTGGGTGCGCGGCCAGTTCGGCGGGCAGATGCCGATTGTGATCATGACGCATCACGACGGCGAGGAGGACATCGTCTACGGCCTGAACAACGGCGCCGACGACTATCTGATCAAGCCGTTGCGCGAGCGCGAGCTGATTGCCCGCGTCGGGGCGCAGGCGCGCAAGTATTACCCCGAACAGCGCGAGAGCAAGCGCATCGAAATCGGCCACTTCGCGCTGGACCCCGACGCACACGCGGCGCTCGTCGCGGACGTGCCGGTCGAGCTGTCGCAGCGCGAGTTCGACCTCGCGCTGATGCTGTTCGAGAATGTCGGGCGGATCGTGCCGAAGGATGCGCTGATCAAGCGGATCTGGGGCGGCATCGACCGCAAGTACGATGCGACGCTCGCGACCTATGTCAGCAAGCTACGCTCGCGCCTCGGGCTGCGTTCGAAGAACGGGCTCGTGATTTCGACGATCTACAACCACGGCTATCGGCTCGAACGGGTGTAATCCACCGGGCATATCGGCGCGCGAAGCCGGACCATTCGCACCTTACGAGGCGGGTTGTTGCACGGGCACCGATTTTTGATTTTTGATCTGATCGCGCAGGATTTGAGGGAATGATTGCGCAAATGAAGCGAGCACAAGGCGCGAACCCATGCAATGATCGTGCGCAACTGCACGCGGCGCACACGGGTAAAACCCGAGGCCGCCATGACATCCGCCTGCCGGACACCAGGGTAAATGCACGGGTGGCGCGTAAGTTTGTGGTAAGTGAGTGCGGTTATCGTCGTTCGAGGCTATATAAAACACAAAACGCAGTCTGCAATTGCAATGAAATAAATATATGGCCTTCTGTTGCTTGCTCGGCAGCTGAATTCATGAAGGAGACAAACGTATGCTGGAATCAGTCCTGCGGGAAGAGCGCGTGTTCGCGCCGTCCGCGCAAATGGTGGCGAATGCGACGGTGTCGGGCATGGATGCCTACAACGCACTGTGCGCGGAAGCCGAGCGTGATTACGAGGGCTTCTGGGCGCGTCTTGCGCGCGAGACCCTGAGCTGGCACAAGCCGTTCTCGAAGGTGCTCGACGAATCGAACGCGCCGTTCTACACGTGGTTCGAGGATGGCGAGCTCAACGCTTCGTACAACAGCCTCGACCGTCACGTCGAA
>NZ_SCRP01000020.1 GCF_004298475.1 Paraburkholderia sp. | reverse complement strand
CTGGGCGGGCGTGAGGTGCGCCATCTTGTTGTAGGCGCCGCGCAGCTTGAAGGAGAACACCGGCTGGTTGTCCTCGCGCTTGAGGAACACGCGGTTGGACAGGCGCGCCGAGAGGTTCGGCGCGCGCTCCAGCTCGGTCTCGCGGGCCACGTCGTAGACGCGGGCGGTGAGGATTTTCCGAAGGTAATCGTTCTGCGCGGTAGTGGGGACTTCGACTGCGACGCGGCTCGGGTTGGCCGACGGGTTGGCCGACATGGGTTGCTCCTGTGCTGACATACGTTAAGCCAGGAGGCGGTAACAAAAAACCCGCCTCTTGGGGCGGGTTGTTGTCACTGCTATCAGATACGCACTAACCCACCATTCGAGGAATGGTGCGAATAATCAGTGCAATGGGAAATTGGCGGCAGTTCATGGGCGTAAGCATCGCCTGGGCACCGGTCGTTTGTCAATCCTGTCAGCTAAATGTGCTTTGTATAAAAAACGGTATTTACGTAAAAATTGGTACATTTCAACGTGGATTGTAAGCGATGCCTGTGCAGATCCGTAGTTTTGCCCCTAAAACCCGTTTTTGTCTGATCGGCACAGGGTCAAATCGTGAAACATTCTATGAAATCCATCGTATCGCATTGATTTTTAAATCTTATCGCACGTGATACGATCGCTCCCTCTTGTTTCACGGATTCGACCCTGCGGCCGGTTTACGCGTAAAACTACGCACTTTCGGGTGTATCCATCTCCGACGCCCATTGTTCGATCACGGTTTTGACACGTTCAGCGAGCCGTTGCTGATCCGCCGGTGCAATGCCTTTGAGACTAAGCTCGGCTCGTCCGTCGCCGAAGAGCTTGAGTTCGCCGAGCGCAACGCCATCGGGACGATTGAACTGCACACGCGACTGGTAGTGTGTCCGGCGCGGGCCGATCCGGCGCGCACCTGCTTCAGCGGACGCGGCAGCTTCGAGCTTGCGAACGCTTGCCTTCCCTTCTACGACCTGCTGGAGCCAATGCTCGGCGACGGTCGCACCCGCGCGGTCGAAAATCAGCTTGATGTTGTAGGCATGCCCAAGCCCGACATCCTTCTTGTTCTGCGCCATCCGCTGCAGCAGAAACGACGGAAGCGACGTCAGCGAGATGACCTTGCTGATATGCTTCGGATCCTCTCCAACAGCCACACCCAACTCAACCTGGTCGACGTAGACCCGATCGTCCAGCAGCTTTTTCCAGGCGAGCGCATCATCGAAGACCGTCTGTTCCTCACGCTCCTTGTTTGCGTGATACGCGCGCAGGTACAGGTTCTGATTGTCGAGGCCATCGCGAATATCGGCGTCGATTGTCTTGTCGCCGCGCGAGCGAGCAGCACGAATGCGTCGCTCGCCGTCCACGATGACGTACTTACCAGGGAATTCGCGCAGGCGCGTCACCAGAATCGGTGTGATCTGACCTTGCGTCTCAAAGCTGCCGGCCAGCTCGTCGATCGTTTCCGCGCTGTAAAACGAACGCGGATTGTACGGATTCGAGACAACGTCCTCGACCAGAATCTTGCTGACCGAATACGATCCGGGTGTCGATGCGTCCTCCACCGGCTGACCGGTGGTTCCAGCGTCGCGTTGGGCGATGCTGACAACATCGGCTTCTGCAAGACGCTCTCCGGCAGAGACTCGCTCTACGGCCATGCCCGCCCGGACCTTGCTGGTGAAGTTGAGCTTAGCGGCCATCGACGGTCTCCTCCTCTTCCTGAACGAGCGCAATGATTTCGTTGTAGACCGCGTTGATTTCGTCTTTCGCAATCTTCGTCCCACGTACGCCACGAACGTCAAAGACGGTGCGACCCAGCGCGGCGGTCTGTCGATAAAGCTCCCGCTGCTTGATCGTGGACGTGAATACGCGCACGTTACTCTCAGCCAGTAGCGCACTCATTTGCGTGTGCAGCAGCGTTTTCGAATTCGACTTATTTAGCAAAATGGCAAATTTCCCAGCCGGATTTGCGATACGTGTCCGTTCGACCAACTCCATCATCCCTTCGCTACTCCAGATATCGATGGGCGAGGCATCGGTCGGGATGATCGTGGCATCGGCCACGGCAAGCACGCGCGCAGTCGTGAGATCGTTGATGTTGGGGGGACAGTCTACGATCACGACGTCGTAGTCGTCGGCGAGCGCCGCGACTTCGGGTCCAATCATCTTTTCCAGTTTATGGATGCTGCCGACCCGGAAGGGAAGCGGTGTATCGGGACCAGCGGCAGCACACCAACTCATGCACGATTGCTGGCCGTCGGCGTCAGCAACGTAGACCTTGTACCCTTCGGACTGAAACGCCCCAGCCAGATTCATGGTGGTGGTGGTTTTACCCACACCACCCTTTTGGTTCGCTACTGCTATGACCAGTCCCATTCGGTTCTCCATGCAATGTTCAATCCGCTGGTGATCGTCCTCACGCACTCTTCACGTGGAGACTTCGCACGCCAAGTGGGAGTCTAACGGGACGTTAAAGTAAATTCTAGGTTTTCCGCGCGATCCGTTGCCGAGTCACAACCGTTTGGCTGAAAAGATAAGTGGCGGGAGGTGAATCGTTAGCTTAAAGCGAAGGAGTAGCACGTATCAGGGAGGCGCCCGTGGTCATTGTCGGATCTCCACGTGGAGATTGTGTGTCCTGTGGCCACTTCTTCTGCTAATAGGTTGACCGGTGGCGATTGGCATTTCAGCCAGCCTGATTCAGGTATTTCGTTGAATCCAGCTCGCAGATTTCGTGTGAGCTAGAGACATGCTTGTAGCTGCAAATCCGACCACGATTAGATTCAAAACACGGCTGTTGGCGCGGTCGCCGAGTATCAATCTATCGCTAACCATCGCTCTCTCCACGTGGAGATTCATTCAACACAACCTTCAAGGCCCGTGACTGCGCGACTCCGTGAATCCGTGAATCCAAAACCAGCCAGCGTATGCAATTGCCCAAACAAACCTCCAGGCATCACGCCATCGCTTATCTGCTCAGTTATCCGTTCCATTAGCGTATCGTCACGCTGATGCGCGAATCATCGTCGCGAGATCTTCACGTGGAGATCTCGTGCACCCGGACACAATACCGAAGGCATAAACCCGGCCATATCAGATATGGCCGGGCTCATGTTGAAGAGGGGGAAGTGCGTCTGAACGAGCGTTCAAACGAGAAGAGCAGGCAGCGTATATTTATCTGCGGCTACTTATTCGGAATATTTCGTAAATCATGCTGCTGTGCGCTGCCAATCGGCAACGCACAGCATGAGTAGCCCACACCTCACTCGGCGCGGGTTTTCAACGCAAGCTCAACATCAACAACGGCCTGGCCATCCACAGCACCCGCACCTTGCTGACCGCTCAACAGGAATTCGAGCAGATCTGCGGCGGTTGGTTGACCCCAGGTATCGAGGACGACCCAGCGGAAGAAATTCGTCGATGCCATCTTGCTTGGCACCTTCGCCGTCGAGACCTTGAGCTTGTCCATCCCGACAGTCTCGTTATAGCGCTTGATCAGTGCGGTCTGATCGTCATACTCAAGTTCGTTGAAGTACGAGCGCGCCTCGGCGATCTTGGCCGCGATGTAGCGATCCTTGACTTGATCCTGACTTTCGCGCGCCTTGGCCGACTCGGCCGCAGTACCTGCCGCGGCATTGGCGCCCGGCAACTGGTAACCCTGCATGAGCGCCTTGCGGAAATAGGCTGCCACGTTCGCAAGCGGTGCGGCATTTTTCTGCGCGACGCGCGCCGCGGTATAGGCGACCGCCGTCCGGATCTTCTCCTCGCCGTACTGTTTCAGCAAACGCTTCGCCTCGGACACCGGGATACTGAACTTCGACATTTCGCCGATCAGCACCGTCTCGTTCGCCCGCAATTCCTGCGAGGGGTCCGTCTCGGGCTTGCGGGTTACGCGAAACTGAAGTGCAACGACGGAACGCCCAACCTTGTGCTCGATGAGATCGAAGATGTGATCCGAAATTTCATTCACTTCCTTGATGCAGGGAACAAGCACACGGCTCTTGAACTGCTTGTACAGCTTGTACGATTGCGCCGAGGTATCCTGGCCAAGGATCAGATCCCTGAGTGTCGCCAACGGAAAGCGAGCCGTCATGCCGACCGCCTCGTAACGCACGACGTTTTCCCATAGTGCGAGCGAATGCGCCTTCCTGAACTGACGCGTGATCCGCATATCGATCATCGCGTAGATTTCAGGGTTCAGCAGTTCGCCGCGAATCTGTTCGGAAAACGTGTAGCGGAGTACCGAGCGCTCGAGTTCGGCACCGGCGAGCAGACCGGAGGCCTTCCAGATGCTGCGCTTATCCTGCGTAAGGTAGTCCCAGTTGACGACCGTGCTGATCAAAGAGTTGATCGTCTCCTTGACGTACTCCGTGTTGTTGCTGTTCAGATCGACGTCCTGCGAGAGGGCGGAGATCGTGATCTCGAATGACGAGCGGCCCGGCTCGAGCGAATCCTGGCGAATGGCGTTTTTGATCAGCGAGCTGAACATCTTGCGCTGCTGGAGGCTGATGGACCCGGATTTCGGCGCAATATGAATCGCCGGGACGGCCTTGCGAAATAGATCAGGCGGCTGGCCTTGCTGAAATACGAGTGCGCCTTGCTTGTCGGCATCGCCGGCATCGGCCTTTTTTCTTGCCATGTGATCCACGTTTGAAGGGAACCTGATCGGTTGGTAACTGTATACCAAGCGCCGTGGTGACTCAAGGTCGCAATCGAGGCCGTGCCGCCGTACGACATTTTCGTGCCGAGCTGGTTGACAGACGCTTCACAACCGCATGTAGCAGAGCCTGAAAGCCGCCAGAGCGACAACCTGAGCGGCCAATGGAGGCTCCCATAAATGGGTACTCTTGTGGGCTGTGCGCCCGGCAAAGCTCCCATATTCGGTAACCGAACCGCCGAGAGTGAGTACGCACTCTCATATATTCCTCTACGAAGGTACCTGGATATGGGAGTTTTGGCCCAGAGTACTTATCCACAAGGACCCACCACATACCTCGAGTGAGATTCCCCATCAATGGTTACCTGACGATTGCCCCATAACTGGGTACCCAACTGGACAGGCCAAGTACGTGAATCAGCTACCAGCACCGCTATACGCTCCCATATCTGGTCACCATAAATCGCGCCCATAACCGGTTACCCTTGAGCGTTTGGCACTGGAGCATCCGATTTGTACAAGGGCACCACAAAAATCCGCCCCGGGAACCCAGGCAGGCAGCTCCTATATCGTTCCCATATCATGGTACCTGGCGAATTCCCCATAACCGGCGACCTGACGAATGGTACATCCCTCCGGAATTGGCCTCTCTACGCGCTCAACGTCCCATGGCAGGCAACCTTTTCCTCTTCCCATAGCCAGCAACCTAAGCGTGTCACGAGCATCTAGACCATAGCGCGGCACCATTTCCCCATATCCACAACCCCAAAAACCCATCCGCGGATACCGAATTCCCATATCCACAACCCGAATGCCCCATATCAGGTACCCGAAATCCCATAACGAGCAACCAAATCGCCCGGAAAGCCTTGCCAGATAAGGCTTTGCGCCTCCTAAAGGTTTACTAAAGTTGTTAAAGCGTTAAAGGTAAACACTAAAACCCGTGTCCGAGGAGAAAGACGTTTCCCAAAACCGGGACCCTGTAGCCAGGTAAGTGGTCACCAACCTCAGTAGCTCCCATCCATGGGTACCTTGGCGTCCGCACGCCGTTCGGTAACCCTACCGATCACCTCAATCGAGCGCCAGTTTTTCATAAGTTACCTTTGAAATGTCGGGCAAGCCGATGAATTCAAAACAAAACCGGCCTATCGGGTTCCATCTATGGGAGCACAGAGAGCTTGAAGGTACCGTCTTATGGGAATCGCATTCGGTACACGAGCTGTCTCCGGCATCCTTTGCCTGAAGGAAGCGAAGAAGAAAGCAAGATTGCCGACTCGTCAGTACGTAGCTCCCGACGAACCAGGGAGTGGCGTCGCCCCGTTTAAGGTAACGACTCCCCATATCCGGTTACCGATGTCAGGTCACCGACCATGGGAGGACGTTTGCGCAAATGACGCATTTGCGCATCAGGGCTGCAAGGTCCACTGCGGCAAGACATCCGGTAACCTGGCGCCGTCGGCACAAGTACCTTAATCACGCGCCGCTGCCATACGAGATGTGACCTGTCGCCCCGTTGAGGCGCAGGGATCCAATGTATTTGCGCGGGGAAAAACGCCTTGCACGCGATTCGGTCGTCTTCGTCGCAGTTGCACGTGCCAGTGCTCAGTCCTGTCTCGCATGACATACGGCTTCGACACGATTACCTGCCAGATCGAACACAAAGGCCGCATAGTCGCTCGCGTGGTAATGCAGGCGCAGGCCAGGTTCGCAGTCGGAGCGTCCGCCGCCCGTGATGCCTGCCGCAAAGAACACATCGACCTGCTTGCGCGTTTGCGCCTTGAAACATCAATGCCGCTTGTTTGTGCCGATATCGCTCGTGTCGAGATAGACAGTGAATCGGGCTTTCGCGTTCTATTCAGCCACCATGGACGGGCTCGGGCCTACGCTGAAATTCTGCGAGCGCGATACGCCGTGGTCAGGTGTGTGGGCGGGCTGGATGGCACCGGGGACGCCGCGTCCGCTCTTCATCGTCGGCACGCCATACGAGGGCCCCTGCACAGACAAGATCGGTATTTGCTGCCACGATCCGGTGGTGCAATAGCGGCCCGCATGCTACCCGAGCGAGCGCATGCGCCAGCAGGCGTCTCTACGAGAAGCTGTTGCGCCGCTTCAAGCAGCAACGCGGCTAATCGTTGCACTAACAACAGCCGTGAATGAAAAAGCGGCCCGACCGAAGTCGCGCCGCTCTTTTTTGTCGATGCGGACAGCGCGTCAGAACCAGGCGTCCTGCGCGTCGAGCGTCGTGCGATCGAGCGAGGCGAGCAGATCGAACTGTGCGCCCGTTTTCGGCAGTTCCCACGCGAAGAAATACTGCGCGGCGGCCAGCTTGCCGCGATAGAAATCCGCCTCGTGCGTGACGGCCCGCGACAGCGCAGCATGCGCCACGAGCGCCTGTTCCAGCCAGATCCACGCCATGGCGACGTGGCCAAACGCTTCGAGGTAGACGGAAGCATTCGCGAGCATCACCGCCGGATCGAGCGCCGACCACAGTTTCTGCGTGACGTCGACGAGGCGGTGCAGCGCCGCATCGAGCGCGCGTGCGTGGTTGCCGAGCGTCGTGTCGTCGCTGGCGTGCGCACGCTCGAGCGTCGCGCTCACGCGTTCGCCGAAAAGCTTCAGCGCCGCGCCGTCTTCGATGACGACCTTGCGGCCCAGCAGGTCGAGCCCCTGGATACCGTGCGTGCCCTCGTGGATCGGATTGAGACGGTTGTCGCGGTAGAACTGCTCGACGTTGTATTCGCGTGTGTAGCCGTAGCCGCCGTGGACCTGGATGGCGAGGTCGTTGGCGGCGAGGCACCACTGTGACGGCCAGCTCTTCGCGATTGGCGTGAGCAGGTCGAGCAGCAGCGTGAGGCGTGTACGCGCGGCGTTGTCTTCGATCGCTTCGGCTTCGTCGATGAGCGCCGCGCAGTAGAGATTGAGCGCGAGTGCGCCTTCCACATAGCTCTTCTGCGCGAGCAGCATACGGCGTACGTCGGCGTGTTCGATGAGCTTCACCTGCGGCGACGCCGGATCCTTGCCGGCTGCGCCCACCGGACGGCCCTGCGGCCGGCTGCGCGCATAGTCGAGCGCATGCAGATAACCCGTATACCCGAGCATGGTCGCGCCGAGGCCCACGCCGATGCGCGCCGCGTTCATCATATGGAACATGGATGCCAGCCCGCGATGCGGCTCGCCCACCAGATAGCCGATCGCGCCAGCGCGGCCGCCCGGCGCGTATTGCGTGCCCTCGCCGAAGTTCAGCAGACAGTTCGTCGTGCCGCGATAGCCCATTTTGTGATTGAGGCCCGCAAGCACGACGTCGTTGCGCTCGCCGAGCGAGCCATCCTCGTTGACGAGGTACTTCGGCACGATGAAGAGCGAGATGCCCTTCACGCCTGGAATAAGCTTCCCGTCGGGGCCGGGGATCTTGGCGAGCACGAGGTGCACGATGTTTTCGGCGAGTTCGTGTTCGCCGCCCGAAATCCACATCTTGTTTCCGCGTAGACGATACTGCGCGCCGAGCGCCGATTCGCCCTCGTAGTCGGCGCGCGTGGCGATATCGGAGAGCGAGGAGCCTGCTTGCGGCTCGGACAGACACATCGTGCCGTAGAAGCGGCCCGCGAGTTCGGGGCGCACGAACGCGTCGATCTGCTGCTTGCTGCCATGCGCGAGCAGCAGGTTCGCGTTGCCGATCGTGAGGAACGGGTACGCGCTCGTGCCCACATTGGCGCCCTTGAACCACGCGAAGCCCGCCTTTTCGACGACGAGCGGCAACTGCATCCCGCCATATTCGTAATCCTGGCCCGCCGCCATCAGGCCCGCTTTGCTGAACGCCTTCAGCGCGGCTTTTACCTCGGGGATGATCGTGACCGTCTTGCCGTCGAAGTGCGGCTCGTTCTGGTCGTTCTTCTTGTTGTGCGGCGCGAACAGATCGGTGGCGATTTTCTCGCAGGTGTCGAGTGCGGCGTCGAAGGTCTCGCGCGAGTGATCGGCGTAACGCGGAATGCGTATGAGGCGCTCGACATCGAGCCATTCGTAAAGCAGGAAGTTCAGGTCACAGCGGGAAAGGATCAGCGACATGGCGGCACGCTCGCGGTGGAAGAAATCGATTTCCACGAGCCTACACAAAATAGAACGAGCGTGCTATTGGGGAATGCGCCCGCCTGTGGGGGACGCGTCGATTTCAGCCATCCGCTATGAACGAGGCCACATTACCGGCGCTCGCTCAGATTTCGATCGTCATTCATCGGCATCTTTCAGTTGGCTTTGTTATTCCTTTTTTCATATATGCATATGAAGGAAAGTGATGAAAGGCCGTCGAATCTGATGTGCGTCAAGCCTGGCGGCTATCTCCAGCTATGTCAGAAAGTTACTATGAGTAGGGCTAACCCCAAGTTCCACGGCCCATCGACCCGATGCGTCAGCCGTTGCAGGACAAGGCGATAGAGCGTTTCGGCCGTCCAACAACAACAACCTCTCACACCATGAATCATCGATTGATGAACGGGCTGTCCAGGAAACATGGAACGCTTCAGGGTTGGGTCTTTACCGCGCTGGCGATGCTTGGACACGTTGCACTGGCCGCCGCTGCTCCGGCCGCCCCCGCCGACGCCAATGCGGTCGCACGCGGCGCCTATGTCGCCCGCGCGGGCGATTGCGTCGCATGCCACACGGCGCCCGGCGGCAAGCCGATGGCCGGCGGCCTCGCGCTGACCACGCCGTTCGGCGCGGTCTATTCGACCAACATCACGCCCGACGAGACAACCGGCATCGGCCGCTACACCTTTGCCGAGTTCGAACGGGTCATGCGCAAGGGCGTCGCCGCCGACGGGCACAACCTCTATCCCGCGATGCCGTATCCGTCGTACGCGAAGATCAGCGACGAGGACATGCAGGCGCTGTACGCCTACCTGAAACAGGGCGTCCCACCGGTCTTGCAGGCCAACCGGCCGCTCGGCATCAAGTGGCCGTTCAACATGCGCTGGACGCTTGCATTCTGGAACTGGGCCTTCCTCGACGACACGCCCTTCGCACCCAATCCGGTCCGCAATGCGGACTGGAATCGCGGCGCCTATCTGACGCAGAGTCTCGGTCACTGCGGCGCGTGCCACACGCCGCGCGGCATCGGCTTCCAGGAACAGGCGATGTCCGATGCGGGCGCCAAAGGCAGCCTCTTTCTCTCGGGCTCCACGGTCGAGTCGTGGCGTGCGATCAATTTGCGCAATCTGTGGACGGAGGATGACCTGGTCACGCTGCTCAAGACCGGGCAGAACCGCTATACGTCGGCAGCGGGCGGCATGACCGACGTCGTTCATCACAGCACGCAGTACCTGAGCGACGCCGACCTGAAGGCGATGGCCGTCTACATGAAGTCGCTGCCGGGCGGCGCGGACGCGCGTCCAAATGTTGCGCAGACGGCGGTGGCTGAGCCCGCCGCGCTCTTCACGTCGAAAGGCGGACTCGGATATGCGCAGTTCTGCGCATCCTGCCACCAGACGGACGGACGCGGTTTTTCGTCGGCGTTCCCGCCGCTGTCGGCCAACCCGGCCGTGTTGTCGGCCAATGCCGATTCGCTGATTCACGTCGCACTGACTGGCTGGACGTCGGCGCAGACCGCGACCTATCCGCGTGCCTACACGATGCCGGCCTTCGACCTGTTGTCCGATCAGGAACTGGCCGACATCCTGACGTTCGTGCGCCATAGCTGGGGCGGCCATACCGATGCGATCACGGCGTCGCAGGTCGGCAAGCTGCGCAGCCAGGTCGTCACGGGCCCGGCACGCACGCCGGCCTTCAAGACGCCGCGCTTCGCCGCGATGCTCGACGAGCCGAACGCGACGCAGCTCGTGCGCGGCATGCGGTTGAACATGCAGACGAAGGCGCTGTTGCCGGATCATGTCGGCGATTCGCTGAACTGCGTGAGCTGCCACCTGAATTCCGGGACCGTGGCGCTGGCCTCGCCGTTCGTCGGCCTGTCGGCACAGTTCCCGAGCTACGCGTCGCGCGCCGGCAAGGTGATCTCGCTGGCCGATCGCATCAACGGCTGCTTCCTGCGCTCGATGAACGGCAAGGCGTTGCCCGTCGATTCCGCCGACATGAAGGCGATGGTCGCGTACTTCGACTGGATGAAGGGCGGCTATCGCATGAAAGACAAAATCGCGGGGCGCGGCACGGGCAAGATCGACACCAGCCTCCAGCCGAATCTCGCGCACGGCAAGGACGTGTATTCGGCGCAATGCGCGTCGTGTCACGGCGCGAACGGCGAAGGTGCGAAGCGCGCGGACGGCGAGTACATCTATCCGCCGCTGTGGGGCGGCCAGTCGTTCAACATCGGCGCGGGGATGGCGCGGCTCTATACGGCCGCAGCCTTCGTGAAGAACAACATGCCGGTCGGCGCGCGCAACCAGTTCCCGCTGGCGCAGGGCGGATTGAGCGACCAGGATGCCATCGACGTCGCGGCGTACTTCACGACACAGCCGCGCGCGGACTTCCCACCGAAGCTCCACGACTGGCCGAACGGCGGCAAGCCGAAGGACGCGCGCTATTGAAGGCCACGCCGTCGCGTGAAGCCGGGCGCGTCAGCCGAACCGGCCAGGACTCAACGGCCGGCGGATGCAGGAATCGATGCAACGACTCCCGTGAAGCACACAGGCTTTGCGGGAGTCGAAACCGCGTGATGGCGCACAACGAACGCCGCGCAGCTTCAGAAGCCGATGCGCGGTTTGTGCGACGTTCTTCATTTGCCCGGCCAGTTCTGAGCGGATACGCGCACATGGGTGAGTGCTTGCGTGCGCCGCTCACGGTTCGAGCAGACGCTGAAGCCTGAACTCTTCGAGATCGAGTTAGGCTTCGATCCGGTGCAGCACGCTGTCCTGAATGCGGTTGTTGTCGTGCAGGCCGAGCAGCGCTTCGCGCGATTTCGACACCAGTTCGAGTTCCAGCCGCAACAACTTCGCGCGCCGTTCCACGTGCCCGGCGCCGGACACATGCGCGTTTTCATTGGAGTGCACGCGAACGCGGTATTCGTCGAGCATGCGTTCAATGCTCTCGCATTCTTCCTTCGGCGCTGTTTTTGCAATCTTTTCCAGTTTGATCAGGGCCGCGCGAAATGCGTGCGAACGCGCTTCGAATTCGGACATCGTCGTACGCTGCAAGGGACGCAAACGCAGTAGCCGGATCAGTGGCGCAAGCGAGAGGCCCTGAACGACGAGCGTCGCGAAGATCACGATGAACGTGCTGAAGATGATCGTGTCGCGCCCCGGAAAACTAACCGGCAGCGCGAGCGCAGCCGCGAGGCTCACCACGCCGCGCATGCCCGCCCAGCCGAGCACGACAGCTTCGTCGAAGCGCCACGCGCGCACCGTCTTGCCGTGGCGCGCCGCGAGCTTCCACGGCAGCCAGATTGCGAGGCCTACCCATGCGAGACGTGCAACGATCGCGGCGGCGGTGGCAGCAAGCGCGACGCCGAGGCCTGACGCGAAAAGCGCGTTCTGCGCATGCATGCGCGAGAGGATGCCGTGCAGCGCGAGGCCGATGAGGATGAACACCAGCGCGTCGAGCACGAACACGATGACCTCCCAGGATGCCTCCGCCTTGATGCGCAGGGGGGCATCGAACGCCTGATGCTGGTGGATGCCGAGCACGAGTCCGCAGGACACGACCGCGAGCACACCCGAGCCGTCCAGTTTCTCGGCAATCGCATAACTTGCCCACGCCATCACGAACGTCAGCATGATGCTGAGCATCGGCTCGCGAAGACGCTTGATGAGCCATGTCATGCCGTATCCGCACGCGATGCCGACGGCCACGCCGATCACGGTCAGCATCGAGAACACCGCGAGGGCGCGCGGCACCGTGAATTGTCCGGCGAGCGCCGCCGCAATGGCCATCTGATAGAGCAGCAGGCCCGACGCATCGTTGACGAGGCTCTCGCCTTCGAGCACGGTGACGAGCCGTCCCGGTAGCGGGAAGCGCTGGAGCATCGCTTTTGCGGCCACGGCGTCGGGCGGCGAGACGATCGCACCGAGCGCGAAGCACGCGGCCCACGGCAGCGTGGGCTCGACCGCGCGCACGGCAACGGCCACGGCGACGGTCGTGAACACCACGGCGCCCAGCACGAGCGACGAGATCGTGCCGATTTCGCGCCGGAAGTCCTTCCACGCGGTGTAGAACGAACTCGACATGAGCAGCGGCGGCAGCACCGCTGCGAGCAGGAGATTCGGGTCGATATCGGGCGCGGGGCCGCCAGTCAGCGCGATGGCGGAGCCGCCGAGCAGCAGCACGACAGCGGGCGCGATGGCGAGACGCTCGGCCAGCCACGTCAGCGCGCCAGCGCCGACGATGAGGACGAGCAGAGTATGAAAAAACTCGACGTTGCTCATTTCGTTGAACCAGGAATCAAAGCGGGGCGGGGCGCGCGGCACAGGCCGCGCGGTCGGGACGACTCGCATACTAGCGCGGCTTCGCGCTACGCGTTGTCAGAGTGGTCGCACCCGCCGCAGCGCAATCGCGCCGGCACTTACGGCCGCCACGCAGGACCCTCGGGAAACGCGTACTGATCGAGCGAAGCCGCATGCATTTCGATGCTGTAGCCCGCGCGTTGCGGCGGCATGTAATGTCCGTTGCGGATCACGACCGGATCGACGAAATGCTCGTGCAGATGATCGACGTATTCGAGCACGCGGTTTTCGAGCGAGGCCGACACGCAGATATAGTCGAAGAGCGAGATGTGCTGCACATATTCGCAAAGCCCGACGCCGCCCGCATGCGGACACACGGGCACGCCGAATTTCGCGGCCATGAGCAGCACGACGATCACTTCGTTCAGGCCGCCGAGGCGGCAGCTATCGATCTGGCAGAAGTCGATTGCCTTTGCCTGCAGCAGCTGCTTGAACATCACGCGGTTCTGGCAATGCTCGCCCGTTGCGACGCCGATGGGCCGGATCCGCTCGCGGATCGTCGCGTGGCCGAGGATGTCGTCGGGGCTCGTGGGCTCCTCGATCCACCACGGGTCGAATTGCGCGAGGCGCCGCATGTTGGCCACGGCCTCTTCCACGTCCCATACCTGGTTGGCGTCCATCATGAGCTTGAGGTTGTCGCCGATCTCCTCACGCAGGATGCGCGCGCGCCGCGCATCCTCTTCGATATCGCCGCCTACTTTCTGCTTGAAATGCGTCCAGCCGTTCGCGACGCCTTCACGTGCGAGCCGGCGGATTTTGTCGTCGTCGTAGCCGAGCCAGCCCGCCGACGTCGTATACGCCGGATAGCCGTGCGCGAGCATTTCCGCTTCGCGCACGCTGCGCGTCTTCGCATGGCGATGCAGCAGCGCGATGGCTTCGTGCGGCGTGATCGCATCGGTGACGTAGCGAAAATCGAGGCAGCGCACGAGTTCTTCCGGGCTCATGTCGACGAGCAGTTTCCACACCGGTTTGCCCTGCGATTTCGCCCACAGATCCCAGACGGCGTTCACGACAGCCGCCGTCGCCAGATGCATCGCGCCCTTGTCGGGGCCGATCCAGCGCAACTGGCTATCCGAGGTCAGTGCGTGCCAGAAGGCGCCCATGTCCGCCGCGATGTCCTCGAGCTTTTTGCCGACGACAAGCGGGGCGAGTGCGTGCGCGGCGCACACGCAGATCTCGTTGCCGCGCCCGATCGTGAAGGTGAGCCCGTGGCCGGCAAGCGGTGTCTGCGAATCGGTTTCGAGCGTCACGTAGGTCGCCGAATAATCGGGCGCGGCATTCATCGCGTCCGAGCCGTCGAGCGAACGCGACGTTGGAAACCGGATGTCCTTGACGGACAGCTTGGTGATCGTGGTCATCGGGTTACGCTCCGGGGTGAGGGCCGGCGGACCGGCTGCGGTTGCGTGCGCACACAGTATCGAGCGGTTCGCGAAGACCAAAAAGAAAAGGGAAGGGCCGCAGCCCTTCCTGATTTGTCGTGCCGTGCTCGTGCCGTGCTCGCGGCGGATCAATCGTAGAGCACGGCGGCGATCTTCGGATCGTTCATGTTGCTCTTGTCGTACCAGAAGAAGCCCGTGTCGATCTTCCTGGGCAGTTTCTCGCCCTTGAGCGCCTTCACGGCGGAATCGACGACGCACTTGCCGATCCCCACCGGATTCTGCGTAATGGCGCCGAGCATCAGGCCCGAGGTGATGTCGTCCTTTTGTTCCTTGCCGGAATCGAAGCCGACCAGGACGAGTTTCTTCCCGGACTCCTTGACGCCGATGGCTGCGCCGTCTGCCGAGCCCTCATTGGAGGCGAAAATACCCTTTAGATTGGGGTTGGCCAGAATCATCGCTTTGGCGATTTCCGCCGATTTCAAATGGTCGCCGCCGCCATATTGCACGGAAACGATTTTGATGTTCGGATGCCTGGCCTTCATCTGATTCAGGAAACCGTCGCGGCGGCCGATGCCGGTGCGGCTCGTCTGGTCGTGCACGATCAGCGCGACTTCGCCGGAATTGCCGATGGCCTCCGCCATCTTGTCGGCGGCAAGCGCGGCGGCGGCGAGGTTATCCGTCGAGCAGGTCGTCAGCGGAATGTCGCTGTCGACGCCGGAGTCGAACGCGATCACGGGGATCTTGTCGGCCTGCGCGCGCTTCAGAAGCGGAATCGCGGCCTTGCTGTCGAGCGCGGCGATGCCGAGCGCCTGGGGCTTCTTCGCGAGCGCGGCGGAGAGCATGTCGATCTGCTTGTCGACCATGGCCTCGGTTTCGGGGCCTTCGAAGCTGATCCTGACGTTGTGCTCTTTCGCCGACTGTTCGGCGCCCGATTTGACGGCCTGCCAGAACTGGTGCTGGAAGCCCTTCGAGATGAGCGGGATATAAGGTTCGTCCGCGCGCGCGAGCATCGTGCCGCCAACGAGTGCGCCTACGCCAACCACGACACCGACAAGTCTCCGTTTCAACATGGGATTCTCCTCTTTGAGTGGAACATCAACCTTCTGCCGATGGGGAGCGCTTTCGTACTTTCGTACTTTCGTGCTGTGGTGCTCCCGTTCTTCTCTGGTGATCGTCCGGTGGAGCGTCAGAGCTTCTTGCGCCGCAGAATGTCGGCGTAGACCGCGAGGATGATGATGAGTCCGGTCACGACGATCTGCCATTCCTGCGCGACGGACAGGATGCGAAGTCCGTTGGTCAGCACGCTCATGATGAACGCGCCGATGATGGTGCCGAGAATCGTGCCCGCGCCGCCGCTCAGCGACGTGCCGCCGATCACCACGGCAGCAATCGCCTCGAGCTCGTAACCCTGGCCGAGCGCGGGCTGCGCCGAATTCAGGCGCGACGCGATCAGCAGCCCGGCCACGCCGCAGATGGCTCCGCCGAGTCCGTAAATGGCGATTTTCCAGCGATCGACATTCACGCCGGACAGGCGCACCGCTTCTTCGTTGCTGCCGAGCGCGAACGTATAACGGCCGAGCGCCGTGCGATTGAGGATGACCGAACTCAGGATCGCAAGCGCAAAGAGGATCAGCACCGCATTCGGAATCGGCAGGCTCGGCACGAGATAACCGATCAGCGAATCCTGCGAAATCCGGTAGAAGTTTTCCGTGTCGTTGAAATAGATCGGCTGGTCGGACGAAACGACGAGCGACAGACCTTTTAGCAGCATCATCATGCCGAGCGTTGCGATGAACGGCGGTATTTTCATTTTCGCGGTCAGCGTGCCCGAAACGACTCCGCACAGCGCGCCGGTTCCGATGGCGGCCAGCACGCCGGTCCACATCGGCAAATGCCAGTAAGTGAGAAACACGCCGCAAATAACAGCGGTAAAGGTCATCAGCGTGCCGACCGACAAGTCGATGCCGCCCGTGACGATGACGAACGTGCAGGCGATGGCGAGCACGCCGTTGACCGCTGTCGCCTGCAAAATGCCGAGCATGTTGTCCACCTGCATGAAGGCGGGCGAGGCGAAGCTGAAAAACACCAGCAGCAGGATCAGGCTCACGAAGGCGAGCATCTTCTGCACCGTGGCCGGTGCGAAGAGGCGCGATTTGAGGCCGGACGGCCGTTCCTTGTTCGCCAGTACCGAAGTATCCGATCGCAGTGTCATGAAGTGGACCTTTGGACGATCACGCTGCTTTTAATTCGCGCTGTGTGGCCAGTTGCATGATGCGCTCCTGCGTCGCGTCCTTCGCATCGAGTTCGCCGGTAATGCGCCCCTCGCACATCACGACGATGCGGTCGCTCATGCGCAGGATTTCCGGCAATTCGGACGAAATCATCACGATGGCTTTGCCCTGGTCGGCGAGCGCGCGCAGCAGCTTGTAGATTTCGCTTTTGGCGCCGACGTCGATGCCGCGCGTCGGCTCGTCGAAAAAGAGGACGTCGCAGTCGCGTTCGAGCCACTTCGCGATGACGATCTTTTGCTGATTGCCGCCCGAGAGCAGGCGCACCTGTTGGGTCGCTGCGGGCGTGCGGATCGCGAGCAGCTTGATGAAGTGCGCAGCGGTCTTGCGGATCTGCGCGCGGCGCAGGAAAAAATTGAACGACAGGAATTTGCCAAGGTTGGACATCACGATGTTCGATTCGACATCCATGCCGGTCGCGAGGCCGAAATGCTTGCGGTCTTCGGAGAGATAGCCGATTCCGCGCGCCACTGCATCGCTCGGCCGCTTGATCGTCACTTTTACGCCGGCCACGCGGGTTTCGCCGGAATCGACCGGATCGGCGCCGAACACCGCGCGCGCGACTTCGGTGCGGCCTGCGCCCATGAGCCCGGCGAAGCCGAGAATCTCGCCTTTGTGCAGGGTGAAGCTCACGTCTTTCACGAGCGGGCCGGCATTCAGATGCTTCACTTCGAGCGCGATTTCGCCCCTGCTGTCACCACCGTGGACAGACGGGGCGTCAGACAGCTTTCGTCCGACCATCATGCTGATGATCGTGTCGATGCTCGTGGCCTGTGCGTCGACCGTCGCCACGTATTCGCCGTCGCGCAGCACGGTGACGCGATCGGAGATCTGCTTGAGCTCATCCATCTTGTGCGAGATGTAGATGACGCCGACGCCGCGGCTCTTCAGTTGCCGGATGATGCGGAAAAGCTCGGCGATCTCGGCGTCGTTGAGCGCCGAGGTCGGTTCGTCCATGATCAGCACGCGCGAATCGAAGGACAGCGCCTTGGCGATTTCGACCATCTGCTGTTTCGCGACCGTGAGCGTGCCGACAATCGCGCGCGGGTCGATCTTGACGTGCATGCGCGCGAGGATGTCGCGTGCCTGATCGTTGAGTTTTTCTTCGTCGAGGAACACGCCCAGACGGCCGCGCGGCTCGCGGCCAATGAACATGTTTTGCGCGACGCTCAGGTGATTCATCAGCTGGAGTTCCTGATGAATGATGCCGATGCCGGCGGATTGCGCTTCGCGCGGACTGAGGAAGGCGACGGGCTGGCCGTCGTAGAGAATTTCGCCTGAATCGCGGGTGTAGACGCCCGCGAGGATTTTCATGAGCGTCGATTTGCCCGCGCCGTTTTCACCCATCAGCGCATGGACCTCGCCCGCCATCAGGTCGAACTGGACTTCGTGAAGCGCTCTAACGCCCGGAAAGCGCTTGCTGAGCCTGCTAACGGAAATGAGCGGGATCATGGCGCGGTTTTCACGACAAATTCCCGGCAGCAGGCGGCCTGGTCGGGAGGAGTGGGTCGAAAAAACGTCGGATATCGGTTCTTCGGCATGGCCGGCATTCACGGCTGCAATTGCAGCCTGAAACCGGGCGCTGCCAGGGTCTCCACAACCGATGTATGACGATTCTACGACTGAAATCTGCCCAGGCTCAACCTAAGGTAATCGCCGATACGTCGCCGGTTATTTCGCGCGTTATCGCGCGCGTTGTTGCGTACGTTATTGCGTGCGATCCCACTATTTGTGCGTTTTTCGATGGTGGATCGCGCGGGACGCCGTCGTGCGGCGCCGGCAGGGCCGACGTAGCGCTTATGGCGCGCGTTCGCTGCTTGCGCCGCTCATGTCCACGCGCGGGCGTGCGTGGGCCTTCGCGCGTCGCGGAGCGGATTCGGCGAACTGCCAGGCGAGGAGGCCGGGCACGTAAAACAGCAGATCGCGGATGCGTCGCGTACCCGCGAGCGCGAGACAGGTTGGCGCATCGAAACCCATCAGCCCGCCGATCAGCACGAAGCCGCCCTCCTGAACGCCCAGGCCGCCCGGCACCAGAAACGCGACACTGCTCACGATCTGGATCAGCGCTTCGATCACGAAGGCCTGCGAGAAGGTCGGGTTCGCGCCGAGGACGTACAGCGCAATCCAGATTTCGAGTGCGTAACCGAGGCACTGCAGCGGTTGCCAGATCAGCAGATAACGCACGATGACGCCGTTCTGCCGCCAGATAAGCTTGACCGACTGGTCGATCCGCGTGGATTTGCCGACGAGTTCATAGACCTTGCCGCTCGTGACGCGATTGAGCGTGCGTGCGGCGCGCTCGAATGGCCTGGCATGCTGAACGAGCGCGAACAGCAGCAGGACGGGCGCGAGCGCCGCAATGCCCCACGCGATCTGTCCGGCCACGCGCGCCGTATCCGACGATGCCTGTTCGAGCAGAAAGCCGGCTGCCACGAGCGCGAACACGAACTGGCTGATGAGCGAGAGCTGCATGTCGACGACGAGGCTTGCCGCCGCCGTTGCGGGCCGTACGCCGAGGCGGCCGAGCAGCCGGAAGGAAACCAGTTCGCCGCCGATGCGCGCAACGGGCAGGAGCGAGTTGATCGATTCGCGGATCCACACGAGCCGCAACATCGTCAGGAATGCGGGGCGCTGCGCGGGGCGGATCAGCGTGCGCCAGTCCCAGGCGTTGGCGAGCATCGGCAGGATGTGCGCTGCCGCAGCGAGCAGGAGGCCCGCGCCTGCGGCTTGCAGAAGGCGGAAGATCGTTTCGGGGTGGTCGCGCCAGACGAGCCAGGCGGCGATTGCGAGGCCAAGCAGGGCGGCCGCACGTCCAAGGTGTTTCATGAGTGGAGTTCCGCCACGCGTGTGGTGTTCATTCGTCGGTCAGTCTTCGCCCGGTCGTTGCTCAGTTGTCGCTCAGTCGTCGTGCAGCGGCGAGAGCAGGCCGTTGCCGTCCACGCTGAAACTGAAGCCGCGCCAGACCACGCGCGAAGACCAGAAGCTGGCGGCGAAAATCATGAACTGCACGATATCCCACATCGGCAGCAGCCACAATCCGCGGCAGCGTTCGCCGATTGCGCGGTCCGTCTGCCATTTGAGCGCGGCGCGCGCGAGCAGCGCGGCCAGTGCGAGCGCGGCGGCGGCGGGCGCGCCGCCCGAGGCCAGTACGGCGACCAGCGCGAGCGCGAACGGATGCATCAGCGTCGAACTTAGATGGCCGCCGCGATCGGCGGCCCGGATCGTGCGGCTCCAGCGCAGCTCGTGCGTGAAGAGTTTCGCAAAGGTGGTTTCCACGCACGCGTGCTGCACCGTGAACGGCGGAATGGCCACGCTCGCGCCCGTGCGCCGCACGGCTTCGCCAAGGGCGTGATCTTCGGCGAGATGATGCGCGAACTGCACGAGCCCGCCAATGCGCTCGAGTGTCGCGCGCGTCATCGCAATCGTCTGGCCGAAGCAGGGCCGGGCGAGCCCGATGGCGAGACCGGTCACGACGCCCGGCAGGAACTGGTAATTCGTCAACGCCGCCGCCGCGCGCGGCCAGAAGCCCGGCGCGCACAGACCGCGATAGACGCAGGTGACGAGCCCGACGCCCGGCTGCTCCAGCGCACCGACGACATGGCGCAGATAGCTGCGCTCGACGGAGACGTCGCTGTCCGCGAAACACAGCACGTCGTGTTCGGCGCGTTCGAGCATGTTGACGAGATTGGCGATCTTTCGATTCGGGCCGTAGAGGCGCGAATCCGCCACGACGGTAATGTGTGCCTGCGGGTAGCGCGCGCGCAGCGCCTCGACGGCTTGCAGCGCGGCATCGCCCGCGTCGTGAACGCCGAACAGATACTGCACGGGACCGGTGTAGTCCTGCTCGAAAAAGGTGGTGAGGTTGGGGATGAGATTCCACTCGTCGCCATGCAGCGGCTTCACGATGGTGACGCTGGGGCACTGGGTCGGCTCATGGCAGGGCCGCGCGAAGAAGCGGCGCACCATCACGCTGGCCACGCAGCAGTAGGCGATACCGAGCGCCGCCGCCGCCGCGCAGACGAACGCGATCAGCTTGAGTAGCGGCTGTGCCAATTGCAGGAGTGAGAGCGGCGACACAACCCAAAGCGCGAGTGCGGCGACGGGTACGATCAACAAGGCTGCCCGCGCAGCGCCTGCCTGTCTCTTCTGTTTTCTCGCGCGCGTGACGTCCATCATGCGTCGCGCCGGCAAAGTGTACGGCGTTGTGCAAAACTGGCCCGGACAGCAAAACTGGCGCTGCCGTGGAACGAAACCTGCTGATGCAACCATTTCATGTGAGGAATGCCCCCGTGATACGTGTCGCGAACCGGCCGGGAGTATAGGGATCAGCATTGACGCTGATATGACGCTTAGGGGTCTAACGTGACCGGATTCGCACAGGCGCACCAGTATAGCGCCGGATCGGGCGTCTGCCGATTGAATCGGGCAAGAACGAACAGGCAGGCGCGCCGCGAACCGTGCTCGAAAAGCACCGCGGTGCGTTGCCGCGAACCCGCGAGGCGGGCGTGCTGGCTGGCGATTGCGCTGCGAGACGCTCGATTCTTGCGAGACGCCTGCGGATGACCTTCAGGACGATTGCCGTGCAACTTTGCAAGGATGAGGTCGCGCGCACTGGAGCGATCATAACGGTCGAACATGAAGAAAACCTTACGCTGATGCACTGATGCACTGATGCGCGCTCTTGTACGAATGCAGTCCGTGAAGCAGGCGTCAATAGCAGGCGGCATATTCGTATTCCTCATTAATTAAATGAGTGCGCTCACGCAATTCCGGTTCCGGCGAGTGCTAAATCGGCAATCGGCTTGAGGTTGCCGAATATGGGTTGCCCGTTCACGCCGATCAGCGCGCCACCTTCGAAGCGAAAACGAGTACCGCGATGCGCGTGTAGCCCGTGCAGTGCCGGACATCGGCGCGCGGGCTGCAAACAGGCCATAATCGCGCTTCCGGCCGTGCGGCCACCCGTCGCAATAGCATGGTGAGGCAGCGTGCTTGCGCAGTCGCGGCGGTCGGCGCGCTTTCTCACGAATTCACCCATGTCACCGCATCCGAAAACCTCTCGCCCGCTCGTTGTCGCGTCCGTCATGGCCGCTAGCGCCATGGTTGCGATCGAAGCCACCATCGTTTCCACGGCGATGCCGCAGATCGTCACGCAACTCGGCGGCCTGCGCCTTTATAGCTGGGTTTTCTCGTCGTTCCTGCTCGCGCAGACCGCCATGACGGTGGTGTTCGGCAAGCTCGCCGATCTTTACGGGCGCAAACCCGTCGTGCTCGCGGGCATCGCGATCTTCCTGCTCGGCTCGGTGCTCGCCGGTTACGCCGGGTCGATGACCGCGATGATCGTTTTCCGTCTGATTCAGGGCATAGGCGCGGGCGCGATCCAGCCGGTTACGGTCACCATCGTCGGCGATCTCTTTCCGGTCCACGAGCGCGGCAAGGTACAGGGCTGGATTGCGAGCGTGTGGGCGATCTCGGCCGTGCTCGGCCCGATCGCGGGCGGATTCATCATTCACGCGTTCTCGTGGTCGTGGATCTTCTGGATGAACGTGCCGATCGGCATTGTGTCCGCGGTGGGATTTATCGCGTTTCTGCACGAGCACGAGCGCCATACGCGGCCATCCATCGATCTTGCGGGGGCCGCGCTCTTCACCGTTGCAATCGGCGCACTGATGATGGCGCTGACCGACGCGGGCGCCGCCGCCAACTCGCGCGCGGTGTTCGAGTTCGCGCTCTTTCTCGTGTGCGGGGCGCTTTTCGTGTGGCAGGAGCGGCGCGCCGCCGAGCCCATGATCTCGTTTGCGCTGTGGACACACCGGCCCATTGCCGCGAGCAATGCCGCGACGCTCTTCTGCGGGATGGTGCTGATGGGTCTCACGACCTTCCTGCCGATGTACGTCCAGGGCGTGCTTGAACGCTCGCCTGTGGTGGCCGGGCTGGCGCTGACCATGATGATGGTCGGCTGGCCGGCGGGTGCGACGCTCGCCGCGCGCACGTTCCACCGTGTCGGGCTGCGCCGCGTGCTGATCGGCGGGAGCTTCTTCATGCCGCTCGGCGCCATCGCGTTCGTCTTGCTCAATCCGCACAGCTCGCCGGTCGTGGCGGCGGTCGGCTCGCTCGTGATGGGGCTGGGCATGGGCACGTCGAGCGTGTGCTCGCTCGTGCTGATCCAGGAGATCGTCAGTCCATCGGAGCGCGGCAGCGCCACGGCGTCGAACCTCTTCTCGCGCAATCTGGGCAGCACGCTGGGCGCGACGTTGTTCGGCGCAGTGCTCAATTTCGGGCTGCGCCATACGCCGTATCTCCCGGCCGGCAGTGCCGATGCGCTGCGCCACGTGCTCGACGCGCCGGGCGGGCACGTGGCGGGCGATCTGTCGATCCGCCTCGCGCTGCATCAATCGCTGCACCTGACGTTTCTCGCGCTGATGGCGATTGCGCTGGCCGTGGTCGTGTCCTTGCTGTTCGTGCCGCCGTTCAGGCTGAGCGCGCGGCATCAGGTGTCCGCGAGCGAAGCGATCTAGCTGCACGCATCGCACGACACAACTCACGCGCGTAAAAGAAAAGCGCATAAAGAAAACGCCCTTGCGGTTAAAACCGCAAGGGCGTTTTGCACGTTGCGATGAAGCGAGGGCTGCTTGCGCGGTCCCCGCTACGCACGATGCTTACTTCGCAGCCGCTTCGAGTGCAGCGTTGAACGTCTTGCTCGGACGCATCACAGCGGTGAGCTTCGCGAAGTCCGGCTGGTAGTAGCCGCCGATATCGACCGGCTTGCCCTGCACGGCCGCAAATTCCGCGACGATGGTCGCTTCGTTGTCGGCCAGCGCCTTTGCGAGCGGTGCGAAGTGAGCGGCCAGTGCCGGCTCGTCCTTCTGCGCGGCCAGCTCTTGCGCCCAGTACATCGCCAGGTAGAACTGGCTGCCGCGGTTGTCCAGCTCGCCGGTCTTCGGCGACGGACCCTTGCTGTTGTCGAGCAGCTTGCCGGTGGCGGCGTCGAGCGTCTTCGCGAGCAGCTTCGCCTGCGCGTTGTTCGTCTTGATGCCGAGGTCTTCCAGCGACACGGCCAGCGCGAGGAATTCGCCGAGCGAATCCCAGCGCAGGTGGTCTTCCTGAACCAGTTGCTGGACGTGCTTCGGCGCCGAACCGCCCGCGCCCGTCTCGTACATGCCGCCGCCCGCCATCAGCGGAACGATCGACAGCATCTTCGCGCTCGTGCCGAGTTCCATGATCGGGAACAGGTCGGTCAGGTAGTCGCGCAGGATGTTGCCGGTGGCCGAGATCGTGTCGAGACCGCGGATCACACGCTCGAGCGTGTAACGCATCGCGCGGACCTGCGACATGATGTGGATGTCGAGGCCGGTCAGGTCGTAATCCTTCAGGTACGTTTCGACCTTCTTGATCAGCTCGTTTTCGTGCGGACGATACGGGTCGAGCCAGAACACGACCGGCGTGCCCGAGTTCTTCGCGCGCGCGACGGCGAGCTTGACCCAGTCGCGGATCGGCGCGTCCTTCACGAGGCACGTGCGCCAGATGTCGCCTTGCTCGACTTCCTGCGTGAGCGCTTCGATGACTTCGCCCGTGGCGTTGTCGACGACGCGCGCCGTGCCGTCCTGCGTGATTTCGAAGGTCTTGTCGTGCGAACCGTACTCTTCGGCCTTCTGCGCCATCAGGCCGACGTTCGGCACCGTGCCCATCGTCTTCGGATCGAAGGCGCCGTTGGTCTTGCAGAAGTTGATGATTTCCTGATAGATGCGCGCGAACGTGCTTTCGGGAATCAGGCACTTCGTGTCGGCCGGACGGCCGTCGGCGCCCCACATCTTGCCGCCGGCGCGGATCATCGCGGGCATCGAGGCGTCGACGATCACGTCGTTCGGCGCGTGCAGGTTCGAGATGCCCTTGGCCGAGTCGACCATCGCGAGCGACGGACGGTGCTCGTGGCACGCGTGCAGATCGCGGATCACTTCTTCGCGCTTCGATTCCGGCAGCGTTTCGATCTTCGTGTACAGATCGACCATGCCGTTATTGACGTTCACGCCGAGCTCTTCGAAGAGCTTGGCGTGCTTCGCGAACGCGTCCTTGTAGAACACCTTGACCGCGTGGCCGAACACGATGGGGTGCGAAACCTTCATCATGGTCGCCTTCACGTGCAGCGAGAGCATGATGCCGGTCTTGCGCGCGTCTTCCATCTGCTCTTCGTAGAACGCGAGCAGGGCCTTCTTGCTCATGAACATGCTGTCGATGATCTCGCCGTCGAGCAGCGAAAGCTTCGGCTTCAGCACGATCGTCTCGCCGCTCTTCGTGACGAGTTCCATGCGGACTTCACGCGCCTTGCCGATCGTGATCGACTTTTCGCCGTGATAGAAGTCGCCGTGCTTCATGTGCGCGACGTGGGTGCGCGAAGCCATGCTCCACTCGCCCATGCTGTGCGGGTGCTTCCTCGCGTAGTTCTTGACGGCGGCCGGCGCGCGGCGGTCCGAATTGCCTTCGCGCAGCACCGGGTTCACCGCGCTGCCGAGGCACTTCGAGTAGCGCTTCTGGATCGCCTTCTCTTCGTCGTTCTTCGGATCTTCCGGATAGTCGGGGATCTTGTAGCCCTTGCCCTGCAGCTCCTTGATCGCGGCGATGAGCTGCGGCAACGATGCGCTGATGTTCGGCAGCTTGATGATGTTCGTATCCGGCAGCTGCGTCAGACGGCCGAGCTCGGCCAGATTGTCCGGCACGCGCTGTTCTTCCCTCAGGAATTCGGGAAACTCCCCGAGAATACGGCTTGCCACAGAGATATCGCTGGTCTCGACGTTCACGCCGGCCGGCGCAGCGAAGGTGCGGATGATGGGCAGAAACGCGCTGGTGGCGAGCAGCGGCGCTTCATCAGTCAGGGTGTAGATGATTGTGGGTTGCTGAGTACTCATCGGCTTCTTGGCGGGGTCCAAAAACGGGGTGGTAACACCACCGGCTGCGCACAGTCGGCGAAAACAAGAGGATTTTGCCTGATTTTGGGGCTCGGCGGGGCCGAACGGCCGGAAAATTTCACATTGCGGAATGTAATATCACAGTTTTTTAACAATTACGGCCCGAAATGGAGGGTGACGGCGCGCGTGTTGCCTGTCGGCGCTGGGGCCGCGAGACTGTAGGTAGCGGCGCTGCCCCTGGGTCTGGGCTCTCGAACTTCTGCCTGGCTATGACGCGGTGGCGCGCATGCAGGCGCAGGCACACTGGCAAACCGACGTCCTCGCCGGTTGGGCGTTGGGCACGGCGGTGGGTTACGTATCCACTACGTTCAATACGCCCTTGTTCGTCCAGATTCTTCCGCGCGGTCTGACCGTTGGATTTTCGAAGCGATTCTGAGCGGCGTGCGGGATTTATCGGCTGGATCGTGTGCGCCCGGTGGGAAACCAGCGCGGCAGCATGGTGGTCAGGACGTTGTCTTTAAGAACGATATGGTGGAAAAGCGCCGCGAGCGCGTGCAGTCCGGCCAGCCACATGATCAGGTCGCCGAGCCACCCGTGGACCGATGCGAAGGTTACGCCCGCACCATGTGACGCTGCGAACAGAGGAGAAATTTCGATTCCGGCGACGAGCGTCAGAGGATGCCCCTGGAGCCACGCGCCGGTAATGGCGGTCAGCGGAAGTGCGAAGAGAAGCAGATAGAGCACCCACTGGACGACGGTTGCCAGCGCACCCATCCAGCGTGGACCGTCCGGAGCCGCGGGGCGCGTATCGAAAGCCCGCCACAGCAACCGGATGACGGCAAGCGCGAACACGCACAGCCCTAACGTCTCGTGAAGCCGCCGGTCGAACTCGTGCACGGACGAGTACACGCGCTGCTCGGGGCCACCGGGCCCGTAAATGAAGGCCACGAGGACAAGGATTGCCGTACACCAGTGGAAGAATTGCGCAATCGCACCGTAGCGAGTGCCGGAGCCTTTCACCATGACGCTGCCTCCATTCCAGTCAGCCGCGCGTCGAGAGGACATCTGCGTGAGTGCAGACCTCGCGGCGCGCAATCGGGTCCCCATATTAGACCCCGATTCGTCCCTGCGCCTTGTCGCAGTTGGACTTCGAGTGCTTTAGATCGGGCTGGAGGTGGTCCCTCGGCGTCGGCCCTGGTGTGGTGGACGTGGAATCGGCAATCGGCTGTTTATCGTGGTTATCGTGTGTATGGGTTTGCTATCGTCGCTGGCGGATCGGCCCGCTCGATGGTGCCCTGCGGAACAGGGCACCATCGAGCGGGTTACCACGGCGTCATCCGCTGCAGGACACGGTCGCGCAGGACGAACCGATGCAGCAGGGCAGCGCCGACATGCAGGCCGATCAACGTGAACAGTGCCCACGCCAGCGTGCCATGCACGTCGCCCATCGCATGACCGAACGACGAACCGGCGGACGAGAGCGCGGGAAGCTGAATAGCGCCAAGCAGGCTCACGTGCCAGGTGCGCGACGAAGCATTGATCCATCCAAGCACCGGGATGACGACCAGCAGCGCGTAAAGCGCGAAATGCGTGAGCCTGGACACTGCGCGCAAGGCGTGCGAAGACGCTTCTTCAGGCGGGCGATGCGTCGCGCGCCAGACAACGCGGCACGCCATCGCGGCCAGCAACGCGGTACCGACGATCAGATGCCAGGCGATCAGTCCGACCGGTTGTGTGTCGCGATGCACGTCCGGCATCGTCCAGCCGATGACGAACTGCGCGCTGACCAGCGCAACGACGAGCCAATGTAAAAAACGTGAGACGGCGTCGTATCGTAAGGTGGCTTGCATGGCGGTCCTTGTAGAAGGCGGTGCTTGATTGATGGTTTCGATTGGCCCCGATCCTACACAGGGACACTTAACAAAAGATTAAGAGCCTCGTGACCGGGAAATATTGCTGTACAAGGCTCTCTATCTTCCGCTTCCCATCCAGCTACCAGCCTAGCTACCATTCCCCACCGACTGCGTGTGCGCGGCGATGAAGTCGCGAATACTTTCATCGGTTATCGCCGAGGCGCGCGTTCCCAACTTGACCAATGTCAATTTTCCGGCGCGGACAAGGCGATAGATCGTCGGCTTCGATACGTCCAGCAGGAGCGCGGCATTCTTGATGCGGTGCAATTTCACCGGCTGTGCTCGATTGGTTTGCAGCGTCATGGGGTTTCATTCTCCTGGTCGAATTCGATACTTGTCTGCGCTGGCGCACCTTCGCGCGCCCAGCGTGCAAAGTGCTCGGGGCAGTAGTGGACGTCAGGTGCGATCTCGTTCGCGTGCGCAGCGCACAGATGCCGGTCGCAGGTTCGCTTGCGGCCCACGGAGTAATCACATTGAAAGCCGCTCGATGCGGCACAGCCGTCAACAGAGCAGGGCGGTGGCGCGCGTCGGCGCCCGCGGCTGCAGATGATGCCGCGTATGCCGTCGGGCGTACGGAGTGGAATGCAAGGCATTAGCGTGTTCCCCCGAGTTCGCGTTCCGCTGCGCCGAGTGCAACGTTCAGCGCTGTCATGGCGTCATGCGAGCCACCAGGCCGGTCGGGGTGATGCTGTGCGGCGCGGCGCCGGTATTCGTCGCGTACGGCGGATATGTCGTGGACGTGCGGCGGCACGCCGATGACTTCGCGCCAGTGTTGCGGTGCGCCTGGTGATGGAAGGGTGGTGAAGCCGGTGAACGCACGATCGAGGATCTGCGCGCCGCCGTGGCGCTCAATCGCGCGCAGTGCGTCGAGTGTCGCTGCCACGGCCGCCAGGTTATCCGCGACTTTAAGATAGCGGTCGATCGCCATCACGCGGCGTGTGCCGTGCCGCGTCTGCCAGTACACCGCGCAGCCCGGATCGTCGGGTGCTCGTGCATCGGAGCGCGGCAGGCCGTCGAGCCGCGTCGGGACATTCGTCGATATAACGATGTCGTCGCGTCCAATGCCTAGCCGGCTTAGTTCGAGCAGCACGCGTTCGACGCCTTCGGCGACCGTGAGCGCGTCGCGATGTTTCGTTCGTGCGCGGCTACTGAATCGTCCGTGCTGACGCGCGTACGACTTCGTGCGCGGCCAGCCATTGGGCCATTGGAGAGGATTGGCAGCGATCATGTGTCGGTCTCCGCGTATGCGGAAAGCGGCTCATCGAACGCTTTAATGGGGTAGTCGCTTTCCTCACCGTGCAACTCGATCGTCACCGGACCATGACGCATGTCGCCAGTCATCGTGCCATCGAGCTGCTGGCGCTCGGAGTCATTCAACTGGCGCCACTTTGCGATGACGTAGTCGCCACACATCAACCCGCGCGGCGAGCCGCGCGATATCGCTCCCACTGCGATGTTCCGGTCGCGACACCACTGTTCCGCTTCATTGGCGGCCTCGAAGTTGCAGCCGGGCATGTCGAATATCTTTTTCACGATGTGTATCCGTAGTAGGATTTTCTCGGCCCAACTAATTGCAGAAAAAATGTCGACCTACTTTCATTTGTGTTCCGTCCAATTAGCATCGGGAAGCATTATTGAACCCGGAAACTGGGGCCGCATAATCGGCTTATATCCGCAGGATATGAATCCGGCTAAGGAAACGCTGATCAATGAGCCCGCCGCCGGTGATCCCGCGCATACGGCTCGCGATTTTTGAAACTGGAAGCCCGTCGAGGCAAATTTTGGGCACGTACACGAGCGAGTTCCTGAATTTTTCACACGCCAGACGAACTGCTCCCATGACATGGCCGCAACCGGTTACGCGCCATCACCAGGTTCGCGAGCGCGAACAGGCTGAACAGTTGCGCCGTGTTCTTGCGTAGCCCCTTGTAGTGCACCTTGCGATGCCC
>NZ_SCRP01000019.1 GCF_004298475.1 Paraburkholderia sp. | reverse complement strand
GTGAGACTCTTGATACTTTTGCTTTTCCCGGCCCATCCCGAAGAACGGACCGGAGTCGCTGACCGCATCAAGCGCCCACACTTATCGGCTGTAAATTTTTAAAGATCGTTCGCTGAAACCACCGTAAAACAACGACTTGCTACCCGGCGTTTTCTGCGTCGCTGCGTCAGCAGCAGAGAAACGAGATTATGAAGATCATCAGGTTTATTGTCAACAGGTTTTTTACTTCGTTCAACCTGTCCGGCATAACTGCTGCCACCCGCAAATCCCCGCCCATTCGGGCCTTTCGCTTCCCCCGCGCCTTACTCGAAAGCGCGAAAGACCGAAATTCTAGTGATCCCGATCCGTTCTTGCAAGCGGTTTTTTTTGAAAGGCCCCGAACGAAACCTTTATGCGCTGATTCGGCAGCACTCAAATCATGAGTGACGCTGCATCACGCGTTCAATAATCCGCAGGAAGTGATTGAGACCCGGCGTCGGTTTGCCCGCCACCTTGGCAAGATCGTCCCAGCGTCGCAGGCGTATTGCATCGTCTGCGTATGGGCGCTGCGCGAATTCACGCGACTGCTCCGCGTTAAAGATGCCACCCTGCAATTCAAGGCTGCGCACAGAGTCGGCCGACAGGAGACGGAAATACGCGTCGTCGGTAGCGCACAGGTAGCGCTTGGCATCGACGTGCAGCTTGATCGGCTCCAGCACGGCGTCCGGTAAAACAGGGCGCAGGAACGAGAGCACGTAATACTGATGGAGATCGTCGATGCCGCGTTTCGTCGGCGTCTCGCCCTGGCGGCTCAGTAAATGGCCCAAATCATGCAGGAACGCAGCCGCCACCAGTTCCTCGCTCGCTCCGGCCTCCTCGGCCAATGCGCCACTTTGCAGCGCGTGCTCCAGTTGCGTGACCGGCTCGCCGCTGTAGGCGAGCGCGCCGTAGCCGTCAAACAGCCCCTTGATATCCGCCGGACTCAGCGCCATCCTTCACTCCCCCCTTTTTTCGATGGCAACGGCGCGCGCCGCCGCCCTCCACATTCGTCGCCGCTCACCACGCGCACGCGCCGCCCTGCGAGCGCATCAGCGCAGCGGCATCGTCGGCGTTGCGCGTTGCCAGCGCATTCAGGATCGCACGGTGCGCAGCATACGATACCTCCATCGTGTCGTCCTCAGGCGGCATGGCCCGCGACAGGCACAGCTCGCCCACGCACCGTCGATACGTTTCATGCAGCTTCTGATTACCCGCCGCGGCAACGAGCGCATCACGAAACGCATCGCACGCGCGGCCATACGCTGCACGATCCTCGCGCACGAGCGCGTCGCGCATCGCACCCAGCCACTCGCGCAGCACCGCGACCTGAGCCGCATCGATCCGCGCGGCCAGCATCCTGCACGCCGCCTCTTCCAGAATCGTCCGCACCACGCCCAGTTCCGCAGCCTCGGCGACCGAAACGCTGCGCACAAACACGCCGCGATGCTTTTCGTTACGCACGAGCCCCGCCTGCTCCAGCGCGCGGAATGCCTCACGCACCGGTCCGCGCGAAACCCGCAACAGCGCCGCCCATGCCGCCTCGTTGAGCTTGTCGCCCGGCGCGAGCAGGCCTGCCGCGATGCGCCGCTCAATCTCGCCGCGCACGAATTCGCTCAGCGAGTGCTGGTGCGATGTCTCAATCGGCGTAACAGCGTCTCGATCAAGCATCGTGCCGTTCGTCCACAAAGCGCTGGCGAAGTCCTGCGTACGCTGCGCCATTCATTCGATTAGTCCGCACGGCGGCGCGGCACCCGTGCCGCGATCAGCAGCAGCGCCGCCAGCGACACGATCAGCAGAATCAGCGACAGCGCCGACGCCGGCAGGTAATAGCCGCGCTCGACCGCGCCCACGACGACGATCGGCACCGTCGCGAATCCCGGCGGATACACCGTGAGCGTCGCGCCGAGTTCACCGAGCGACAGCGCAAAACCAAGCGCAAGACTTGCGCGGATCGCCGGCACGAGTTGCGGCAGCACGACCCGGCGCAGCACCATCGACGGCGGCGCACCGAGGCTCGCCGCAGCTTCGCGCAGGACGGTCAATTCGGGGCGCAACGCAGCCGCCGCGCAGCGATAGCAGAACGGCAGCACCAGCGCGAGCTGCACGAGCACGACGATCGCCGCAGACCCGGACAGATCCAGCGGCGCCTTGTGATAGGCGATGAGCACAGCGAGGCCGAGCACGACGCTCGGCACGCCGTTGGGCACCATTGCGAGCGTATCGACGACTGCACCCAGGCCGCGCCGGTCGCGCCCTTCCAGCGCCAGCGCGAGCCAGAGTCCCAGCGCTGTGCCGAGCACCGCCACGCCGAAGCCGACTTCGAGACTCGTTGCGAGTGCATCGAAGTCGCGCGAACCGAGGCGCTCGAACCAGCGCATGCTGAAGCCATCCGGGAAGATCGTGCCGGACCAGTGCGATGCGACGCTCGACAGCGCCACGACGATCACCGGCAGCACGAAGAGCCAGAAACACAGTAGCGCAGCAAAACCGAGCAGCACGCCGCCCGCGATCCGTGCGGCGAGGCTGCGCTCGACGGGTCTTACGCGGTGATGCAGCGGCGGCAGTGCGATTCGATCGGGATTAGCGGCCATGGCGAGCACCTCCCTGGCTGCGGCGGTTCACGCGCCGGTAGAACGCATATAAAGAGAGCGACATCGCAAGCATGACGACGGCACCTGCGGCCGCGGTCGGCAGATCGAGGTCGACGGTTGCCGCACTATAGATCGCAACCGGCAGCGTGACGAGATGCGCGCTGCCAAGCACGAGCAGAATGCCGAACTCGTTGAACGTCAGCAGGAAACACAGAATCGTGCCTGCCGCGATGCCCGGCCACGCAAGCGGCAGAATCACGCGCACAGCAACCATCCGCGTATTCGCGCCGAGACTGCGCGCAGCTTCGATCAGGCGCATGTCGAGCAGCGCAAATGCGGCGAGCGTCGGGCGCACGACGAATGGCGCGTAAAACACGACTTCCGCGAGAATCACGCCGCCCATGCCGAACAGAAAATCGAGCGGCGGCGCTTGCAGATGAAAGAGGCGCTGCAAGCCGATGCTCACCGAGCCCTCCGAGCCGTACAGGAAAATCAGCGTAAAGGCGACGAGAAACGACGGGAACGCCACGAACAGTTCGAGAAAGCGCGTGACGAGGCGTGCGCCAGGAAACGGCTTGAAGAACAGGATCGCGGCCAGCGCGACGCCGAGCACCGAAGCCAGGCCCGCGCTCACACACAGGATCCACAGCGTCGTGGCGATGACGCCGCGCGTATCGGGGTTGCCGAAGAACGATGCGTACGCATCGAAGCTCAATCCGTGCGCGCCAGTCAGGCTCAACAGCACGAGACGCACGAGCGGATACACGACAATCGGCCCGAGCACGAACACGAGCAGGAATGCGATGTGCCACTGCGCGCGCCGCTCGCGGCGGTGCGCGACGACCGCGTGCGCATCGGCGTCGCGCGGCTTCAGGCTCGCCGCTTCAGGGGTGAACAAGGACGACATCGTCTGCCTCGTAACGCAGGGATACGCGCAGGCCTTTTTCCGGCATCACGCCGTGGCCGCGCTGCATGGTGACAAGAACCGGCTCGTTCGGCATCGCGTCGAGCAGCACCGGAACCGACAGCACCGCGCCATACCATTCGACCGATTCGATCGTGCCGTGCAGCGCGCCTTCGCCGAGCTTCACGATGCGCAAGCTTTCCGGGCGCAGGCAGGCGAGCTTGTCGCGCATGTCGTGACGCGGATCGCCGACCGGAAACACGATGTTCGGCGGCAGCAGGTTCGCCGCGCCGAGATAGCGCGCGCCGTACGCGTCGTTCGGCGTGTCGTAGAGCTCCTGCGGCGTGCCGAGTTGCGCGATGCGGCCGTCGCGCATCAGCAGCGTGCGGTCGGAGAGCACCAGCGCATCGTCCTGGTCGTGTGTGACGCACACGATGGTCAGGTCGGGCAGACGCTCGTGGAGCGCCTTGAGTTCGGAGCGCACCGAAGCGCGCAGATTGGCGTCGAGAGCCGAAAGCGGCTCGTCGAGCAGCAGCACGTCCGGCTCGATCACAAGCGCGCGAGCGAGCGCCACGCGCTGCTGCATGCCGCCCGAGAGTTGCGCGGGCATGACGTGACCCGCGTCGCCGAGTTGCACGAGCTTGAGCGCGTCGGCTACGCGGCGGGCGATGTCGCGCGCGGGCACCTTGCGCGCCTTGAGTCCGAACGCGACGTTCTCGAACACCGTCAAGTGCGGGAAGAGCGCATAGCTCTGAAACAACAGGCCGAGGTTGCGGCGGTGCGGCGGCACATGGGTCAGATCGCGGCCTGCGACCGTAAGCGAGCCGGAAAGTCCATCGGCTTCGATGAATCCGGCGATGAAGCGCAGCAGCGTGGTCTTGCCACAACCGCTGCGGCCGAGCACGGTCAACAGTTCGCCGCGGCGGATCGTGAGCGACAGGTCGTCGAGGACAGTGCGCGTGCCGAAGCGCACGCTCAGATGGTCGATCTGCACACCTGCGGCGCCTGCGGCCTGCAGTGCGCCCATCGCGCCAATCGCACTTGTTTCGCCCGTCATGCCGGACGGCGCAAGGCTTGCGGTATTCACCGGGATCGTCTCCTGTCGATGGGACTTGGCGCTTCAGCGCTTAGTCCCATCCCATGCAAAGCTGTCGATGGGACCTGGCGCTTCAGCGCTTAGTCCCATCCAAAACTATCGACCGGAGCCGGCGCTACGCCCCGACTCCGGTCCCGTACAACGTGACCGACGCACAGCCCGAAGGCTTATTGCGGCTTCACGACCTCGGTCTGCTTGCCCGACGAGCCGATCACTTCGTTCTTCCAGCGCGTGGTCCAGTCAGCCTTTTTCGCCATCACGTGGTTCCAGTCCACCGAAACCAGCTTCACGCCCGCAATCGCCTGCTTGACCGCTTCGCCGTTCTTGCCCGCGAGCGCCACGTCCGTGCGGCCCGGGATGCCGAAAATATCCGGCACCTTCGACTGCACTTCGGTCGACATCAGATAGTCGATCAGCTTCTTGCCTTCCGCCTGGTTCGGGCCGCTCTTGATCAGGCCGATCGCATACGGCAGCTGGAACGTGGTCGGATGGCCGCTGGCATCGGCCGCGAGAAAGATCGGCTTGAGCGAGAGGCCGCCGTTCGCTGCGTCGTCGAGGTCCATCTGCAGGTCACCGTTGGCCACCGCGATTTCGTTCCGCGAGAGCAGCACGTCGAGATAACCCGTGCCCTTCGTGTGGAACCGGGCGCTCTGTTCGAGCTTCTTCAGATAGTCGAATGCCTTGTCTTCGCCCATCAGCGAAGTCGTCAGGATGATGACGGCCATGCCGTCGCCCGCCGTTGCCGGGTTCGAATACGCAACCTTGCCCGAGTAGTCGGGATGCAGCAGGTCAGCAAACGTCTTCGGCGGGTTCTTCACGACTTCCGGGTTGATCGCGAACGAGAAGTAGTTGTTCACGAACGTTGCCCACGCACCGTCCGGCGCCTTCGCGATCGTCGGCACATTCTTGTAGTTCACGCTCTGGTACGGCTGCAGCAGGCCGTTCTGCGCCGCCTGCTGGATGAACGGCGGCAGCGTCACGATAACGTCGGCTTTCGGCGAATCCTTTTCGACGTTTGCGCGATTCACCACTTCGCCGCTACCGGCCGTCACGATGTTCACCTTGACGCCTTCCTTCTTCTCGAAGGCAGGCAGCACATCGCGATAGAGATTTTCGAGGCCGTCGGCCGTGTAGAGCACCACTGCGTCGGCAGCGTGCGCGCTCAAGGCAAAGCCTTCGAGCATCATTGCGGCCGCAAGCATCGGCAGAAACTTGCGGGCGAAATCCGCGCGAAGGGGATTCTGGTGGTTCATGTCACTCTCCGAAGGCAAAAACCAGGTTGCTCGGGGATACCCGATGCTTGTGTAGTCGAACGTCGGCGGATCGTGCCGCCTGCATTTCCCGTGTGCTGCCGCGCGGATTACGGATTGTCTACAATCCGCCCGGCTCGCCTGACAACGATCACTGACCTCACACGCTGAAAAGCCATCCACACCGCGCGCCAGCCCCTGTCAGAACAGGCCCCGCAAGAATCACAGACTTCCATGACAGCGACATGACTTTTGTGGCGTTTTGCAACAAAATCCACAAATTGCCAATTAACGACATATGAGACGGCGCAATGTGCCGCCGTGCAGGCACGCGTTTGTCTACAGAAAAGGGCTAGCGAAAGGGCGCGGGCACGCCGGAACACTGGCTGACGCAAATGCCAGTGCCAGTGCACGTCGGGAGAGATGAATGTGCCGGGTCGAGATGACCGGCGAATGGAAAGCGCCGCGCGCGCCTCAGGCGACCAGCAGTTCCGGCCCGCGCGCCACGATTGCGCGCGCAAGCGATTTCTCCGGCGCCAGTTCGGTGATGACGTACCGGGCACGCTCGAATCCGTTGATCCGCACGGGCGTCACGCGACCAAACTTCGAATGATCGGCGACGATGATCGCGCAGCTCGTCGCAAGCAGCATGCGGCTGCGCACCTCCGCGACCATGCGCGAGTAGTCGGTCAGCCAGCCGTCGGCGGTAATGCCGCCCGCGCCGACGAAGGCGAAATCGGCGTGATACTGGTCGAGCTGCCGCACAGTATCGAGGCCGAACGTCGCTTCCTCGTGATCGGAAAGCTCGCCGCCCAGCATCGTCACGCGGTTCTCGTTGCGGCGGCCGAGCAACATGGCGATGCGCCAGTCGTTCGTGTAGACGGTCAGCCGATGGCGGTCGGTGAGCGCGCGCGCCACGGCATGCGGCGTGCTGCCCGAGTCGATGATGACCGATGCGCCGTCCTGCACGAACTCGGCGGCGCGTTCGCCGATGGCGCGCTTCGCGCTCGCGTTCGAGGCTTCGCGCACGTCGAGATCGGGCTCGCGCCGGTCGCTGGAAAGCGCCCCGCCATGCGTGGTGACGAGCAACCCGCGCGCGGCTAGCGTGTTCAGATCGCGCCGGATCGTTTCGCGCGACACGCTCAGTTCGCGCACGAGGTCCGCTACGGAAAGCGCGCCGCTTTTATTGACTTGCAACAGGATGTATTGGTGACGTTGTTCTGCAAGCATCTTCTCGGTAAGCATCTGGAGCGCGCGGATCCGGAACGGCGGCCGAATGTGGTCGCGTGGTCGCGTGGTCGCCCCGAATGGTCGCGGTATTGTATTACGCAGGCGCGGCGGCACTGCCATCGCGTGTCTATCCCTGCTACTCTCGCCCTTTGCCGTGCGCGCTTGCGACCGGCACGCGCTCCATCGACTGCTGTGCCAATGCGATCACTATTTCGTCAACTCCGGCTGCTCTTTTGTGCGCTGCGCTATGGCGTCAGGCTGATCTGGCTCACCGCGCCCGAACATCACAAGCTGCACTGGTTCGTCTCGCTCGCGTCGCGCATGCGCGACGATGCGCGCCTCACCGCGAGCCTGCATGGCGCGCTGCCGCGTCTCGCACCGCTTGCGGCTGCGTTTGCGCAGACACTCGCGACACGGCCCGACCTCGCCGCGATGACGCTGCACGACAGCATCGAAGCCCTCGAACATTTCGACGCCCCGCTCACGCCCGATGCGCTCGACTCGGCGCTGCATGCCGCGCTCGGCAAACCGCCGCAGACACTGTTCGCATCGATCGACCCCACGCCCATCCATCACGGCTGGTGTGAACAGACGCACATCGCGCGGCTCGCGCTGCCGCTCAACGGCCATCGGACGGTGACACTGCGCGTGCTGCGCGCCGACCACATCGAGGAAGTCGACGAGGATGCCCTGCTGCTGTGCGTCGTCGCGCGCTGGTTCGAGCGGTTCTCGCGCGCGGCGCGCACGCTGCAGCTGCACGACCTGGCGCTCGATCTGCGCAACGACCTGCAACACCGCTTCGATCTGCGCGCCCAGGCGGCAAATATGAGCCAGTCGGGCCACCAGCTCGAGAGGAATCCGCGTGTCGTCGTGCCCGACGTGATCTGGGACTTGTGCACGCCGCACACGCTCGCGGTCCAGCACATCGACTCGGTGCCGGTTACCGACATCGCCGGTCTCGCCGGGCATCGCATCAACGCGACGCGCGTCGCCGTGCATCTGGTCGAAGTCGTCACGCAGCAGGCTTTCGAGCACGGGTTCTTTCATGCGACGCTCGACGCGCGCCGCATCGCGGTCAGCATCGAGCCGCCGACGCTCGGGCGCCTCGTGTTCGCGGGATCGACGCTGATGACGAGCCTTTCGTCGCCGGAGCGCGAGTTCTTCGTCCACGGCGCGACGGCGCTGTTCCAGCAGGACTATGGCAGGCTCGCCGATCTGCACAGCGCCGCCGGGCACGTTCCCGCGCACGCGCGCAAGGAACAGATCGAGGCGGAACTGCGCACGCGCTCGGAGGCGCACTTCGCGAACAGCGCCGACGCGCGCAGCGCGGGCGACCTGTTTCATCATTTGCTGCACGTGGTGCAGCCGTTCGGCGGTGCAGTGTCGCCGCGACTCGCCGCCGCGCAGCGCGCGTTTGCCCAGGCCGAGGAACTGGCGCGCACGATTCATCCGGACGTCGACGCCTGGGGCATCGCCGAGCGCACGCTCGCCGGCATTGCGCAGCGCGATCTCGATCATCGCGGCTGGATCCGGCGGCTATCGCAGGAATTCCCTCATCTCGCGCAAGTCGCGCCGCGCGTGCCGCAGCTCGTTTTTCACTACCTCCAGCATCATGCGAAAACGCCGGGCATCCACGGCGCGGCCACGGCTGGCCCGCGTACCGGCGTCGTGGCCGGGTTGATCCGCGAGCAACGGCGCACGCGCGCCTTGCTGATCGCCTGCGCGCTGTGCGGCGCCGCCCTTGGCGCGGCGGCAATCCTGCACGGCTTCTGACTGCGCCGCGCGGCACCGCTCAATCCGCCTGATCGCCGCCCGCGGGCACCTTCGCGCGCGCCTTGCTGCCGGGCGCGGGCGACCACGCCGGACGCGTCTTCCGTTCCGAATCGACGACGACGATAAAACGGCCCGCCCACGGCGTAACCACCCGGTCCGAGTGCAGCACCCAGAGCGATTTGCCCGATGCGGCGAGCGCCTCGTATTCGGCGTCGAGGATGCCGTGATGATCGAGGAACACGTTGAGCGATGCCGGTATCCGCACGCAGCCCTTCGAGTGGCGGATGCCGAGCAGCGGTTCGAGCCGGTCCGGATCGGTGGCGTGCATCTGGAAGCGCATCTGTGAAACGCCTCCCTTGCCCCAGCCGCGTTCGCCATCCACCCAGCCCAGATCGTAGATGCGCATGTCGCGCCGGCCGTAACCGCGTATGCCGTTCTGGTTCATCGTGCCTTCCGCCCGGAAGTCCATGTTGTCGGGCGTGTGCGCGAACACGCCGAGCGGCGTGAGGAAATGGTCGTACTCGCCGGGCCGCCCCGTCGCGACCGGCGACGCGCCGATCATGAGCCACGGCTCGCCAGGCGAGGCGCGAAAGTAGATGAAGAGCGCCTGAACGTTCGCATTGCGATCGACGAGGACCACGAATTCGCCCGCCAGCTCGCCGAGGTCACGGTCGTCGAGCGCCGCTTGCAGGCGCGCGCCGTAGGCGTGCTGGTCCGCGAGCGGCACGCGCAGCCGACGCGTCACCTCCCTCGCGAAAACGGCGCGCATCCGCAACGCGGCGTGGGTCTCCTCGACATCCTGGGCGCGAGTAAGCGCCGGATGTTCGGGAAGCTTGAGCACGGCGGGTGCGGACGCCGGGGCGGGCGTGGACGCCGGTGTGCCAGCCGATGCGGCGTTGCCGGAAGGCGCCGTGGCGGGCGAGGCGGGCGTTGTCGACAAAGGCGCGGATGCCGGGGCCGACGCTGTTCGCGCCGCTGATGCCGCTGATGCCGCCGATGCCGCCGATAGCGCCAGCCCGTGCGCAGCCTGCACCGCGCCCGACGCCACGTGCGCAGCAGAGGCTGGTGTCGCGCCTGCAACGAGCGCCGCGCCCGCAGCCCACCACACGCACGCTGCTGCACAGAGCACGCGGCGCGCGAGCGATAACTGGCGCACCTTGAGTTGCTGAAGCCGTGTCGGCGCGCCCGGCCGAATGTCTGCATTCATATTTGTGCCGGGCGGGCGCGAGATTTTTTTGTTCATCGCGAGTGCGGCCTGATTATGGGTATTGTGCGATTCGGATGCATCGTGACGGTTGTCGGGCCGCGCAACGGCGCAGTCCCGTCGAGGATGGCGATCCACGATCACTCACCATTAAACCAGACAACGACTATGCACCGCGTGGCGTTGTCGCCGCTCTTGCCAGGAACCATCAATGGATTTCACGCCCGACGCTGACGATGCGCTCGCCCAGCAACGACTCATCGCGGCCTTGGGCGCGAGGGGTTTCTTTACGAAGTTCGGGGACAGCGGCGCAGACGTACTGCCGCTCGCGGGCCTGAACAAGCGCCGCATGCGTGCACTCGCGCGGGCGCTCGGTGCACCGGAGCGTCTCGTGAACAAGACACCGACCGCCGACCTGGAGAATCTGCGCCCGCTACGCCCCGACGAGGACGCGTACGGCGTGAGCGACGACGAAATCGATGATTTTCTGGAGGGCAAGCCAGTCAGCGCGGCGGCGCGCGCGACGATCCTGCGCTTTCACGCGGACACCCCCCATAAGCGGGCGCCGCCGTACACGCCGCAAGATCCGCTGCCGCCATCTGCGTAAACAGTCAACGACGGCAGTCAACGACGGCAGTCAACGACGGCAGGCGGCGACGAATCAGCGCTGCGGCTGCGGCGCCTCATCGTCGAACGGCTGTGCGCTGACCCTCAGCGCAACGCCCGCAAAACGGCGGCCCTGAAGTTCGCGCGCCACTGCCTCGGCGATGTACGGTATGTCGGCATTCAGTTCGAGGTCCGCGTGCGCGTTCGGCGTACCGGCGTCGTAGACGGTCACACCTTTCGCGTAGTGGCCGAGTTCGTGCACGAAAAACTCGCGCACCTCTTGCTCACTACAGGATTCGGGGACATTCCAGACGGTGAGATGCATGACGGCCTACCGGCGATAACGCGGGCGATCCGCGCGCACACGGACCGGTTGCAGGCTCGCACGAGCACGCGCCTGAGTCCACGCCGCCTGTCCAAGCACAGCCGCAACAGACAGCAGTAACAAAGTGGACACGACCATTTCGCACCTCCTATTCTTGACGAATGTCAGGATATGCCTAATGCGCCGCCACTGCTCTGCGGCATATTGTCGTGAAGCCGTCGCAGGGCCGGTCAATCGCGTCGTCACGACACGGCCGGATCGCGCGCGCATCGGTTGACTGCCGGTTTCGCGCGGCGGCGCAGCCTGGGGATCGGCAACGCCCGTCGCAGGAAACAGTGGTGCAATGTGTCGCACTTGCGCGATGTGAATTGAATGGCCATCGCCACAGCGTGACAACAGATTAAAAACCGCCGTGGAAATTGCGATTCAAACCCAATAGTTGCGGCGCGCACGATGCAACATTTCCGCGGCGGCTAATTCGGAACCTCTTGCGCAACATCGAGATTTCACACGAGAAATCCGATCAGGAATGCGATGTTAATCGCGGCATGTACAGCCTGTGCGACCGGGGTCACGACGATGCATTACTCGTCGTGACCCGTCGTGTCAGCGCGGCGCGTGCACAAGATCGACCGATGGCTCAATGGCAGCGCATGTCCGATAGCGCATAATGATTCGCCCGTTAGCTCCGGCTCGGAGCACGGCGCGCACAATCGAAGACACGAGGAATACCCATGTCCATTTCCATGTTTCAAGCCTCGGTACCCGTCCTGGTCCGCGGCCTCACCAATCTGCAAGCGATCCTCGGCAAGGCGCAGGCGCATGCGTCCGAAAAGCAGATCGACCCGACTGTGCTGACCAGCGCGCGGCTCTTCCCCGACATGCTGCCGCTCTCGCGTCAAATCCACATCGCTACCGACACCGCCAAGGGCTGCGCCGCGCGCCTCGCGGGCGTGGAAGCGCCGAAATTCGACGATGTCGAAGTGACGTTCGACGAACTCCACACGCGCATTCAGAAGACCATCGACTATCTCCAGACATTCAAGCCCGAGCAGATCGACGGTACGGAAGAGCACGCCATCACGCTCAAAATGCGCACCGGCCCGATCGAGTTCATCGGCCTGAATTACCTGCTGACGTTCGTGCTGCCCAACTTCTATTTCCACATCACGACCGCGTACGACATCCTGCGTCACAACGGCGTGGAAGTCGGCAAGCTCGATTACCTCGGCCGACAATAAAACGACTGAATAACGCACAACGCGCGCTGCCTGCCCACGGCGGCGCGTTGCGCGCCGCCACTCAATTGGCCGATTAATCCGACGATCAGTCCACCGCTCAATCGAGCGTCAAGCGCACCGCGAAACCAAAGAGCGCGGACGAAAACGCCCACTTCTGTAAGGTCTGTGCAAGCGGATGCTTGCGCAACCACACAGCAATGCGCGCCGCCCCGAGGACGTAAATCACGTCGAACAGCGCACACACGATCACGAGCAAAACGCCCAACTGGAGCACCTGGAGCCACACCGAGCCCGCCTGCGGCCGGATGAACTGCGGCAGCAACACCGAGCAGAACAGCAGCGCCTTGGGATTGAGCAGATTCGTCAGCAGGCCCTTCAAAAAATCAGCGCGGCGCGAGCGTGTGGCAGGAATGACTGCATCCTCGGGTAGCGCGAACACCGGCGCCCGGAAAATCTGCACGGCCACCCAGACCAAATAGGCCGCTCCGGCATAGCGCACGACTTCAAAGAGCCACGGCGCATTGCGCAGCAGCGCGGCGAGTCCGCACGCAGAGAGCGTCACGTGCGTCGAGCGGGCAACGCCCAATCCGCAAGCTGCCGCGAATCCGCTTTTTGTGCCGCGACTCATGCTGGTCTGCATCACAAGCGCCATGTCTGCGCCAGGCAAAGCGCAGACAACGATCAGGGCGATGATGAACATGAGCAACAGGTGGGCGGAAATCATGATGGCCTCGTTTGAAAGAGGCTCTATCTTGCCGCTATCGGCGGAGGGATTTCTGGCGATTTTCGTTTCCGTCCCAGCCATTTTTAGCGCCATACACTAATATTCAGGCTTCACAAAAGGATAAGCACTCGCACCCAATGAGCGAACCCGACAAACTCGACCGGGCGATCCTCGGCGCGCTGCAAAAAGACGGGCGCATGCCGAATGCACGACTCGCAGAAACGGTCGGCCTGAGCGAAACGCCATGCGCGCGCCGCCTCAAGCGGCTCGAACAGGACGGCTATATCGAGCGCTACCGTGCCGTGCTCTCGCGCCGTGCGCTCGGCTATGGCGTCTTCGCGTTCGTGCTCGTGCGTTTTGCGGTGCACGACCGCGCGCTCGCGGACCGTTTCGAGCGTGAAGTCTGTGCGATTGAGCGTATCCTGTCGTGCCATAACGTTTCCGGCACCGCGGACTACATTCTGCAGATCGTCGCAACCGATCTCGACGACTACGGCACATTCATGCGCGACCAGTTGCGCAGCCTGCCGGGCGTGACGTCGGTGGAATCGTCGCTGTCGTTGCGCGAAGTGAAGGCCGACGGCGGCCTGCCCTTGCCGTGAGCGCCGCCCTACCCGGCAAATCCCATTTGAAACCGGAGTTTTCGATGAATCCAGAACAGGCGCGAGCCGAAGAATCCCAAGCCATGGAGCGCGTCCTGACCGCCACGCAGCGGGTCAAGACAGCGTTCGCATCGTTGCAGTCGCAATTTCCCCCGGCGGGCGATGGCCACCCGTCGCAGTTCGCGCTGACGGCGTTCGACGCCGCGCTGCAGGAACTTGAAGACGCCCAGGCTGCGTTCGACGAACTGCTCAACGATTTGCTGGACGGCAACCGCTGATTCCGGAACGGGCTTTCTGCGCCTCAACCTGGCAGGAGGTGATGCGTCGCTCATGCGCGCCGCAGCCGACCTTTGTACAGAGCGTGGCGCAACGAAACGTCAATCCCGCTGCGGCGCGCCGAGGGGAAAGAACGACCGGAACGGCCGCGCTTCTTCCACCGCCCGCGCGAAGGATGGTCGCGCAAGCAAACGTGCACGATAGGCGCGCAATACCGGAAGGGTTTCCGGAATCGGGTACGTCCAGTCCGCATAAAAAAGCGCCGGAGATGCGGCACAGTCCGCGAGCGTGAATTCCGTTCCAGCCGCCCACTCGCGGCCCGCAAGCTGCCCTTCGAGCCACGCATAGGCGAGATCCAGTTTCTTCGCCGCGAAGGCCAGTCCCTCCTCACGCCTCGCCGGATCCCCCGTCAAAGCACCGTCCACGGCGCGCTGCACGGGCGTCATGACGTGCAGATCGAAGAAGCGATCGAGAAAACGCACGTCCAGCGCTTTCATTGGGTCGGCGGGCAGCAAGCGCAGCGGTCCGGGGTGCGTGAGCTGCAAATATTCGATGATGATGCTCGTTTCGACAATGTTGCGCTCGCCGTCCACCAGCAGCGGAAACTTGTGCAACGGCCAGCGCTGCAGCCACTCGGCCGAGTGTTCCGGCTCATCCGGACCGAGACAACGAAACTCGAACGGCATGTTGTTCTCATACAGCGCAACAAGCACTTTCTGTGTGTACGAGGAGAAAGGGTGACCATAAAGCACGAGCGGCATCTCGACACCTCCGGATTCGGGCAGATTGCGATTGAACGGCGATTGAACCATGCGCCGACCGTCCGCATATTGCAAGTCGCTCCGTCTTTCACGCGATACCGTGCTGCGTACGGTTTGGAAACAAAACTACGCACGGTTTCAACCAGACTCACGCCGGATTCAAGGATGCGGACGAAAGCAATACGCCAGAACGACTTGCAATGCGCGCAAGCTGCACGCTGTTGTCCGCACCGAACTTGCGGCGAATCGCCGATTGATGGTTTGCCACCGTCTTCTGGCTTACACCGAGCCTCTCGGCGATGTGACGCAGCGTATAACCTTGCACGAGCAACCTCAGCACCTCGAACTCGCGCGCCGAAAGACGCCTGTGCGGTTGCCCTTCGCGAAGCGCGTCGTTGGCCGACCACGCGTGTGCTATGTCGGTGCTCAGATAGCGCCTACCGCGCGCCACCGCGTGAACCGCTTCGACAAGCACATCCGGCGCACTGGATTTCGTCACGTAGCCGGTCGCGCCCGCATCGAGTGCGCGGCGCACGAAGATTGCGTCCTCGTGAACACTGAAGATCAGGATGCGCGCCGCACTATCGCGCGCGAGCATGCGCCGCATCGCCTCGATCCCACTGGCGCCCGGCAGCGAGATGTCCATGATGACCACACCGGGCTGCATCGCGCAAAAACGTTGATACGCCTCGGCCGCATCTGCGGCCTCACCGCACACGCGCAGGCCGGGTTCGAGATCGAGCAGCCGCCGGTACCCTTCGCGCACAACGGCATGATCGTCGACGAGGAGGACTGAAATGCATGGTGGCACTTTGTGAGGCTCCTACGAGATAGAGGCTGGCGCATCAATCGGGATCGTCGTTTATTAACGTTGCGGCATCCACGGTCTGCTCTGATCCTGGATCGTCGGCTTGGTGCAGCACCCTTAAGGCAGACAAATCACATCTCCAATTGATCTGCATACTTAATTAAAGAAGCAGATTTTTTCAACATCTTACTGGAGATCGATCGGGCCCACCGTGCATCGTGGCGCGCTTCGGCACGCACCGCCAAGGTTGAAACGGTTCCATCTCACCTCGGGAAATCATCCATGGAAGATTGAATCACGCCAGACGACGATGCGCTCATGAACGAAATACTGAAATGGAACGCGCATTAGCGATGACGCGTTTTTAGCCAGGTTTTTGGCGAGGCTTTGCAGCGCAACAGCGGCAAAGCGTCAGGCTGAACTGCGCCCGCAAGCGGATCGCCCTATGCGCTATGAACGTGGAGGATGTGATGGCCCGGACGCGGGCTGCTGGAATAACCCAGTTTGGGTTCGCGACCGATCCGCGAGGACGGCCATTCGATGGACAGTTGGCGAACGCGTCAGGCAGCGTTCAAAGCCTGGTCGCGCTGGCGGCGGCGCGGCGTCGTGAAATTGCCACTCGATACGTTGCCCGGAATCCGGACGTCCCGCACCGCGCCAGCCGAAACTACCTTGCTTATTCCGCAACCACTGCGGGCGTTTCCATCTTTGCCGCTACGGCAACATTTCTTTTCGCCGAAGTTTTACGAAGAGCCGCGCGTTTTTTCGCGGGTGCTGCCTTTTTGCGAGCCGTTGCGCCCGTTACCGACGCTACACGGCGTTGAACCGAGCCGCGCTTCGCGGCTACTGCCTTACGAGCGGCCTTCTTCGCAGCCGGGCCTTTCACGGGAGCCTTTTTCCCAACAGCAGCTTTCGCACCGGCAGCCTTCTTGCCTTCATTCCCCTCGATAAGGAACCGAGTGCGATCTTTTACATCCCTGATCCAGGCCGGAGCCCGGCCGCGGCCGCTCCACGTTGCGCCCGATTTCGGATCGGCGTACTTCGGTGCAACGGTCTGCAGTTTTTTCCCTGCGGATTTCGTCATGCCATTTGCAGCCTTGACCGAAGGTTTGCGACCGCGCCTTTTCCCGACGAACGACTCGATGTCGGCAAGACTCAATCCATGCTTGTGCATCAGATCACGGATCCTTTCGAGGCCGATAGAAGTCTGCTTTTCGGCGATTGCCGCTGCCTGCTTTTGAAGCTTTGCGATCTTCAACTGAATTGCGTCCAATGTAATCATTTTTCCGTCCCTGTCAGAATTACGCGACCAGGTGGCCGCCCGGATTTCCCCCACCCTGTCGAAAAGCGGCAAGATGCGAGGAGTGTTCGATACGAGATCCCGTTCGGGATTATCGCTTCAAAACAATGATACATGCAAATTAATTGGCACCATTAAATCATTGATTTCGGAACTCACCGGATCGACTCGTCAAAATATCGCCCGTGAACCAGTCGAACGACGCGACGATGCGGGGGCAATCGTTTTTGCAGCTGCGTGCGGCAAGTGGAAGAGCGTCGAGATATGCCCTATTACATCGGGTGGTTGGTACGTCCCTAATCCTGAAAATAACGTGAAGTATCGAAGGACGATAAACGTGGACGATTCGGGTGAAAGATTGGGGCAAAGGATTACGTAGATGCGAGCCACCGTACCGTATCGAAAACTAATCCTTAATTGCGATCGACTCGCCTGAACTTCGAGTCATGCGTTCCAGCGATTGAATTGTCATGCGCGTTCAACCAGCCGCTTCCCCACTCCAGATCCCAGACCCGATAAACGCAAATTTGCAGATACCTCGCGATCCAGGAAGGAAACAGGTTTTTGCGCCACGGCAGATGCATGGGCTGCACGCATTAACAACGGACCGGGCGGGGTAAGGCATGCCACGCTCCTGAGCGAATCGCCAATTCGTCAGCATATTTCCTGGCGGCTGGCTGGAGACTCGCAAACACCTTCGCCGCATTAGCGCGTTCGTCATGTGCGCATGCAGAGTCGCATTGTCACAAAAGATTCATTCAATATTTGATGAATTCTGCCGTAAAAAGACGCGCGGCCGTTGTGGCTGCATCTTTACCGTCCCCGTTGTGGTCCCGCTCCCTGCGGCGCGTCATCTGTCGAGTATCAAATGCGCAAGCTAACCATCAAAGCCCGGCTTCTCCTGCTCACCATCGCTTTTGCCGTTGTTTCTCTTTGTGTCGGAGCGGCTGGCGTAGCAGGCGTCTCGCAATCGACCGATGCGCTTCAGCAGATGTTCGAAGGCCGCGCGCAAGCGCTTCAGGCCATTTCGTCCATCGATGAATTGATCGCCGAGGCCAGCTTTTCGGTAAGCGACGCCATTCTCGATCCATCGGCCCAGAAAACCCAGCTTGTCGCCACAAGCACGGCAAACCGCATCGATCAGATCGACGCGCTCATGAAGCAGTATGCGTCGCGCAGTTCGTCGGACGAGGGACGAAAGCGCGCCGCAGCGTTCGCCGCCAACTGGAGCAAACTGCGAGACAAGGGTCTTCGTCCCGCAGTCCAGTTGTTGACGGCCAACAATCTTTCGGAAGCGCAGTGGGTCCAGACGCAGGCTATCGATTCCGTCGTGAAAGCGGTCAAGGCGCAAGGCGCCGAACTTCGCAAACTCGAACTCGCCGATGCGCAATCTGAATACGAACACGCGCGCAGAACGGGGCAGCGAGTCGAATGGCTCGTGGCGGGCTTCATTGTCGTCGGCCTCCTGGTCGTCGCCGTACTCTCCGCCTCGATGACGCGAAGCCTCTTTCGCGAGCTTGGCGGCGAACCGTTTGTGGCCGCCGAAATTGCAAATCGCGTTGCAGCGGGTGACCTGTCGTTCGAGGTGACCGTCCAGCCAGGCGACACGCGTAGCGTCCTGTACGCCATGAAAACCATGCAGGGACGTCTCGCATCGATCATCGGCGGGATTCGTCACTCGGCGGAAACGATCGCGGAAGCCACTTCGGAAATCGCATCGGGAAACAGCACGCTCGCGCATCGAACGGAAGCGCACGCCGCCAGCATTCAGCAGACCTCGAGCAGCATGGAGCAGCTCGCCTCGATGGTGAAAGCGAATGCCGAGCACGCCGTACAGGCCCGATCGCTCGCGGGCATTGCTTCTTCCAAGGCCGGCGATGGTGATCGCGCGACCCGCGACGCTGGCGAGCGCATGCGTGCGCTTGCAGAACGCTCGGCGCGCATCGGCGAAATCACTTCGGTAATCGACGGCATCGCGTTTCAGACCAATCTGCTTGCGCTGAACGCAGCAGTCGAAGCGGCGCGTGCGGGTAATCAGGGGCGGGGCTTCGCAGTCGTCGCGCAGGAAGTCCGGGCGCTTGCCGAGCGCAGTTCGCGCGCTGCCAAGGAAATCGACTTGCTCATCAAGGAGATGACGAGCGAGGTGGACCTGAGCGGCATCGCGGTCGAGTCCGCCGCGAAGACCATTGTGGACTTGCTCGGTGCGGTCAAGGGCGTGGCGGATCTCGTCGATTCGATTGCCGATGCCTCGCAGGAGCAAAGCGCAGGCATCGATCAGGTCAACGCGGCAGTCACCGTCATGGACCGCGTTACGCAGCAGAACGCCTCTTTTGTTCAGGACGGCGCGCATGCCGCGAGTGCGCTGAAAGCCCAGGCCGAAACGCTCCGTTCGGCGGTCCGTGCCTTCGAGCTTTGACGAACGCCTGCCACCACGTCCTGCCATTTCCCGGTTGTTAATACGCGCGCGGCGATCTCGATACGAAATAGCAAAAACCGGATCGTCGCACGCCCTTCTTCCGCATGCCTTATTGACGCCTCATTGACGCCCGACTGACGACCGCGATCCGCTTCGATCCGGCCCCAGCCAATCGGCGTCGTCAATCCGCACTTCGTTGCACCTGCAACCACGAGCGCGACTATATCAAGCCCTAATTTCAAGGGCAAAACCCCGGCCAACGCACAAACCAACTCAAGGCGATCCTGCTTTTAAAACTGCCGGATTTGAGGGATCAATTCAGCGTTTACACCACCCTGTTTCTTTAAGTTGTATTTAAGCAGCGGTGCGTAACTTACGCGCTAATCGATCAACCTCCTTGTCATCACAGCAATGAACATCAACCAGTATCGGGGCCGCGGCCTGATCGCAGGCGTCGCGGTGGCACTCGCCGGAACGTGGTTCATCGGACACAGGCACGCTAGCGCGGACGAGTCCGGCACCGCGAAAACGACGTTGTCCGCTCCCTCGGACAAGGCGATTCACAATCAGGGCCAAGCGCCCGATTTTGCCGGGATCGTGGCGACGTACGGCCCCGCTGTGGTTCACGTCGAGGCGAGGAGCGAAGGCGACGATTCGGGCGAAGGACACTCAGGCGCGCTGGGATCGGGTTTCATCGTGAGTCCGGATGGATACATCCTGACGAACAATCACGTCGTCGAGAATGCCGATCAGGTCACGATCAAGCTCACCGATGGCCGAAAGTTCGGCGCCCAGGTAATCGGCACCGATAAGGCGGGCGATGTCGCCGTAATGAAAATCGACGGCAGCGGTTTTCCCACCGTGAAAATCGGCAATCCGACCAATAGCCGCGTGGGCGATTGGGTCGTCGCGATCGGCTCGCCGTATGGCCTCGATAACACGGTGACCTCGGGCATCATCAGCGCGAAATCGCGCACGCTCTCGGACGACAGCCCGACGCATTTCATCCAGACCGACGTGCCGGTCAATCCCGGCAATTCGGGCGGGCCGCTCTTTAATCTGAACGGCGAAGTCATCGGCATCAATTCGATGATCTATTCGCGCACGGGCGGCTTCCAGGGGCTTTCGTTCGCCATTCCCATCGACGAAGCCATGCGAATCAAGGATCAGATCGTTCGAACCGGACACGTATCGCACGCTCGCCTTGGCGTTGCCGTTCAGGCAATCGATGACGCTGCCGCAAGCGAACTCGGCTTGAGCTCGCCGCGCGGGGCACTTGTCGCGCGAGTGGAACCCGGCAGTCCCGCGCAGGCTGCGGGTGTCGCGCAAGGCGACGTGATCGTCGCGGTCGACGGCGTCGAGGTGACTAACATCAAGCAACTGCAGCAGATGATCGCGCGGGCTGGCGACAAAGCGTCGATCGTCGTGAATCGTGGCGGCCGGCAATTGGCGTTCGACACCGAACTCGCGAACTCGAACGTCGAATAAGTGTGTCGCGCATCGATCGTGGCGTCGTATTTGCCAGCCGATCGATGCGCCTCCCGGCGATGACACGCCCGGCAGTCGTTACTGCGTGTTCATGCCACTGGATCTTGCGCTTGAGCCATTCCTGAAAAACTTTGCAGGCCCTGATTCTTGCGCAAGTCGGTCATGATCCTGGCGATTGCGCGGGTAAGCCGTGCAATCGCCCTGTACTGCTCGATCATGTCGACGGCCGACTGGTAGTCCAGCACCTCCGATTTCTTGGCTAGCTGAAGATTGCCGAGAATGCCCTGCCGCGCTTCCGTGGCGAGCGCCTTTATCTCAGGCTTGCTCCCAATCGCTTGCGACACGGCCTGCGTGTCGGCCTCGTAAATCGTGGCGATGACGTGTGCCAGATTCTCGATGACGAGGGTGGCAAAGCGGGAATTCGCGACTTCGCTCAAGCGCGTCAGATCCATCTGCTGTGTCAATCTTTGCTGGCTCACGGAAGTCAGATTGATCCCGATAATCTCGCTGATGTTCTCGAGCGTCATGACAATCTGCGTAAATCCCACCATCTGCAAGCCCTCCTCTTCGGAGTGTTCCGACTTCGACAGCAGCCCGATGTAATTAAGAATCTCCGCCGCCAGCCGGCCCATTTCCTTGTCACAGTCCAGCAGCGCATTGATTTCTTCGATGGAGCCGCTGACCACGACGCGTGCACTGCACCGAACGATTTCGAGCACTTCGTTACCAAGGCGGGACAGTTCCAGACGCACGCGCTGAAGGCCAAGCGACGGCACCGTCAACGACGTCTCGTCGAGATACAGCGGATTGCCGAGCGGTTTCGTTTCCGCGTGCCGCGTGCGGACGATCAATCGTGCAAATCGGGCGATATATTCCGAAAACCAGATCAGCACCAGTGTGTTTGCGACGCTGAATATCGTGTGGGTATTGGCCACCTGGCGCGGCGTCTCCGCCGCGAGCCTGGCGACGCCTTGCAACTCAGGAAACGACGGCGAGACGTAGCGGGCCAGTTCGGCCATTTGCGGAATGAAGAAGACCCAGAACAGCACCCCGACGACATTGAATATGAGGTGCACGACGGCAACCTGAACCGCTTCAGCCGATTTCCCGATCGAGGCAAGCAACGCCGTTCCACAGGTGCCCACATTCGCGCCCAGAATGATGGCAATACCGGCTTCAAGCGGCATCAGCCCTTGTGCGCCCAACGCGATGACGATGGCGAGCGTTGCGGCGGAGCTTTGTACGATCGCGGTAAACACCGCACCCACCAGAATGCCGAGCAGCGGGTGCTCCATGTTCTGCATCGCATCGATAAACGGCGGGAAGGTACGCAGCGGACGCGTGGCGTCGCCCATGAACTCGATGCCGATGAACAGAAGACCCAACCCCATGGTGACTTCACCGATCTGGCGAACCAGTTCGCGTTTTCCGAACGCATACAAGACGAAACCGACCGCCAGCATGAATGGCGCCAGTTTGGAAACGTCGAACGCAATGATTTGAGCCGTAACCGTGGAGCCGATGTTCGCGCCCATGATCATGGGCACAGACTGAGCCAACGTCATGAGCCCGGCGGAAACGAAGCCGACCATCAGCACGGTGGTGATCGTGGAGGAATTCAGCAGTGCGGTGACGAGAGCGCCGGCCAGCACGCCCCGAAACCGGTTTGCCGTGAGTACGACAAGCAGCGCCTGCAATCTGGATCCGGCGATGGCCTTGAAGCCTCCCGTCATGAATTGCAGGCCGAGCAGAAAGAGCGCCAGACCACCAACGAGAAGGCCGGACATCTCCACGAGATTCAGGCTGGCGATATTGGCTGCCGAGGGAATGGGTGTCATCGTTTTGCGCCTCGTAACGTTGCGTCCACGCCCTCTCCGGCCGGCTTCAATGTCTGTGCGTCGTGGTTTCCTGCTCGGTTCGTTGCCGGTACGACGAGAGCTTTACTGCGTCGAATTACGATTGTCATCGCCTATTCTGTTTCAAAACAGAATAACAGGGCGGGAATTGGCAGGGTGGGTTAGGTGCCCGGGCCGCCTGTCTCTTCTCGTCTTTGCGTGCTCGTACGGCGCTTCCGATGCGCACCGTTCGGTTGCAGATCAGCAGGCTAGCGGTAAGTCGGTTTTGAAGCGCGCTTTTATTGACCTGCTGGTGCAGTGGGTGCGGGCACAATCTTTATTTTTGACCTGAGCGCCTGTCGAGGCAGCGTTTCCCGGGAGAGAGACCATAAAGAGTACAGAATCCCCCCCTGATGCAACGCGGCGACTGCACGCCTCACATCCCCGTGACTGATAGCCTGGAGTGCGTCCGCTGTCGCGCTCGCACCATGCATCAGTACGCTGGCATGCCGATAACACGCCATCATGCAGGCGTTACAAGGTTCCTTGTCGGCCGGGATATGGTCGAGATCGAACACCGAACCCATCGGTTCGGGCCACGCCTCGCAACGCCAGATGTCCAGATTCCAGTCGATGTAGAAATACTTGTTTCCGCCGATACACGGTACGCGTTGCGGCTCTCCGCGCACGAACCGCTCGACCTCGGCGAGTGCGCCCGCCGGATCAAGCACACGAAAATGCCGTTTCATCCTCGCAATGGCATGCAAGGCATCAACCAGTTCTTTCTCGTCGAGATCGATAAGCTTCGAATCCTCGTCATAGACGAGCGAACTCGATCCAAAGGGCGCGCGCCGCGGGTAAGAAAACGCGACGGAATCGAAACCGAGCTGCGCGAGCGTCTCAGGAAGCTTCTCGTAATTGACCAGCCTGCTCACCGTAACGGAAGCGGTGGTAGAAATCCCGTGGATACGAGCAGCAGCAATGCCTTCTTTAATACGTTTGCCGAGGCCGTTTAGTCCGCGATTTAACTCGTGCTCGCCCAAATGGTGGCTATCGATCGAAACGAGCAAACGCTTGAGTCCGGCATGCGCCAGATCGGGAATATGGCGCGCAAGAAACCAGCCGTTGGTGATGAGGCCGCACTCCATACCGGCCTGCGATGCCAAGGCAACGATTGCCGCCATACCCGGATGAACCAGAGGCTCACCGCCCTGAAACGTCACGTACTTGATATGGCGTCGGCGCAAAACAGGCACGGCGCGCGCAAACGCTTCAGGGTCGAGATAACGTCGCAGCCCTACCGGTTTTTTGTCGCGGGAAAAACCACAGAAATCGCATGCGGCGTTACATACATTCGTGACGGAGATGTCACACACGGCCGGCAGGATATTGCCGGGGCCGGCCGCGCCTGTATCCGGTTTTGCAGGAGCCGATATGTCGACATCACGCGCGAGTCTGTCCATACATTTCCCACCGGTTGGCGCCCGGACTGGCGCGCATTGTGCCGGGGCACATGCGGGTTCGGGGTGAAGAAGTACGGCGCGAATCATGCGGACGACTGGCGGCCAGTCTCGCCATGCATCCAGCATGGATTGGATTTGCATCGGTAGTGTGCATCGTAGATGTGACGACGCAGGGACGCAAGTCCGATCCGTTCGATCCGTTTACGTCGCTTGATATAACCCCGGAATCGCAACAGATCCAAGGTCGAAATGGCTGGCGTGATGGTGTGGCCGGGCATTGACGCGTATCGCACTCGGCGCTTTGCAGCGCTCGCCAATGCCGCACATTCAGGAGAAATCGGCCACCGCACCACGCGACGGCCGATATTTACGTAACTGTAAGAATAGTCGACCGCAAATCTAACCGGTCGCAAATCGGGTCTGGAAAATAGTTTCTAGTGCAACAAAATGAATGACTGACCGCTGCGTGCGTGCAGCGGTCAGTCATGCGATTACGACGCGAGCTTCGCAGCCAGTTCCGCAACGTGCATGCCCTGGTAGCGCGCGATATCGAGTTCGTTGACACTCGGCTGGCGTTTGCCATCGGCACCGGCCAGCGTCGTCGCGCCGTAGGGCGAACCGCCGGTAATCTCGTCCATCTTCGTCAGACCCGCACAAGCATATGGCACGCCCACGATCACCATTCCATGATGCAGCAGCGTGGAGTGGAACGACGTGATCGTCGTCTCCTGGCCTCCGTGCTGTGTGCCCGTTGAAGCGAATACGCTGCCGATCTTCCCGACGAGTGCGCCCTTCATCCACAGACCACCGGTTTGATCGAGGAAATTGCGCATCTGCGCAGCCATATTGCCGAAGCGGGTCGGCGTGCCGAAAATAATCGCGTCGTAGCCGGCCAGTTCGTCGATCGTTGCGATCGGCGCATTCTGATCGACTTTGATACCGGCAGCCTTCGCCTGCTCAGTCGGGATCGTTTCCGGCACGCGCTTGAGGGTTACGACGGCGCCCGTTACCGAACTCGCACCTTCCGCAACGGCCTTCGCCATCGTCTCGATATGCCCGTAGGAAGAGTAGTAAAGCACAAGAATCTTGCTCATCAGGTTTCTCCAGTTTTACGGTGATCCGCGTTCGGGATCGGTTAACGCATTAGAGGCAGCGCACTCTGGTTCAACACATACCAACGATCATGTCGATCGCCCTACTGAATCGCTATCATTCCAGCGTCCTGACGCCGCGCCGTCACGCGGCGCCATCCGTTAACCCGACCACGCACACTGGTTTATCTGACGCGGTCACGGGTTGTATACATTCGGCTTGCAGCAACGAGGCGGGAAACCGCTGCGCCGGTTGACGCGCCGTATTTGCGGCGTTTGGCCCGTTGCGCAGCATGCACGCGATACGACGCAGTCTACGCGATCACTCGAAGGAATGAACCAGGCCGGTTCAAATTCCCCGGTATCGACCCGTGCATGCAGGAGCCGGAGATGCCCGCCACGCAGCGGTGGCGGAAAAGGCGGAAGCGATTCTGAAAATCCATTGGCGCATCGCGCGGCCATACCTACCACCCATACTTCAGTTCGACACCGGCATAGTCCGCATTACGCCCGCCCGCCTGCCGGATCGAGTCGCCCACCTGGAAGTGCACCGCCTCGATTGCGCCGATCAGATTTGCCGCAATCGTCCAGTCGGCGCGCAATTGCACGTACATCCCCGTCCACCGGCTGCCCTTGCCCGCGGTGCCCGGCACGGCCCGGTTCGCCTGCTGATAGACGGCGTCACCGGTCGTCTCGCGCCACTGCAAGCCGAGCGCACCGAGCAGCGCGAGATTCGCACTTGGCTTGAGCGTGATGGACGGCTTGATATGAATGAGATTCGAATAACCCGTATAGCCCGCGAGCGTGAAATAGTAGCCATTCGAAAACAATCCGTTGAAAGTCTCCACGCGGCCATCATGCCGATGACGGTCGCCCGAAGCGGCATCGATCTGCAACGCGACGCGCGGTGACCACGGCATATCGAGCTTGTAGCCCGCAATCGCGCCAACCGCCCAGGCAAAAATCGTCTTGTCGCTTATCGTCCCGGTTTGCAACATGCCTTCGATATCCCAGTCGAAGCGCTCGCGCGTACCGGAATAGCGCACGTCCCATACGTCGCGGCGCTCCGCGCCCATTGCATCGATAAACACGGCGTGGCTGCGGTTGTAACGCGACCAGTACCCGGACACATCGCCCAGCCCGACCAACTTGCGCTCCACACGCACGCCGCTGAAAGTCAGATCGCGGTTCGACACATCGTCGAATACGGTTGCGTCGCGGTTTTGCACAGGCTGCGTCGCATAGGCCAGAATCCGCCACTTCTCGTATTCATATGCGGCCCAGACCGCGTCAAACGCCTGTCGCACATTCGGACCATCGCGCACGGAAATGAAGCGCTGCAGGTCGAACGCCATTTCCTGGCGGCCGACGCGAAACTTGAACGTACCGCCGCCGAGTGCGCCAACGTAGGTCACGAATATTTGCTCGAAATCGAGCGTATTCTTGTCGACCGGCGTGACCTGATTCTTGCCGAAGGCGCGCGCATCCTGGAGTTGCACGAAGAACTGCCAATGGTTGGCCAGACGCGCATCGGCATGGATCTCCACGCGCTGAATCAGATACGTGTCCGACTGCGCGGTGCCGATTCCGAACAACGGCGCATTGCTGGTTTCGACGCGCTCGCGCAGATTCGCACCGAGCGACAGCCATGACGCAGTATCACCGCGGCGCGCCATGTACTTCAGGCCGTCGAGCGGCTCGCGCGCGACGCATGGATTGGCGAGCACGGACCAGTCTTCCTGCCAGCGATTGAACAGCACCACAGGCCGTTTTGCGGCGCACACGGACGTTGATGTCTCTGTGCCCGCCGAAGCGCTTGCGCCCGCATCGACCGCATGGTCCGCCGCTGCTGCGGGTTGTGAATCCGTATCGGCCTGTGCCGCCTCTGTCGCGGTCAGCAACAGCCCCACAAAAGCCGTGGCGCCCGCAGCCTTTTTGAATTGACGCCTGTGCCTTGTGATCGACGCCATCCATTCCCTTCCGGCCACGGGCGTGTGGCGATAGCTCTGCGCTCCTGCGTGCGGCGCACGAAATCGGAGCCGGTCGTCCCGGTCTCGCGAAATCATGGGTGCCCCGAGGTGAACACGCGATCCTGCTCACCAGTGGTGAAAACGAGCCCCGCAAGTGCGAAGGCGGGCGCGAGCAACGCCCAGAATCCCACGTAAAGCATGCCCATCGCGCCCGCCACCGCGCCCAACGCGAACGCGATAATGGCCGGCATCATCTTTGCGAATCGTGCGCGTGCCGCCTCGCGCACGCCGATCTCGGTGGTCGCGGACAGCATGTCAATCGCGTCCAGGATCGCCTGTGTGACGTTGCCCGTCATCACGGTATTCGGCACGCCGGAACGCTTGATCAGACGCGGATGCGCATTTTGCACGCCCATGGCAATCGCGCCGACCACACCCGCCACAATGGCCGGAAGGCTGTCGGGCTGGCTGATCGGCGTTGCCCAGACGCCAGTGAAGCAAAAGCCGAACATGAGCACGGCCTGAACCGCATGCAGCACGCGCGCACCCTGGCGCGCATGCGGTCCGGACAGCGACCGCACGAGCAGACTGCTGAGGACGACCCCGCCGACAAAAGCAGGCAGCACGATCAGTTTCAGCAGGACGCCGCCATTGAAGCCTGCGACGCCCGCGCCGATCAACACGAAGTTGCCCGTCACGTGCGCGACGAACAATCCGAACAGCGCGACAAAACTCAACGTATCGACAAAACCGGCAATGGCTGCAAGGACCGTGTCCTCGGATTTCATTGAGTCGTGCCAGCGTGGATTTCAGCGATGTAACCTCCCGGGAACTGGACAATCGCTGCTTCACGTCCGTCCGATGTGAACGGCGGCACGAGCACGGTCACGCCAGCGGCCTTCGCCTTTTGCAGCGTGTCGTCGAGATTCGCCACTTCATATCCCGTCGTTTCGCGCCCGAACGGATACGGCAATTGGCCATCCGTTACGAGCACGGTCATCTTGCCGAAGCCCGATTCGATGCGAATGCGGCGATACGTGTCGTTCGGGCGGCCAATTTCGATGCCCGGCGCCTTCAGCACATCGGACACCACCTTGCCATTCGAGAACTTCACGAAATCGTGAACCAGCTTGCGTACGCTTTGCGCCGAAACGTAGACACGATTCTCTGGAATGGTCTGCAGCGCATCGTATTGCGGTGCCTGGTTGTGCCAGTAGAGCTGCATATTCACGCCGCCCGCCCATCTGATCAACACGTCGCGGCCAATCGGATCGGGAAACGGATCGACGATCACATCCGCACCATGCGCGCGCGCCGCCTTCACGGCTGCATCCATGTCCGTGACGAGGTAACCCGTACGCTCGGCGCCGAAGGGATACGGCACAGGCGTCTTGAAGCCGAATACGGACATCGTGCCCACGGGTGTCAATACGAGTTGCGACATCGTCTGGCTCGGCGTTGGCGTAACCTGGAAGACGCCCTGCTTCGACTTGCTGCCGCCGAATGTCGCCACGACGCTATCCGTGAAGCGGTCGAAATCCTCCGGCGCGACATACACGTGTGTCGTGTCGTACTGCGGGCCGACTGCGACGGACGGCGATGCGGCCGCGATCACCGGCGGCTTCGCAAACGACGCTGGCGTAGCCAAAAAACCAAACGCGATTGCTGCGCCAATCAATACCGGGTGAATGATTTTCATAACGTAATTCTCCTGTGATTGCAGCGTACTGTTCGATTGATCACGCGCGGCGATAGCGGGCGGAACGTGTTGAATCGCCGATCATGTTCGCAAGCACACGTGCCGCGATCAAACCCGGATGCCCGAAAAATCTGATTACACTGCCCAGCAGGAGCAACCCAGCGCGCCCCAGAAACCCTTCGCATCCGAGGTCGGCAATACGCGGCTCCATGCGAGCGCATGCGCATGACCGTGCACGTTGCATGCACTCGCGCAACCACACATTGCCGCAGCCGCAGCACGCTGCAGTGGTGCGCCGCTGCGTTGCTGCGCGCCCCAGCCGCCATAGCCTCCGAACGCGTGCACCGGCGACCAGTCGGGCATCGCTGGCGGAATCGGCGCGTCGAATGGCGAGAACGGGCCTGCACCCCAGACGATCCTGCCGCCAACGACCGTCAGTAATGCGGTTGTGTCGGCAATATCGTCCTCCGGACACGAAAAGAAGTCGCGGTCCGGCACGATCAGATCGGCAAGCTGCCCGACAGCAATGCAGCCCTTCTTGCCCGCTTCGTTCGAGAACCAGGTCACGTACTCGGTCCACATGCGCAGGGCCGTCTCGCGATCGAGCAGATTACGTTGCGGATACATCCGCATTCCGCCGACCGTCTTGCCGCTCACCAGCCACGCAAGCGACACCCACGGGTTGTACGAAGCCACACGCGTCGCATCGGTGCCTGCGGAGACTTTTAACCCTTTTTGCAGCATCTTCGCGACAGGCGGAGTCGCTTCCGCCGCGACCGCGCCATATCGCTCGACGAAGTATTCGCCCTGATACGCCATGCGGTGTTGAACCGCGATACCGCCCCCGAGCGCCGCGATGCGGTCCAACGAACGTTCGGAGACGGTTTCCGCGTGATCGAAAAACCAGTTGATGCCGTCAAGCGGAATGTCTCTATCCACCTTCTCGAAGACATCCAGCGCGCGACTGATGGTTTCGTCGTACGTGGCGTGCAGACGCCACGGCCAGCGATTCTGCGCGAGCACGCGCACGACGCCTTCGAGTTCGTCCTCCATTTCCGGCGGCAGATCCGGGCGCGCAACCCGGAAGTCCTCGAAGTCGGCCGCGGAAAACACGAGCATCTCGCCAGCACCGTTATGGCGAAAATAATCCGTGCCATCGTGATACCTGACCGTGCGGGTCCAGTTCACAAAGTCCTCTCTTTCGGCCTTCGGTTTTTGGGTGAACAGGTTGTACGCCACACGCACCGTCATCTCGCCCGCCTCGTGCAGCTTGCCGATGACCTCGTAATCCTCCGGATAATTCTGGGAACCGCCGCCCGCATCGATGACGCCGGTCACACCGAGGCGGTTGAGTTCACGCATGAAATGGCGCGTCGAATTGTATTGATACTCCAGCGGCAGCCTGGGACCTTTCGCAAGCGTCGCATACAGGAGTGCGGCGTTCGGATTCGCAAGCAGCAAGCCGGTTGGATTGCCCGCGGAGTCGCGAAAGATTTTTCCACCCGCGGGATCCGGCGTGTCCTTGCCATAACCGACCACGCGCAGCGCGGCAGCGTTGAGCAGCGCACGGTCGTAAAGATGGAGGATGAACACGGGTGTATCGGGCGCGACCGCGTTGAGTTCCTCGATCGTCGGCAGGCGTTTTTCCGCGAACTGGTGCTCGGTGAAGCCGCCAACCACGCGCACCCATTGCGGTGCGGGCGTGATCGCCACCTGCTTCTTGAGCATTTCCATGGCGACGGCGAGCGAGCGCACGCCATCCCAACGCAGCTCCATGTTGTAGTTGAGACCACCACGAATCAGATGCAGGTGATTGTCGATCAGGCCGGGCAACGCAGGACGGCCACCGAGATCGATGCGCTTCGTCGCGCCGCCCGCGAGCGGCACGATATCGGCATCGCTGCCGACCGCGACGAAGCGGCCATCGACAATCGCCACCGCAGTGGCACCCGGATTCGAGCGGTCCAATGTAGTGAACCGTCCGTTATACAGAATGAGATCGGGTTGGGCTGCGGTTGCACTCATGTGATTGTCCTCACTTCGTTGACGTCGAAATCAATTCGCGCTTGCGTTGCTTGAAAACCGGACTAAAGGCCGCGCATTAAAGGCCAAACAACGGTTTCAACCACGGAATGGCCTGCATGCCGATCGTCATGCCGAACAGGCCGACGAGCGCAACCAGCGGCGGTGCGGGCGAGCGGACCTTGATCACGCTGTAGATCACGCCGATCAGCGCGCCTGCGGCAAGTGACACCAGATACGGTTCCATACAATCAGTCGCTCCGAAGGTTTACGACTGGCCGGTGCGACGCCTTCGCGGAGAAGGCGGCGCATCGGCTTCACGAGATCAGCTTCGGGAATCGCGACGATAGCGATCAGTGCGCTGCAACCGCCGGCAGCACCTCGCCCGGCTTCGCCGCACGCTGGGGCGCCTTGTGAACCATCGTGTAGGCGTAGTCGATGCCCATGCCGTATGCGCCCGAGTGCTCCCGCGCTATCGCCATAACCGCGTCGTAGGTTTCGCGGCGAGCCCAGTCGCGCTGCCATTCGAGCAAGACCTGCTGCCAGGTGACGGGCACGACGCCCGCCTGGATCATGCGCTGCATCGCGTAGTCATGCGCCTCCTTCGACGTGCCGCCCGATGCATCGGCCACCATATAAATCTCGTAGCCGCCTTCGAGCATCGCGCACAGCGCAAAGGTGGTATTGCAGACTTCGGTCCACAGGCCCGCCACGATCACCTTCTTGCGGTTGTTCGCGGCAAGCGCATCGCGAACCTTCTGGTCGTCCCACGAGTTCATCGAGGTGCGCTCGAGCAGTTTCTTACCCGGGAACACGTCGAGCAATTCCGGATACGTGAATCCCGAGAAGCTCGTCGACTCGACTGTCGTGATCGTGGTGGGAATCTCGAACACCTTGGCCGCCCTGGCCAGCCCGACGACGTTGTTCTTCAGCGTCTGCCGATCGATCGACTGCACACCGAACGCCATCTGCGGCTGCTGATCGATGAAAATCAGCTGGCTGTTCTGCGGGGTAATTAATTCGAGCTTCGGATTGGTCATGGCGCACCTGATGTTTGATGCGTAGAAAGAGCCACCAGACCGGAATAACCGGAATGGGTGGAATAGAGGCTGGACTGGCAACTCGCCGTCCAGCCCGCGCCATTTAACATGTAAATCAAAAAAGAGGACAACAAATAAATAGCGTTCGAGCAACCCCGAAAGTTGAATGTCAAATCGCCGACTTTTCCCCGAATTTGCTCTGTTCCTGTTTCACCAAACCCGATATGCTTTAAAGCGATTCACGACTTGGTGCGTGACACCGGAAAATCGTCAACGAGATTCATTTCATGAAATCGTATGCATTTTCGCTACTCGCCGGCATCCTCGCCGGCATCGTCTACGACACGATCGGCGTGCAATCTCCGGCTCCGCCTGCAATTGCACTGGCGGGCCTGCTCGGCATGCTGGCGGGCGAGCAGATACTGCCGCTCGCGCGCCATGTACTTTCGGGTCTCAGACTGAAAGCCGCATGGCACGAAGCGAAATGTGGCCAGCATATGTTCGGTGTGTTACCGGGCGCTCATGCATCCAATGGGCCGGAAACGTCCGACGCGTCCGATACGTCCGCAAAGAATCGGAATCGAACGTGATGTATGCGCGCGTGGAGCACGCACAGGCTGCACAGACCTTCGGGAAGGCGCCCGGGTAATCGGGAAGAACCGCGGGAAGAACCGCGGTAAGAGCCGCAGTAAAAGCCGTAAATAAAGCTGGACCGCTATTGGGTCGCCAGCGGCTCCACCAGCAGGCCGCGACGCGATGCGGCGGTGGCCCGGCTCAGGTCGCGGCGCATTCGTTTGAGCACCGCACGGTCGAACGAGAATCCGACCCAGCCGAACCCGCCGTGGCGCAACAACAGCACGACACCGTCGATTGTCAGGTTGGGCTCCGCGAACCAGAGCGGCTGGAGGGTGATGTGATAGTTGTGCGTGCGCGATAGCTGCGGCGCGACGGAGGGATTCATCGCCGACCGGTAGAGCGCCAGTTTCTGAACCAGCGCCTCGGCCTGCGCGCCGTCGAGTATCGTCGATGCCCCGCCGCACTCGATCAGCAAGGCAGCCTTGCCTTCACGCTCTACGCGCTCGACTCGCAACCCACATTGTTCGCGCATCTTCGCTCCCCAACGCGCTGTTCGCGTGCTGTCCCGTTTCGCCAGAAAAACCGCTCCTGACGACAATCGTGACACCACCCGATCAGGCCTTCAATTTCGCCTCGATGAAAAATTGTTCACGTCGCTGAAAATGCCATGCGCATGCCGTCCGAAGGCAAGCTCGATTCTGAATTTCAGAATTCCGGCTTCGCCGCGATCGTTGACCTCACTACCCTCTGCTCATAGCGCCGAGAACAGAATGGGGCATTCGCAGACGCTCATTGCGCCCTCGACACCGGCGGGTGTCGAGGGCTCTGTTGTTGCGACGTCTTTACCGCTTTCTCTACTGCTTTCATCAGCCCGCGCCGAAATACGGCTGACAAAAACCGGCCGGGCCAACGCAGCCGTCCGGCCCGTCGGGCTGCCCATGCAGGCCGGCGCAGCCGGCCAGCGCAAACGTCAGCGCTGCACCGAGCGCGACACGCTTCCAGTTGCGGCGCTTGCGCGATTGCTCATCATGGCGATGCGGCCCATCTTTTCGCCCCGTGCATTTAGTGATGCGGATAAAGCTCACGATTCAATTCCTTTAGTTCGCCGCTGCGAACGGCTTCGATGTACTCGTCCTTGACCTGCTGCCGTGTCTTGCCGCCCGCGTTTGCAGTCACTGCGGCCTGCCCGCTCTGAGCAGGACTCGCGGCGAGCTGTTGCTCCGGCGCCGGCGCCGTTGGCGCGTCCTGTGCATGCGCGGCCCCGCATGCAAGCAGCGCAGCGCCGAGCGCGGCAGTCCATTGCACCCGTTTCCTCATCTTCAATCTCCGCTTCGTTAAGTCCTTCACGATCCACATGGCCGCCGCTTTTGCGTTTGATCACATTTGATCGCGCGTGACGAAGCGGCAACGAGCCATGAAGCGAAGCTACGATAACGGCGCACGCCTGTACCGATATCGACGAACACATGAACAAATATTCATTCGGCTCCGACCAACCCTCAATCATCAAACCCGGACAAGATCACCCCGGCGTTCGATGCCTGCCAGTCGATCAACTACATCGCGGCCACGGGCATGCGCATCATCTTCCGATGCTCGCCACGCGTTGTTTTTCGCTGACGTAAAAACAACGCCACGATCATCATCCGGCCTTGCGAGCCCTGCCGGAAGGGCTCGCGGGGCGAACGGCATTCTGAAATTCAGAGTTTTAGTTTTTTGCAATTTGGACTTTCCGGCCTTTTGCATAATTGCCGCGAATTGATTGGCCTCACGGCCCATGCCATTCCGCCCATGGTGAGGCCCATTCAATCCAGACCGGCATTCCAGCTTCGCGGGAGACCGGAGATAGACCACAGCAATATTCATCAATAAAACATCCATGAAAAAACTCCTGATCGCAACGGCAGCGCTGGCGACTTTCGCCACCGCCGCTCATGCGCAAAGCAGCGTCACGCTGTACGGCACGCTCGACAACGCCGTCGCCTGGTTCGGCAATGTCAAGGGTGCCAACGGCTCGGGCAATCTGGTCAAGATGTCGGCGGGCAACGTCTCGCCGAACCTCTGGGGCCTCAAGGGTAACGAGGATCTCGGCAACGGCCTGCGCGCGATCTTCCGGATCGAGAGCGGTTTTGACGTGAACACAGGCCATTCGAACCAGGGTGAGCGCCTCTTCGGCCGTCAAGCCTACGTCGGCCTGCAGTCGGACAACATGGGCACGGTGACCCTCGGCCGCCAGTACGATCCGCTGATCGATCTGATCCAGCCGCTCACGAATGACGACTTCTTCGCTTCGACGTTCGCCACGCCGGGCGACCTCGATAACTACGACAACAGCTTCCGCACCAGCAACGCGATCAAGTACCAGAGCCCCGATATCTCGGGCTTCAAGGTGTCGGCCATGTACGGCTTCGGCGGCGCGGCCGGCAGCATGGGCGCAGGCCAGACCTACGCCGCAGCCGTGTCGTACAACAATGGTCCGGTCGGCCTTGCCGCAGGCTATTTCCGCGCGACGAGCGGCAACGGCACCGTGTCCTCGTTCGACGGCCTCCAGAGCCCGACGACCGGCGGCGTTGTCGACGACTCCCCCGGCATCTCGGGCGGCTTCGTGTCGGCCAACTCGCTGCAGATCGTGCGCGCGGCAGGCAGCTACGCGATCGGCCCCGTCACGACCGGCATTTCGTACAGCAACGTCCAGTACCAGAATTACCAGACTGCAACGTCCGGCTCGAACAACCGCACGGAGTTCAACACCGGGCAAGCCTACGTGAACTACCAGTTCCTGCCGGCAATGGTGGTTGGCGTCGGCTATAACTACACGAAGGGCGGCGGCAACGGCGTGGACGTCACGTACAACCAGTTCAGCCTCGGCGCGATCTATTCGCTGTCGAAGCGCACGGACATCTATGCGCTCGGCGGCTACCAGAAGGCATCGGGCAACACGTTCAACACGAGCGGCGTCCTCTCTACGGCTGTTGCGTCGATGGGCGACTTCGGCAACGACGCGAGCAACGACCGCCAGGGCATGGTCATGGTCGGTCTCCGCCACCGCTTCTGATCGGCCGTCGCCTCGCGACGATCCCTCCCCTGTCTCCGGCCTGCGGCCCGGATTCAGCCCCGCCGCGCACGTCATGTCCGCGGCGGTTTTTTTACTCCTTCGCCTTGCACGTCCGCCTTGTTCGTGGCGTTGTCCGCATCCCGCGCATTACGCGTCTTTTCACGTCGTTTCCGTTCCTGAATTTCGTTTCATGTTCTTCTTAGCGCTTCTTAAAACAATGCGCTTCGAGCCGCTTCGATAATGCTCGCGTATTTGAAAATCAGAAATCCCGGACGAGCCGATGCGGCATCTCCCGGGTCAAAACGGAATCGTGAATGAACCAACTGCAAGCCATGCGGGTGTTCATCCGCGTTGTCGATCTGGGCGGTTTCAATCTGACCGCGAAGCAGCTCGGCATGTCGGGCGCGGCGGTCACGCGCAACATCGGCATGCTCGAAGCGCATCTCGGCATGCGGCTCCTGAATCGCTCCACACGCAGCCTGTCGCTCACTGAAGCGGGACAGCTCTATCTTGAAGGATGCCGTGCTGTCGTCGAGAAGCTCGACGAAGTGGAGTCCGATCTCATCCGCGCCACGCGCGCGCCGATCGGCGTGCTGCGCATCGCGGCCCCTGCCGTATTCGCGGGCGGCGATCTGGCGGGCCTGTTTCGCGAGTACCGCGAGCGCAACCCACGCGTCGATTTCGCGGTCACGGTCTACGATGCGCCGATCAACCTGATCGAAGGCGGCTACGACATCTGCTTCGCGACCAGCCGGCATCCGGCCAACGCTTCGCTCGTGAGCCGAAGCCTCACGTCGGAGCAGGAAATCGCGGTCGCTTCGCCCGCCTATCTGGTCGCGCATGGCCAGCCGCAGAAGCCATCCGATCTTTCGGCGCACGAACTGATCTCACTCGCGGACGGGCCGCGCATCTGGGAATTCGGCTTCGATCGCAACATCCAGCGCATCACCGTGAACGGGCCGCTCACCACGAGCAACTACGCAATGGCGCGCGCGGCGGCGCTGGCGGACATGGGCATCGCACTGTTGCCCGCGAAGCTTGTCGAGCAGGATGTCGAGAGCGGCGCGCTGCGGCGCGTGCTCGAACGCCATGACGTCAACGGCGGGCGGCTGCAGATCTCGATCGTGTACCCTGGCCGTAACTATCTGACGATGAAGGTGCGCAGCTTTATCGACTTTGCCGTCGACTACTTCAGAACGGATACGGCGCAGGCCTCGAACGGGCTGCGCAGCGCCGCCTGAACCTCTCCCGAACAACGAATCGCACAATGAGCGCGCAACAGTCGTGCGATTCCGGCTATTTCGCTCATCGCTCACCCGGCTCGTTCACCACGAGCGCGCCCGGCCAGCACTCGACGCTGATGCGTACACCCGATTCCGTGCTGTCGTTCGCGCTGTCGTTCGCGCAGTCGTTTGCATTGTCGTTCGCATCTTCGATGCGAAGCCTGAAATCGTGCAACCTCAGCACCGCGGAGACCATGCTGAGCCCGAGTCCCGAACCTGGGATCTGGCGCGCGGCGCTGCCGCGATAAAAGCGCTGCAATACCGCGGCCCGCTCCACATCCGGAATGCCGGGGCCGTTATCGGCGATCTCGACGACAGCGCCAGGCGCCGTCGCGCGCAACGCCACGCTCACGCTGCCGCCCCACGGCGCGAACTTGATCGCGTTGTCGATCAGATTGCTGAACGCCTCGAACAGCAACGCGCGGTCGCCGTGAATCGGTGCGGCCTCATCGATCTGTGCGCGCCACTTCAGCGCACGGCTTTCGGCGAGCGGCTCGTAGAGTTCCGCGAGTTCCTGCACGAGTTCCGCCAGATCGACGAACCCGAAACCGCCGCGACGCTGCAGCGTGCCGATTTCCGAAATCCGCAGCATGGCGCGGAACCGTTCGAGCAGGCGGTCCGTCTCCGTGCGCGCGCATTCGATCAGCGCCATGCCCGCTTCGTCGGTGCGCACGGAGTCGAGCGCGGCGACGCGCCCGAGCACGGTATGCAGGCGCGCGAGCGGCGTGCGCAGATCGTGCGCGATGCCGTCGCAGGCGCCCTTGACCTCGCCCATCAGCCGCTCGATCTCGTCGAGCATGTGGTTCACCAGATGCGCGAGCATGTCGAGTTCGTCGCTGCTGCCGCCAACGGGCAGGCGCTGCGCGAGGTCGCCCTGCGCGATGCAGAACGTCACGCGGCGCATTTCGTACACGCGCCGGATTTGCCGCACGCCGAGCACGAGCGAACTGGCGATGACAAGCAGCACCGCAATGCCGCCGCCGGCCATGAGCGACCGGATCACGATCTCGCGGATCTGCAGAACGCTCGTCATGTCGCGCGCGACGACGAGTTGCCGGCCATCCGGCCGCTTGTCCGTCATCGACCGGACGATCGGCGAGCGCACGCCATCGAGCAGCAGCAGCGTATGCCTGAGCGTGACTCCGGTGCGGCCGGTGACGCCATACGACGGCAACACGGCAATGTCGCCCGCGATATGCCGGCCCGCACGGTCGAAGAGCCCGTAGTAGTTCGAATGCCTGTGCTCGTATTCGAGGCGATGGGTGATCACACCGGCGAGCTGGCCATCGGGCACGGAGCCGAAATAGGTGAGCTGCCAGTTGAGAATCGTATCGGTGTCGCGCTCGATCGAGCCCGTCGCCACCCACGAGATGACGCCGACGAGCAGCGTCAGCACGATTCCGAACAGCGCGGTGAATACGTAGAGCCAGCGCACCGTGGCCGTATGCCAGCGGCGGCTGGCCGGATCGTGGGCCTCCGGCATGGAGCGACTCACTGCGTCCTCCTAGCCGAGAATGTAGCCGGAACCGCGAACGGTCTGAATCATCGGCTCCACGCCCGGCGGATCGATTTTCTTGCGCAGGCGTCCCATGTGGACGTCGATCAGGTTCGTGCCCGGATCGAAGTGGTAGCCCCACACGGCCTCGAACAGCATCGTGCGCGTGATGGTCTTGCCCGCGTGGCGCATCATGAATTCGAGCACCTTGAACTCGGTGGGCAGCAGCGCAATGTCTTCGCCGCCCCGGCTGACCCGTCTGGAAATCAGGTCGATCTCCAGATCGCGCACGTGCAGCACGGTCTCGGGCGTCTCGCCCGTGGATTGCCGCCGGCGCAGCAGCACTTCGAGTCGGGCCGTGAGTTCGTCGGGATCGAAGGGCTTGGTCAGATAGTCGTCGCCGCCCGCGCGCAGGCCGCGCACGCGCTCGTCGACGTCGCCGAGCGCGCTCAGCATCAGCACGGGCGTCTGCACGCCGACCGTGCGCATGGCGGTCAGGATCGAGAGACCGTCCACGCCGGGCAGCATGCGGTCGAGCGTGATGACGTCGTACTGGTCGCTCAGCGCATGTGCCATGCCATCACGGCCGTTGTCGACCCAATTAACCTGAAAACCGTGCTGAGTCAGCTCGCCGATGATTTCGTTCGCGGTAATGGCGTCGTCTTCAACGGTCAGCACGCGTACCTCGTTCATGGGGGGCTCCGGCAGCCAGCGAGCGCGAATCGCTCAGAAGCGGGGAATTTTACCGGCGCGTTTGCGCCGTCCTGCCGATATTTTCATGAAAAAAATTTCATTTTCCCTACGATGGCAGCCCCGTAAGCGGCGCTCAGCCGGTGCAGAGCCGGTAGCCGTAGCGGCTCACAGTTTCGATGCTCGTGCGCACCCCGCACGCGCCGAGCTTGCGCCGCAGCCTCAGGACCACGAGGTTCAGGCTCGTCGGCTCCACGCCCTCCTTCTCGGGCCAGGCATAGCGAATCAGATAGTCGCGCGCGATCGGCGCATTCGCTTCGCGCAGCAGGCATTCGACAACGAGATATTCGCGCCGCGTCAGCTCGACCCGTTGCGCGCCCTCCACCAGTTCGCGCGTGGCCGGATCGAGGCGGACTTCGCACGCGCTGCGCCCCGCGCGGCCCGGCGCGTCGCGCGAGAGTGCGCGCATGCGCTCGGTGATCTCCATCACCGAATACGGCTCGACAAAGCAGGCGTCGGCTCCGGCGCGCAGCAGTCTCGCGCAGTCGGCGGGCGAGGCCGCGTCCAGCACGACGACGAGCGAAGGCCGGCCCGGCAGACGCGCGAGCGTCGGCAACGCCGCTTCGAGACCGGTCTGCGACGGGCCGCCTGCCACGCGCACCACGAGCGCATCGAACAGCTCCTGCGCGGCGAGGTAATGCGCGAAGCGCAGATCGTCGGTCGCCTCGACGCTGTGCAGGCTTTCGCTCAGCGCCTTGCAAAGATAGACCCGCTCCGCCTCGGACGCGCAGCTCAACAGGATTCTCATCGGTGGGTCGAGTCCGTCATGAATCGTGCGGCCAGCAATCCACGCGGATGAACGTGCCCGATGCAGGGCCGTCCGCGTCCGAGATGGAGAGCCGGAAGTCATGCAGCCGCACGACGGCGGCGACGATGCCGAGCCCGAGCCCCGTGCCCGGCACGTGACGCGTGCGCTCGCCGCGGTAGTAGCGCGTCAGCACGCACTGCCGCTCGTCTTCGGGAATGCCGGGCCCCGAATCGACGACGGAGAATTGCGGTCCCGCTTCGAGCTGGCGCAGCCGCACGCCGACGTGCCCGCCATCGGGCGTGAACTTGATCGCATTGTCGAGCAGGTTCGTGAATGCCTCGAAAAGCAGCGCGCGGTCGGCCCAGACGGCGCCGACGTTTTCGATGCTGACCGTCAATGCAATGCGCCGCTCGTCCGCGAGCGGCATGTAGAGATCGCACAGTTCGGTGACGAGCACGTCGAGCGCGACCGTTGAAAACGCGCGGCGCCGCTGCAGCGAGCCGATCTCCGAGATGCGCAGCAACGCGGCGAAGCGGCCGAGGATCACATCGGCGTCGTTGCGCGCAGCCGCCAGCACGCTCGCGGCGCTCGCAGATCCGGCCGCGCCCGCCTGCGGCAACGACTCGGCCAGCGTCGCAAGACGCAGCTTCAACCGCACGAGCGGCGTGCGCAGGTCGTGCGCGACGACATCGCACGCGCCCTTCACTTCGTCCATCAGCCGCTCGATTTCGTCGAGCATCTGATTGACGAGCCTCGCGAGCATGTCGAATTCGTCCTGCCCGCTCACGGGCAGACGCTGCGCGAGATCGCCGCCCGTGATGCGCGAGGTCACGCGCCGGATATCGGCGACGCGCCGCATCTGCCGGACGCTGAGCAAGAGCCCCGCGACGAGGCCGCCGAGCAGGCACGCACAGCCGCCGACCACGAGTGCCTTCAGCAGCTCGTCACGCACGCGCTGCACATCGTCGAGCGTGCGCGCGACCACGAGCCGCGAGCCGTCGGCGCGCACTTCGCCCATCGCCCGCACGCGCACGCGCCATGCGCCGACGTCGAACCAGAGTGTCTTGCCCTGCTCCAGATCGTGCGGATGGGTGAAGCGCTCGAATGCGAGCGCGGGCGGAACGCTGAGGAGGTCGCCCGCAAGCCGGCGGCCGTCGGGCGCGAACAGGCCGTAGTAGTTGCGCTGGTGCGCCTGGCGCCGGATGCGCACGTCGATCGACGTCGCGAGATCATCGTTCGCATAGCCGTCGAAATAGCGCAGTTGCCAGCGCAGCCCGCTATCGGTCTCGCGCTGCATCGCGGCGTTGACGGAATACTCGATGAGCCCGAGCAGCGCCGTAAACGCGACGGAGAAAATCACGGCGTAGGCGATGAACCACCGGAACACGGTGCTTCGCCAGCGCTCGTGCCGCGGGTCGGCGACGGGGACGCGGATCCTTGCCTGCATGACGGGCATAGCCAGCGGTCGGGACAGATTCATCATTCGAGCGTCAATCCAGTGAACACGTCGACCCTGTCCGATACCCACGCATTTTCAGCCCGCCTCTCGCCCATCCTTCCAAACGTGCAGCGATCTTAGCCTCCGTGCTGCGGCGCAACAACATCATTTCCATTAAGAGAGCATTAAATTTCTAGAGTTGTGCGCCCGCCGCCACGGCGGCTTCGCGCGTGCGGGCAACATCGTCGCGGCCCGGCATCATTTGCGCCTCGCCGGGCAGGTCCGCCCGGCTCCAGCCGCCGCCCAATGCGCCGATCAGCGCAACCGAGGTCTGCAGGCGGCGCGTCTTCAACTGGATGGCGGCGATCTGCGCGTTGAGCGCCGCGATCTGCGCGACGGTCACGTTCAGATAGTTGTCGATGCCGCCCGTGTAGAGCGTCAGCGCAAGCATCTGCACCTGTTTCGCGGCGGCAAGCGCTGCGTCCTGCTGCTGCGACTCCTGCGCAAGACCATCGGTCAACGCAAGGTTGTCCTCGACTTCGCGAAATGCCTGCAGCACCACCGCGCGGTACTGGTCGCCCGTCTGCGCGAACCGCGCCCAGCTTGCCTGCAACTGGGCGCGTCGCAGGCCGCCTTCGAAGAGCGGCAGCATCGCGGACGCACCGACTGCCCAGAGGCTGTTGGGCAGCGCGGCGAGGCCCCACGCCGTGTCCTCGAAGCCCGCCTGCGCGGCAAGCCGGATGTTCGGATAGAACGCGGCGCGCGCGATGCCGATGGCGGCGTTCGCGGCGGCCATGCGACGCTCGGCTGCCGCGATGTCGGGCCGCCGCTGCAGCAGCAGCGACGGCACGCTCACGGGCACGACGGGCACGGCCACGTGCATGACCGATTCGCTCGCCAGATGGAAGCCGATCGGGTTCTCGCCGGCCAGCACGGCCACCGCGTGTTCGAGCACGCGGCGCTGGGAGACCACCTCGGTATCGGCAGCCTTCGCGGAAGCCAACTGGTTCTGTGCGCGCGCAACGTCGAGTCCCGCGGCGATCCGCCCCGCGTAACGTGCCTGCGTGATTTCCAGCGCGTTTTGATAGAGCGCGATGGCCCGGCCATAAGCCGCATGTTCGGCATCGAGCCCGCGCATCGCCATGTAGTCGCTCGCAAGCTCCGTTTCGAGGCTGAGCCGCGCTAGCGCGAGCTGCGCGGCTGCGCCCTGCGCGCCCCTTTGCGCTTCACGCACGCGATTGCCGGCTTCGCCCCAGAAGTCGAGCGCCCACGAGGCCTCGAGCCCGTACCCGTTCGACATCTGCTGCCTGGGTCCCGTGCCGCTATGGAACAGCGTGTGGGCCGACTCGTGGTTCTCGCTCGTGAAGGCGTTCATGCCGAGTTCGGGCAGCAGCCCGGCATGCGCCGCCGCCACAGCGTAGCGGGCCTGGGCGTACGTCTGCACGGCCGCGTTCAGATCGGGATTCGATGCGTCGAGCTTGCGCTCCAGTGTGTCGAGTTCCGCGTCGTCGAAGATCTTCCACCATGCACCCTGTTCCTGCTGTGCAGCCGGATCGGCCTTCACGAACGGCCCCATGCCCGAATATTGCGGCGGCAACAACATGCCCGGCGGATGATAGACGGGCGCGAGATTGCATCCGGAGACGAGCATCGTCAGCGTCAGCACAGCCATGCCGCCGAGGCAACCGCGCACGCCGCTGCGCCTCACCCTCATCGCATCACCTCTGCATGACCGCGCGGCGCGGCGGAGGCAACCGCCACGCCGTTCTCGCCCGGCTCGATATGCACGGCCTGACCGTCGAGCAGACCGGCCGACGGACTCATCACAATCCGGTCCGAGGCACTCACACCTTCGAGCACCTGCACCGTCTTGCCGAAGTTGAGGCCGAGCTTCACGTTGCGCAGATGCACCTTGTCACCGGCATCGACAACCGCCACCTGCATCCCTTCGGCGCGGAACAGCAGCGCCTGCTCGGGCACGACGAGCGTGCTGCGGTCGAGCGGAACGTTCAGATGCACGCTCGCATAGGCACCCGGCCAGATCAGCCGGTCGGGATTCGGCACGAGCAGTTCGGCGATCACGGTGCGTGTCTGCGGGTCGAAAGCGTTGGCGGTCGTCTCGAACGACGCCTTGAATTCGCGGCCCGGAAACTGCGGCAACGACAGCGTCGCGGTCAGCCCCGGCTTCAGTATCGCGGCGTAGTCCTGCGGCACCGACACGAACACGCGCATCTCGTGAATATTCGCGACGGTGAAGAGTTCGTCGGCCGAGCCGCGCGAACCCACGTCCACGCCCGCGGCGTTCACGTAGTTGCCGACGTCGGTGCTGCGCACGGTCACGACGCCGTCGAACGGCGCAACGATATTCTTGAAGCCTTCGAGCACGCGGTACCGCGCGACTTCGTGCTCGGCCGCGCGCACCTGCGCCTTCTGCGCGGCGGCATCGGCGACCTTGACGTCCACGTCCTGTTGCGAGACGGCCTGAGTCCCGGCGAGCGCGAGCCAGCGCTGCGCGGTCAGTTGCGCGAGGTTGTAGCGCGCGCGCGCCACGTCGAGGTCCGCCTGCGCGCTCTGGTACTGCTCGTCGACGGCTGGCGCATCGATGGTCGCGAGCACCTCGCCGGCCTTCACGGTCGCGCCATAGTCCCTGTTCCAGCGGCGCACGTAGCCCGACACCTGCGCGTAAATCGGCGCGGAATACCAGGCGCGGATGTTGCCGGGCAGCGTCAGCGTGCGCGTGGCCGGGCCGGGGCTCGGCGAGACCACCTGGACCGCCGGCGTCGCGTCTTCGTTCGCGACCTGGGTCAGCTCGGTCAGGTTGCGATGCCGCTGGATCACGCCGAGTGCGACAACGCCCGCAACGGCGAGCGCGGCCACGAGCATCCAGGCGCGCGGACGAACGCGCGCGGGCAGCGGCGCCTCTCTGTTGATGTTGGTGCTCATGCTTGCTTCTCCGTTGGGGGCTGCTCCCGGTCGCGATGCAGCAGCGCGAACACACAGGGGACGAACAGCAGCGTCGCCACCGTGGCGAACAGCAGCCCGCCGATGACGGCGCGGCCGAGTGGTGCATTCTGCGTGTTGCTGAAGGACATCGGGAGCATGCCGACGATCATGGCGAGCGCCGTCATCAGCACGGGGCGGATGCGGCCGAAACCGGCCTCGATGGCGGCTTCGACGGCGTTGCCGTAGCGCTCCAGATGTTCGCGTGCGAACGACACCACGAGGATCGAATTAGCCGTGGCCGTGCCCATGCACATGATCGCGCCCGTGAGCGCAGGCACCGAGAGCGTCGTGCCGGTGACGAAGAGGCTCCAGACGATGCCCGCGAGCGCGGCCGGCAGCGCGGTGATGATGATGAACGGGTCGAGCCACGACTGAAAATTGACGACGATGACGAGATAGACGAGCAGGATCGAGAGCGCGAGGCCGCCGATCAACTCGACGTAGGCGCTCGACATCGTCCGCGCCTGGCCGCGCAGGTGAATGCTCGCGCCGGGAGGCAGATCCTTCTGCATCTGCGCGACCGTCTTCGCCACGTCGTCGTAGACCGCGCCGAGATCGCGGCGCTGGCTGCCCACGAAGATGTCGATGGCGGGCAGGATGCTGTAGTGCGACGCGAGCAGCGGCGTGCCGGTCTGCGTGATCCGGCTCAGCGCGCCGAGCAACTGCGCGCGCGGCGCATTCGGGCCGCCCGTGCCGCTGTCGACCGGAATTGTTTCGAGATCGTTCATCGAGCTGAGCTGCGACTGCGGCGTCTGCATGTTGACGAGGTGGGACACGCCGTTGGTCGTATCGAGCCAGTAGGTCGGCGCCGTCTGCCCGCTGCCGGAGAGCGTCGCGAGCGTGTTGTCGGCAATGTTGGCCTCGGTCAGGTTGATGCCGGAGGCGTAGGAGCGCGACGCGTCGATCTGCAGCGTGGGCTCGTAAAACGCCTGCTGGATGTTGACATCGGCGCTGCCCGGAATGCGCCGCAGGCGCGCGGCGAGTTCGCGGGCGTAATTGAAGTTCGCGACCTGGCCGCGCCCGGCGATCTGCACGTCGATCGGCGCGGGCAAGCCGAAGTTCAGAATCTTCGCGGTGATGTCGCCGGGCAGGAACGTAAACGTCGTGCCGGGAAAGCGCTTCGGCAATTCGCGGCGCAGCTGAAAACGGTAGTCGTCGACGGGCGAGTGCTCGTTTTTCAGGCTGATCGTGATGTCGCAATCCTGCGGCCCGATCGTCCCGGACGAGCTATAGGCCTCGTTGATGCCGCTCGCGGGCAGCCCGCAGTTATCGAGCACATTCGTGACCTGGCCCGGCAGGATCTCGCGTATCGCCCCATTCACGAGCACGGCGAGCTTCGACGCCTCTTCCAGACGCATGCCGATGGGGGCGCGCATGTGCATGTCGATTTCGCCGGACTTGATCCCGGGGAAAAAGTCTCGCCCCAGCTGGCTGATCAGCGCGAGCGAGGCAAGCGCAGCCGCCGCGAACGCGATGACAAACCCGCGCCGCCGCGCGACGGCTGCGGTCAGCACGACGCGATAGCGCGCACGAAAGCGGTCGAAACGCTGCTCGAAGCCGCGCTGAAAGCGCGTGAGCGGATTGCCGCCCGTGCTGTGCGCGAGCGCGTGGCCGTGGTGCCCGGCTGCATGCCCGCGCTCGTGCCTCCGGACTTGCCCCTTCAGCAGCCACGCCGCCATCGTCGGTACGAGCGTGCGCGAGAGGATGAACGAGGCCACCATCGCGAAGATGATCGCTTCGGCCATCGGCAGGAACAGATAGCCCGCCACGCCGCCGAGTTCGAACAACGGCAGCCAGACGATGCAGATGCAGAGCGTTGCGACGAAGGTCGGCACGACCATCTGGTTCGCGGCGGCGATGATGCCGCCCTCCAGTTGCGCGCCGGCTTCCAGGTGTGTGTCGATGTTCTCGATCATCACGGTTGCGTCGTCAACCAGAATGCCGACCGCGAGCGCGAGTCCTCCGAGCGTCATGACGTTGATCGTCTGCCCGAGCCACGAGAGCGCGAGAATCGAACTCAGGATGGCGAGCGGGATCGAGGTGGCGACGATCAGCGTCGAGCGCCAGCTGCCCAGAAACAGCAGAACCGTCAGGCCCGTGAGCAGGGCCGCCGTGACCATCTCCTGGACGACCTCTTCCACCGAGTCGCGCACGAACCCCGATGCATCGTTGAGCACCTTGATCTTCACGCCGGGCGGCAGCGTGCGCATGATGCCGGGCAGCGCCTTTTTCACACCGTTGACGACCGACAGCGTCGAAGCGTCGCCGCTCTTGAGCACCTCGATCAGCACGGCTTGCTGTCCCTTGACGAGCACGGCGTTCGTCTGCGGCGGCGAGCCACGGTGCACATAGGCCACGTCGCGCAGAAACACCGTTGCGCCGTTGATGGTCTTGATCGGCAGATCGTTGAACTTCGCAACCTCGATCGGGCTCGAGTTGGTCCGCACCATGAAGTCCAACGCACCGATCTTCTGGTCGCCGGCCGGCAACACGACATTCTGCGCGCGCAGCGCGGCGGCCACATCGGAGGCGCTGAGCCCGTGCACAAGCAGCTTGTTCTGGTCGAGATCGATCTCGACGTTCAGCGACGCGCCGCCGTATGGCGTCGGAATCGCCGCGCCCCGGACGGCCACGAGCTGCGGACGGATCAGGTTCGACGCCATGTCGTAGACCTGCGAGGCCGTCATGCCCTTGGCGGAGACCTCCAGATCGAGCACCGGCACCGACGACGCGTTGTACGAGAGCACCTGCGGCGGCGTGATGCCGGCTGGCATCTGCTTGAGCACCGTCTGCGAGATCGACGTGATCTGGGCCTGCGCCGCTGCGACGTTCGTGCCCGGCTGGAAGAAGATCTTGACGATCCCGCGCCCGTACAGCGACTGGCTTTCGATGTGCTCGACGTTTTCGACGGTGGAGGTCAGCGAGCGCTCGTAGTAGTAGATGACGCGCCCGGACATGTCCTGCGGGGACAGACCGTTGTATGTCCAGACAACCGCCACGACCGGAACCCGGATGGCCGGGAAAATATCGGTCGGCATGTGGAACACGGCCATGACGCCGAACAGCACGATCAGGAGACTCATCACCACGAACGTCAGCGGACGTCGCAGTGCAACCAGGACAATGGCGTTCATTTCAATAAGCGGAGCTTGCGCGCGGAGCGCGTCATTCGGACAGCATGTAGCCGGTGCCGCGCACGGTGCGGATGGCGGGCGACGCGCCAGCCTGCGCGAGCTTGTTGCGCAGGCGGCTGACGTGGACGTCGATCACGTTGGTGCCCGGATCGAAGCGGTAGCCCCACACGCCTTCGAAGATCATCGTGCGTGTGAGCACCTGGCCCGGGTGACGCATCATGTATTCGAGAATCCGCTGTTCGGTGGGCAGCATGTCGAGCGCGCGGCCATGAAAGCGCGCCGCATGCGCGAGCAGATCGCATTCGAGCGCGCCGAGCACGAGTCGCGGCGCGGCGCTCGAAACAACGCTGCCGCGACGGGCCAGGACGTCTACGCGCGCCGCCATCTCGTCGGCCGAGAACGGCTTCGTCAGGTAATCGTCGCCACCGGCCCGCAGGCTGCGCACACGCTCGTCGATGGCCGACATCGCACTCACGAGCAGCACGGGCGTCATGATGCCCACGCTGCGCATGGTCGACAGCACGGCAAGCCCATCGAGGTCGGGTAACACGCGGTCGAGCGTCACCACGTCGTAGCTGCCGGCCATCACCTTCGCGAGCCCGTCGCGCCCGGTCGTGGCGATGTCCACCTCGTGCCCGAACGCGCAGAGCGACGAACGGATGGCCTTCGCAACGAGTTCGTCGTCGTCGACCGAGAGCACGCGCGTCATGGCCTCGCCTTGTGGACCACTGCGTGCGGGCGGCGTGCGAGTCCTGCTGCCAGGCCCGGGGAGGAATCGATCGGTAGACGTTTCATGGCGCATCGTTTCATCGGAATGCGACGGATGATCGTCGAACGCGACTAACCCGTCCTCTCCACAAACATGAAGAGTCTTTAATGTTAGCGGCGAAGCGAAGCGCGGCGGGCGTTCTACGCGAAACACACAATATCGAAAGATTGAATTTCCCAATTACGCGCGCGACGCACGTGCGTTCTGAGTTAAGCTTGCGGCCGGTCTCGAACGTTCTCCGGGACTTTTTTATCCACGCGTTAATCCCCGACGCGTCGGCGCGCCGGGGATTTTTTTTACGCCTGCGTTCGCGGCGCAATGAAGTTGTTTTCATGCTCACGGTATGGCGCGCTCGCCTACCCACGCCTATTCTCGCGTCGCTGCCGGTTCACTTGTCTCGTTCGCATAGCGCGAACCCAGGAACCGGTCTGAGCGCGACATTCAACTTCATTGCAGGAGCACCCATGAAAACATGGTTCATACTGGCCGCCATTTCGATCGTCGGTATCACGAGCCTTTCGGCACACGCAGAACACCTCACGCCGCAGCAATGCAACGGCTACCCGTTCGTCCATGACCACAAGCCGACGCGCGACGATCTTCAGGTCGAACTCGCGTTGGTCGAAGGCGAGGGCTACACGCCGGGCGACGACAACGACGACTATCCCGCTGGCATCCAGCACGCCGAGGAGTTGCTTCAGAGCGATTACGCCCGCGACTGCCTGCATCAGACGCCGGGCTCGTCGACGTAAGCGGAGCCGTCGCACGGCGGGCGACGCTCCGGCATGAAATATCCTTCATCTTCGCGCTACCGGTCTGAGCGGCGGCGCGAGATAGCGTGCAGGCACATGCCGGATTGCTGCCGCGCCGCGCAGCCGGAACGCGAACCAGACACCGGGCGTAGAGGGAAAAGCTGATGACACAGCAAATCAAACTGGAACTGGTCAACGAATACGGCAAACCGTCGCTGCTCCTGACGCTCGACGGCCGGACCGCGGCGCTCGCAGCTGAAGAACTGGACGAGCTGATCGAGGTGCTCGGCGTCGTGCGGGCCGACCTCACGCCCGCACCGGAGCAGACGGTGTCCAAAGCGGAGCGCTACGCGGTGGAGACGAATACGGAGTGGCACGTCCACCAGAATCCGCTGTTCGACGGCGTGCTGCTGTTCCTGCGCCACTCCGGGTTCGGCTGGACCGGTTTCGGTCTGCCGTCCGAGCAGATGGACCTGTTCATGGAAGCCACCACGCCGCCTTCGGAATGGAAGGACAACGGCACGCGCAACTGACAGCGCACTCGACCAGGTCGAACCAGCATAACGGCAGCTTTCATCTGAGTTTCATCTCAAGTACATTCCCGTTTCACTAATCGAAACGAAAATCCTCCCTTTTGAAGCAGTACGGTTTGCTTCGAAGTTCTCCACAATCACTTCGCTCACGTTGAGATCATCCCGATGATCGACGTGGTCGCGTTTATATCAAATTTTTCGTACTGCAAACCGTCTGCGCGTGATGGACTCGTCGCCAATCTCACATCCCTCAACCGCACGATCATGACCGGCAATCTCCCCATCGACCATGCTGCACCGGAATATCTTCTCGAATTGATCAGGGCGCTGTTCAAACACGAAGGCGAACCCGACATTCGCACAGTCAAAGGCCCGAGACACGAGGTATTCAAGATCAAGTGCGGAGACCACTCTTATGTCTTCAAAATCCTCGGAGAAGGCGACAGGTTTCAACAGCGTGAAATTCTGGCGAGGGCGCTTTTGCCTGCGGACTTTCCAGCACCACCGATACTGCATTCGGGCGTGACCGAAGACAATCGGTACTGGATCGTAATGGAATCCATTGGCACGCAGGACATGCGCCGCTGGCTTCTGGGTTTGAATCGAGACATCAGGGACTCGCACCCCGCTATTAGCGAAATCTTTTACGAATGCGGGAAGCTTCTCGCACGCATTCACTGTATTCAGTTCGGCGAACAGGAAGGCTTGCCACGCAGCCTGTATTGCGACGAGATTTATAGCCTCGGCTACGGAACGGAGGCGTTCGGCGACAATCTGCTTGCGGCTGTCGGTCGGGCAATTGATCTGCTCGGCGAGGGTGCGCAAACGCCCATCTTGACGGCGTTGCGTTCAAGTGCGCAGCAATGCTTGCCCTACACGAATATGGAATCGTTTTGTCATGGCGATTACAAGGCAAAAAATGTGCAGTTGACTGAAGCCAGTCGAGTCGCCGGCATTATAGATTGGGAGTGCATCCATGTTGGATCGCCCCTGACCGACGTGGCCCAGTTCCTGCAGCACGCGCGCCAGTATGACGACATGGAGCGTTTTGCCGAGGGGTACAGCAAAGTGATCCCCTCCCGTGGCAGTCTTGTCAGCGCGGCATTTTCCTACCGGATGGCGGAGGTCGTGCTCGGTCTGAAACGCCCCCAGCCATTCGACGAATTTGAATTGCGCATCAACCGGGAATACATCAAGGGTTGCGCCGAGATCGTCGAATCGAAACGCGTAGACACCATGATGGAAGTTGCGAACGAGTTGCTTCGGTACGGTATCGAATCGTGAAATCCGCACGGAAAACTACAAGTTCCCTATTGGCGTGCCCCCCTCCCCCAGGCAGCTAGCCCTATTGAAGCCGCCCAGATACCGGGACTGCGGGCGGCATGGCCGCATCAGCCCCCTTATTGCAGTTGAACGGCGATCAAATCGTTGGCGAACGCGGGTTGTGCGGAAGTAAGCTCCATCAGATCGAGAAAGCCGTTGCTGTGCGCAAACGCTTCCAGCGCAGCCTTGCCGCTTTCAGCCTTAATCTGGCCGTAACTTTCGACCATCTTCAAGTCGGTAATCAGGTACACCATCTCAACCTCCCTCTCCGTTCGCGGATGCCCCGAGTCGTTGTTTGCTCAAGGTTTGTTTAAAGCGTAGGTAGCGTCGCTTAAATCAAGCTTAAACAACGCCAGGTGATCGAAGAGAGGGTAAATCCGTTCGCATGACCGGACCGCGCAACAATCAGCAAACCAAAGCGCCAACCGCCTAAAACCGCGTTTCGATGCCCACACGGGCGAGAAACCGGCTCGGCCCGCTCGACGTTCCGTTCGAGTCGATAATGCCGCCGATCAACGCCTGCACACCGGAATTCGCGCGTTGATACACCGCCTGCACGCAGACCATCGTCCGCTTCGACAAGAGGTAATCGACCGACGTCGAAATCTGGTGTGCGTGGTTGTTGTCGAGATACGCGTTGCCCTTCATGTACATGTAGTCGGCGCCGATCTGCACGGCGGGCACCAGTTGATACGTCGCGCCGATTTCGCCTTGCGCGATTACGCCGCCATTGGCCGTGTTGCTCACCGTCGTAATGAGCGCGCTCGTGGAGACCTTGCCGAAGTCGTAATATGAGCCAACGCCCCAGTTGCGCACGGCAACCTGCGCGCCGCTCGAATCGGCCACGTAAATGCACGGCAACGGATAGACGAAAGGCGAGACGCGCAAAAGCGAATCACCTGATCGACAATCCTCGTTCCGTTTCCGGCATTCAGGCCCTCCTGCCGACGGCAATCAATCGTCGTTATCGAAGGGCGGCGGCATCGTCATCACGCTCGCGCGCAGCGCCGACATGACCCGTGCGATAAGCCCGTCCGGCGATGCCAGTCCCGCTCGGGAAAGCGCCTGCTGCACGCTGACGACACGCCCGGCTTCATAACGCTTTCCGCTTCCGATCGCGTCTTCGAAAGCATTGGCACGCTCATTGATTTCCTCCGGATCGGCGCTGACCAGCAGCACCGCATGCGCCAATACCGCATGCAGCGGCGTCTGCGACCCGTGCGCGTCCGATCGCACGCGGCGCCAGTATTGCGCGGTCCCGGCGATCTTTTGCGCCTCACCCGGCGCGCCCCAGGCGAGATTGAAGCGTCCGTCGCAGAACGACCCTTCCACCGCCTGCCAATGCGTCTGAAGCCCGAACGTGCCCAGCGCCTCGCGCAGAATCTCGCACAGATGCCGGTAGACCGCTTCCGAATGTTCGCTCGCGTTGCCCCGCACCCGCCAGGCGAGGCTCAGGTTGAGAATGCCCGGCCCCTGCGGCACCAGCCCGCCGCCCGACATGCGCAGAAAAACCGGGCATCCGCGCTGCGCAAACCCGGCGCGGGCAGTCTCCAGGTCGGCGAAGCGCCGGTAGCTGCGCGGCACCACGAGCGAAACCGGCGCCTGCCACAGATGCGCGACGCAGCGGCCCGTCTCGGCCAGCGACAGCAGCGCCATTTCCGCCGCAAGGGGATCGGTTGTGTCGGCATCGAAGTCGACGATGTCAAATGGCATGGACCAGGGCATGTTCACATGAATAAGGGGCGGGCGCGAAGAACCGGAGCGGTGCTTCGCGGCCTGGTGGAACGTCAGGTCGCCGTCCGCATTGGCGGACGGGCCGGTGACATTGTCCATCGCCGCGAAGAACTACGCCAATCGCCCCTTATCGCGTAGGGGCTCCGCTCACTTCAATCTGGGCTGGACGATGATTTTCACGGCTGATTCGTTGTTATGAATCAGCGTTTCAAATCCCTTTGAAACAAGATCTTCCAGTTGAATGCGCTGGGTGATGAACGGCTCGAGATTGATCTTGCCTTCTTCAACCAGCTTGATCGTTTCCTGATGATCGTTGCAATACGCGATCGTGCCGCGCACGTCCAGTTCCTTCATGACCACGCTGTGTACGTTGATGGTGGCCGGATGGCTCCAGATGGACACGATCACCACCACGCCCGTTGCTTTGGTGACGGCCACCAGCGTGTCCAGCACCTTGTTCACGCTGGAGCATTCGAACGCCACATCCACGCCTTTGCCGCCGGTGATTTTCATCACTTCCGCGGCCACGTCCACCTCGGACGGATCGAGAATGTAATCGGCCACGCCGGATTCGCGGGCCTTCTCCTTGCGCTTCGCGCTCAACTCCGTGACGATAACGCGCAGGCCCTTGGCTTTAAGCGTCGCGGACAACAGCAGGCCGATCGGACCCGCGCCGCCGACCAGGGCGATATCGCCAGCCTTTGCGCCGCTGCGGGTGAATGCATGATGGCCCACCGATAGCGGCTCGATCAAGGCGGCCTGATCCAGCGGAATGGACTTCGAAATCTTGTGCACCCAGCGGCGTTTGACGGCGATCTTTTCGGACAGGCCGCCCCCACGGCCGCCCAGACCGATGAAATTCATGTTTTTCGACAGGTGGTAGTTTTCGCCGGGTCCCGTAGGCACGTCGTCGGCCACGATATAAGGCTCCACCACCACGTGCTGGCCGACTTCGATATCGGTCACGCCTTCACCCACGGCATACACCACGCCGGAAAATTCATGGCCCATGGTGATGGGCGCGGACTCTCTGGAAATCGGATGCGGATGGCCGCACGGCGGAATGAAAATCGGCCCCTCCATGAATTCGTGCAAATCCGTGCCGCAGATCCCGCACCAGGCCACCTCGATGCCAACAGTGCCCGGCTCCACGACGGGTTCGGGAATGTCTTCGATGCGAATGTCGCCGCGATCATAAAAACGCGCTGCCTTCATCGTTCTAACTCCTCGGTTTGCTCGGTTTATTTCGAATGAGGCGCTGCGGGGCTGCTCGCCCCGCACCTCACGATCGGAATGTCCTGGCCCGTGCCGGCCAGCCTGACTCACTGCCCCAGATGCCGGCGCAGCAGCGCGTTGACCTCGTTGGCCTTTTCCATCTGCGGCATATGGCCGGCGTCATCGAGCACCGCCACCACTGCACCCGCAGGCGCGGCTGCAGCATGGGCGCTCGGGATGACGCGATCCTCGCGGCCCCAGACCACCAGCACCGGCCCGTCAAAGCCGCCCAGCGCCTTGCCGGGCTGCTCGCGTTGCCTGCCGTCGCCGAACAACGCCGTGCCGAGCGCAGTGAGCGCCTCGGCGACGCCGTCGAGCCGCTTGTACTTGAGCAGATCGTCCAGCATCTGCCGACTCACGAGCGCCGTGTCGTTGAACAGCAGTTCGGCCACGGGCTTGAGTTCGCGACGCGACTCGGCACGCACGAAGCCATCGGTGTAGTCGGCGTTGACTTCGTCGCCGAGGCCCGCACTGTCGATCAGCGCCAGAGAACGCGCCTTCTGCGGCGCATCCACCGCCAGTTGCGCAGCCACGCCGCCGCCCATCGAGTGGCCGACGAGATGCGCCGATGGGACGCCGATGGTCTCCATGAAGCGGCCGACGAAGGCAGCCAGCTCCTGCAGCGTCGTGCCCGCCAGCTTCACCTGGGACTGGCCGTGCGCGGGCAGATCGAGCGCGATCACCGGATGCTTCTCCGCCACCGCATCGAGGTTGAACAGCCAGTTGTTCAGGTCGCCGCCGAAGCCGTGGATGAAGAGCACCGGCGTGCCCGACTCCGGCCCGCGCCGCGCGTAGCGCACGCGAATGCCGTCCACCTCGGCATAGTCGAACGCGGGGCCCGCGTCCTCGTCGCCGCTGCCGACGGCCGGCACCTCGTAAGCGCCGACGTACGCTTCGATCTCGGCATCGCTCACGTCATGCTCCGCGAGCACGCCGAGCAGCGCCTTGACCGGCAGCGTCTCGCCGCTTTGCGCCACGATGCGGCGCAGCAGTCCGGCATCGGGCGCTTCCACCGAGTTGGAAATCTTGTCGGTATCCACGTCGAGCAGCGCCGTTCCGACTTCGATACGGTCACCTTCACGGACCAGCCAGTCCTGCACCGTGCCTTCACGCATCTCCAGCCCCCACTTGGGCATTACGATAGGGGTAATCGGGCCCATCAGTTCTTCCCTCCTTTCATGGTGCGGCGTGCCGCTTCAGCAATCTGCGCGGCGCTCGGGATATACAGGTCTTCCAGCGCGGGCGAGAACGGCACCGGCGTATGCGGCGGGCAAACCATCTCGATCCCGGCCTTGAGCGCGCCGAATGCGCGTTGAGCAACCTGTGCGGAAATATCGGTGGCGATGTTGCAGCGCGGGCTGGCCTCGTCCACCACCACCAGGCGGCCAGTGTTCTCGACCGTTTCGAGCACGGTGTCGATATCCAGCGGCGACAGCGTGCGCAGATCGACGATCTCTGCCTCGATGCCCTCCTTCGCGAGCACGATTGCGGCCTCCAGCGCGCGATGAACCATCAGGCCGTACGTGACGATCGATACGTGTTTGCCGTCGCGCACGATGTTGGCCTCGCCGAACGGAACCGTGTACGAGCTTTCCGGCACCTCGCCTTCGAGGCCGTACAGGTTCTTGTGCTCGCAGAAAATCACCGGATCGTTATCGCGGATCGCCTGGATCAGCAGCCCCTTCGTGTCATAAGGCGTGGACGGGCACACCACCTTGAGGCCGGGAATGTGCGTGAACAACGGTGTCAGCATCTGGCTGTGCTGGGCGGCGGCCCTGAAGCCCGCGCCGACCATCGCGCGAATCACCACCGGCGTTTCGGCCTTGCCGCCGAACATGTAGCGAAACTTCGCTGCCTGGTTGTAGATCTGGTCGAAGCACACCCCCATGAAGTCGATGAACATCAGCTCGGCAATCGGCCGCATGCCGCACGCAGCCGCGCCGATGGCCGCCCCCACGTAGGCGGATTCGGATAGCGGCGTGTCGAGCAGGCGGTCGCCGTGTTTGGCGTAGAGGCCCTTGGTCACGCCGAGCACGCCGCCCCACGCATCCATTTCGCCGTCCGCGCCCGCGCCGCCGACGATGTCCTCGCCCAGCATGATGACGCTCGGGTCGCGAATCATTTCCTGGTCGATCGCTTCATTGATCGCCAGCTTCATGCTCAATTTTCTGGCCATGATTTCGTCTCCTGATTGAATGATTGAATCGGTCGTCGCACGCTGATTTCAATAGCTCACGTAGACATCCGAGAGCAGATCCTCGGGCCCCGGCAGCGGCGCGGCCTTGGCTTCCACGACCGAATGCTCGATCAGCGCCGCGACCTCGCGATCGATCGCCTCCAGCGCATCGCGCGAAATCACCTCCGCCCGCGTCACCACGTGCGCAAACTTCTTGATGCAATCCTTGTTGCTGCGAATGTCGTCGAGTTCGCCGGGCCCGCGATAGGTCTGCGCATCGCCCTCGAAATGGCCGTAAAAACGCACCGTCTTGCATTCGAGCAACGACGGGCCGCCGCCCTCGCGCGCACGCCGGATGACTTCGCCCGCGGCCTCGTGTACGGCGAAGAAATCAGTGCCGTCCACCGTCACGCCGGGGATGCCGAAACCGGCGGCGCGATCGACATAGCTGTCCACGGCAGTGCCGTAATCGCGCGCGGTCGATTCGGCATAGCCGTTGTTCTCGATCACGAAGATCACCGGCAAATTCCAGACTGCCGCGAGGTTCAGGCTTTCGAGAACGGTGCCCTGGTTCGACGCGCCATCGCCGCAGAAGGTGATGCCGACCTCGCCCTTGCCGCGGAATTTGGCGGCCAATGCAGCGCCGCAGATCAACGGCGCACCGGCGCCGAGAATGCCGTTGGCGCCCATCATTCCCTTGGACAGGTCCGCGATATGCATCGAGCCGCCCTTGCCGTTGCACGAGCCGCCCTTGCGGCCATAGATCTCCTTCATCATCGCCACCGGGTCCACGCCTTTGGCGATGCAATGGCCGTGTCCGCGGTGCGTGCTCGCAATGCGGTCGCCGTCACCGAGGTGATGCAGGATGCCGACGCCGGTCGCCTCCTCGCCTGCATAGAGGTGCACAAAGCCGGGAATGTCGCCGCGGCCGAAGTCGACGTGCAGCCGCTCTTCGAACTCGCGGATCGTGCGCATCTTGCGATAGACCGCGAGCAGCGTCTCCTTGTCGAGCGGCAGCTGAACCGGCCCTGCAGCGATGTCTGTTGCCATGTCTGTCTCCTTGTTTCAGGTTTGGGGGGTGAAAGTGCGGAACTCGGGAACGGGCAGGCCTGCGCCTGGGCCTGTACCTGTGCCGCTGCGCATCAGGTGCGCGCCAGCGGCGTAGCTCATGCAGGCCGCGACGTCGATGCTGGAAAAAGCGTTCTCGTGCAAGGTCACGAATACTTCGTCATGCTTGCCGAATGCCATCTCGCGCTCACCGTCGAGCGCGACGATGCCCGCGTGCTGTTGCACACGCTGCGGCACCGCATGCTCGAGGCGGTGCCAGTACGCGATCGGCACCGGCTGCATGAGGCCGGGCGCGATCGGCGCCATCAGCTCGAATGCGCAACGGCCCCGCCTGCCCAACTCGATGGCGAGGCCGCCGCGTTCGTCGCGGCCGACCGGTTCGAGCAGGCCCGCAATGGCGGACAGGCCGATTGCCTGCGGACTGGCGAATGACACATAGACCGCCGTCAACGTGTCGGTCTTCCACACGGCGCGTGCGCCGATGTATTGCTCGCGGGAGATGACTGCGTCCACCAGCGCGATGTCGTGCCGCACCGTTCCGTTGGGCTCGCGAATCGTCACTTCGAGGCGCTTGTTGCTTGCGAGCGCGTACCGTGCCGGGATACGCCCGCTGGCGAACAGGCCCGTCGCCAGTCCGGTGATGGTGGGTTCGCGCATTTCGGGGAAGGCATTGTTGGTGCCCGTGGAAAGCCCGACGATCGGCACGTCGCCGCACTCGCAGACCACCGCGCGATGCGTCCCGTCACCGCCGAGCACCACGATGGCAGCGACGCCTGCCTCGCGCATCATGTGCGCGGCGCGCAGCGTGTCGTCCACGCTGCCGGTGACCGGCATGTCCAGATACTCGACCGCCGCGAGCGTGGCGTCAGGTCCTTGCGCGCGCATCAAATGCCGCTGCAGCATGACCCGCAGCCCCTCGCGGTCCGGCATCATCAGCACGCGGCCAACGCCGCCTGCGGCCAGTGCAGCGAGTAGCCGCAGCACGATATTCACGCGATCAGCGAGCTGCAGACTGTTCGCATTGGCGATAACCCGACGGATATCGCGCGCCGAAATGGGATTGGCGATGATGCCAACCAGCGGCGGTCGAACCGGAGAAGGTTCGCGCATGCCTGTCTCCTGATGTGTTTGTTTTGACAGACGTACGTATTGCAACTGCCATGCCAGCGGCGCGGCGCTCAAAATGGGCAGAAAGCCCAGGTGAATACCCCGAGAAAATGAGCCTGAAATGCAGCGTCGCAGCGTGCTGCCGTGACAGGTGTCACAGCAGCAGTTGCATCAAGGTGGACAGGCGTATCGGCCGGACGTGGCGGACGTGGCGGACGCGAAGGACGCGGCGGCCGCGCATTCAACGCGGAAGTTCGCCCGATCCCTCGCTTGTTCCAGTATCGCTGCGGTTTGGCGACTGAATGCCGTAGCGCGCCATGCGGCGGTACAGCGTCATGCGGCTAATGCCGATCTGGCGCGCGACGGCGCTCAGATTCCAGCCCGAGGCGCGCAGATACTGCATGAGCAGCATGCCCTCGGGCGGCAGCGTGTGCGGTTCCTGTGCATCGGCCGGATGCGCCGCCTGGTCGGATGCTGCAGACACTGCGGACGCCGCGAACGCTGCGGACGCAACTTCCTCCGCGGTCTCGCCCAGGCCTTCGGGCAGGTCGTCCGCTTCGATGTGGCCGTGGCTGCACACCGCGCGCGCATATTCGAGCGCATTACGCAATTCACGCAAATTGCCCGGCCAGCGATGCCGATGCAGCCGCTCACGCGCCGCCTCCGAAATCGTGAAGCCAGGCCCGCCCTCCGGCACGGCAAGCAGCTTCTCCACAAGCCAGTCCAGATCGTCGCGCTCGCGCAGCGGCGGCAGCACGAAGCGCGCACCGTTGAGCCGGTAATACAGATCCTCGCGAAACCGCCCGTTGCTGATCAGTTGATCGAGCGGGTGGTGGGTGGCCGAAATCACGCGCACATCGACGCGCACCGGACGCGAAGCGCCAATCGCCAGCACCTCGCCTTCGGACAGCACCCGGAGCAGACGCGACTGCAACTCGCGCGGCATGTCGCCGATCTCGTCGAGAAACAGCGTGCCGCCGTTGGCCTCCTCAATCAGGCCGCGCCTCGGCCTCGAACCGGCGCCCGAGAAACTGTTGGGCAGATGCCCGAACAACTCGCTCTCGATCAGCGTTTCGGGAATCGCCGCGCAATTGACCGCGATAAACGGGCCATTGCGGCGCGAGCTGGCCCGATGCAGCGCCTTGGCCAGAAACTCCTTGCCGCTTCCCGTCTCGCCATTGATGAGCAGATTGATCGGCGAATCGATCAGCCTCGCGGCGCGCTGCAATTGCTGCTGCAATGCCGCATCGCCGCCGCATAGCGCCGCCAGTTCGGCCGGCAACGGCGGCGGCGACACGCTGTCCTGTATCCGGGGGTGCAAGCGCAGCACAGGCGGCATCACGCTCAGGTAGAGCCGTTTTCCGCTATGAGTCAAGCGCACGACGCGCTGCTCGCTGGGCCGCGAATAAACGAAGCGGCCCAGATCCTCCGGGCGCGCATCGAAAAACGCCTCGAACCGCATGTCGAGCAGCGACGGCGCCATTGCCTCGCCCCCGTGCTCGGCCATCAGCATTTGCTGGGCGCGGCGGTTATGGCCGGAGATCCGGCCATCGGCGTCGAGTGCGATCAGATACTCCGGATTGACGTCGAGGAACTCGGGTGCCGGACTTAGCTTGAGCATCCAGTCCTGCCGGTGCCGACGCAGAAAATAAGCGTCCTCGATCTGGTTGGCGTACATACGCACGAGTTGCAGCGCAAGCATCTGACTGTGCTTGGCCAGCGGTGAACTCAGTGCGGAGATATCGAGAATCGCGTTGAGCCGGCCACAGGAATCGAACAGGGGCGCCGCAGTGCAGGTCAGCGGAATATGCGTCGCATCGAAATGATCGGACTGATGCACCGTCAACGCCTGACCGGTTGCGAGCGCAGTACCGACCGCACAGGTGCCCGCACCGTTCTCGCTCCATTCGGCGCCCAGATAGAGGCCGGCGCGGCGCAGCGCGGCGTCCGAGCCGGCATCGCCCAGGTAATCGACGGTGACGCCATCGGCATCCGTCAACAGGACCACGTAGCCCATGCCCTCCACCTGGCCGTAGAGGGTTTCGAGGCCATGGCGGGCGATCCGCGTGAAATCGTCGATGCGCTGCTGATGCTCGCGCAACCGAATCTGGGGCAGGATGCGCGCTTCCTGCATTCGGGCCGGATCAAGACCGTACTGGTGCACGCAACGCCGCCACGAACTCTGGATGATCGCATCGTGCGCGCGTGCGGCCGCCACCGACTCACTGGTGGTCGTCAGGACGACGGTCTCGATGTGCTCGCGTTGCCACTGGTCCATCGCTGTCTCCTGGGTTCCGGGCGCCTCGTGCCGCGTGCGACGGTGCTGGCCGGCGAGCGACATCGGCTCAGCGTATCGGGCAGTGCCTCCCGGAGCATCGTCCGCTATCGCGACTGGGCTGTTTTAGTGCCAGCATCATTGTTTGTGAAACTGCCGCGCCGGGCCGCCACGGGTTACGGCGTGGATTACGCCGTTCGTTACGCCGTTCGTTGCGCCAGCCAGCGGGGCCGCTTGAATTCAAATTCACCGATGCCGGTTTGATAATGTATCTGACCGCCGATGAATTGTGCAAACCGCGCCGAATTAAAGAAAATCGCATCGCTGATCTCCGGCTTGCGACACACCGCTGCTCATGCAGGATTCTGCAAACTGCGGCTGACCCGGAATGCCGTGGCTCAAAACCGGACGAGTCGAGCGGCATGCCTCCGGGATGCAACGCAACAAAGCTTACGGTTCTTGCAGATGGCAGGCACTGAAACAAACGCTATCGGGCCGTCGCCGAAAACACGAATATCGCGTTGTTGAGCGCGTGAAATAGTATCGGCATCGACAACCCTTTGGTTTTTTTGGCGAGCCATCCCGCCGTCGCGCCCATCGCACACAGGTAGATGAAGTGACTGCTGTCCTGATGCATGCTCGCAAACACCATCGCTTGCAGGAAATTGGCCCAGCCGAAGCTGAGATGACGCGAAAGGCCGCCCAACAAGCAGCCGCGGAAGACGAGTTCCTCCATGACCGGAACCAGCAACGACAAGACGATCAGCGCGAGCGGCACGCCGCCGAGCGACTCGGCGCCGTGAACAAGCGCGACTGCCCAGGTTGCGTGAGCCCAGTTATACGGCGTATGAGGGTGCGACAACCACAGATTGACGTTGTAGAGGAGCAGCGCCCCAGGAGGCAGCAACCAGCTCGGCTTCCACCGGCCGCTGCCGAGCCAGTCGCGCCACGAAAGCAGCCTTCCGACCGAAACAAGCCCCACTGCTACAAACAGAAGCGCCCATAGGTGAGACACCGCGAGGCGCTTTTGCCAGTCGATGCGGGCAACGCCACCCCCGGTAGGCGATAGCGACAGGTTGCCCCCGAAACGAAGCATCGCAACGACGTAGACCGCCGGAAGAAATATCGCAAGGGCCAGCCACGCATGTCGCAATCCAATACGCTCGAAAAGCGGCGTACACGCTTTGCCGATGCGCTGGCGAACGGTGCCGCGATAGTGGACCGGAAACATCAACAGTCCCGGCACGGCTGCAACCGTAAGCAGGTACGTGATGAAACTCATCGCGACAGGAATCAGGTCGCGACGGCCGGCGAGGGAGGGATCAAGACCAATGAGATGCACATAGGCTGGCGCAAGCTGCGCGGCATTATGTGTTGCCGCGTATTGACCTCGAATGATATCGGCGGCGACCTTCGAATCGTTGGCGTCGAATGCCACATCGAGACGGAATTGCCGGTTCTGGGGCGTTTCATTTTCGTGCGACACGTTGTTGGCGCTCAATATCGCGTTGGCGCCCGCCGCGTCGCCGACATGCTCCAATGCGCGTGCCGCGGTGTAGGCGTCTATCTTCAACCCGGCGTGTTGCGCGCGAAGCAACTCGTCCTTCGCCTCGTTCCCTGGCAGTAGCTCCGTCGCAGCGCGGATCCGCTGGATTTCAAACCATAGGAATTTGGGTAAAGGCGCCGAGGCGAGCAGCCTGGCCGCCCCGGCAGTCTCGTTCTTCTTCGCGAGATAGCGCATGGCCTTAACCAGTTGGGCGCTGGCGGGATCGACTTTCACGGCAAGGACAGCCTCCTTGCCCGCACGCTCATCGTCTTTCACCGCGGTGTACGCGTTCGAAAGCGCTGCGTACAAGCGAGCCTGCTGCGGCGCCGGCCAGATTCTGGAGCGTGCTACGAGCAACTCGCCAAATTCAATCGCTGGCCTGCCGTATTTATGCTCGAGCAAGAACAACTCGACGTCCGTATCGGTTGAATAGTTTTTCTCCAGCGTCGCCTGGCAGGCGTTGAAATCCTTCCCTGCTGCATCGGCCCATGTCGAGTCTTCCGACATGGCGAAGCGCTCACTGAATTTACATGCCGATACAACCAATGCGACATCGGCGGGATGTTCGAGGATCGCCTGTCGATACGCGGCGAGTGTCTGGTCGTAGGTGGCTTTCTCGCTGTTCTCGACAATGCCGATCATGTGGTCCGACATGCGAAGCTCATCGAGCGGCCTGGCTGGCGCCCCGGATGCGGCTACGTTGGCAGCAAATGATGCATGGAGCACGCAAAGAGCGATGATTTTGAATATTGTTCGACGCATGATTGGGGAAACCCATAGGCCCATCTTCGGATATCGTCAATCTCTAAGGAATCTTTAACGGTGTAGCCGAGGAAGCTGCGCTCAGGAGCGCGTTTCGATGCGTACGGGAATTCAATACAAATGCAGTTCTTGATTTGATCGTCAGCGACTTGTCATGCCTTGTCGATTGTTCGCGCCTGGCAGAACTGCTCCCCTCGATCTTGGGGGTAATGTCCGCTACGCTCCGTTTCTCTCTAGAGCGTGTTAGGCACTTCCCGCCAGACCTGGTATCCTGGCGGAATGAAAAAGCGCAGAGCCTACCCAACGGATGTGTCGGATGAGGAATGGTACTTCGCCGCTCCGTACCTGACC
>NZ_SCRP01000018.1 GCF_004298475.1 Paraburkholderia sp. | reverse complement strand
GTACGGCACTTTGGCGCTCTCCAGCACCTGCATCGCACTGTGGGCCACCATCCACTGCGCTTCTTTGTTCTGCTGGTCAACCACGTCTCCCAGATGGATCAGGAACGGGATATTCAGCGCAGCGGCGTTGCTCGCCACCCATTGGGTCTGGGCACGGAACGGCTCGCTACCGTATTTGCGAGTGAACTGCCGGTTCTCGTCGAGGGTGGCGTATCGGGCATAGAACTGCGTGTCGGGCAGCACGGCCAGCGCGAAACTGGAGACGAGCCCCGGCATGTCCGGCTGGACCGGCGGTTGGTCCGGAGATTGGGCCGGCGGCTGGGTTGCAGCGCCTGGTACGCCGAGTTCGCCGCCGCAAGCGGACAGCAGCACGCTGCCGCCAATCGGCAGCAGTGTGGCGCCGAAGCCTGCTTTAAGCAGGCTTCGCCTGCGGGAATCCGACACGCTTATGTCGTCGGTGATAACAGGTCCTGTTGCGGGAACGCCTTCGTTTTTCATGAGGTGGTGATCTGGTTGATGGGGTTAAGGCAAGAGAAAAAACTTTGGAGGATGTCGAGGTCGGTAGCGGATGCGAGCTGCGCGCCGCGTAACGCGTAACGCGTAACGCGATCCAGGGTCGGTGCAGGCACGCCCGAGACTCGCTCGGTGCTCGATCAAGACATGTCGAGTCAGGCAAGTGCGCCGTATGAGCGAGAGGAACCGGATGAATCGAAAGACTCATCCGGTTGTGTGAAGGTGATGTCTGCGCGAACTACTCGACCAGCTTGCTGCAACCGATCTCGGCCCAACCGCGTACCCGGTCAATCCAGGTAGTCGGCATATTCCTTGCGCTGATAGTCGGCGAGCGTTTGCCACGGCAACGGCTTGTTCCGCGAGGCTGGAACTTGCGTCAACGTCAGCTTGCGCATCACACGGCCATCCGCACTCCGATACTCGACCGACAGCGGTGCCTGCAGCTTTTCGCTCCACAGGATCCGGTTCACGCCGCGCATATCGACCGCCTGCTCGTACCAGCGCGCGCCGGTCGTCGCGCCGCGCTTCACGGCCGCGAAACGCTTCAACTGCGATGGCGGCGTGACGTAGTACGCGTTGTCCCACGAGCCGTCGAAACCCGTGGATTCGTACTCCGTCGGCGGCACGCTGACGACCGTCCGGTTCGCCGCGTCCACGTACTCGATGCTCGCCGTCTTGCCGTCATAGGTGACGTGCCGCGCGGCCGCCTGGAAGTTGAAGTGCTTGTGGCCGGCGTGGGCCGCCTGGGCTGCATGTGCGGCAACCGGCTGCACACCGGCGCGCAGCGGGTCCTTGCGCACATGACCCGCATCGTGGTCATGGTCGTGATGGCCACCATGACTGCCGCCCGCCGCCGCGACCGGCAGCACACGCTCGACCCACACGTGCCCGTCGCGCCGGACCATCCGCTCCCGATACGTCGTGGTACGCGTCACGCCGTCCGCCGTGACGACGCGGCTTTCATGCAGTACCACGGCGTCGAGATCCGCCGCCGCAAGCGCCGGGGACGCGGCAAATGCGCAGGCAAGCACGCAAAAGATGCTGAGTCTCATCGATCCTCCGTCCGTCTAGAAATCGAGAGGCTCACAAGCCGAGCGCAGACCGCATTAGACCGAACACCTTCGTATTGTCGATCGTGCCCTTGAACAACTTCGCGTCCGCGCCATCGGCAAACAGCATGACGTCGCCGCCGCCGTGCGTCTCACCACCCATCCGGAAACCGACCTCCTGGTGATAGTCGTCGCTCCGCGCCTCGGCTGAATCGACGGACTTCCGCACGTCCGGTCGATTCGGACCATTGCCGAATACCAGCGTCGTGTACGTATTGCCATCGGCATCCTTGCTCGGCTGGCCGTCGCGATAGCTGCGGCTGATGTCGAGAATCGAATTGCCGCGCCCCGAATAGCCGTTGAACGTCATCGTGTGGTCGTGGTCGGCGGTCACGACAATCAACGTGTTAGACAGATCAACCTTCTCCAGCGCAACGCGGATCGCTTCGTCGAACGCCACCGTGTCGTCAAGCGCGCGTTTCGCGTTGGTGCTGTGCAGCGCATGATCGATCCGGCCACCCTCGACCATCAGGAAATAGCCCTTCGGGTTCTTTTGCAGCACGTCGATCGCCTTTGACGTCATCTCGGCCAGGCTCGGCTGCGTCCGCCCTTCGCCCTCTTCGCCCTTGCCCGCGACCCGATCCATGTCGTACTGAAGATGGCCCTTCTTACTGAACAGACCGATCAGCTTGCCGTCGCCCGCCTGCGCGAGTTTATCCTTGGTGGCTGCGACCGTGTAGCCCTTCGCCTCCATCTCGTCGAGCAGGTTGCGACCGTCTGCTCGCCCGCCATCGTCTTTCTCCACGGACGGCGTCCAGTGGTTGCGGCCGCCGCCCATCAACACGTCGACGCCGTCGCCAAGCAACTTGTTGTAGCCGACGCCGCCCGGCGTCGCCTGTGCAGCGATGTCGTACACCGCATCGCGGTGGCAAATATGCGAGTAGGTCGCGGCGGGCGTCGCGTGCGTAAGCTCGGTCGTTGTGATCGCACCGATCGCCTTGCCTTGCGCCTTCGCCAGTTCCAGTATCGTCTCGACCGGCTTGCCGTTGTCCGGTGCGCAGTTGTTGACGGCGTTCTTGTTGCCGTTGGCGTCTTTACCCGGCGCAACGGCGATCGTGTCGGGCGACATCGACAGCACTTCGTTGTTCATCTTCACGCCGGTCATGTACGCGGACATGGACGGCGCGCTGTCGGTTGTCTGCGCATCGTTCGAGAACGTCTTGACGCGCGCGGTGTGCTTCAGCGTGTCCATCGTCAGTTGTCCCGACTCACCGACCTTGTAGATCCGGCTCGCCGTTACGACTGTCGGCCCCATGCCGTCACCGAGAAAGAAAATCACGTTCTTCGCCTGGCCGGCGGCCTGCGCCGGGCTGCACGCGAAACCCACGGCGGCCAACGCCGCCGCAATGCACTTGATGGTCGACATCATGTATCCCCCTGTACCCGTGTTGTCGGCGCTCATAGCTGCACCGCCTTGCGAATCAGATCGAAAACCGCATTGTTCTCGATCACGCCGTGGAAAGTGTCCGCGCCGCGGCCGATTGCACCGAGGAACACATCCGTGCCGCCGTGCGTTTCTTCGCCCGCAGGCACCCGCACGACCGCCTCCTGGTGATAATCGTTCGCGCCTGTCACTTCGTCAGTAAGCGCGGTGCCCGCGCGGCTACCCTGCACGCGGTTGTCGCCGTTGCCGAAGCCGATGATCGTGTACGGCACTTTGTCTGCGTCCCTTGCGATAGTCCCGTCCTGATATTTGCGTACCACGCCCAGTACGCCAGGCTTGCCCGGCTCGGTCTTGCCGGTCCGCGCCGCAGGGCCGTTCAGCACCAGCGTGTGATCGTGATCGGCCGTGACGACGATCAGCGTGTTCTTCAAACCGGGATCGGTCTTGCGCACCTTGTCGAGCGCCGCCTTGATCGCGTCGTCGAACGCGACCGTGTCCTGCAGCGCGCGCTTCGCATTGGTGTTGTGCAACGCATGGTCGATCCGGCCGCCTTCGACCATCAGGAAATAACCCTTCGGGTTCTTTTGCAGGACGTCGAGTGCGCGCGTCGTCATCTCGGACAGGCTCGGCTCCTTCACCGCGTTGCGATCGAGGTCGTAACTCATGTGATCCGAGTCAAAAAGGCCGACCAGCTTTCCACTCTTGATCGCATCCGCGCCAATGAGGTCGTCGCGATTCTGCGCGAACGCGTAGCCCTTCGCCTTCAACTCGTTGACCAGGTTGCGCCCGTCGCCGCGCTTGCCGCCTGCATCCTTCGGGACGAAGAATTTCTTGCCGCCGCCGAGCACCACGTCGACGCCGTCGCCCAGCGCGCTGTTAAAGCCCGCACCACCCGGCACGAGCTGTGCCGCGATGTCGTTCTCGGCGTCGCGATGACATGCGTGCGCGTACGTTGCGGCGGGCGTCGCGTGCGTGACGCGCGTGGTCGTCACAACGCCCGTGGCCAACCCCTTCGCCTTCGCGATTTCGAGCAGCGTCGTCGCCGGTGTGCCGTTGTTCGCACCGCAGTTGCCGACGCCGGCAGTCGGCTCGATCGCCTTCGTTTCGGACGACATCGCGATGACTTCATTGTTGGACTTGACGCCCGTCATATAGGCGGACATCGACGGTGCACTGTCGGTCACCTGTGCGTCGTTGGAATAGGTCTTCACGAACGCGGACTCAGGCAGCGTATCGATCGTGAGATCGCCGCTTTCGCCAACGGCGTAAATGCGAGCGGCCGTCAGGGTCGTGATGCCCATGCCGTCGCCGAGGAAAAAGATCACGTTGCGCGCCGCAGTCGGCGCAGTATCGGTGCTGGTCCGTTCATCGCTGCCGTTGCATCCAGCAAGTGCAAAGACACAAGAACTAAGCAGCGCCGCCAGTTTGGCTCGCTCCATGTTTTCTACTCCCCCGTCGCGAAGGTTTTCAGGAAGCTCGGATGTTAAGGAACAAGTGTGACTCGACAGTGAAAGCATAACGAAAGATAAGGAATACTTCACGACGGAACCACGCGCCACGTCGGTGAGGCCGAGCGAAAAGGTGGAAACCGGCGTTTCGTCAAAAGTTGCAAGACGCAGGCGTGGATGGGCGAGCGGGCGCAGGCCGAACCCGGCTCACGTTGAGATCGCCGCAAAATCCGCCACGCACCGAGTCAGATAGATGTCATTTTCCTTACGCATAATTGCGGCCTCGGAATTCATGAGGAAAACTCAGTGAGTGCGAACAAGCAGCAAGATGGCATTCTTGCCCGACAGCAAGGGTTGGCATCATCGCGCCGCTTAGTAGTCCCGTGTTACTTTCCGCCCGCGGTGACGGCACCGCTTCTACAGGCAGACGCGCACCTTTCGGCTTCCACGACTACCCTCTCTTCGGCACCCGCAAATATAGATATTTGAAATATGACGAATTCTCGCAAGTTGACGATGACCGCCATGGCGGCTTTTATCATCGCCCTGTCTTATGGCTGCAGTGACGCTAACAACAACAGGCCAATCGAGTCGAAGCCCACGGCGCCGCCAACACCAACGCCCGAGATCACGGGCAAATGGACGACGGGTGATTTTCACGTCCATACGGTGGAATCGGACGATGCGCAGGACAAGCTGTCGGTCGTTCTGGATGAAGCACTGCTCCGCTACGACCTCGACTGGATGGCCCTCTCAAACCATCTCCGCCTGTCAAAGCACGACCACAATGGCGTTGCCCTCATCAACGGTCCGCTACCGTTCTCTTTGGCGATGGCGCAATACGAAATTCCGGCAGTACGCGAAATGCAGGCCGGCGGCCGCTATGCCAACAAGTTGATTTTCTCGACATTCGAATGGGATATGCCCACGCACGATCACATTAACGTGGGCATCTTCACCGGTTCGCCACTGACCACGTCTCTCGATGCGGCCAAACAATTCGAGTACTACTTCACCAACCGCGAGGCCAGCCAGTTCGACTCAGCCGATGTCGCCCGATGGGATGCCGCCGGTACGCGCGCCTTCGCGACTCACGAGGATGCAGTCAAGGCGATCACGTGGTTGCGCGACAACTACCCGGATACGAGTTATGCGTTGATTAACCACCCGTCGCGCAATATCGGCAATTGGAGTGCGGCCGACTATCGCGAGTTCAATGACGTTGCACCGAACATCGTGTTTGCCGTGGAAGGCATGGTTGGAGGGCAGATGGAGCCCGATCGCGGTAGCTATGCCACGGATTATGTCGACGCAAACCGGAAAAACCGTGTCTATGGCGGCGTTGACTACACCGTGGCGCAGGTGGGCGGCGTCTGGGATGCGTTGCTCGGTGACGGTCGCCGCTTCTGGAACATAGGCAATTCCGACCACCACTTCAAAATTCGCGGCCCTTACAGCAGCAGTTACTTCCCCGGTGAGTATGCTCGAACCTATATGTGGGTAGACGACAAGTACACGGGCGTGAAAGGGATACTGGAAGGTCTGCGCTCAGGCAAGATGTTTTCCGTGTACGGCGACTTGATCAATGCGCTCGACTTTCATATCGGCGGCGACACTACCACTGCCGATATGGGCGGTGAACTGAAGGCGAAGGCGGGAGATACGATATCGATCACGATCCGCTTCAAGAGCCCGGATCGCAACAATTATCAATATCCGATTGACAGTGGCATCAGCGTCAACGCGCGCCCCACCGTGGATCATATTGATTTGATTGCCGGTGACGTCACGCCGCGCGCTGCGCCTGGCACGCCGAACTACAGTAAGGACACCAATGATTCGACGCGTGTTATCGCTACGTTCAAGGCTGCCGACTGGAAGCTCGACAAGGATGGCTACAACACAATGACGTACAAGTACGTGGCGACGAAGAATCAATACTTCCGGTTGCGCGGTACGAACCTGGGGGTGAATGTGCCGGGCGAAACGGAGAACGGCAATCCGCTACCCGACCAGAAGACCGTCGTGACTCAAGATGACGCGCGCTTCAATACGATCAACGCACGTAACTACAATAGCCTGTGGTTCTATTCGAACCCGGTGTTCGTGACGGTCGGGTCGTAACACGAGAGATATCCGCACATAATCAGATAGCCGGATAAGCGGAGGGTGGACTGGCGCCGTGCGGCGGTTCCACCTTTCCGCGTTTTTGTCCCATTCTTCATCAGTCGATCCATCGCCAGACCAAGGCGAGACATCGCATAACGTTTCCACCGCCTTGCGTTATCGGCTCGCTCGATCCTCCGCTCGATCCTCCGCTCGATCATCGTTTACGAATTAACTCACGAACGAGAATCCCCCCACGCCAGGGAGACTATCGAGTGCGTCGTTACCGTCTCGTCTGGCCTCGCTTTCGCCGGCAAATGTCGTCTTACTGTATGCAATTACTTTGAAGCCACTGCCAGCCGGCCTGGGGATTGTGATACCCCAATGCCATCCACCTTCTTGTTCGAAGACATGTAGCATCGGGTTTGATTGATGCGATGGAGATCGAGTCGTCATGTCACGCTCTCCTTTCAAAAACATTCGTAACGACCACGCAACGTATCCAGTGTAGGCATCATTTTGCTGCGGTGCAATAATAAAATCGCGGTGGTTGTCAGGGTAATGCAAGGAAGCGCCGGTTTGCGTTCCTGTTGGCATCCCGGTTTGCGTCCCTGCTCGCCGCGCGAGTATCGGTAGTTCGTGCAGAATACGCGAGCAAAGCTACAAAGCTTTACATCCGAAACGAACAGGACGGACGGCTTGGGAGCGCTTCCATGCCATTCGGGCGAGACTTCCAATTTCCAGTTGGCGCGCGCAATCGGGTGGTAGCCGTTGAAGCGCACCAGCCCGTGATTGCAGCGCAGGTTGCCCTGCTCGCGCTGCACGGCCCATTCACGCAACGGGCGCATAATGGCCCACCACTACCGATGCAATGATGGTCACCCGCCGAGGAGAGCGCCATGCACGCGAAGAACGAGGAAGTCGTCACGCACCTGCTTGTTGATCTCGTTGATTTCGCGCGTGGACGATTACCGGAACCCGCGTTCCAGATCGTCGAGCCGTTTCTCCAGCATTATTACGATTTTGCCGACGTCGACGATCTCAAGAGCCGCAGCATCGCCGACCTTTATGGCGCCGCCATGGCGCACTGGCAGACAGCGCAACGTTTCGTACCGGGCAGCGAACGTCTGCGCGTCTACAACCCGATCCTCGAACAGCACGGCTGGCATTCTGACCACACGGTCATCGAGATCGTCAACGACGACATGCCGTTTCTCGTCGACTCCGTCACCATGGCCGTCAATCGGCTCGGTCTTGTTCTCCATTCGGTTCTGCATCCGGTGTTCCGCGTCTGGCGCGACAAGGACGGCGGCATGGGCCGCGTTAGCGTGGGCGGCGCGGGTGGTGCAACCGGCGACGAAGCCCAGTCGCAACTCGCCTCTTTCATTCACTTCGAAGTCGATCGATGCGGAGACGCGGCAAAACTCGACACGCTGCGCAACGACATCGCACAGGTCCTGAACGATGTGCGCGCATCGGTCGAGGATTGGCCGAAGCTCATCGATATCGCACGCGACACGATCAAGCTCATGAAGGCCCGCGAGAAAACCGCGGAGGACATCGAGGCGCGCGCATTCCTCGAATGGATGGTGGCCGACCATTTCACGTTCCTCGGGCAACGCGACTATGCGCTCGTCTCGCTCGATACCGGCTTTGGCCTGCGCGGCATGGACGAATCGGGCCTCGGCATCCTGCGCGGCGCGCGGCGTCCGCCCGGGACGCCCAGCGTCACGCCGTTGCCGCGCGCCGCCGCCGAAATCATCACGGGCGCGTCGCCGATCTTCCTGACGAAAGCGAATTCGCGCGCAACGGTTCACCGGCCCGGCTACCTCGACTACGTAGGCGTAAAACTCTTCGGCCCCGACGGCAAAGTGACCGGCGAACGGCGCTTTCTCGGTCTCTACACGTCGACGGCCTACATGGTGTCCAGCGCCGAGATTCCGATCGTGCGCCGCAAGTGCGCAAACATCGTGCAGCGCGCAGGTTTTCTGCCGAAGGGACATCTCGGCAAAACGCTTGTGACGGTGCTCAATACCTGGCCGCGCGATGAGTTGTTCGTGGCCGACGAAGACCAGCTTTACGACGACGCGCTCGGCGTGCTGCGCCTCCAGGAACATCAGCGCACGCGGCTTTTCGTGCGGCGCGACCGCTTCGACCGGTTCGTGTCGTGCCTCGTGTTCGTCTCGCGCGACAAGTACAACACCGATATACGCCGACGCATCGCGCGCCTGCTCATGCAGGCGTTCAACGGTGTGTCCGCAGAATTTACGCCGCTGTTGTCCGAATCGACCATCGCGCGAATTCATTTCGTCGTGCATGCCGAGCCGGGCACGATGCCCGATGTCGATACGCGCGAACTCGAAGCACGGCTCGTGCAGGCAACGCGCCGCTGGCAGGACGATCTCGCCGATACGCTGCTCGACGCGTTCGGCGAAGAACAGGGCAACCGGCTGCTGCACCGCTATGCGGATTCGTTTCCCGCGGGCTATCGCGACGACTATCCTGCGCGCACCGCCGTGCGCGACATCGAACTGATCGAGCGCGTTCAAGGCACGCCTCGTCTCGCGATGAATCTCTATCGCCCCATCGAGGCCGGGGTGCGGCAGTTCCGCTTCAAGGTCTATCGTGCGGGCGAGCCAATCGCACTCTCGCGCAGCCTGCCGATGCTCGAACATCTTGGCGTGCGCGTCGACGAAGAGCGGCCTTATCGGATTCAGGCGCCCGATTGCGCGCCTGCGTGGGTCCACGATTTCGGGCTCGAACTGGCCGACGACGCCGAATTCGATATCGACCGCGTGAAGGATCTGTTCGAAGATGCGTTCGATCAGGTGTGGAACGGCACCATCGAAAACGACAATTACAATCGCCTCGTCCTGCGCGCGAATCTCAGCGCGCGCGAAGTCACGATCCTGCGGGCGTACGCGAAATATCTGCGGCAAGTGGGCTCGACTTTCAGCGACGCGTATATCGAACGCGCGATCACCGGCAATCCGGCCATCGCGCGGCAATTCGTCGAACTGTTTATGACGCGCTTCGATCCGTATGTGGGCGAGGCGCGCAACGCGCAGGCCGAAGGCCAGTTGCGGGCCATCGAAAGCGCGCTCGACCAGGTGCCCAATCTCGACGAAGACCGCATTCTGCGGCAATTCCTCGGCGTCATTAACGCGACGGTGCGCACCAACTATTTCCTGCGCGACGCCAGCCGCCAGCCCAAGTCCTATCTCTCGTTCAAGTTCGATCCGGCGAAAGTGCCCGGCCTGCCGGAACCGAAGCCGATGTTCGAGATCTGGGTGTACTCGCCGCGCGTCGAAGGCGTGCACCTGCGTGGCGGTCGCGTCGCACGCGGCGGCCTGCGCTGGTCCGACCGGCGCGAAGACTTCCGCACGGAAGTGCTCGGGCTGATGAAGGCGCAGATGGTGAAGAACGTGGTTATCGTGCCGGTCGGCTCGAAGGGCGGCTTCGTCGTGAAGCAGCCGCCCGCGCCCTCGGATCGCGAAGCGTGGATGCGCGAAGGTATCGCGTGCTATCAGACTTTCCTGCGCGGCCTGCTCGACCTCACCGACAACCTCGCGAATAACGCCGTCGTGCCGCCCGCCGATGTCGTGCGTCGCGATTCCGACGATCCCTATCTCGTCGTCGCAGCCGACAAGGGCACGGCCACCTTCTCCGATTACGCAAACGCGATCTCGCACGAATACGGCTTCTGGCTCGACGACGCATTCGCCTCGGGCGGCTCGGTCGGCTACGACCACAAGAAGATGGCGATCACGGCGCGCGGCGCCTGGGAATCCGTGAAGCGGCATTTCCGCGAAATGGGCGTCGATACGCAGGCAACCGATTTCACGGTGGTGGGCATCGGCGACATGTCGGGCGACGTTTTCGGCAACGGCATGCTGCTTTCGCCGCACATCCGGCTTGTTGCCGCATTCGATCACCGGCACGTGTTCCTCGACCCGAATCCCGATCCGGCCACGAGCCTCGCGGAACGGCAGCGCCTCTTTGCGCTGGAGCGTTCGAGCTGGGCCGACTATGACACCACGAAAATATCCACGGGCGGCGGCGTCTACGCGCGCACCGTAAAAACCATTCCCCTCTCGCACGAAGTTCAGGCCGCGCTCGGTATCGATGCGAAGGCACTCACGCCAAACGAGTTGATTCGCGCGATCCTGCTTGCACCCGTCGATCTGCTTTACAACGGCGGAATCGGCACTTATGTGAAAGCGACGCACGAAACGAACGCGCAGGTCGGCGACCGCGCCAGCGACGCCGTGCGCGTCAACGGTGCCGACCTGCGCTGCAAGGTCGTCGGCGAAGGGGGCAATCTCGGCGCCACGCAATTCGGGCGGATTGAATTCGCGTTGCGCGGCGGCCGTATCAATACGGACGCCATCGATAATTCAGCCGGTGTCGATTGCTCCGACCACGAAGTCAATATCAAGATTCTTCTCGGACTCGTGGTCGCGGACGGCGAAATGACCGAAAAGCAGCGCAACGCGTTGCTCGCGGAAATGACCGACGAAGTCGGCCTGCTTGTGCTGCGCGACAACTACTACCAGACCCAGGCGCTTTCGATCGCGGGCCGTTACGCCGTGCCGATGCTCGACGCCGAAGCGCGCTTGATCCACGCGCTCGAACGCGCGGGCCGCCTGAATCGCGTAATCGAATTTCTGCCCACCGACGAAGACATTGCAGAGCGCCAGGCCGCGAAGCTCGGCCTCACGTCGCCGGAACGTGCTGTGCTGCTCGCCTACAGCAAGATGTGGTTGTACGACGCGCTGCTCGACTCCGACATTCCCGAAGATCCGCTCGTGGCGGAAATGCTCGTCGATTACTTCCCGAAGCCGCTGCAACAGCGCTTCAGCGAGCCGATGCGCCGCCATCCGCTGCGCCGCGAAATTCTCGCCACGCATCTGACCAACGCGCTCATCAATCGCGTGGGCTGTGCGTTCGTGCACCGCATCATGGAGGAAACCGACGCGAAGCCTGGCGACATCGTGCGCGCCTGCATCCTCGCGCGCGACGTGTTCGATCTCGACGAAGTCTGGCGCGATATCGACACGCTCGACAATCGTGTCGCCGACGACGTGCAGGCGCGCATGTTCGTCGACGTCGCGCGGCTGCTCGAACGCGCGGCGCTGTGGTTCCTGCGGCACCTGCAATCGGGCGCTGTGGGTAACAGCAGCAACGGCAGCGTGAGCGATCTGCTCGCGCGTTGTCGCGACGCAGCGCAACAGCTTGCGCCGCAACTGCCGCAGTTGCTGCATGCCACGGAGCTCGAAGCGCTCACGGCACGCCAGCGCACGCTGGTCGATGCGGGCGTGGAAAGCGGGCTGGCCGCGCGCGTGGCGAGTGGCGACATTTCGGCAGCGCTGCTCGATATCGCCGAGGTCGCCGCAGCCTGCAACCGGAGTCTGGATCTCGTCGCCGGGGTGTACTTCGCGCTCGGCACGCAGCTCAATTACGGCTGGATCAGCGAACGGGCCGCTTCGCTGCCGACGCCCACGCATTGGGACATGATGGCGCGCGCGGCGGCACTGGCCGAGGTCGCACGGCTCAAGCGTGCGCTGACAACGAGTGCGCTCGCGCAGTCGCCGGAATCGTCGACGCCCGAGGCGATCGTCAAAGCATGGTGCGACTGCCGCGAAACCGCGCTCGCGCGCTACGGCCAGCTACTCGCGGATCTTCGCGCCACGGGCGGTGCGAGTCTTGCGGTGCTGCTGGTGGTGGTCAGGGAGATGGTTGCGCTCGAACGGGTGTAAGCCGCATGAATGCCCGCTATATGAGGTGGGCGAGTCAGCGCCGGATTCGCAGTAGAACGACTGTCGAGCATGATAGTCCAGCGCAAAACGTCCGGTCGCGGCTCTGCAGAACGCGGCGTTTCGCGCTACCCTGTGCGCCATTGTTGCGTTCCGCTTTTCCCGGCGCGCAACCAGTCATTTCCATGAGGAACGCAATGACGCAGCCGCTCAAGATCGATTTTGTCTCCGATATCGCCTGCCCGTGGTGTGCGATTGGCCTTTCTTCGCTTCAACTCGCGCTGCAACGCATCGGCAACGAGGTCGACGCGCAGATCGTCGTGCACCCGTTCGAGCTGAACCCGCAGATGGGACCGGCCGGAGAATCGGTCGTCGATTACATCAGCAAGAAGTACGGGCTTACGCGCGAGCAGATTGCCGAAAACCAGGCCATGATCCGCACGCGCGGTAAAGACGTGGGCTTCGATTTCGGCCCGCGCAACTTTGTCTACAACACGTTCGACGCGCATCGCCTAATGCATTGGGCCGGTCTCGTGGGCCAGCAAGTGCCGCTGAAGCTGGCGCTGCTGCGCGCCTATCATTCGAACGGGAAGGATCCGGGCAACCATGACGTGCTGGTGGAAGCCGTGCAATCGGTCGGGCTCGACGGCGCGCAGGCGCGCGAGGTCCTCGAGAGCGGAGCCTACGCCGACGAGGTTCGCGCGCAGGAAGAGGAAGTTCAGTCGATGGGTATTCAGTCGGTGCCCGCGGTCATCTTCAACGAGCGCTATCTCGTGAGCGGCGGTCAACCCGTGGAAACCTTCGAGCAGGCGATCCGGCAAATTCTCGCGCAAGCGTGACGTAACTTGACGTGACGTGACGCGCCCGTGCGATCCGTTATCGGATCAGCGTGCGCGTGCAACAGTCCCCGCTTCACCCGCCTGGCGTTGCGCGTAGCCTTCGCTTTCGCCCAGTTCGACCAGCATGGCCGAAAACGCCTTCGCGGCCAGCGTCGTATAGGCGTTGCGAGGCGAGAGCAGCGCCACCGTCCGTTGCGGCAGTGCGGGCGATACAGACAGGCTGACAAGCCCGTCGTGTTCCCGTATCACCGCCGCTGGCAGGATCGACGCGAGCGTGCCTTGCTTCACGAGCTTGAGCACCGTACCCAGCGAGTTCGACTGCACCATGACCGGCGGCCGGGTCTGATGCACGCGCAACCATGTGTCGGCGAACTGGCGCACGACGAAATCCGGGCTGAGCAGCGTCATGGGCGTCGCGGCGAGTTCGACAGCGGGAATGGGCTCTTTGCGCCGCGCGAGATCGTGGTGTTTCGCCACCACGAGCGCGATGTGCTCCGCGAACAGAGGTTGTGCGTGAATGTCTTCCGAGCGCACATCCGTGAAGCCGATGCCGAGATCGAGTTCGTCGCGCAGGAGCCCGCCCTCGATTTCTTCCAGCGGCTTCTCCGCGAGTTCGATGGCGATTGCCGGATGCGCCGCGCGAAATTTCCGCAACGCGGGATCGATCAGGTATTCAGAGAAAGTCGGTGTATAGGCGAGGCGCAGCAGACCGCGTGTGAGGTCGCGCGGCACCGCCGTAAAACGCGTCGAACACCTTTCGGACTGTAAACTTGATCCTGGCGTAGCGCTCTGCTTACGCGGGCGCCGGTTCTGGTTCCGGCGCGGTCACGACCAGCACGTTGCACGACACGCGGTCAAGCAACAGGCGGTCGTCGCGCCCCTCCCACCAGCGGGCCAAAGCGCCGCGGCGATGATGCCCGAGCACGACGACATCGGGTTTCAACATTTCGCAATAGCGCGCAATCTCGTCGATCGGCCGCCCAACTACAAAATGGCCTTGCGCATCGAGCCCCATCGCGGTCAAGCGGGCGACACCCTCGCGTAAAATCTCGCGGGCCGCGTCTTCTGCCGAATCCAGTGGCACTGCCAATGTCACATCCGCCATCGCCCACTGCACTGGCGCGTTATCGAGCACGGCCAGCAAGTGCGTTTGCGCGTGGCAGTCGAGCGCAAGCTGCGCCCCTTCGCGTAACGCCCGACGCCCTTCCCGCGAGGCGTCGTAGCACAGCAAAATCCGGCTGAACGAAGACATTTTCTCCTCCCCCGCTTTGCGTTGCGTGAGGTACGACACGCGCGCGGCCTGCGACATCACCAGGCAACGAAGGGCGCGTATCGCGTGTCGCGTGTCGCGTGTCGCGTGTCGCGTGTCGCGTGTCGCGTGTCGCGTGTCGCGAACGGTCTGTTTCGATTATAGGTGTTGTATCACAGCGTGATACAGTTGAAACGTGGCTTGTCACTGCGATCACGGCGTCATCAGGGAGGCCGTATGCTCATCACCAGTGGATTCGAAATCACCTATCTTCTCATTGCGTTCGCATTGCTCGGCGCAATCCTGATCGGCGCGCTGATTACCGCGCTCCATCTGGAGCGCTGGCATCCACGGCTCATCGGGGCCGCCATCGGCGCATTGCTCGGGTTCGTTCTCATCGAAGCATTACCGATGATGACCTGAAACGCGCGATTAATCACTACGTGCTTTCACGCGCCATGCGCGTGAATTCCGCATCGACGCGGCGCTTCGCAAGCGCATGGCAGTTGATGTTGCAGGGCAGCACGCTCGACGCACACTGCGGCGCACCACAGCGTGCCGCGTCCGCGACACGCGAACACGGATTCGCTAGACTCGTATTCAGGAGGAGCGGCACCACACGCCGATCTCTCTCCCGTTTATGGAATCGAATCGAGCCCATGCCGTTCGCGAACGCCCGGTGCGCGTCTGGGATTTCCCGACGCGGCTCTTTCACTGGCTGACCGTCACGCTCGTGGCCGGCGCCTGGATCACCGAGCAGTTCAACTGGATCAGCCTGCACGTGCGCTTTGGCGAAACGCTGCTTGCGCTCGTGCTGTTCCGGCTGATGTGGGGTTGTGTCGGGAGCGAAACGTCGCGGTTCAGCAGTTTCATCTCAACGCCAGCGGCGGCGTTCCGGCATCTGCGGCACCTCTTCAGGCGCGAGCCGGACGTCCAGGTTGGGCACAATCCGGCGGGCGCCTGGATGGTCCTGTTGCTGCTCGCGCTTTTGTTGATCGAGACGCTGAGCGGCATTTACGTCTACAACGATATCGCCGACGAAGGGCCGCTCAGCGAGATCGTTCCGGCGCGCATCGCGAATGCGATCTCGGCGCTGCACGCTTATGGCTGGTATGTTCTGCTCGCGGCGGTGGTGCTGCATCTTTGCGCGATCAGTGTCTACGCGCTCGCAAAAGGCCACAATCTGCTGGGCCCGATGCTCACGGGCCGCAAACGGCTGCCCTCGACAATCGCCGCACCGGCGCGCGCTTCGCTCTGGCTCGCGGCGCTATTGCTGGCGCTTGCCGCAATGATCGTGGCGCTGCTCGCCACGTATCTTTGAAAATCTACGCCAGCTTTAAAGGCGTCTTCGGGTTGATCCGTGGTCGAATTGACCGTTCGTATCCCTCAGTGCTTCGCAACTTGTGCTTTCACCGCATCGACGAACGCCGGATCGAGTGCGCCGACAACCGTTGTTTGCGCAATGACCCGGCCGTTCTCGTCCAGCAGTGCAATCACGGCGTTGTGGCTGATATCGCCGCCCGCGCGGTGACGGTAGGCAATGCCCAGCGTGGCGGCAAATGCCATCACGTCGCCGGACGCCGGGCGCGTCAGACGCCAGTACGCCGGATCGAGTTGATGCGCCTTCGCCATGGCCGCGAGATTGAGGACGTCGTCGTGTTCCGGATCGAAGCTGATCATCAGAACGGGAGGCGCGGTGCGACCGTCTGCATCGACAGCGCGGCGCGTCTGATCGATCGTGTCGACCGTCAACGGGCATGCCGAGGTGCAGGACGCGTAGAACATGCTGACGATGACCGGCTTTCCGCGCACTGACGCGAGATCGAACTTGCGCCCTTGCTGGTCCTGCAAGACGAGCGGGGTTCGGTACAGCGAATCGCCCGGAAGCTGCGCGGCAGGCGCTGCCGCAATGGCCGGCGAGCTGGCGAGCAGGCATGAGCCGAGCACCGGGCCGAGCAAACAGGGCAGACACAGTGCGTAGAGTGCGCGACAGACAACACGGATGTACTTCATGTTTTTTCTCCGTCACCGACGTCCTTGACGCACCGGAAGCCCACATTGGCGCTATCGGCGGGTGCAAGCGCGGCGAGAGCCGCAACGCGCATCAGCAACGCGTAATCGGTGCGATCGACAAACGCGAGCGCCGCACCGCCACAAAGCTGCAGTTGTCCTGTTCCACCCGGGGCGCGTGTATCGGCGTTCACAAACAATGCCGCATAGTCGTTCACCCATTCGCCCACCAGCGAATGCATGCCATACAGCCCGTATGTGTTCGGCGCGCTGCTGTCGTCAGCTTTGGTCTGCGCGCTGCTGAAACTGGCGGTCAGAGCCGCAAGAATGCGCGCCTTGCGGATCACGTCAGCGCGAGCGTCACGATGGTGTGCGTCCGCTGCCGCCGCGTATTCCCATTCGATCCAGTCGGGCAGACGCGCGTGTTCGGAAGCACAAAAGGCGCGCGCAGCAAACCAGCTGACTTTCGTCACCGGCTGATCGGCTGGCGCGTTGTCGCCGAGTCTTGACGACTCGGCCCAGTGAGACAAATACCCCGAAGAGGCGAACAAGGGGGCGACGCGATCCCGGCGCCAACTCGGGTCCTGCTTGACGAAAGCGAGGAACTCCGCGTTGGTTACGAGCTTCGTTCGCATCTGAAAGGACGCTACGGCCACGGCTTCGGTCGCATTGCCCTCTTGCGCAATCGCGCTATGAAACGATCCCCCCGGCACGAAGGCGTATTGCCCATCGGCATACGCACACGAAGCTGCCAGTAAGAGTGTGACGGCCAACAGCCTGGGAGATCGCATCGTTGAACTCCACTCCGGTAAATCGCAGCGTCAGTGTGCCGAGGTCGGCGCGCGCGCTGCCGCCACTTCTTCCGGGCTCACGTGTCCGCCCGGATTGCCCCAGCTGTTCAGCACGTACGTCAGTGCGCCGGCGATTTCCTGGTCGGTCAGTTGCGGGCCGAGCGGCGGCATCGACGAATCGAAGTGCTCGCCATTCACCGTGACCTTCCCGTTCAGACCGTTCAGCACGATGTGGATCGCACGCTTCGGATCGGCCGCGAGGAAGTCAGACTTCGCGAGCGGCGGGAACACGGTCGGAATGCCACCGCCCGTTGCCTGGTGACACGCGGCACAGATGCCCTCGAACACATGCTTGCCCGTTGCGACGAGATCGGCCGGCTTGCCTGCTGCTGCATGCGTGCTCGTGTCGTGTGCCGGCGCTGCCGTGCTCGATTGCGCGGCTGCCCCTGACGCTGCGGCTGCGGCTGCCGCCGCCGGCGCTGCCGGTGCCGTCGTTGCCTTCGCCATCGCCGTAACCGGGCCCGGTGCGTAGACTTGCGGCGCCGCCGGACCGTCCACCTTCAGCATACCCAGCGCGCCCTTATTGAACGTGCGGAAGATCGAGTGATCGACCATCAGGAACGTGCCCGGCACCGGCGTGTTGAACTGGACTACCTTCGCGCTACCCGCAGGAATCAGCGTGGTCTGCACATTCTCTTCGTAGTGCTTGAGCGAGCCGTCCCACACGCGGTCGAAGATCGCCCCGATCACATGGAAGCTCGACACCAGATTGGGACCGCCATTACCCACGAACAGACGCACGCTCTCGCCGACCTTGGCCTTCAGGGCGTTATCGCCCGTGAGCGCGCCTTCACGGCCGTTGAACAGCACGTAGGTCGGACGTTCATCGAGGGCCTTCTCCATGTCGAAGCCCTGCATGCCTTGCTCGTGATACTTGCCGGCCGTGTAGAAATCGCCCTGCATCACGTAGTATTCGTGGTCGACCTTCGGCAGGCCTTCCGGCGGATCCACTTCGATCATGCCGTACATGCCGTTGGCGATGTGCATGCCGACCGGCGTTGCCGCGCAGTGGTAAACGAACAGGCCGGAGTTCAGCGCCTTGAACGTGAACACACTCTCGTGGCCCGGCGACGTCAGCGTCAGCGGCGCGCCGCCGCCAGGACCGGTCACTGCGTGAAGGTCGATGTTGTGCGGCATGTGCGAATCCGGCGGATTCGTCAGATGCAGTTCGACCGTGTCGCCCTGGCGCACGCGGATAAAGCTGCCCGGCACGGTGCCGCCAAACGTCCAGAAGTCGTACGTCACGCCGTCCGCGATTTCCTTTTTGACTTCCTTGATGTCGAGATTGACGATCACGCGCGCCGGATATTTCCGGTCGATCGGAGGCGGCACGTTCGGCGGGCTGGTCAGCACAGCCGTAATCGGCGCACCCTGCGGCGCACCCAGATCACCGGGCACCGCAGTCGCGGAAAACGCCGGATAAGAGAAACCGGCCAGCAGACTGGCAACGGCCAACACATTAAAAATTTTTCGATTCATGAGCATTCTCCATATTTGCTCTCGCTGCCGGGAGCTGTGATGCGCCAGGAATAAATTGGCGCCGAAAATCCCCCCGACGGCAGCTAACGTTCCCTTTTCCAGCAATCCACGGCGCCGTTAAACAGAGCCTTTTGTGTGTATTCTCGTCCGAATTTCGTTCGGAATTTCCTGCCAGAACCAGGCTGGATTCATTACCTGAAGACGATGCTCCCGTTCATGCCCGCAACTCCCCCTGCGGCAACGGGTGCCGCACGAGCGAATCAAGGACTGGCTTCCCTGCGCGGCCGATTAGCGACGCAGGCAAATAACCCCGGTTACCCGTAAAAGCCGGGTTTGAGATGTGCAACCATAATGAACGGAGATTCCAAAGCTAATTACATTCAACGCGGGCAGCAGCAATTCTGTTTTCAAATAGCCATTTCCCGGCGGAATGAAATAATGTCTTTCTCTACTTCAGCTACATCAGCGCAACCTGTTAATTACGACTTCGCGACATGAAAGAGACTAAACCCTCCGGTTATAGATATCTTTGACAGCCATCAATTCCTCAACCACGGTTATGCAGCAAAATGCCGCACATATTCCCGTGACGACGAAAGGGTTTTATGCCTTTAAAAAAAATCAGACATCCGACTTGACGGTTCTCAACATCGTCGCGATAGCGGCTGCGTGTATGCGCACCGAATCAGTCAATGCGCCAGTTGCCTGGCGCATTGACCTGCCGTACCGCAAACCCGTGCAGCAAACCCGTGCAGCAAACCGATAGCTCATGCGGGCCGTGAAGCATGTCCGCCGTCCGGCAACGCATGCGCTTCATCGTATTCGCGCGAAATATCCTTGTTCGTGTAGTCGCCCATGCGCCACGCGGCAAAGAGGCTGACCACCGCACACACGAGGATGTACGCCGCAATCGCATAGCCCGAGCGGTAGTAAGCGAAGAGCGCCGTTGCGATCAATGGCGCGGGACCACCGGCAATAACGGAAGCCAGTTGATAGCCGAGCGATGCGCCGCTGTAGCGCAGCCGCCCCGTGAACGATTCGGCGATAAAGGCCGCCTGCGGACCGTACAGCATCGAGTGCGGCACCAGCGAAAGCACGACCGCCGCGAAAATCCACAGCGGATTTCTGGTGTCGACCATCGCGAAGTAGAGGAAGCCGAATACGCCTACCGCCACGGCGCCGATCATGTACATCCGCTTGCGCCCGATCCGGTCGGACAGGTAGCCGAAGAACGGAATCGTGCCGAATTCCACGACGGAAGCCGCAAGCACCGCAATCAGCAGGAGGTTGCGCGATACGCCGAGGTTCGTCACACCATAAGTAAAGACGAAGGCAGTAAAGATGTAGAACGGCGCCTGTTCGGCCATGCGTGCGAGCGCCGAATACAGAATGTCTTTCGGCTGGCGGCGTATCACTTCGAGCATCGGCGTCTTTTCGATCTTGCGCTCGGCGAGCAGCTTCGCAAAGATCGGCGTCTCCAGGATGTTCAAGCGGATATAGAGGCCGATTGCGACCAGCACGATGCTCATGAAGAACGGCACGCGCCATCCCCAGGCGAGGAACGCGCTACCGGAGATTTCGCTCATCGCCAGAACCGCCAGGTTGGCGATGAACAGTCCCGCCGGCACGCCGAACTGCGGCCAGGAAGCCACGAAGCCGCGGTGCGAATTGGTTCGCGCCCACTCCATGGACATCAGCACCGAGCCGCCCCACTCGCCGCCCACGCCCACGCCCTGGATAAAGCGCAGCACGGTGAGAATCACGGCGCCCCAGATGCCGATCGAGGCATAGGTCGGAACGAACGCCACGGCGAACGTGGCGAGCCCCATCGTGAGCAGCGTCACGATCAGCGTAGCCTTGCGGCCGACGCGATCGCCGTAGTGGCCGAAAATCGCCGCACCGACCGGCCGCGCAATAAAACCGACCGCGTAAATCAGAAACGCCTGCAGCGTGCCGACGAGCGGATCTGATTCAGGAAAGTACAGTTTCGCGAAAACGAGGCCCGTTACGATGCTGTAGAGGAAGAAGTCGTACCACTCGATCGTCGTGCCGATCGTGCTGGCAATGACGGCGCGGCGCAACTGACGTTGGGCGTCTTCCGCGGATAGGGGCATCACCCCCGATGATTCATCAGTCATTTCGTACCCCAAAAAGAAAGGCAGATCTGAACGATTGGATAGTGACTTACCGAATTAACTTCAATCAGGTTTCGGCTCCAGCATCTGCGATAGCAAACATTTCATGTCCCTCCATGTCGGTGTGAGCTCACGCCGCTTTCATTGCACCGCTTTCATTGCACCGCTTTCATTGCGCCGCCTTCATCGCACCGCACCATGTCACGCCGACCGCGCGAAACGACTTCCCCGTTTATGCTGGCGAGCGTGCGGCACTCACGCTTGCCGCCCCCCCTTGTTCGACCAGGAGACATGTCATGCCTCAAACCACAGGCGAAAAGCGCGCGGCGTTTCGCGCGCTGCACGAGTCCGGCTGTTTCATGCTGCCGAATCCGTGGGATGCGGGCAGCGCCCGCTATTTGCAGGACCTCGGCTTCAAGGCGCTCGCCACCACCAGTTCCGGCTTTGCCTGGTCCACGGGCCACGCCGACAACACCGTCGGCCGCGAGGCGGTGCTTGCCCATCTGCGCGCAATCGTGAGCGCGACGGACCTGCCCGTGAACGCCGATTTTGAAAGCGGCTTCGGCGCGACCGCCGATGAAGTCGAGCAAAGCGTGTGCCTGGCGGTGGAAACGGGCGTTGCGGGCCTGTCCATCGAGGATTCGACCGGCAACCCGGCCGCGCCGCTCTTTCCGGTCGAAGCGGCGGTCGAGCGGATCAAGGCGGCGCGGCGCGCCATCGACGCACACGGCGGCGACACGCTGCTCGTCGGACGCGCCGAAAATTTTTTCGCGGGCAAGACCGATCTCGACGACGCCATCCGGCGCCTCGTGGCCTACGCGGACGCGGGCGCCGATTGCCTTTACGCGCCAGGCATCCAGACGCGCGAACAGATCGCCGCCGTGGTCGGCGCAGTCGCGCCGAAGCCGGTCAACGTGCTGGTGGGCTCAATATCGGAGTTCACGCTTGCGGATCTCGCAGCGCTCGGCGTGCGGCGCGTGAGCGTCGGCGGCGCATTGGCGCGCGTGGCATGGGGCGCTTTCATGCGCGCCGCACAGTTGCTGGCCGAGGGCCGCTTCGACAGCTTCGAAGGCGCCGCGCGTGGCCCGCAACTCAATGGCATTTTCAGTGCGAACCACCAGCGCGGCTAATGCGGCTAATGCGGCGGCGGGCGTCACGGCGACGGCATCAGGCCCGGCCAGACGATTTCCAGTTCGACGGCAATCGAGCGCGCAAGACCGTCGAGTCCCGGAAGCAGCGATGCATTGGCGATGTTCATGCGGTAGAGCCACTTCATCGCGTCGACGCGTATGCGTTCGGGCAGCACGATCTTGTGCAGGAGTTCCTCGTTGCTTTCGTAGCCGTCGAGAATGGCCTGCAGCGACTTGTCGATGACGCCCGGCACCACGAACGTGCCCGACTGCGCGACGAGCCGGTCGTCCATTTCCGTGGGTTCGCCGAACCACACGATCTCGTGACGGTTCGAAAAATAGTAGCGGTCGAAATTGTCGTGCACGCGGGGATCGATCATGTCGCGCGTGAGCGTCGGATTGGCCTTCGGCACCGCCCGGTTATTCCATAGCGCGGGCGTATTCAGCGCGAAGACCGCCGCATCGCCGGTTGCGCGTTCAAGTGCGAAGAACGCGGCGACGAAGGGACTTTTCGTGAAATCGAGCAGGCGCGTCGGCGCGCCGTGGTGCTGCATCAGCGCGAGGCAGCGCAGATCGTCCTTGAGCAGGTCGGGATGCGCGAGAAAGTTGTGCGCCTTGCGCCGGAAGATGCGGATCGCGCGCTCCTCGCGCACGCGCCACTGGCTGCGGTCCTGCACATAGTCGCGCATGTAGCGCGAAAGCGAGCTTTCGAGCCGCCAGGCCTCGTTTTGCTGCCCCCGAAAGGCCCAGCCTTCGAGCTGCATCGTGAGCGCCATGAACTGCTGCCAATCGGTGATTACGACCGTCTGCATTGCCAATCCTCGAAGCGGCGAGCGGGCCGCCCAGGCGCCGCCCTTGCCATCGCGCCGATCATACCGGCACGGGCACACCTGCGCTTGCCGCCCGTGCGCATATCCCGCGCCCCGGCATATCGACGCGACATTCCGGTGCGGATTTTCCCCGCGAGGGTTCAGATTGCTCCCGATCGTCCGATAAACAGAGTGGCCAGGCAGTCCCGCCTGCCTGGCCAGTCCGGCCTGCCGCCCGCATCTAGCGCGCGCTACCGTACGCAACGCCTGCCGCGCGCGATGCTATCCTCTCCCGGTACTTTGCGCCCCGCTGCTCCACGCCACTCGGGCAGGCCATAACGGGCGCAGCGGCGCCGCTCTCTGCGCAATCGATGCGCAGCACTTGCGCGCCATCGACGGCAAAACGCACCTGTCTGTCGCGGAGCGGCGCACGGCCGGAAAGCGGCCAGCATCGTGGCGAATCGCGTAGCCCACACGCGCGCAGCACAAGGCATCTTGACCGTCGCAGTCACGAGAGGCCATCCGTCCCCGATGGATCACAAATCGACCGTGTTGACAACGTTCTGCCTCGTCGCGCTGACTGTCACGGCGGTAGTGGGCATCGCCATCTACGCGACGGATGTCGTCATCGAACAGCGTCAACGCCTGCAGGTCGACTCTTATTCCGAGCGCGCGCTGCTGCGCGCGGAACGCGTGACCGACGAAGCAGAATCGGCGCTGCGCGAAGCCGCGCGCTACGGCGACTCCCCGTGCACCGACGACCACCTGCGCCTGCTCAAGCAGACCGAGGCGGCGCGCCGCTATATCCGCGACGTGGGATACACGGACGGCCAGACGCTTCGCTGCTCGACACTCAGCGCAACGGGCGGCGGCGACCTGCCGCCGCCCGAATGGACCGATGCCTACGGTTTCTCCGCATGGCATTCCGAAGTGGGCCGGCGCGGTGCGAAGCAGAGCATGCTCAATATCCGTTACGGCAACCATCTCGTCGTGATCGACCCGCGTTTCTACGTCGATATCGTGCCGCTCAACGACGCGCTCGAACTCGGCGTGGTGGAGACGCAGGACGCCACGGTCATCACGCGCTGGCCGCGAACCAGCGAGAGCCTTGTTCGCGCCGCGGTCCAGCACGATCTGACGACGGGCTACGAGGCCGGGCGCTACTACGTGGTCGAGCGCTCGCGCCGCTATCCGCTTGCCATCGTCGCGTACGAACCGGCGCAGCGCATTCGCCCCAGCTGGTTCCGGCAGATGAGTGTGTTCATCGTGCCCGCGCTCGTTGTCGGCGGCCTCGCCACCTGGTTCGTCCTGACCTGGCGGCGCGAGCTGCGCACGCCGCGCAACTCGCTCCTCGAAGGGATCCGGCGTCGCCAGTTCGTCGTCTGGTTCCAGCCGATCGTCGCGCTCGACAGCGGGCGCTGCATCGGCGCGGAAGCGCTCGTGCGCTGGCAGCTCGCGGACGGCACCATCATCGCGCCGGACTCGTTCATTCCGATGGCGGAATCGGTCGGACTGATCCAGCCCATCACCGATCAGGTGATCCGCTCCGTGTTCGAAGGCGCGGGCAACCTGCTCGCGCAGCGCCGCGACCTGCACGTCTCGATCAATCTCACCCGCGACGATCTCGAAACCTCGCGCATGATGGAAACCCTGCAGGCCTGCCTCGTCAAATACGACGTGCATCCGAATCAGATCTGGTTCGAGGCCGTCGAGCGCGCGTTCCTCGACGCCAAACGCTTCGCGCCCGTGCTCGAGCGCTACCGCGCGGCGGGGTTTCGCATCCTCATCGACGACTTCGGCACCGGCTTTTCGAGTCTCGCCTATCTGCAGGAACTGCCCGTCGACGGCATCAAGATCGACAAGGTGTTCATGCACGCGCTCGTGACCGGCACGGAAGTCAACGCCATCCTCCCGCACATCGTCGCGATGGCGCAGAGCCTCAACCTCCTGACGGTTGCAGAAGGCGTGGAAACCGAAACCCAGGCGCGCTGGCTCAGAACCCACAACGTGGGCTATGCCCAGGGCTGGCTCTACGCGAAGGCCATGCCGGCCGACGCGTTCGCACGCTACGTGCGCGCCGTGCCGCCCATCGCCGCCGCTGGCGATGCGGTTCAGCCGGGATGAGTGTGCGCGGGCCGCGTCGAAGACTGCAGGCGGATTGCGCATCAACGAACCCGCTTGCGCACGCAACGGAATGCGTTGCACGAACGTTCCTGCAATAATAGGCGCGCGTTTTTTCTGACCGGATTCACTCAACCACTGTCGAGACACGATGAACACACTGTTCTATTACCCCGGCAACGCGAGCATGGCTCCGCATATTCTGCTCGAAGAGATCGGGCAGCCTTTCGAGTTGAAGCTCGTCGATCGCGAACGTAACGAGCACAAGTCCGCAGACTATCTGAAGCTGAATCCGAATGGCCTGATTCCCGTGCTCGCCGACGGCGACTTCGTGCTCTACGAATCGGCTGCGATCTGTCTGCATCTCGCCGATACGCATCCGGGGAGCGCCCTCGCCCCCGCACTGGGCACGCCGCAACGCGCCGAGTTCTACAAGTGGCTCATGTGGCTCACGAACACGCTGCAAAGCACGTTGATCGCCTACTTCTATCCGGAACGCTGGGTCGATGCGGAAAACGCCGAGGGCGCCCGGCAAGTGCAGGCACGGGCCGAAGCGAAGATCGTCACGCTGCTCGATCAGCTCGAAGCGCAACTGGAAACGTCAGGCGGCCCGTGGCTGCTCGGCGAAACCTATAGCGCGCTCGATCCGTATACGCTGATGCTCTGCCGGTGGACGCGCGTTCTTCATCGTCCGGCGCGGACATGGCCGCGAATCGGCGCCTATCTTCAGCGCATGCTTGAACGCCCGGCCGTTGTACGCGCATACAAGACCGAGCAAATCTCGCAACCATTGGTGTAAAGCGGGCGTAAAGCGGTATCCCCGGCACAGTATCCCCCGCACGGGGACTTCCTTCTTCTATTCGATCTGCCGCAGCGCGCTGCGGCATTCGCGTTCAACGGAGTATTTCAAGTGATTCGAGTGATTCAGGCAGGCAACCTCTTCAAGGACAATCTGGCGCAGCTTCCGGCCATCGACGGGATCGAACGTATCGATCTCGTCGACGATCGGGGCGAAGTCGTGGCGACCATCGAAAACATGCCGGGCAAGCAGGGATCGCTTGCCGTCTACCACTATCTGAAGCAGGCGTTCGGGACGCTCGACGCCCGCGCCGCCGAACATGGCCTCGCCGTGTTCGCCGAGCACACTGCGGACGCGCGTAACCGTCCGGGCGCGCATCCCAATGTCGATCGCCTGCTCGCCGTCGCTGCGGGCGGCACAGCCTTGCGCATCGACGTCGTCGCAGCCGCCTGAGCGGGTTCGCGCAGCGCGCAAAGCTGCGAACATCAAGCGATGCCACTTGCCTGCGCAACCAGCGCCGCGCCCACGGCCATGACGACGAAGCCGACGATCCGCGCCACGCGCTCGCCGTTACGCGCGAGCCGTTCGCCCGTGATGGCAGCGGCGGCGAACGCCATGACACGCAAATTCATGACGCCCATGACGAGCACCGTCGCCGTGATCCCCGCGCAGCAGCCGATGCAATGCCAGCCGAGCCGCACGCCCTCGCGCCACGCAAGATCTCGCGGTGCCGCCGCACGGCAGCACGCGAGATAACGCGCCTTCGAAGCACTCGTCTGAAACGCACCCGCGAGCAGCACGACCGGGCCCGTCGCGAAGGGCACCGCGCGCGCCAGCATGGGACAGCGCATCTCCAGCATGGCGAGCGCGACGCCCAGCGGATACACCACAACGCCGAGTGCGATCCACACGGCAAAGTAGCCCGCGCCGACCCGTACCGCGAACCACTCCGCCTGCGCCGCAGCGGCGCGGCAGCGCCAGAGCGCAGGCATGAGCGCGGGTAACATCATCGCGACGGTCATCGCGGACCACATGCCGAGAAACGAAGCCGCCGCGCCGCGCCAGGTTTGTCCGCACATGCGTGCCCACGCCATCGACATCGTCCAGCCGCCCGGCATCGGCATGCCGCCCTTCGACGACATCGACGCGCAGGCTGCAATCGTCAGCGTCGTGGCCGCGCAAAAGAGCAGCGCGGCGACGGCAATCCAGGCGACGGCACGCACGCGCCGCTGCTGGCGCACGCGGGTTACGGGGACTGGCAGGGCACGCATGGCTCACCTTGATGCGGCTTCGATGCGGCTTCAATGTTTCCAACGCAACTTCAACCCAACATCAACGCGCGCCGTATTCGTCGTGGCGGCGCCACCAGATGCCCGCCTCGTTGCGCCCGAGCGGCGCGCGGTCGAGCCACTGATACATGCCCCACAAGCCATCGACGCCGCGCGCATAGGCGGAATACGTGTGATAGACCGCGCCGTCCTCCATCGCGAACGCGCTGATTCCGGGCCGCTCGCGCGCATAGGCGGGCGCATCGGTGCCGCAGGCGGCCGCGAACTGCGCAACGGGTTCGGGGGCGGGCTTCGCATCCATCGCATGACCGCCGCGCTGGTAGTTGTATTCCACGCTGTCGTCGCGCTGCTGCGCTTCGGTGAACGACACGTTGAAATCGAAATTGAAGTCGCCGTCGAGCGAGGACGCCCAGGGGAACGTCCATCCCATGCGCTGCCGGTACGCGTGCAGCCTGGCGAGCGGCGCGCGCGACACGGCCATCAGCGTGACATCGTGATTCGCGAGGTGAACGACGAAGCCGTCGAAGCCGTCCGCAATCGCCGAGCACGACGGGCAGCCCGCCGCGTAATCCGGCCCGAACATGAAGTGATAGACGAGCAATTGCGAGCGGCCCTTGAAGAGATCCGCGAGCGTTGCTTGCCCTTCGTCCGTATCGAAGCGATATGTCTTGTCGATACGCACCCATGGCAGCGCCTGACGTTGCTGTGCAACTTCATCGCTGCGGTGCGTCAGCGCCTTTTCGGCGCTCAACAGTTCAAGGCGCGCCGCCAGCCATTCTTCGCGCGTTCCGGTTTTGTGCATCGTGCCCATGCTTGCCTCCTTGAGAGGGGTATCGTCGAGGATCCGGCTCGCGATACGGTCAAGCGCGCCGGTACTCGTGTGCTAGATTAGTTGCCGGCTTCCGACGCAGGGAGTGACAAGTGTGGCGGGATTCGAATGGATACGCTGATCGCGGCTGCCGCGCGCGCGCTCGCGGCCGGTGATCCGCTCGGCGCGCTGAACCGCGTCGCACTGCGCGACGATGCGCCTGCGCTCGCGCTGCGCGGTATCGCGATGGCGCAGCTCGGCGACTTCGAACGCGCAAGCGCGCTCGTGCGCGCAGCGGCGCGCGCATTCGGTCCCGAAGCGCCCCTGGCCCGCGCGCGATGCGTGGTCGCCGAAGCCGAAATCGCGCTCGCTTCACGCGACCTAAGCTGGCCTCAGCGCGCACTCGACGCCGCGCGCACGACGCTCGAAACCCACGGCGACCGGACGAACGCCGCGCATGCGCGGCAAGTGGAAATCCGGCGTCTCGTTCTGATCGGCCGCCTCGACGACGCCGAGGACCGGATCGCCGCGATCGAACCCTCCGATTTACCCCCCGCACTGCGCGCCGTTCACGAACTGGCCATTGCCGGTATCGCGATGCGCCGCATCCAGACCCAGGTCGCCCGCACCGCGCTCGCGCGCGCCGTGGAGGCCGCTCGCCGCGCGGGCATCCCCGCACTGGCCGCCGAGATCGACACGGCGCGCGCCGTCCTGAACGCGCCCGCAGCGCGACTGCTGGCAGGCGGCGCGCAGCGCCCGATGCGGCTCGACGAAGTCGAAGCGCTGCTGATGTCGAAGACATGTGTCGTCGATGCATGCCGCCATGCCGTGCGCGAAGCCGGCACCGTAGTCGCGCTCACGCGCCGCCCCGTGCTGTTCGTGCTCGCCCGCGCGCTGGCCGAAGCATGGCCCGCCGACGTGCCACGCGACGCGCTCATCGAGCGCGCCTTTCGCGCGAAGCACGCCGACGAATCCCACCGCGCGCGCCTGCGCGTCGAAATGGGCCGCCTGCGCACGGCGCTGTGCCCGCTCGCCGGCATTCGCGCCACCCAGCACGGATTCACGCTCGCGCCGCATACGGCGCACGAAGTCGTGGTGCTCGCGCGCCCGGTCGAAGAGCCGCATGCGGCCGTGCTCGCGCTGCTCGCCGACGGCGAGTCCTGGTCGAGTTCTTCGCTCGCCCTCGCGCTGGGCGCGAGCCAGCGCACCGTCCAGCGCACACTGGATGCGCTCGCCGCCGCGAACAAGGTGCAGTCGTTCGGCCGTGCCCGCGCGCGCCGCTGGGCCACGCCGCCCATGCCCGGATTCGCGACAGCCTTGTTACTCCCCACCGCCATCCCGACCGACCAGGAGCAAACATGAAACCGATGCCCGCCGAAATCGTCCGCGAATATGGCCCCTTCGCGGACAGCGAGAACGTTCACGGCGTCACGTACGACGGCCAGCACGTCTGGTTCGCATCCGGCGACAAGGTGAGCGCCTTCGATCCGGCCAGCGGCGAACCCGTGCGCTCGATCGCAGCGCCCTCGCACGCGGGCACGGCTTTCGACGGCCAGCATCTGTACCAGATCGACGGCGCGAGCATCCAGAAGATCGACCCGGCCAGCGGGCGCATCGTCGCGACGATTCCGTCTCCTGCGGGCGGCGACAATTCCGGGCTCGCCTGGGCGGAAGGCAGCCTGTGGGTGGGGCGTTATCACGAGCGCAAGATCCACCAGATCGATCCGCAGACCGGCGCGATCCTGCGCACGATCGAATCGAATCGTTTCGTCACGGGCGTGACGTGGGTGGACGGCGAACTCTGGCACGGCACGTGGGAGAACCACGAAAGCGAGTTGCGCCACATCGATCCGGGCACGGGCGAAGTGCTCGAACAACTCGAAATGCCCGAGGGAACCGGCGTATCGGGACTCGAATCCGATGGCGGCGAGCGTTTCTACTGCGGCGGCGGCGACAGTGGCAAGGTGCGGGCCGTGCGCCGGCCCGCGCGCCAGGCGGCGGTCGCGGATGTGGATTCCGGGTCGGATTGAGCGCGGGGACGCCTGGGAGAGCGTGGGCGAACCGCAAGACGCGCGCGGGGACCGCAGATGCCCCGGGCGAACCGGACCCCGCGTAGCGTGCGCTCGAAGCCTATTGCATGCGTGCACGCACGCTGCGCGGCAATTCAGTCGCCCGCGTTATCCGGGCGCAATCCGCTCAACGCCAGTTCGCCTGTCCTTCACAGGCTCTGTGCTGTTGATGAAAAGCCTAGTCGGGCTCAGCCTCCGGCTCCGCGCCGCGCACCAGCAGCACGGGACAACTCGCCTGTCGCACGAAACTCTCGGCCACGCTGCCGACCACGGCACGCCGCACGCCGCGGCGGCCATGCGTGCCCAGCACCGCCAGATCCGCACCATAACGCTCGGCGTCGCGCACGAGGCAACCTGCGATATCGTCGGCGAGTTCGTGCAACTCGAGCAGTTCCGTATCGCACGGAACACCCGCCGCCTCGACTTGCGAACGCGCCGCTTCGAGACGCTTCAGGGCGTCTTCGCGAAACCCCGAGATCAGCTCCGCGGGCACATACGTCATGCCGAACCCAAAGGGCGCCACGACATCGATGACAATCGACACGCGGATGCTGCCGCCGGTGAGGCGCGCGACACGCAGCGCCTCTGCCAGCGCATGCTTCGATGTGTCACTGCCGTCCACTGCCACCAGGATCTTCTGATACATCGTTTACCTCCTTTCCGGCCTTGTTGCACATTCCAGAATGGGCGAATCTCGCGCAATCCGGTGATTCGACATGCTCATCATCGAACTACCCGCGCGGGCCGCGTTGACCTGCATCAAACAAGACACACTGCGCCGCGGCGATGCGCGTCGCGACGGCCCCGACACACGAGCCAACGCGCCGCCCACCGGGCTTCGCAGCCTTTCTGCGTCGTTGCGCCGCTGGTGGCGCAAGCGTGGCGATCTCGCAGTCGATCCCGTGCGGGCGCAAGCAACACGTACGCTCTCTCTATGCGCCGGACAGATACGCGTTCAGACCCGAGACAAGCGCGGCGAATGTCACGGCGCAGCGAGCGCTGCCGCGCAAGTCTTCGTGCATGGCGATCCACGTATCCATCGTCAGTGAGAATTCGTCCTGCAGAACCCGCACGAGCCGCTCGTCTCGCGCCGCCAGCGGCGACTGACATGCGCCGATACCGAATCCGGCGCGTATCGCGCCCAGTTGCGCGAGGTCGCTATCGGCCCGAAATGCGAAACGGTCGCGTGTGAACGTCTTTAATTTTTCCTGTGCCGACCGGATAAATTCCGTTTCCTGATCGAATCCGATCACTGCGTGGCGAGACAGATCGCTCATCGACTTCGGCACGCCGTGCAGTGCCAGATAGCGTTCGTGCGCGTGCAAACCCACCTCGATTCCGCCAATGCGTCGCGCCACCAGCGCCTCCTGCACGGGCCGGAACATGCGCACGGCAATATCCGCTTCACGCCGCACCAGATCGTCCGCCCGACTCGACAGCACCAGTTCGATGATCAATTCCGGGTAGGTGTCGTGCAGCGCCGCCAGGATCGGAGGCAGAACCTCGACGCCGATCACCTCGCTCGCGGTCAGCCGCACCGTACCCCGAACCCCCGATCCGTGACTGCTGGCCACCCGGCGCAATGCGGCAGCGGTCGTGGCAAGACCGACAGCGTATGGCCTCAACTCATGAGCCGCGTCGGTCGGCGCGTAGCCGTCGAACGAGCGGGTAAAAAGCTTCAGCTCCAGCGCGGCCTCGAGGCTGTCGATGTGCCGGCCGACTGTAGGCTGCGTCAGGCCCAGCGTGCGCCCGGCCGCCGAAAGCGAACCTGTCTGCAGAACATGCAGAAAGCTCCGGTACCACTCCCAGTTCGGTTCCCTGTCGCTCATGACATCCCTTTCCCGAAGTCCCCATCGTCCCCGCCCGTGCCTGCGCGCACGTTGAGGTTCGAAGTCATACAAAAATGTATAGCCGGTCGAGCAAATTAGCCAATTTTCTCCTGGCCCGCACCCGCGCAGAATGAATCCGTCGCAATGTTCGAACCGGAGAATCCGTATGGCCCGCACTTCCTTTCCTATGACCGACAAGCAAGCGCTGATACTCGGCGCAACAGGCGGCATCGGCGGCGAAGTCGCCCGCCAGCTGCGCGAAGCGGGGTGGCGCGTGCGCGCTTTGCATCGGCGTCCCGCGAATGCGGCCACGACAGGCGACGGCATCGAATGGTGCGAGGGCGACGCCATGGACCGCGAAGCGGTCGTGCGTGCCGCGCGCGGGTGCGCAGTAATCATCCACGCCGTGAACCCGCCCGGCTACCGCCGCTGGGCGGAACTCGTGCTGCCCATGCTCGACAACACGATCGCGGCAGCCGCAGGAGCGGGCGCAACCATCGTGCTGCCCGGCACCGTCTACAACTACGGACCGGACGCGTTTCCGTTACTGCGTGAAGACGCACCGCAGCAGCCCCGCACGCGCAAGGGCGCGATTCGCGTCGAGATGGAGCGGCGCTTGCAGGCCGCCACCGCGCGCGGCGTGCGAACGATCGTTGTGCGCGCAGGCGATTTCTTCGGCGCGCGGGTGACGGGCAATAGCTGGTTCTCGCAGGGACTCGTAGAGGCGGGCAAGCCGGTGCGCAAAGTCAGCATGCCGGGCCGGCCCGGTGTCGGGCATCAGTGGGCGTATTTGCCGGACGTCGCGCGGACGATGGTCGAATTGATCGGGCGGCGTGCAACGCTGCCGCCCTTCGCGCTGTTCCACTTTGGTGGTCATTGGGATGCCGACGGCACACAGATGGCCGCAGCGATTATCCGCGTCGCGGAGCGCCACGGCCTGAAGGCGACGCAGCGCCGCTTCCCGTGGCCGCTCGTGTACGCCGCCGCGCCCTTCGTGACGACGCTGCGCGAGCTGCTCGAAATGCGCTACCTGTGGCGCGAGCCGCTCCGGCTCGATAACGCGCGGCTCGTCGCAACACTCGGCAGCGAGCCGCACACTCCGCTCGACGCGGCTGTCGAAGCGACCCTGGCTGGAATCGGCTGCCTCGGATCGCCCGCGCGCGCCGCCCTCGCGCTTTAGCTGAAATAGCCGCCGGCGCGGCAATCGGCCGGCCAGGCGACCCGCTGCGGCGCACGCAGCCGCCGACACCACAGAGGCCGCAGTGACTGTGTAGCGCGCTCAGTCGGCGTCCGCGGTCATCACCTCGGCAACCACCACGCGATCACGCCCGCCGAGTTTCGCGTCATAGAGACTCGCATCGGCCTTCTGCAGCCACGCGATGTGATCGTGCATGACGAGGTCGCACTGCGCCACGCCAACGCTGATCGTGCACGGACATCCGGCGTCCGCCCGCGACGCCAGCTCGCGCACCGTCGCCACGAGCTGTTCGGCACGCGCGCGCGCCTCGGTCAGCGTCGCGCCCGGCAGCACCACGCCGAACTCTTCGCCGCCGTAACGGCCGATCTGGTCGCACTCGCGAAAGTGCGCGCGCAACGTGGTGGCGAAAGTCTGCAATACGACATCGCCCGCCGGATGGCCGTGCGTGTCGTTCACGCGCTTGAAGTGATCGAGATCGACGAGCAGCAGCGACGACGCATAGCGGCTCGCGCGGCTGCGCGCGAATTCGCCCGCCAGAACGCCCTCCCAGCTGCGGCGATTGAGGAGTCCGGTGAGGCCGTCGGTACGGCTCAGGCGGTCGAGCGCATGGGCCTGCTCGGCAAGCTTGCGGGAAGTGCGATAAGTCGACCAGCCGAGTGCGATGGGATAAACGACGAGAAACGGCAGGCAGGCGAGGATGGTCGGCATGCGCGACACTGGCTCGAACGCGAAGCCGAGTATGAGCAGCCCTGCGGCGAGACCGGCCAGATGCCCGAGGATGCCGCGCGCGAAAAAGCCCGGGCCGCCCGCCGCAATGTTGTCCATGCTGAGCATCGTGAGAATCAGCACGCACGGCAATACGTTAAAACGCATCGCGGCGACCCAGAAGCCGCCGAACACCGCATCGATCATGAGGTTTGCGCGCTCGCCGCGATACGGCACGTTGCAGGCAAGCGCGGCGCGGCGCGCCACGTGCGGCCACAGGAAACCGTGAAAACCCAGCAGCGCCCACAGCACGAAGCCGCGTTCCTGCTGGGCCAGCACCGATGCGACGCAGAAAAAACCCAGCCCAAGACCCGCGATACGCAGGCGATAAACGCGTTCCACAAAACGCGCCCCCTTTCCGGCCATCTGCTTCGCTGCCACGCTCGATACGTCGCCTTCGCGCATGTTTTTTTGTGCCGGAGCCAGGAAGGTGGAGGACGCACCCATTGTGCCATCGGTTCGCGAAGCCGTCTCGCAGCACCAGGAGGCCGCAACGGCCGCCGGTATTTGCGTCGACGTCGCACGTATGCGCCGTCAAAGCCGCGCCCCCCTTCATGCACGCTTCGGCGGGCAGGCGCGCGCTTCCGCTAGAATCGCGGCACGCGCGATCTTCCTTCGCCGCCCGATCCACCTTTCTCCCCGACGCGACACCGGCCGACAAGCCGGGTTGCCTCCAGCCATCTGGCGCGAGACCCGTATGACGAATCCAACCACTGCCACGCCCTTCAGCGCGCTCCCGCTTGCGCCTGCCATGATCGAGAACCTCACGCGCCTCGGCTATGTCGACATGACACCCATCCAGGCCGAAAGCCTGCCTGTCACGCTGGCCGGGCACGATCTGATTGCACAGTCGAAAACCGGCAGCGGCAAAACGGCGGCGTTTTCGCTCGCACTGCTCGCGCGGCTCGACGTGCGCCGTCTCGTTGTGCAGGCCATGATCCTCTGCCCCACGCGCGAGCTGGCCGACCAGGTCACGCAGGAAATCCGCCGCCTCGCGCGCGCCGAGGAAAACATCAAGGTCCTCACGCTGTGCGGCGGCACGCCCATGCGGCCCCAGACGGCGAGCCTCGAACACGGCGCGCACATCGTCGTCGGCACGCCCGGGCGCATCATGGACCACCTGGAGCGCGCAAGCCTCGCGCTCGACGCGCTGAACACCCTCGTGCTCGACGAAGCCGACCGCATGCTCGACATGGGGTTCTTCGACGACATCGCCAAGGTGGTGAGCCAATGTCCGAAAGAGCGTCAAACGCTGCTCTTTTCGGCGACCTTGCCCGAAGGCATTACGAAATTGAGCCAGCGCTTCCTTCGCAATCCCAAGGAGCTCCGGTTCGAAGAACATCACGACGACAGCAAGATTCGCCAGCGCTTCTACGAAGTCGCCGAAGACGAACGCCTGCACGCGGTCGGCATGCTGCTGAATCACTATCGCCCGGTCAGCACGCTCGCCTTCTGCAATACCAAACAGCAGTGCCGCGATCTGCTCGACGTGCTGCGCGCACAGGGCTTTCATGCGCTCGCGCTGCACGGCGAACTCGACCAGCGCGAGCGCGACCAGGTGCTGATCCAGTTTGCCAACCGCAGTTGCTCGGTGCTCGTCGCCACCGACGTCGCCGCGCGCGGCCTCGACATCGCGCAGCTCGAAGCGGTCATCAACGTGGACGTGACGCCCGACCCCGAAACCTACGTGCACCGCATCGGCCGCACGGGCCGCGCCGATCAGGACGGCTGGGCGCTGAGCCTCGCGAGCATGGACGAAATGGGCCGTGTGGGCGGCATCGAAGCGGCCCTCAAGCGCGAAGTCGAATGGCAACCGCTCGCCTCGCTCAAGCCCGCGAGCAACGCACCCTTGCTGCCGCCGATGGAAACACTGCAGATTCTGGGTGGCCGCAAGGAGAAGATCCGCCCCGGCGACGTGCTGGGCGCGCTGACCGGCGAAGCGGGTTTCAAGGGCGAGCAGATCGGCAAAATCAACGTGACCGACTTTTCGACCTATGTGGCCGTCGAGCGCAGCATCGCCCACGACGCTTTACGCAAGCTCAATGCAGGCAAGGTGAAGGGCAAGAAGGTCAAGGCCCGCATGATGGACGAGTGACGTTGCCAGCAGTTGAAACGGCGTGCGGCGAGGTGCAGTGGAGTGCGGCAAGGTGCGGCGGCGTGCAGTTGCGCGCCGGCCAATTCGAAAACATTGCAAAATTTCTTGCGGCAGCCCACGGCAAGTTTTAGGCTCGTCACTGCAACATTCGACCCAAACACCAACTCGCGCGATCCTTTCCCCAAGGCGCGCTCCATTAGAGGGAGTCTTGTGATGCCATGCTCACGTCGTAAGTTCATTGCTATCGCCGCCACGCTCGCTTCGTCGTCGATCCTCACCGAGGAGGCGCGCGCCGACGCCCCGGCGCTCTCCGAGAGCGATCCCCAGGCCCAGGCGATGGGCTACCGGACCCATGCCGCGCAGGTGGATAAGGCAAAGTTCCCCAAGTTTCAGGCCGGCCAGTCGTGCTCGAACTGCCAGTTGTTTCAGGGTAAGGCGGGTGCAGCGAGCGGGCCATGCCCGATCTTCGGCGGCAAGCTCGTCGACAGCACCGGCTGGTGCAATGCGTATGTGAAGAAGGCGTAACGCCGGCAACGGCGTTCGACACAACGCTTTCCCGGAGATCTTCGAAGCAGGCGCGCAGGCTGCGTTCACCGCAGCCTGCGCGCCATTTTGATTCGCACTCCGTTATATATCCGGCGACCCGGAGTCCGCCAGGCGGCTTCGCCCGACTGTGGCAAGACAACGCCTGCGCGTCGGCTGGAATCGACAAAAGCGCGTCATCAACCAGGCGTCAACAACGCGGTCGCCAAATCGTCGCCAGGCGCGCAAATCACATGGAAATGGCCAACGGCGGCACGCGTGCAAAAGTGCCGTCGCCCGGCATCGCGGCCGGATTTTGTCCGGCTTGCGGCGACAACAAGGCAAAATAGCGGTTTTGAGCCCTCAACGGGCCCGGATTTTCCACGCTGGCCGCCGCCTGCATGGCTCGCATCGAGCCCCGGCCGGCCTGCTCGCCGTTCAGGCGAGCCTCCAGGAGCAGTTTTTCATGACCGAATCGAATCTCTCGTTCATCGGCCGGTTTTCCGTCGCCGTCGGCTCGTTTTTCGCCATTCTCGGCGACAGCAACCTCGCCGCCAATGTCCGCCGCCTGCGCGAAGGCGCACCGCTGCCCGAACCTGCCGCAGCGCCCGTTGCTGCGCCAGTTGCCGTGCAATCCACACCCGCCGCCGTGCAACCCGCGCCCGTCCCCGTGCAGCCCGCGCCCGCCATCGAGGCAGCGAGCCCCGATTCGGCCCTTCAACTGCTGGGCCTGCTCCAGCGCAACGCACGCTTCATCGATTTCGTCGAAGAAAACATCGCGGGCTATTCCGATGCCGATATCGGCGCTGCGGCCCGCCTCGTTCACGAAGGTTGCCGCACGACGCTGCGCGAGCACTTCACGATCGAGCCCGTGCGCAACGAAGCCGAAGGCAGCCGCATCACGCTCGCGGAAGGCTTCGACGCCAGCGCGGTCCGCCTCACCGGCAACGTCGTCGGCAAGGCGCCGTTTAACGGCAGCATCGCGCACCGCGGCTGGCGCGTCGCCGACGTCCGCCTGCCGAAGCTCGTCAAGACCCACGACGTGACCGTGATCGCCCCGGCCGAGGTGGAGCTATGAGCGAGCCGCGCTATTCCATCGGTATCGATCTCGGCACGACGCACTGCGCGCTGTCCTACGTCGATCTTGCCGCGAGCGACGGCGACAAGGCCAGCCAGGGCGTGCTGCCGGTCGCGCAGCTCACCGCGCCCGGCACGCTCGAATCGCCGGATCTGCTGCCGTCGTTTCTCTATCTGCCGCATCCGGGCGAACTCACGCCCGGCGACCTGAGCCTGCCGTGGACCGCGAGCCGCGACTATGCCGTGGGCGAACTCGCGCGCAGCCGCGGTGCGGGCACGCCGATCCGCCTCGTGTCGAGCGCGAAGAGCTGGCTCTGCCATCCCGGCGTGGACCGTCGCGCGGCCATCCTGCCGAGCGATGCGCCGCCCGAAGTCGCGCGCGTTTCGCCGCTCGAAAGCTCGGTGCGCTACCTCACGCATTTGCGCGAAGCGTGGGACCACGCGCATCCCGACGCGCCGTTCGGCGACCAGGACATCACCGTCACGATTCCGGCCTCGTTCGATCCCGCCGCGCGTGAACTGACCGCCGAGGCCGCGCAGGCGGCCGGCTATGCGCGCATGACGCTGCTGGAGGAGCCGCAGGCCGCGCTCTATAGCTGGATCCAGAAGAGCGGCGGCGCGTGGCGCAAAGAAGTGAAGGTGGGCGACATCATTCTGGTCGTCGACGTGGGCGGCGGCACAACCGACCTCTCGCTGATCGCCGTCATCGAGCGCGAAGGCAATCTCGAACTGCATCGCGTCGCCGTCGGCGAACACATTCTGCTGGGCGGCGACAACATGGATCTCGCGCTCGCGCACGTCGTCGCGCGCAAGCTCGCAGCGCAGGGCACGCAGGCCGATCCGTGGCAATTGCGTGCGCTGACCTACGCGTGCCGCGCCGCCAAGGAAACGCTGCTGAGCGACCCCGCCGCGAGCGCCGTGCCGCTCGTCGTGCCGAGCCGCGGCTCGAAGCTGATCGGCGGCTCGATCCGCACCGAGCTGACCCGCGACGAACTCACGCAAACCATTCTCGAAGGCTTCTTCCCGCAGGCCGACGCGGCAGCGCGGCCCGTGAGCCGCGCACGCGCCGGCCTCACGCAGCTCGGCCTGCCGTACGCGCAGGACGCAGGCATCACGCGTCACCTCGCGGCCTTCCTCGGCAAGCAGATCGCCGCACTCGCCGAATTCGCCGAACCCGGCGGCGTGTCCGCCGCGCCGGGCGCAAGCTTCCTCCATCCGACCGCCGTGCTGTTCAACGGCGGCGTGTTCAAGTCCGCCCTGCTGACCGAGCGCATTCTCGGCGTGCTCAACGGCTGGCTCGCCGCCGAGGGCGCCGCGCCCGCACGCCTGCTCGGCGGCGCCGACCTCGATCTCGCGGTCGCACGCGGCGCCGCGTACTACGGCTACGTGAAGCGCGGCAAAGGCGTGCGCATTCGCGGCGGCACGGCGCGCGCGTACTACATCGCAATCGAATCGGCCATGCCCGCCGTCCCCGGTCTCGAACCGCCGGTTTCGGCGCTGTGCGTCGCGCCCTTCGGCATGGAAGAAGGCACGGACGCCGCGCTGCCGCCGCAGGAATTCGGCCTCGTGGTCGGCGAGCCCGTGCACTTCCGCTTCTTCGGATCGTCGGTGCGGCGGCAGGATCAGGTCGGCACGATGCTCGACTACTGGTCGCCCGACGAACTGCAGGAACTCGAGGAAATCCAGGCCACGCTGCCGCCCGAAGGCCGCACGCCCGGCGAAGTCGTGCCCGTGAAGCTGCACGCGCGCGTGACCGAAGCGGGCACGCTCGAACTCGAAGCCGTATCGAGCGGCACGGACGAGCGCTGGAAAGTCGAATTCGACGTGCGCGGCGGCGTCAACGCTTGAGTCCGATGAAGTCATACCTCGTCGGCATCGACCTCGGGACGAGCAACACCGTCGTAGCGTACGTCGAGGCAAACAGCAAGGCGAACGGCAAGGCGGACGGCGGGCAGATCCGCGTCTTCGACGTCGATCAGCTCGTGGGGCCGGGCGAAGTGCACGCGCGGCCGCTGTTGCCGTCCGCGCGCTATCACCCCGCGCCGGGTGAACTGGCGGCAGACGATCTGCGCCTGCCGTGGAGCGGCGCCGCCACGACCGATAGCGCCGATGCCACGGAAGCGCCGCAGGCCGTGATCGGCCAGTTCGCGCGCACGCTCGGCGCGCAGGTGCCGGGGCGGCTCGTGAGCAGCGCGAAAAGCTGGCTTTCGCACGCGTCGGTCGACCGTCTCGCGCCGATCCTGCCGTGGGGCGCGCCCGACGACGCGCGCAAGGTCTCGCCCGTCGCCGCCAGCGCCAGCTACCTCGCGCACGTGCGCGCCGCGTGGAACCGGCGTTTCCCGCATGCGCCGCTCGAAGAGCAGGATGTGGTCCTCACCGTGCCCGCCTCGTTCGACGACGGTGCGCGCGCGCTGACGCTCGAAGCCGCGCGGCTCGCCGGGCTGCCCGCGCTGCGCCTGCTCGAAGAACCGCAGGCCGCGTTCTACGACTGGCTGTTCCACCATCGCGCGACGCTCGACGCCGAACTCGCCGGCACGCGCCTCGTGCTCGTCTGCGACGTGGGCGGCGGCACGACCGACCTCACGCTCATCAAGGTGCAGGTGGAGGACGGCAAGCCGCAGTTGACGCGCATCGGCGTGGGCAACCATCTGATGCTCGGCGGCGACAACATGGATCTCGCGCTCGCGCATCTTGTCGAGGCGCATCTTGCCGCCGCGCAGCCGGGCGAGACGCGGCTGTCGGCGGCAAGCCTGTCGCAGCTGGTCGAACGATGCCGCGCCGCGAAGGAACAATTGCTGGACGCAGCAGCGCCCGCCAGCGTTCCGGTCACGCTGCTCGGCGCGGGCGCGCGGCTCGTGGGCGGCGCGCGCACGACGCACCTGCGCCGCGAGGAAGTCGAGCAGGTGGTCGTCGACGGCTTCTTTCCGCAGACCGATGCGCGCGAATTGCCGCGCCGCTCGCGTGCGGCGCTGGTCGAATTCGGCTTGCCCTATGCCGCCGATCCGGCGATCACGCGGCACATCGCGGCGTTTCTGGACCGCTTCGCGGCGCCGTCGCGCGAAGCGTTGGGCGAAGCATCGGGACAAGCGCAGAGCGACGCGTCGGGCGCTGCACAAGCGCAGTCCGTGCCGGTGCCGGATACGCTGCTCCTGAACGGCGGCGTCTTTCGCGCGCAGGCGCTTTCCGCGCGCCTCGCCGACACGCTCGGCAACTGGCGCGGGCAACCGCTGCACATCCTGCAAAACGACCAGCCGGACGTTGCCGTGGCGCGCGGCGCGGTCGCCTATGCGCTGGCCCGCTCGGGCGAGGCCCCGCGCATTGGCGGCGGCTCGCCGCGCAGCTACTTCCTCGTGCTGGACGACGTACGCGAGACGCCGCGCGGCGTCTGCCTGCTGCCGCGCGGCACGCAGGAAGCGCACGAAATCCATCTCGCCGACCGCGTGTTCGCCCTGCGGCTCGGGCACCCCGTGCAGTTCCATCTGGTCTCCACCGTCGCCGATACGGCATGGCAGCCGGGCGAGCTTGCCGATCTGTCGAGCGGCGACTTCGTGCGCCTGCCGCCGCTCGCGACCGTCGTGCAGCGCGCAGGCGCAAATGCGCCGGGCGAGCGCGCAGTCAGGCTCACGACATCGCTTACGGAACTCGGCACGCTGGAAGTGCATTGCATCGCCACCGACGATCCTTCGCAACGATGGCTGCTGGAATTCCAGCTTCGGCGTAGCGAGCACGGCGGCGAGACTGGCGACAAAGCGGAAACGGCGCAGCGTCATCCGCTGCTCGACGAAGCCATCGGACTCATCGACCGGGTATTCGGGCCGCGCTCGGCGAGCGTCGATCCGAAGGAAGTGAAACGGCTGCGCGCGCAACTCGAACAACGCCTCGGGCCGCGCGAGGGCTGGGACAGCGCGCTGCTGCGCGAACTGTTCGGTGCGCTCTGGGAACGCGCGGGCCGGCGCAGGCGTTCTGCCGATCATGAACGGCTCTGGCTGAATCTCGCGGGCTACTGCGTGCGGCCCGGCTTCGGCTATCCGCTCGACGCGTGGCGCGTCGAGCAGCTATGGACGCTCTTCGACGACGGCATTCAGCACGTCAACGATAGCCAGGTGTGGTCGGAGTGGTGGACGCTGTGGCGGCGCGCGGCGGGCGGGCTCGCCGAAACGGCGCAGCAGCAGGCGCTCGAAGCGATGGACTGGCTCGAAGCGGCGGCGCGCGCCAGGCGCCACAAACTGCCGTTCGATCCGGCGAAGCTGAGCCAGGCCGACATGGTCCGCCTGTACGCCTCGCTCGAACACATTGCGGTCGAGCGCAAGATCGAGATTGGCGAGGGCCTGCTCGCGCGGCTTCAGCAGCCGTCCGCGAACCCGCAAAGCTGGTGGGCAGTCGGCCGGATCGGTGCGCGCCAGCCGTTCTACGGCAGCGCCCACGGTGTCGTGCCGCCCGACGTGGCGGCGCGCTGGCTCGACGTCATCCTCGCGGTGAACTGGCGCAAGGTCGAGCCGGCGATGTTCGCCGCCGTGCAGATCGCCAGCATGACCGGCGACCGCTCGCGGGATCTGCCGCAGGCGATGCGCGACGCCGTCGTCCGGCGGCTCGAATCGGCGAACGCGCCGCCTGCGTGGATCGCGATGGTCCGCGAGGTTGTGTCGCTCGACGATGCCGATACGGGGCGCATGTTCGGCGAGTCGCTCCCGGCGGGGCTGAAGCTGATCGGCGGGTAAGAGCGGGTAAGCGCGCATAACGGCGGACGACGGCGGGCGACGGGTGGCGACCAGGGCGCGCGCAGCACGCTGTGCGTCATGTGCGTGGTACGTCACGCGCCCCGGAGCGTGGCGAGCGACACGCGCTGCCGCCCCTGCTCATCGAAGTTTTCCGGCGCCAGCCACGCCGCGAACGCACGCTTGAGCGGCGCCCATTCCGTATCGATGATCGAGAACCACGCCGTGTCGCGCGTGCGCCCCTTGACGATCACGGCCTGGCGGAAAACCCCCTCGAAGCGAAAGCCCAGACGCTCCGCCGCCTTGCGCGAAGGTGCGTTGAGGCTGTCGCATTTCCACTCGTAGCGGCGATAACCGAGCGTATCGAAGGCGTAGGCCATGAGCAGGTACTGCGCCTCGGTGGAAAGCGGCGTCTGCTGAAGCTGCGGCGAGAACGTCACACTGCCGACTTCGATCACGCCGTTGGCCGGGTCCTGCCGCATCAGCGCCAGCGTGCCGACCGCACGGCCCGTCTTGAGATCGATCACCGCATAGTGCTTCGGGTCCGTGCTGCGCGCCGCGCGTTCCGCGTAGCGGCGGTAATCCTCGCTGGTATCGAACGGGCCAGCAGAAAGATAGGTCCAGCTCCGCTGATCCGGCGCGGCGCGAAAGGCGCGATCCAGCTCGTCCGCGTGGCGCGCCGCGTCGAGCGGCTCGAGGCGGCACCAGGCGCCGGTCAGGGTGACATCGGCGGGCCGCTCGCGCGGTGTCCAGCCGGCAACCGGTTCGCCAATGGGTTGCCCGAATTCGTTGAGGCGCTGTGTCAAAGTCTGCTCCGGCGAGGGTGGTGAGTGGCGCGATCGGCTTACGTCTCGTAAGCCGGCCATGCATGAATCAAGCGTAAATCGCGCGTCAAAGCAATGACGCCTAACGCGCGATTTTTTACAGCAATCGTTAGCATCGCTAAGATGCCGCATCGCGTTCGATGAATGGCCGATTGTACGTGCCCAGATTCAATCGTCCAACAAAAGCGGCGTCACGCGACATTCACACCGCGCGAATATTGGACGCCTATACTGCGCGCCATCCAAACGAGCGCGATCATCATGAGACGAGTTTCAGTGCGACACTCCCCCGTGCATGGCCGGGGCGTCTTTGCCCTGTGCGCGCTGCGCGCGGGCGAGCGGATCTTCGAATACCGGGGCAAGGTGACCACCTGGCGCGAGGCGGCGCGCCACTGGCAATCGCGCGCCGACTGCGCGCATACGTTTCTGTTCGGACTGTCCAACGGCCGCGTGATCGATGGCGGACGCGGCGGCAATGGCGCGCGCTGGCTCAATCACGCGTGCGCGGCAAATTGCGAAACGATTGAAATCGGCAATCGCGTATTCATCGACGCGATCTGCGATATCCGTGCGGGCGAGGAACTGTTCATCGATTACGCGCTGGAACTCGAAAGCGACGCGAGCGATGAAACGCGCCTGATGTACGCGTGCCGATGCGGCACACCGGGCTGCCGCGGCACGATGCTGGGCGGCGGCAGTCCGGTGCGCACGGTGCTCGTGCCGCGCTGAGACGATTTCTCGTCCGCACGCATCATGGCAGTTTATTCGTCCAAAAATTCGTTCAAATACATTAAACATAACTACACAAATATCAATATGATTGCACAATCCACTAGCCCAAGCTAAGTGCGCTGCCCGCGAAACGGGCGGCGCAGGCCAAACATCTCCGAATTACGAACCATCATGCCGCGTCCCATCACCGCCCGTATTCATCCCGAAGCCGTCCGCCACAACCTCGGACTCATCAAGCAGATGACGCCGACGTCCCGCGTCTGGACCGTCGTCAAGGCCAACGCCTACGGTCACGGCATCGAGCGCATTTACCCCGCGCTCGCACAGGCGGACGGCATCGCCCTGCTCGATCTCGACGAAGCGGTGCGCGTGCGCGAGCTCGGCTGGACGAAGCCGATCTTGCTGCTCGAAGGCATCTTCGAGCCGGTCGACGTCGAACTCGCCGACAGCCATCGCCTCACCGTCGCCATCCACTGCAACGAGCAGCTGCAACTGCTCGCAGCGGCCAGGCCGCGCCAGCCCATCGACATCATGCTGAAGATGAACTCCGGCATGAACCGACTGGGCTTTCGTCCGCAGGTGTTCCGCGACGCGTGGGAGCGCGCATCGGCGCTGCCGTCGGTCGGCTCGGTCGGGCTCATGAACCACTTCGCCACGGCCGATGACGGCGCCATCGACTGGCAGCTCGATGAATTCGATGCCGCCACCCAGGGCATGCCCGGCGAGCAGTCGCTCTCGAACTCGGCGGGCGTGCTCTGGCATCCCCGCGCGCATCGCGACTGGGTGCGGCCCGGCACGATCCTCTACGGCGCGTCGCCCACGGGCGTCGCGCGCGATGTTGCGGGCTTTGGACTGCACGCGGCGATGACGCTCACGAGCCGCATCATCGGCGTGCAGACCGTCGCACCGCAAGAAACCATCGGTTACGGGCGCACGTTCCGGGCCGACCAGCCGATGCGAATCGGCGTGGTCGCCTGCGGCTACGCCGACGGCTATCCGCGCCATGCGCCGAGCGGCACGCCGATTGCCGTCGATGGCGTGCGCACGCGCATCGTCGGGCGCGTTTCCATGGACATGCTGACCGTCGATCTCACGCCGTGCCCGCAGGCGGCCATTGGCTCGACCGTCGAACTCTGGGGCGATCAGGTGAAGGTGGACGAAGTGGCCGAGGCGTCGGGCACGATCGGCTATGAACTCATGTGCGCGCTTGCACGCCGCGTGCCGGTCGAGGTAAGCGGCGCGACCGGGGCGACCGGCGTGGCCGCCGCAGCCGTTCACGCACCGCAGACGGCGTGCGCGGCGGACTGAGTGCACATGCGGCGTCGCGCTTCGGCGGCGCGCATTGGCGGCGACGGTCGGCAAGATGATCGGCGCGATGGCTTGAGCCAGGCACGGCGCGCCTATAATCGAAGTCCGTTCGGCGCGAGCGCGCGCGGCGCATCGAGCCGACATTGAACCGACATCGAAACAGAAGAGGACCACGGCATGTATATCGCCATGAATCGTTTCAAGGTTGCGCCGGATGAGCAAGCCGCCTTCGAGGACGTGTGGCTCAACCGGGACACGCATCTCAAGGACGTGCCCGGTTTCATCGAATTTCATCTGCTCAAAGGTCCGCAGCGCGACGACTACGTGCTTTATGCGAGCCATACCGTGTGGGCGAACCGCACGGCGTTCGAGGACTGGACCCGCTCGGACGCATTTCGCGCGGCGCATCGTAACGCCGGTAGCACGAGCCGCCCGCTGTATCGCGGTCATCCGGAGTTCGAAGGCTTCGAAGTCGTCCAGACCGTGAAGTGACGCGTCGCGTCTGGGCCGTCTGGGCCGTCTGGGCCGCCTGTGCCGCCTGTGCCTGTGCAACGGCCCATCGCCGCAATCCCTGACGCAAGCCCGGACTCTCCTCGCAGGCCGCACCGGCTACGGCCGGTGTGCGCCTCGCCCTCGCCCAGACGCGCAAGCCGGTCATCCTGGCCGGCTTAATCATCATACGAAAACATCGAAACCCGGCTTCTGTGCCCGTAGCGCCCGCATGGGCGAGCCGCATGGGCCGGAGGTTCCGCCTCACCGGCCGTATTGCTGCGGATCGCGTCAGATTCGATGGTCAGTAGCCCTGTTCAGCCCGGATTGTTTACGCCTGGAGAACAGTGAATTCGTATTTTAGGTATTTACCCTAATCCTACAGACTCCTACACTTGCCTCAGTGCTGCATACACCTTTTCGGCAGCCGAAAAAGACAAATCCTGGAGGTAATAGTCATGAAATCGCTCGTTCAAGCTGTTGTTATCGCCGCTACGCTTGCCGCTCCGGTTGCTGTTTTCGCCCAGTCGAACCAGCCGATGACCCGCGCGCAAGTGCGTGCGGAACTGGTCCAGATCGAAAAGGCCGGCTACAACCCGTCGCGGGCGAACCCGTATGACTATCCGGCCAACATTCAGGCTGCCGAAGCCCGCGTCGCTGCTGAAAACGCTGCAGTCGGCGGCGTGGCGAACGGTTCGTCGCAGCAAGGCCAGTAAGCTATTGAGCTGATGAATCGCCGTTGCGCTTCAAAGCACCCTGACGTGGGTATTCCGGTGGTTTCCGCCCGGCGCCCGCGCCCCGAAATGGCCCGCAGACAGTGCGGGCCATTTTCGTTTTGTTCACCTTCACATCGCCCTTAAAAACGGGCCTGCGCGCAATGCCACGCCGCCGACACTGACTGCGTCCTCCTGATTCGGTTCGCGTCGATACGAGCCGCAGCCCGCTTCAATGGGAATGCCGCGGCACGGCGGGCAGGCCGCCCGCGTAATAAAACTCTTCCATCAGAAACCGGCCCGAGGGCTGCAGATCGACGATGGTCGGCGTGCCGCGCCCAATGCGGGTCCAGTCGTCGAGTTCGAGCGGCACGCCAACGCGCCCCGCAATCGCCTTCAGGTGAATGGCCGCGTTCGTGCGGATCGCGTTCTCGAACGCCTCGCGTGTGAGCAGCTTCGAGAGGCGCAGATCCTCGAGCGCCATCTGCACGATGCGCATGCCCGAAAGTTGCGCGAGCACATAACGGCGCGCATCGACGGCGGGAATCGCCGCGTTGTGGGGCAGCGTCACGCCGAGCGCCTCGGCCATGCAGGCCATGGTCGAAGCGGTGCCCATGGTGTTACAGGTGCCCGCCGAACGCGACATGCCCGCTTCCGCCGACATGAATTCGTGAATCGAAATGCGCCCTGCTTTCACCTGCTCGCTCAACTGCCAGACCACGGTGCCCGAGCCGATGTCGCGCCCTTCGTGCTTGCCGTTGAGCATCGGCCCGCCGCACCTGACAATAGTCCGACTTATTACGGGTATACGTGCATTAGGCCCCGTGAAAACGCTGCATTACCATCTTCGACGTACCGTTCGGCACGGTCTCCACATACTTCAATCCGCTGCGTCCTTCGGGTCGCTGGCGCGCCGCCCGGTGCCGTCGTGAATGTGCATGCACTTTGATCCACGAAAACAACAGGAGGAAGACATGGCGCAAGAACGGGAAGACGGGCAAGACCAGCAGGAGCAGGTAAAAGCAGGCCGACGCGGCCTGTTGCAGGGCGCGGGACTCGGCGCGGCGCTTTCGCTGCTCGGTACCCTAGGCGCGGGATCGGGCGGACTGATTTCGACGGCACAGGCTGCCGAAGCGCCATTCCCCGCGCACAAGAAGTGGAAGGTCGTATTCGTGAACCACGTCACGACGAATCCGTTCTTCGTGCCCACGCAGTACGGCATTCAGGACGCGTGCGGGCTGCTCGGCATGGATTATCAGTGGACCGGATCGGCCACCTCGGACGCGGGCGAAATGGTGCGCGCGGTGAACGCCGCGATTGCCGCGAAGGCCGACGCGATTGCGGTCCCCATCGTCGACCCCACTGCGTTCGACAAGCCGATCCAGGCGGCGCTCGACGCAGGCATTCCGGTATTCGCCTACAACGCCGATGCACCGCGCGGCAAGAGCAACCCGCGTCTCTCGTATATCGGCCAGGACCTGTATCTCTCGGGCTATCAGATGGGCGAGCGCATCGTGAGCCTCATCGACAGCGGCCTTGTCGGCCTCTTCATCGCGACGCCGGGCCAGTTGAACATCCAGCCGCGTCTTGACGGCGCATCCGACGCCATCAAGAAGTCGGGCAAGAAGATCGACATCCAGACCGTCGCAACGGGCGCGACCGTCAACGAGGAACTCTCGAAGATCAAGGCGTTTTACCTCGGCCACCAGGACCTGAAGGGCATGTTCGCGGTCGACGCGGGCAGCACGCAGGGCGTCGCGGAGGTGATGAAGGAACAGAACCTGCCTGCGAAGGGCGTGCACGGCGGCGGCTTCGATCTGCTGCCGACCACCGTCCAGCTCATCCACGAAGGCTTCCTCGACTTCACCATCGACCAGCAGCCGTACGTGCAGGGCTTCTATACGGTGATGCAGGCGTTCGTGACGCTTGCATCGGGTGGTCTCGTGGGACCGGCGAACGTCAACACGGGCCTGAAATTCGTGACGAAGAACACGGTCGAGCCGTACCTCAACACGTCGACGCGCTATGAAGGCAAGAGCACCAAGGCGCAGATCCTGCAAATGAGAGGCCCGATCAAATCGTGATGGGTACTGTGGACGAACCCCGCAAAGTCGAAGTCCCGGCGCGGCCCGCGCGGCCGCGCGGGCTCCTGCTCGCAAACTGGTCAGCGGAGCTGCGCATTCTGCTGGTCGCGGTGCTGCTCGCCGCGTACTTCGAGTTCGCCAATCATGATTTCCTTCTGACGAATGCGAGTCTGGTCAATCTCTCGCAATTCGTCGCGCCGGTCGCGATCATCGCATTCGGCGAAATCATGTTGATGATCGGCGGCGATATCGATCTTTCGTCGGGCATGGTGTTCGCGTTCGCGCCGTTCATGATGGTGTTCGCGAACGATGCGGGCGCACCCATGTGGCTCGCGCTGATCGCAGGACTCGCCGCGGCGGCGCTCGTCGGCTTCGTGAACGGCGCAGTCACCGTGTGGCTGCGTCTGCCCTCGTTCGTGACGACGCTCGGCACGCTCTTTCTGATCAACGGGATCACGCTCACGGTCTCGCGCGGCACGCCGGTCGAAGCGCCCGGGTCGACGACCTTCGCGAACGTCATGGGCGCGTGGGGCTACAGCGAAATACTCTGGACCTTCGGGCTCGCGATCACCATGCATATCCTGCTGCGCCACACGCGCTGGGGGCTGCATACGCAGGCGGCGGGCGCGAATCCACTCGGCGCGAGCGAGGCGGGGATTCACGTGAACCGGCTGCGGCTCGGCAACTTCATCATCGCCGCGATGCTCGCGGGCCTCACCGGCATTCTCGAAGGCTTTCGCATCACGTCCATCGATCCGCAGGCCGGCGGCAACCAGATCACCTTTCTCGCCATCGCCGCCGCCGTGATCGGCGGCACGCCGCTCACGGGCGGCTCGGGCACGATCATCGGCGGTCTGATCGGCGCGGCGGTGCTCGGCATTCTCAACGACGGCTTCACGCTCATCGGCATCAACGCGTTCACGTTCAACATCATTCTCGGCGCCGCCATTCTCGCCGCGATGGTCTTCAATATTCACGTCGGACGCATCCGGCGCAAAGGGAGCCGCTAATGGTCGAGCCGGTCGAGCGGCAACCCGACGCCGCCGCGTCTTCTAACGCATATGCAAACGTGGCGGAAAGCGCTGCGCTTGCGATGCGCGGCGACCAGCTCGTCAAACGCTTCGGCGCGGTGACGGCGCTCGACGGCGTGTCGTTTACGCTCGGCAAAGGCGAGATTCTCGGCATCCTCGGCGATAACGGTGCGGGCAAGTCCACGCTCGTGAAAATCCTGACCGGGTTTCATCAGCAGACGAGCGGCACGCTCTACGTGAATGGCCAGGAAATGCTGCTGCGCTCCGTCGATCACGCGCGCGCGCTCGGCATCGAGTGCGTGTATCAGGATCTCGCGCTCGCGAATTCGCTCAGCATCTATCACAACATGTTCCTGAACCGCGAAATCGTGCGGCGCGGCCCGTTCCGTCTGCTCGATCATGCGCGCATGCGCGAACTCGCCGCGCAGTGTCTCGACGATATCGGCGTGCATGTGCCTTCGGTCGATCTGCCCGTGGAGCGGCTTTCGGGCGGCCAGCGCCAGGCCATCGCAGTCGCGCGCGCCGTCCATTCCGATGCGAAGATCCTGCTGCTCGACGAACCGCTCGCCGCCATGGGCGCGCGCGAGGCCGCACTCATCATCGATCTCGTGTTGCGCCTCAAGGAAAAAGGCGGGCTCTCGATTATTATGATCATGCACAACTATGCGCAGACACTCGACATCGCCGACCGCATCATGCTCATGCAGCGCGGCCGCGTGACGTTCGAGCAGCACAGCGCACAAACGTCGGTGCCGGAACTGATGGACATCGTGCGGCGGGAGTACCGCGCGATGCGCTCCAACGGCGCGCACTGACCACACACGAGGGGGCAACCGGCGAGGCTGTACCAGCCGGGAAAAAATGAATTATCGCAATCTGCAGAATCGCAAAAGCATGCACGGCCGCATCGTGCAGGAACTGGGCATGCAAATCGTCAGTGGCCGGTTCGCGCCGGGCCAGCGCCTGCCGCCCGAGCCCACGCTTTGCGAAGCGTACGGCGTGAGCCGTCCGGTGTTGCGCGAGGCGACGCGCGTGCTCGTGGCCAAAGGCCTCGTCGTGTCCAAGCCGCGCGTGGGCAGCGTGGTGCGGCCGCGCGAAGACTGGCACATGCTCGATCCGGACGTGCTCTACTGGACCGTCAACAGCATTCCAGAAGGCGCGTTTTTCCAGTCGCTCATGACGGTGCGCCAGATCATCGAACCGGCCGCCGCCGCACTCGCCGCCATCTCGGGCAGCGAGGAAGACCTGGCGCGTATCCGCACCGCTTACGCACGTATGGAGCGCGCGCGCACCGCCGCCGAACTGCTCGAACCCGATCTGGAATTTCACCGCGCGATCATGGCGGCCACGCATAACGACATGCTCGCGTATATCGGCAACATGCTCTCGCTCGCGCTTTCGGAATCGATCAAGCTCACGAGCCGGCACCCGAATACGCATGCCCTTTCGCTGCCGCGCCACAAGGCGATTCTCACGGCAATCGAGCATCACGACGCGCTGGCCGCACGTCAGGCGAGCGTCGTGCAGCTCGACAACGCGCGCGCCGACGCCAACACGATCCTCGGCGGCGCGGCGCTCGAACCGGAGCGGCCGGTTGGTGGTTGATCGGTGGTTGAGCGGCGATTGATTGTTGGTTGATCAACCACTTATCGAACACCGAAGGGTTCGGCTTCGACGTGACGGCCGAGCAGGAACGCATCGGCCACGAGACGCAGCGGGCGCACATCGACGTCTTCCCCGCCGTGCGCAATCAGCTAGTGAAAGCGTTCGTAAAGCGCCGGATATTCGCGCTCGGGCACAAGCGCGACGGGCTCTCTTCTCGAATCGCACCACGCGTGCCAAGGCATTCTCGTCATTGACAAGAAGTGAGCCGATTTTCCGCATTAGCGCGGGCCGGTTATCACGCTACGCGCTACAAACCACGCATTTCAATTCCATCAGGATTACGTCATATCTTCGCCTCCCGCTCCGGTAAGCGATAACGCTGCAAATGCGCAATTCAGGTTTGATATTCCCGGCCAATTCACTCGTGAAACGAAATATCACGCCATGATGCGCGACCTATAATAAGCATGAGCCATTCCGCTTTTACGGCGGATATCAGTGCGCGGCCCGAATCAAACTTCAGACGATCGCGTGCCGCCTCCGGCACGCGTTTTGCGCACTGTGCAACGGTGAAGTAAATGCCGTGTCGTCCACGGCATGTGGTCGAGCACATCGGCGACGGGCCGCCCGTCATGCCGCCGCCGATCGCCCGGCAGTTGGCAACTGGAAACAATGACCATGGAGGCAAATCATGGGTGGCAATCTTTCCAACCCGGCGCCCCTCGGACTCGCCGGGTTTGCATTCACAACCTGGATGCTCAGCATGGTCAACGCCGGCTGGTTCAACGCCGACGCGATGGGGCTCGTGCTGGCGCTCGCATTCGCGTTCGGCGGTACGGCGCAAATGATCGCGGGCATACTCGAATTTCCGCGCGGCAATACGCTCGGGACCGTGGCATTCCTCAGTTATGGCGCGTTCTGGTGGTCTTTCGCCCTGTTCGTCGCATTCCTCGGCACGAAGGTGCCGGCAGCGTTCGTCGGCTGGTATCTACTGGTATGGGGCGTTTTCACGTTCTACATGTGGATCGGCTCGATGCACACCAGCACGTCCGTGCAACTCGTGTTCCTCGCACTCTGGATCACCTATCTGCTCCTCGCCGTCGGCGTATGGACCGGGTCCGCGCTCGCAACGCATCTCGGCGGCTATACGGGCCTGATTACCGCCATGCTGGCGTTCTACGCGTCCGCGGCAATGGTGATCAATGAGAGCTTCGGGCGCACGGTGCTGCCCACGCACCCCTACGCAGAACCACACCCACAAGCCGCGTAGCGGGCCAATACCGGGACGGCGGCGTGCCGCTTTGAATGGGCACGCCGCCGCCCGCGTGACAGCGCGACATCCTCAAGGAGGAAACCATGTCTGAACATCAGACCTTTCCTGTGCCCGCAGACCGGGCCACGCGTGCCTGGGCCGATGCGGCCCGTTATGAAGAGATGTACCGCCGTTCGACGGAAGATCCGGAAGGATTTTGGGGCGAGCACGGCAAACGTCTCGACTGGATCCGCCCATACACGCATGTGAAAGACGTTTCCTTTGCGAGCCAGGATCTGCGCATCCGGTGGTTCTACGACGGCACGCTCAACGCCAGCAGCAATTGCCTCGACCGCCATCTCCAGACGCGCGGCGATCAGCCCGCGATTATCTGGGAAGGCGATGATCCTGCCGTCAGCCGCATCCTCAGCTACCGCGAACTGCATACCGAAGTCTGCAAGTTCTCCAATGTGCTGAAATCACTCGACGTCAAGCGCGGCGACCGCGTCACCATCTACATGCCGATGATCCCCGAGACCGCCGTCGCGATGCTCGCGTGCGCACGCATCGGCGCAATTCACTCTGTCGTGTTCGGTGGGTTCTCGCCCGAGGCGCTCGCAAATCGCCTTCAGGATTGTGCTTCCAACATACTCATCACCGCCGACGAGGGCGTGCGAGGCGGCCGCACGATAGCGATGAAAGAAAGCGCCGACGCGGCGATGGAAAAATGCCCCGCAGTCGGAACATGCGTGGTGGTCAAGCGAACGGGAGGCAAGGTCGGCTGGCGCGAAGGCCGCGATCATTGGTATGAGGAACTGATGAGCCAGAGTTCCGCCGACTGCCCGCCTGAAGAAATGAATGCGGAGGATCCGCTCTATATCCTCTACACCTCCGGATCGACCGGCAAACCCAAAGGCGTCGTGCACACCACAGGCGGCTATCTCACGTACGTCACGCTCACGCATCAGTACGTTTTCGACTATCACGACGGCGATGTTTACTGGTGCACGGCGGACGTCGGCTGGGTGACGGGCCACAGCTATATCGTCTATGGTCCGCTCGCCAACGGCGCCACCACGATCATGTTCGAAGGCGTGCCGAATTACCCGGACAGCTCGCGTTTCTGGCAGATCTGCGACAAGCATCGCGTGCAGATCATCTACACCGCGCCCACGGCAATTCGCGCCCTGATGCGCGACGGCGACGGGCCGGTCAAGAAGACGTCGCGCCAATCGCTGCGTCTGCTCGGCACCGTTGGCGAACCGATCAATCCGGCGGCATGGCTTTGGTATTACGAAATCGTCGGTGAAAAGCGGTGTCCCGTGATCGACACCTGGTGGCAAACGGAAACCGGCGGCATTCTTATCACGCCGCTGCCGGGCGCCACGACGCTCAAACCCGGTGCGGCCACCCGGCCGTTCTTCGGCGTGCAGCCCGCTATCGTCGGCGAAAAGGGGGAAATCATCGAAGGCGAAGGGACAGGCAGTCTGTGCATGCTCGATTCGTGGCCTGGACAGATGCGCTACGTGTACGGCGACCCCGATCGCATGCGGATGCAGTATTTCAGCCAGTTCGAAGGCAAATACTACACAGGGGATGGTTGCTATCGCGATGCAGACGGCGACTACTGGATCACCGGGCGGATCGATGATGTCGTGAACGTCTCGGGCCACCGGCTCGGCACCGCCGAAGTGGAAAGCGCGCTGGTCACGCACCCCGACGTCGCGGAAGCGGCTGTGGTCGGCTATCCGCATTCGCTCAAGGGCCAGGGCATTTACGCCTATGTGACTCTCAAGGTCGGCATCGTGCCGACGGAGGCATTGCAGAAAGAGTTAGTAGCGCTCGTACGCCGGGAAATCGGCCCAATCGCGAGCCCCGACTTCATTCAGTGGGCACCGGTTCTGCCAAAAACGCGCTCAGGCAAGATCATGCGCCGCATCCTGCGCAAGATCGCCGATGGCGATTACAGCAATCTGGGCGATGTTTCCACGCTGGCCGATCCGCGTGTCGTGAGCGAGTTGATCGATCATCGGATCGCCCATTAAAACAGCGAAAAGCGGCTAGGCCACGAGGATGGGGTAGTCGCAGCCGCGCAGGCACCGGCGTGCGCGCATTCAGCGGTATCGCACCGAATGCGCGTGCGGGTGCTCGCGGTTACCTCACCTTTCCGGAATGCTCACCCAGCCACCCAATTGCGCCGATTGGAAAACAGCGTCGATCACCCGCATATTCGCGCACGCGTCGTCCAGCGGAATGGCCTGTGGACCACCGCTCAATATCGCTTGTGCAAACACCGCGGCTGCCACGCCGTATTGATCGCATGCCGGCAGTTCCACCCACCGATCGTCGATCGCTCTCGCGCTTGTGCGTTCACTCACGAGAAGGCGCGTCGGCTGGTCGTTGGGCGCGTTGAACGGAATTTCAACTTCGATCCGCCCTGCCGTGCCGTGAAACTGCATGCGCTGGTAGGGGTGAATCTGGGTCGAATAGAAGAAACTCGCCTGTACGCCGTCGAAGTCCATCATCACGGAGCCCAGCCGATCCACCTCGAACGCCGGGTCGCGTTCCATCAAGGCGACTACCCGCCGTGGCTCGCGCCCAATGACGAAACGCGAAGTCGTAATCGGATAACAGCCGATATCCAGCAGGCCACCGCCGCCCAGTTCGCTCTGGTTGCGAATATCGTGCGGGTTGGTATTGCTATAGGTGAAACCGCCGGTTATCGCCCGTAATTCGCCAATGGCCCCTTCGTCGATCAACGCGCGCACCTTGAGCCATTGCGGATGCGTGCGGACCATGAATGCTTCCTGTATGTATCGTCCGCTCCTGTCGCGTGCGGCGACCAGTTGCGCGGCCTGCTCGGCATTCAGCCCAATCGGTTTTTCACACAGTACGTGCTTGCCCGCGTCGACGGATTTGATCGCCCATTCCACGTGAATGTGGTTGGGCAACGGGATATACACGGCATCGATTTCCGGATCGGCCAACAGGGCTTCGTAGCTGTCGTACGCCACCGGCAACCCGTATTTCGCGGCGGCTTCTCGAGCCTTCTGCGGATCTCGCGATGCAATGCCCTTTACCCGGCATTGGGGCGCGCTGTTCATGGGCACGACGACCTTGTCGTTGATCTTTCCCGTACCCAGGATACCCCAGACAATCACATCCTTTGGCATGTCTTCCCTCTTGAAAGCGGTATGTGTCCGGTGGGCACGATGCGTGCACCCTTGCCGACCACAGCGGGCGTTACATTCAACCTGGCGACTTCATTGAGTTCCCGGCACCATGAGCCATACTAATACGCAGATGCATAGTCGATACCGGAGGATTGCCATGCCGACCTACCAATACCGCTGCGAAAAATGTGGTGAAACGTTCGAGAGCGTCGAGCATCTTGCGGAACATCAATCGGCTCACCCGCGCTGCCCCAAATGCGGAAGCGAGAAGGTTCAACACGTGCCTACAACATTCATTCCACAGACATCAAGAAAGAGCTGATTCAGCCCGTTGGGTCTTCGAGCGCCGCGCGCCGAGCGCGACGCGGTCGTTTGACGTGGCAGAGCAGTGGCGCGTGCAGATCCGTTTAATTCGGATCTCACCCCCGTTATCGCGTTGGACCGGATTCGTGCAAGTTTGCCAACGTGCGACCGTAGGCGCGGTCTTCTATCGGCCGTTTTCCAAATCTTGAAATGAACGCGCCATCAAACAATCCGTGCGTGCAGCGTGAACACTATTAGTTATTCTGATATTTCAAGTTCTACTGACAGAAACTGGCGCTCAGGTGCAATCCGGCGCGAATGGTATCGCCGCCGTTCCACGATCCAAGTGGAACATTCCGCGCCGGATCGCGCACGCATCATACACCACGTGCATTCTGGCTAAATCCGGTCAGAGGTGGGGTGAGGATTGGTGTGGACGCGAACGGCAAAGTTCGCCGCCCCGCGTTCTCCATCACTTCTCCATTGCGTGGTGAACGATCTAAAAAAATCGTAACCGGCAACAATTTGCGCAAAGCATTCAGGCATATGACGGCGATTGAAATTGTTCCTGAAGCCCAGTGGATTTCACGGTTCACACGCGCAACCGCGATGCAGTTCCTTATTACCCGCTTTGTCAATCATCACAACGGCGTACACCCTATGGGCGCGCGTACACCACTACACTTGAACTTGAACCGTATCGATATCGGAACATCACGAAAATCAATCAGTGAAGTTTAAATCAGTAAGGGTTATCGAGCATGCAAACGTTTGATAGCCGGCAACAGAAAACACTCGAATAGCGGCACGTCTTGCACGAAGCGCGGTACGGCAGTGTCTCTCAATCCGATTAGCCTGTTGCAGGGAGGCATGCGCCATATGACACGGCTCAAAACAGAAAGAGAAAAACTGTTTTTTCAAACATCCTGATGTCGCCGGACATAATGGCCGATTACTGTAGAGGCACACATCCCTCACTGAACACGTTGAAAATTCTCGTAACAAATCAAGGTGCTCATTGGCGGGTCGCTCGTATCGATGGATTGACGGGAAATATCTTTGACTGTGCACACGAAGACGGAGACAACGGTATGCGAACACCTACCGGACTGATGCACCTCGGCACGCTATTCAAAATTCTTGGCTGTGTCTGGCTGTTGGTGGCAGGCTCGGCGGCGTTCTTTGGGTCCGGCGGCCTGTTATTCGGTACGGCCGCAATTGCATTCTGGGCAGTCGGCTGGGCCATGCAAGGAATCGACAAGCCATAAGCGCACGGCACGCAAGACCGGTAGCGCGCCTGACAACACTGAAACGTCGATCGTGGGCCGCGGTGAAAGTTGCGCGGCGCAACATTGTTCGTGCAACTATCCGGCAGTTTCAATCGCTCCACGCAATCGCCGCCGAATCGCTGCCGAATCGCTATCTGGCGATTCGAAGCTCGACCGGAAAGCACTGCCTCAATCTGATTCAATCCCTCGCAACACATGAATCCTGGCTTCGGCCGCGCGCGTGCACGCAGACACCACGTGCACACGCAGTCAGGACGAATTCATCAGGTCGATTCCGTTCGAGCGATCCAGCCCGTATAAGTCAGCCACACGCCTATCGCGAACGGCGCCGCGAAGATGAGGCGGATCGACAACATCGACGTGACCGCATTGACTGCCGCGACACGAATGGCTACCTCATTGCCGGATACGTCGGCCCCATGATAGGGCGCTTTTCATTCCAGCCGCCGGGCCAGATTGCACGACCGTGCGCGTGATGCGGTGGCGCGGCTTGTCTGCATGAGTATCGAAAAAAACGTGATTCTCCGCGCTCAATTTTGCGTTGCATCTGCCGTTAAAGCAGCCATGGAACGAGACAACGGGGAAATGAAGTGCCCCCGCGCCCTGATCCATACCCTGTCTTATGTCACTGCAGTCCGGTTTTACACGCAAAGCCAACCTTGGGCGCCGGAACCCCTGTTTCCGGCGCGTTTTCTTTTTGCCCGGTGCCTCGCCGCGCGAGCGCATCATGAAAAATGCGGGAGCAGGCTGCCGCCCACTCCCGCACTGAAACAATGCTACGGCACGCACGCGGCGTGCACTTAGCTCATGTGCAAGCCGCCGTTCAACGAGAAGTCGGCACCCGTCGAAAAACCCGACTCATCCGACGCAAGCCACGCGCAGATCGATGCAATTTCGTGCGGCTCGCCGAGCCGACGCACCGGAATGCTCGCAACAATCTTCTCCATCACCTCGGGCTTCACTGCGCGCACCATATCCGTGCCGATATAACCCGGCGAAACCGTGTTGACGGTCACGCCCTTCGTCGCCACTTCCTGCGCGAGGGCCATCGTGAAGCCGTGAATGCCGGCTTTCGCCGTCGAATAGTTGGTTTGACCGAACTGGCCTTTTTGCCCGTTCACCGACGAAATATTGATGATGCGGCCCCAGCCGCGCTCGACCATGCCGTCGATGACCTGCTTGGTGACGTTGAAAAGGCTCGTGAGATTCGTATCGATGACGGCGGTCCAGTCTTCGTGCGTCATCTTGCGAAACACGACGTCGCGCGTGATGCCCGCGTTGTTCACCAGCACGTCGATTTCGCCCACGTCCTTCTTCACCTTCGCGAAAGCCGTAGCCGTCGATTCCCAGTCGGCCACATTACCTTCGGATGCGATGAATTCATAACCCGCGGCTTTCTGGTCTTCGAGCCACTTCACGCGACGCTGCGAATTCGGTCCACAGCCTGCGACCACCGTAAAGCCGTCCTTGTGCAACCGCTGACAAATTGCAGTTCCAATGCCACCCATACCGCCGGTCACATAAGCAACACGCTTCGCCATATGTCCTCCTTTCATTCTAGGGTTATAAGCAAGCTGACAAAAACCATGGAGGATGAACCAGTTTGACGACCGGCCGCGCGCCATACGATGGGCATTAACCCGTACGTGCAAACGCGCGGCATCAAAACGGACGTGAAGCGCGCCGGTGTCTCATGCCGGCGGCGCGCTGGCTACAACCTCTTACTGAAATCCACCGCTGTCGACTATCGCGCCGTGCAAACGCACTGCGTTGCGATAGTTGTGGCCCTTGCGGGCATCACGTGATCAGGGTCGGCAAAAAAACCGTGCGGCAGATCAGAATAGATCCTGCCGCTCTGCAAGAAGTGAGTGCAATCCTGTGCAAACGAGGCGTCTGCGACAATGAAGCGCGCCGCGTACGGGAAATAATGCGTAGATGTGGGGCTTCGGAGCAATAACGGCCGCCGTATAAACGCGCCGATCGCAAAGCCGGGCGCCGCCCAGACGCGCAGCTTTCGAAACGACATAATCCTCAGAAATGCGAATCAAAATACGGGCTCCGTATAAGGAACGCTTCCGCACAAAAGTACCGTCGCTCGACTCACCACGCCCACGTGGGCGTCGTGGACGCTTGAGCTTACCCGGGTGACGTGACGTTTGTACGACAGACGTTGTCATGCACAATGCATGTGTGCGCCATGCGATGTATCGAACAAGCAGTAAAACACATCGTTACCAAACACGTCCATACGGTTTGGCTAAATTTCAGGATAAATTTCTGGTGAATAGAAACAGCGTGAACGATTCGCTTTTTGTATGAAGTAATTCATACGGCTCGCGAATCGTGAATGTCGGCGCGTCGCGCAAAGCGAAAATACAAATGCAAATGGCTGCACTCGTGCAGCCATGCGCGCGCATTCAGCATGTCATCCCACTCTGCCTGCGGTATCGAATGAATGCGCGAGTGAATACGTGCGGAAAATCAGGCGGGAAAGAATTTAGACGGACGCGATGCAGCGGCCGAAGCCGATGGCATCACGCGCCCTCGGCAAAGCGGGATCCAGACCCCCGACCGCTTCCAGCAACTGACGGCCGGTTTTAGTCAGCGAAAGCCTCTGTCGACCTTCGGTGCGCGACTCCAGCGCGAGCAGCCGCCGCTCGAGCAGCGTGTCGAGTTCAGTGCGATTCATATCGATCTGGTCCGGCGAATGGCGGACCAGCATCAGCGTGGCAATTTCGTGCGGACTCAGCAACGTATCGTCTTCCGGTAGCTATCATGCCGCGCCAATGGGCACGGAGCCTCGCATATTCGCGGTTTACCGTGACATCTTCATGAATGTCACAAACACCGCCAAAGTGGCGTTCGGCGTGCCACGTCATCCTGGCGAGGGATCACGTCACGCGTGCACCCGCGCACTCGTCGATCAAATCCCTCAACGTGGCCGCCATCCGCGCATTCGGATCGTCGGACGTGAGGGGCATTTCCTCGCCGCGCGATCCGCACACACCCACAACGATCACCGCTTGCGCCGTCCGCTCGCGCAGCCGTCGCACGAGATTGCGCAAATACGGCGGCGATTCGGGCGCATCGAGCGACACCACGCAGATCACAGCGGTGTGCTGCGCATCCACCATCGCAGCGCGCGTGGCGCGCACCTGCTCATAGCTCGTCGTCGCACAGGCAATACCGCGCCGCACGAGCAGTTGCGCGACGATAGCGGCGACCACTTCGTCGAAAGCGCCGCGTCCCGGCACGCACAGCACCGCGCCCGGGTCGGAAGCGGTTGTCCCTGCAACGGTGGCGGCGCCGTCGCCACTGCTTTCGTCACCCGTAACATGCCGCGAATCGTCGACGGATTCGAGGTCCTCCACGATATCCCGCAGCGCCTGATTGATACGCGCGACCTGTTCGCTGGGCAGCACGCCGCGCAGCGCATCGTTGCGCGCAAAGCGCAGGCCTTCGAACACCACCTGCTCGTAGTAGTCGATGAGCGGCATGCCCGCGAGCAGCCGGTCGGCCTGCAGCAACGCTTCGCGCGGATCGTCGGCAAGCAGCCGCTGATAGCACATCTGCGCGGGCGTGAGTGCGGGCTGGTCGCCAAGCAGGATGGTCAGGAAGTTGAGCCGGTCGACATAGCGCCCAAGCGTGACGATGCACAGCGTGAGCGGCGTCGACAACACAAGCCCGACCGGCCCCCAGAGCCAGGTCCAGAAGATCGCCGCCACGACGACCGCGAGCGGCGAAAGACCCGAGCGGCGTCCGTAGAGCATCGGCTCCGCGAATTGCCCGGCCACCACATCGACGACGATAAAGAGAATCAGCGTCGAAACCGCCATCGTCCACTGCGGCTGAATGGCGGCAGCGAGCACCGTCGCGAGCGCCGCGGCAATCCAGATGCCGATGTACGGCACGAAGCGCAGCAACGCGGCCACCGCGCCGAACAGCAGCGCGCCCGGCACGCCGACGATGGCGAGCCCGATCGAGATGATCGCGCCCACCGCGACATTCACGCCCAGTTGCGCGACGAAGTAGCGCGAGAGGCGCTCGGATGCATCGTTAATGGCCGTCGTGGTGCGATGCAGATCTTCGGAACCGAATACGCTGATGAGCCGGTCGCGAAGATCTTCGCGCTGCAGCAGGATGAAGATCGTCACCACGAGCACGATAAAGCCCGTTTCGAGCGGCGCGATGACCGGCGCGAATGCCCGTCGCGCAAGTTGCATCGGCGTGGGTGCGGGCGGGTGGACCTCGACCGGCATCGGCACGCCAGGCGCATTGCGCGCCGCGTGCCCGTGCGGCGGCGGAGGTGCGGGCGGCGGCGCGGGCGTCACGCGCTGCAGTGCGGTGGCCGCACGGCTCATCAGCAGATCGGCGCGGCCCACGGTCTTTTCCTGCACCGTCTCCACCTTCTGCTCGATCGCCTCCTGATATTGCGGCAGATCGGCTGCAAGCTGAACGATCTGCGCCGTGATCAGCGTGCCAATGCCCGCCAGCGCGAGCACCGTGGCAAGCGCGGCAAGGAAGATCGACAGAAACGAGCCCAGATGCAGGCGGCGCAGCATCGTCACGAGCGGCGCGAGCAGGAAGCTCAGCAGCACGGAAAGCGTGATCGGGATCAGCACAGCGCGCCCGAAGTACAGCCCGCACACGACAACCACGCCGGTAATCACGGCGGCGAGGCTATGCAGCGTCGGCGGGGTCGGCGGAAAGACACGATTGCGCCTGCCCTGCGGCGGCATCGGGAAATTCATGTCGTAGCGCGGGGGTTTCATGAGTCAGTCGGGCGCGCGGCGCACGAAGCACACAAGCCGTGTACGCGCAGCACGTGGCCTGCCTCACGATTTGCCCGAGACGAGTTCCTGGTTGCGCGCGCTGAGAAACTGGATAAGGCCATCGATGCCGCTCTCCTGGATTTTCTCGTTGAACTGTTGCCGGTAGGTCTGGATGAGCCACGCGCCCAGCACGTTCAGATCATAGAGCCGCCAGCCCTGGGGCGTCTTGTACAGACGATAATCGATCTCGACAGGCTTGCTGTTCGTTTGTGCAAGCGTTCGGACGACCACATCAACGTCGCCCGGCGACGAGCGCATCGGCAGGTAGTTGATCTGCTGGTCGGGCTTCAGTTGCGCGAGCGCACCCGAATACAGATGAATGAGCAGCGACTGGAATTCCGACGCAATGCGCTTTTGCTGCTCCGGCGTGGCCGTGCGCCAGTGACGGCCCATCGCGAGCCGCGTGGTGCGATTGAAATCGACGTACGGCAGGATGTCCCGGTCGACGATGTCGCGAATACGCGCGATATCGTCTGGTGCGATGGCTTTCGCCCGCACTTCGTCCAGCACCTGCTGGGTGGCGGTTTTGATGAGCGCCTGCGGGTCCGACTGATCGACGGCGGTCTGCGCGAGCGCGCTCACGCCAGGCGCGAGCCATGTGAACAGCGCGAAAACGAGCAGCAGCTTTTTCATTGTTGCCTCGAAAGGAGAATCGCACGGGCGCGCACAGGCGCACGCACGGGCGAACCCTGACTGAGCGAGCCCGATATCCTCCAGTCTAGAAGTTCGGAACGAACCGGGTCGGCCCGCCGCACGCACTGCGGCGCGCACACGAAGAAGAGCGCGATTGCGTCTTCATGCAAAGCAAGGCCCATACCAAACTGGAAACTGCCCGAAGCGCGTCGCCACGCTCTCGCCCGACGCACGGATAGCAGTCGTGGTATCCGGCATGCTGCCTCGTCTTCGCTGCGTCTTCTTCGAATATGCGCCGGTAAGAACTACAAACACAGAGCGGCAGTTACTGCAGTGCAGCAACGCTCGACCGCAGTCTCATCCCTCACAGCCCTCACATCGCGAACGGGCCGAATCGCGCGGCTCGTGCAAAGCCGTCACATGCAGACACGTTCTCAAGCAGCCGTTCGAACGTGCCGTTAACCGGTTGAGGTATCAACCATCATGATGGAGTCTTGTTTGAACGGTAAAACGCTCGCCCTCGGCGCTCTCGCCGCGACGCTGCTGCTGCTGAGCGGCTGCATGTCCGATTCCCGTGTCGCCGCTCATCCTGCGCGGCCCACCGCAGTCGTCGCTGCACCGCCCCCGCCGCAACCGGTCGTTGTCGCCGCGGAGCCGGTCTACGTGCCGGAGCCTTATGACGCGTATATTTCCGTCGCCCTCGACAGCGACATCGTCTTCACGGGCGGCAATACGTACTACTGGTACGTCGGCCACGACGGCCGACGTCATCGCCGCTTGTACGCCCACGGCGACCGGCGCGGCGAGTTGCTCCACCGGCGCTCGCAACTGCGGCTCGTCATGGCTCACCACGAAGGCCATCTGCCAATGCAGAAGGCGCACGTGACGCCGCCGCGCACGCGGCACGCCGCGCCGGTACGGCAGGCGAAAGTGCATCAAGCGCACCAGCTGCATTCGTCACCCGCGCGGTCCAGATCGCAACAAGCGCGTCAGTCGCCCCAACATCATCATCAGGTACCCGGCAAGCCGACGCCCGCGCCGAACAGCACGGCCGCCGCGAACCAACGCCCGCAGTCGCACACCTGAGCCGTAGCTGAACCACAGATGAGTTTCGCGCGACCGGTCACTCGCACCGGTCGCGCGCAACCTTACCCGCCACCCCAATCGATTATTTAGCCAATACTCACGGCTTTATTATTCGCAGTACTTTTTAATTTCACGTTTTGAATCAGCATGGCTTCGACATTGAAGGAAACGGCATCGGGCATGGCCCCCCTGAAATCAGGGTTTAAACGAATTGACCGTCGCAATATATATCACGTTGCGATATAATGCCGCAGCCTATTTTCCACCGCCGCTGAATTCCGCCGCCTCTCCAGACCCTTTTTTGATCGTGTCAAGTTCGACATCCACTCGCTGGTTCACCGGCTTCACCCCCACGCGTGTTTTCATCCGCTGGCAGGAGCGTATGCGCGCGAGCGCAGGCGCACTGTCCGGCGTCGCGTTGACGGGAAGCCTCGCGCACTGGCTGTCCGGATCGGCCTCGATCTCGCCGTACCTGATCGCGCCGATGGGCGCCTCCGCAGTGCTGCTCTTCGCCGTGCCGGCGAGCCCGCTCGCGCAGCCGTGGTCGATCATCGGCGGCAACCTGATTGCGGCGACGGTCGGCGTAACCAGCGCACTGCTGCTGCACGATCCCATCACCGCTGCCGCGGTCGCCATCGCGCGCCGGTTCGCGCCGCACACCGGCACCCGCGAAGCGGTGTGCACGTTGATGAGCGCGCCCGTGCGCACGCTCACCGCCTGAAACCCCACAATCGAATCTATTGCCCTCGTACGGGCCTATATATCATATTATGATGTATTTACCGATTCCCCAGTTTTCCAGGACCGTCCGATGAAGCAGAGTACCCGCGCACTCGACAAGCGCGATTTCGAGCAGCTATCGCAGTTCCGCTATCAGATGCGGCGCTTCGAGCGCTTTTCCGAACAGGCCGCGCACGCCGATGGCATCACGCCGTTGCAGTATCTGCTGCTTCTGCACGTCAAGGGCTACCCTGGGCGCGACTGGGCCACGGTCGGCGAGCTGGCCGAGCGCCTGCAGGCACACCATCACGGCGTCGTGGCGCTCGTGACGCGCTGCGAGGCACACGGCCTCGTCGAGCGCCGGGTGAGCGAGCAGGATCGCCGCCAGGTGGAAGTCCATCTGCGCGCCGAAGGCGAGAAGCAACTGGCGCGCCTCGCCGAACTGCACCGCACCGAGCTGAACTCGCTCGACGGGACCTTCACGATTCCGCAAATCGATCTTTGACCACCATGCATGACGATTCACACAAGCGCGACTTTTCCGCCAATAACCGCCTGCCCGGCGTCGCCGCGCTAGCGGCCGTCATTGGCCTGCTCGCCACGCTCGCCGCCTTTGTGCTGCTGAGCCTGATTCACCTGTTCACGAACCTGTTCTTCTTCGGCCGCTTTTCGTTCGCCGATCATTCGCCCGCGCTCAACACGCTCGGGCCCTGGGTGATCCTGATCCCGACCGTGGGCGGCCTGCTCGTCGGCCTGATTGCGCGCTTCGGCTCCGATCGCATCCGCGGTCACGGCATACCCGAAGCCATCGAAGCGATCCTGTTCGGCAAAAGCCGCATGTCGCCGAAAGTGGCGGTGCTCAAGCCGCTTTCGTCCGGCATCGCAATCGGCAGCGGCGGACCGTTCGGCGCCGAAGGCCCGATCATCATGACGGGAGGCGCGCTCGGCTCGCTGCTTGCGCAGTGCGTCCGGCTCACCTCCGCCGAACGCAAGACGCTGCTCGTCGCAGGCGCGGCAGCAGGCATGACCGCCGTGTTCGGCACGCCCGTCGCCGCCGTGCTGCTCGCCGTCGAATTGCTGCTGTTCGAATGGCGGCCCCGCAGCTTCCTGCCGGTCGCGCTCGCGTGCGCCGTCGCGGGTTTCGCCCGCGCCGCTTTCTTCGGCGTCGAGCCGCTGTTCGCCCTCCAGACGCCGCCGCCGCATGCGCTCGCGCTCGGTTCGTGCATCATCGCGGGCCTGTTGTCCGGCGCGCTGGCTTCGGGATTGTCGGTCTCGCTCTACAAGATCGAAGATCTGTTCGGACGCCTGCCGCTTCACTGGAGCTGGTGGCCCGCGCTCGGCGGCCTCGTGGTCGGCATCGGCGGTTTCTTCGAGCCGCGCGCGCTCGGCGTCGGCTACGACGTCATCGGCGACCTGCTGCACCAGCATATTTTCTGGGAGGCCGCCATCGGCATTCTCGTCGTGAAAGCCATCATCTGGGTCGTCGCGCTCGGCTCCGGCACCTCGGGCGGCGTGCTCGCCCCGCTGCTGATGCTCGGCGCGGGACTCGGCGCCGTGCTCGGCCACGTGCTGCCCGGCGGCGATCCCGCGCTGTGGCCGCTCGTGTGCATGTCGGCCACGCTCGGCGCGACGCTCGGCGCGCCCCTCACGGCCATCGTGTTCGCGTTCGGTCTCACGCACGACAGCAACGCGCTGCTGCCGCTGCTCGCAGCCACGCTGATCGCGCACAGCTTCGCCACCGTCGTCATGAAGCGCTCGATCATGACCGAGAAAATCGCGCGCCGCGGCTATCACATCTACCGTGAGTACGGCGTCGATCCGCTCGAACGTCACTATGTGAACGAGGTGATGTCGCACAACGTCGAAACGATCGACGCGAATACCACCGTTCGCCATGCCCTCACGGCCTTCTTCGGCGCAACGCAGACGCGCCGTGCCTGGCCCGTCGTGCGAGACGGCGCAGTGCTCGGCGTGGTGGATCGCGCGATGCTCGACGGGCTGCAGGGCGACGCCGCCAGCAAGACGCTCGGCGACCTTCTTGCGCCCCGCGTGCCCGACGTGGCGCTGCCCGAGGAAACCTGCCGGCAGATCGCGACGCGGCTCGCAATTCACGACCTCGAGCGGCTGCCCGTGGTCGCCGACCGCACGTCGATGCAGCTCATCGGCATTGTTTCGCGCAGCGATCTGGTCAAGCTCTCGCTCGCGCACTTCGAGGAAGAGCAAAAGAAAGAGCGGTTTCGCCGGATTCGCATGAGCAACAGCAAGCGACGCTTCCCTCCGGTGCGCAAGGCAGGTTGAGCGCACTCGAGCGTATCCTCCCGCCCCACCCCGCCACATCCTGCTAGCCGACGCTTTCGACTCACAGGCGTGTTCGCAGCTCAATGTGCTGCGAACACGCCTGCTGGGCTGGGGCAGCGGAGCGGGACAGTTAGTTGCGAAAGCCGCCAGCAAAAACTGCTGCGATTGCGATAACCGATTCGATGCTGCCGCTCGCGGCTCCCGAAAGCGCCGCACCTGCACGACGGCAAACCCGCGCCGCAGGACCCTGTGCTCGATCTGATGGGACGCGTCCCGGTGCTTTGCAACGATGCGGAACTGCGCGTGCCGGACGAGGTTGCCCGCACCGCTGCGGTCAACGCGCTCACGTTCGGCCAGATCTTCTACCTGCTCAATACCCGCTATCGGGTCGAATCGTCGCTATCGATCAAGGCGCATATGGGCAATCGCTATTTGCTGATCGGCATTGGTTCGGTGATCGTTCTTCAATTGCTCTTCACCTATGCGCCGCCCCTTCAGGAACTGTTCGGCACAGCGGCCTTGCCTGCCAGTGTGTGGCCGTGGCTGCTTCTGGCGGACGTGGCGTTCTTCCTCGTCGTCGAAGCGGAGAAATGGGTCATCCGCAGATGGCGCGCGATGAAAGGCGTCAGCGCCACGGCGTGATCGACGCGAGCGCCCCGTGCGCCCCGCCGCTTTCGCGTGCGGCCGCTGCGCCAGTTGAGTGCGGCACGATTTGCTTCGCACTGCTGCGGTGCACCAGCCGGGCTCCGTCCGTTTCCCGCAAAACGCCATCCAGCAACGCTTTGCGCGCTTGCTGCAAGCTGGCACGGTGCTTGCAGAACAACGCTCGGCTCCTGCAATGGTGCGAGAGCCGATAGCAGAGCCGATTAACCTCGCGCGCCGCTCCATATCGTGGCTGCTGTATTGCGCAACATCGCCGCGCAACACAGCGGTCACCGAACTTTGTCGAGCAATGGCGTTCGACGTTCATCGCATCCGGTCCACCCCTACCGGTACGATCCAACGACGGAGCCAACATGGATCGCAGTTTCTGGCGCAATGGCCACACCCCGACGCTGTTCTCGGCGTTCCTCTACTTCGACCTGAGCTTCATGGTCTGGTATCTGCTCGGACCGCTGCAGATCCAGATCGCCCACACGCTCGCGCTCACCACGCAGCAACGCAGTTTCATGGTCGCCACGCCGATTCTCGCGGGCGCGATCCTGCGCGTGTTCATGGGCATGCTCGCGGACCGCATCGGTGCGAAGCGCGCAGGACTTATCGGCCAGTTGTGTGTCCTCGCAAGCCTGCTGGTCGCGTGGCGCGTCGGTCTGCACACGCTGGCGCAAGCGCTCTTCTTCGGCATCACGCTCGGCGTGGCGGGCGCTTCGTTCGCCGTCGCATTGCCGCTCGCCTCGCGCTGGTATCCGCCCGAGCACCAGGGCACCGCAATGGGCATTGCAGGCGCAGGTAACTCAGGAACCGTGTTCGCCGCGCTCTTCGCACCCGCGCTCGCTGTCGCGTTCGGCTGGCAAAACGTGTTCGGCATGGCCTGCATTCCGCTCGTCGCGGCGCTCGCCGTGTATACGGTCTGCGCGCAGGACGCGCCCGGCCTGGTCCAGCGCAAGCACCTGTCCGACTACGCGCGCATGCTGCGCAACCGCGATACGTGGTGGTTCATGTTCTTCTACTCGCTCACGTTCGGCGGCTTTTCGGGTTTCGCAAGCGCGCTGCCCGGTTTCTTCCACGATCAGTTCGCATTCGACGCGAAGCTCGCCGGATGGGCCACCGCCGCGTGCGTGTTCGCCGGTTCCGCGATGCGGCCGGTCGGCGGATTGCTCGCCGACCGCATCGGCGGCACGCGCTCGCTGCTCAACGTGTTCGGCGCCGTGACCTTGCTCATCGGCGTGGCGGCGTTTCACCCGGGCGGCCCGGTCGTCACCGTACTGCTCTTCGTCGCCGCGATGCTCTGCCTCGGCGCGGGCAACGGCGCGGTGTTCCAGCTCGTGCCGCAGCGCTTCGGCAAGGAGATCGGCGTGATGACCGGACTCGTCGGCATGGCGGGCGGCGTGGGCGGTTTCGCGCTCGCCGCGAGCCTCGGCGCAATCAAGCAGGCCACCGGCGATTACGCCTGGGGCCTCGCATTATTCGCATGCCTCACCTTCGCGGGCTGGGCCGGCATGCGCAACGTGAAGCACCGCTGGCGCAATGCGTGGTCGATGGCCGCGGCCCGCGTCTGAATTCACTGCGAGGACCATCACATGAATACCCAACCGAAGCTCGTCGTCATCGGCAACGGCATGGCCGGCATCCGCACGCTCGAAGAGCTGCTGGCACTCGCGCCGAACCACTACGACATCACCGTGTTCGGTGCGGAACCGCATCCGAACTACAACCGCATCCTGCTTTCGCCGGTCCTCGCCGGTGAGCAGAACTTCGACGACATCGTGCTCAATCCGCTCGACTGGTATGCGCAAAACGGCATTCGCCTGCATATCGGCAAGCGCGTGGAGCGCATCGACCGCGTGCGGCGCATCGTCGTGGCCGAGGACGGCACCGAAGCGCCCTACGACCGCCTGCTGATCGCCACCGGATCGACGCCGTTCATTCCCCCCATGCCGGGCAACACGCTCAACGGCGTGATCGCGTATCGCGACATCCACGACACCAACACGATGATCGACGCCGCTGCCGTCAAGCGGCACGCCGTGGTGATCGGCGGCGGGCTGCTCGGGCTCGAAGCGGCCAACGGGCTCAAGCTGCGCGGCATGGACGTGAGCGTCGTGCATCTCGCCGATACGCTGCTCGAACGGCAACTGGACGCCACCGCGGGCAAGCTGCTGCAGCGTTCGCTGGAAGCGCGCGGGCTGCAGTTCCTGCTCAACAAGGCGACGGTGGAAATCACGGGCAACGAGGCAGGCGAAGTGACCGGCGTGCGCTTTGCCGACGGCGATGCGCTGCAGGCCGACCTCGTCGTGATGGCCGTGGGCATCCGGCCCAACACGGCGCTGGCCGAATCGGCGGGCCTTCATTGCTCGCGCGGCATCGTCGTCGACGACGCGATGCAGACCTACGATCCGCGCATCTACGCCGTGGGCGAATGCGTGAATCATCGCGGCGTGGCGTACGGTCTCGTCGCGCCGCTCTTCGAACAGGCGAAGGTGTGCGCGAATCACCTCGCGCTGATGGGCATCGGCAGCTACAAGGGTTCGGTGCTCTCGACCAAGCTCAAGGTGACCGGCATCGATCTCTTTTCCGCGGGCGATTTTCTCGGCGGCGACGGCACGGAGGAAATCGTGCTCTCGGATCCGGCGGGCGGCGTGTACAAGAAGCTCGTCATCAAGGACGACAAACTCGTCGGCGCGTGCCTCTATGGCGATACCGCCGACGGCGCATGGTACTTCCGCCTCCTGCGCGAGCAGCGCAAGCTGGGCGATCTGCGCGAGCACCTCGTGTTCGGCGAAACCGGCATCGGCGACGCCGGCGTGCAGGGCCAAAGCCGCGCCGCCGCCATGAGCGACAGCGACGAAGTGTGCGGCTGCAACGGCGTGTGCAAGGGCACCATCGTCAAGGCGATCACCGAAAAGGGCCTCTTCACGCTCGACGACGTGAAGAAGCACACGAAGGCGGCGAGTTCGTGCGGCTCGTGCGCGGGGCTGGTCGAGCAGATCCTCATGAACACGCTCGGCTCCAACTTCCAGGAAGCGCCCAAGACCAAGGCGATCTGCGGCTGCACCGCGCACAATCACGCCGAAGTGCGCAAGGCGATCCGCGAGCACCATCTGCTCACGCACCGCGAGGTCTACGATTTCCTCGAATGGCACACGCCGAACGGCTGCGCGAGCTGCCGTCCCGCCATCAACTATTACCTGCTGTCGACGTGGCCGCGCGAAGCCGTGGACGACCCGCAAAGCCGCTTCGTCAACGAACGCCTGCACGCGAACATCCAGAAGGACAACACGTTCTCCGTGATACCGCAGATGAAGGGCGGCGTGACGAACCCGTCCGAGCTGCGCCGCATCGCCGACGTGGCCGACAAGTACCACATTCCGATGGTCAAGGTCACGGGCGGCCAGCGTATCGATCTGCTCGGCGTGAAGCAGGAGGATCTGCCGGACATCTGGCGCGATCTCGGCATGAAGTCGGGACACGCTTACGGCAAATCGATCCGCACCGTGAAAACCTGCGTGGGCAGCGAGTTCTGCCGCTTCGGCACGCAAAACAGCACGCAGATGGGCATCGACCTCGAAACGATGCTCGCCAACATGTGGTCGCCGCACAAGGTCAAGCTCGCCGTCTCCGGTTGCCCGCGCAACTGTGCCGAGTCGGGCATCAAGGACGTGGGCGTGATCGCCGTCGACAGCGGCTGGGAACTCTATGTGGGCGGCAACGGCGGCATCAAGACCGAAGTGGCGCAGTTCCTCTGCAAGGTGAAGACCGCCGACGAAGTGAAGGAATACACCGGCGCGTTCCTGCAGCTCTATCGCGAGGAAGCGTACTACCTCGACCGCACCGTGCATTACATCGCGCGCGTGGGGCTCGACTACGTGAAGCAAAAAGTCGTGGAGGACGCAAGCAATCGCCGCACGCTCTACGAGCGTCTGCTGTATTCCCTCGAAGGCCTGCCGGACCCGTGGGAGACGCGCGTCGCCGGTACGCAACGCAGTCAGTACATTCCGATCAAGGTCGTCGCCTGAGGACACGCACATGGAAATGAAAACCACGCCCATCTGGACCCGCGTTTGCGAAGTCGCAGACATTCCGCGCCTCGGCAGCCGCGTGCTCGAACGCGACAGCGGCAACATCGCGCTCTTTCGCACCGCGCTCGACGACGTGTTCGCCCTGCTCGACCGATGCCCGCACAAGGGCGGTGCGCTCTCGCTCGGCATCGTGCACGGCGAGAGCGTCACCTGCCCGCTGCACGCGTGGAATATCGATCTCGCGAGCGGCGCGGCGCGCGCGCCCGATGTGGGCTGCGCGCATCGTTTCGCGGTGCGCGTCGAAGACGGCGCCGTGTTCGTCTGCCTGGACTGACGACCATGAAGACCGTGACGCGCTCCACCTGCTGCTACTGCGGCGTCGGCTGCGGCGTGCTGATCGAATCGGTCGACGGCCGCATTGCCGGCGTGCGCGGCGACCCCGATCATCCCGCGAACCGCGGCCAGCTCTGCAGCAAGGGCATGGCCCTCGCCGACACCGCGCGCAGCACGACGGGCCGCGCGCTTGCGCCCGAGTTGCGCATGCGGCGCGGCGAGCCGCGCACGGCAGTCGAGTGGCCGGTGGCGCTCGATGCCGTCGCAGAGCGCTTTGCGAGCATCGTCGAACAGCACGGCCCCGACGCCGTGGCGTTTTACGTCTCCGGTCAGATGCTTACCGAGGATTACTACGTGTTCAACAAACTCGCGAAGGGTTTGATTGGCACGAACAATATCGACAGCAATTCGCGCCTGTGCATGTCGAGCGCCGTGACGGGCTACAAGATGGCCTTCGGCGCCGACGGCCCGCCCACCTGCTACGACGACCTGGAGCACGCACGCACGGTGCTGTTCGCGGGCAGCAACGCGGCGTGGGCGCATCCCGTGCTGTTTCGCCGTCTCGAAGCGGCGAAGGCCGCCGATCCGTCGATCCGCTGGATCGTGATCGACCCGCGCCGCACCGACACCGCCGCGATGGCCGATCTGCACCTCGCCATCGAACCGGGAACCGATGTCGCGCTCTTCAACGGCATGCTGCATCACCTGATCTGGGAAGGGTTCGTTGATCGCGCATACATCGACCGGCACACCGAAGGTTTCCAGGCGCTCAAGGCGGCGGTGAGGACTTTCACGCCCGCCATCGCCGCCGAACTGTGCGGCATCGCCGAAGCAGACCTGATTCAGGCAGCCGAATGGTTCGGCGCGAGCGACGCGGCACTGTCGCTCTACAGCATGGGACTGAACCAGTCGAGCCACGGCACCGACAAGAATCTCGCGCTCATCAACCTGCATCTGGCGACGCGGCAGATCGGCAAGCCCGGCGCGGGACCGTTTTCGCTGACCGGTCAGCCCAACGCCATGGGCGGGCGCGAAGTGGGCGGCATGGCGACGATGCTCGCAGCGCATCGCGATATCGGCAACGCAGCGGACCGTGAGGAAGTTGCACGGCTGTGGGGCATCGAAGCCGAAGCGCTCTCTGCGCGCCCCGGATTGCCCGCCGTCGACATGTTCGATGCGCTGCGCGCGGGCACCATCAAGGCCGTCTGGATCGTCTGCACGAACCCGGCACATTCGCTGCCCGACAGCGCACGCGTGCGCGAAGCGCTCGACAAGGCCGAGTTCGTCGTCGTGCAGGAAGCCTTCATGCAAACCGATACCGTGCCCTACGCGGACGTGTTGCTGCCCGCCGCCAGCTGGGGCGAGAAAAGCGGCACGGTGACGAACTCAGAGCGCCGGATCTCGCGCGTGCATGCAGCCGTCGATGCGCCGGGCGCGGCAAAGCCCGACTGGTGGATTGCCGTGCAAGTCGCGCAACGACTGGAGCAGCGGCTCGACCGCACGCCTCACACGTCGCGCTTTGCATTCGATGCGCCGGAGCCGGTCTTCGACGAACACCGGCGGCTCACCGAAGGCCGCGATCTCGACATCGGCGGCCTGAGCTATGCGCTGCTCGATGCACGCGGTCCGCAACAGTGGCCCTTCCCCGCAGGCAGCGCGCACGGTCAGGCGCGCCGCTACACCGATGGCCGCTTCGCCACCGAAGATGGCCGCGCCCGCTTTCACGCGCCGCACTATCAGCCGCCCGCCGACGCCGTCAACGCACGCTTCCCGTTTCGTCTCACGAGCGGACGCCTGCGCGACCAGTGGCATGGCATGTCGCGCACGGGCCGCAGCGGCCGGCTCTTCGCGCACGCGAGCGAGCCGGCGCTCGACATGCACCCCGGCGACGCCGCGCGGCGCGGCCTGCGCGAGGGCGATCTCGTGCGCGTCGTCAGCCGGCGCGGCGAACTCGTGCTGCCCGTGCACGCGAACGAGGACGTGCGCTCGGGCACGCTGTTCGTGCCGATGCACTGGAACGCGCAGTTCATGTCGGGCAGCGGCGTCAACGAGGTCAGCGATCCCGCCGCCGATCCGCATTCGTCGCAGCCCGAACTGAAGCATGCGGCGGTGCGTGTGGAAGCCGTCGCGTTGCCCTGGCGCGTCGTAGCCGCGCGGCGCGGCGACGCGCTGGCGCTGCAGGCAGCCGTTCAGCCGCTGCTTGGCGCATGCCGCTATGCAGCGCTCGCCATCGAAGACGATCTCCTGGTCGTGCGCGCCGCCGACACCGCCGCGCCCGCTCAGTGGCTCGAGCGCCTTTACGCCGCGCTCGGCCTGCTGCCCGACGACGACACGCTCGAATACCGCGACACACGGCGCGGCCTTGACAAGCGCGCACGCTGGCGCGACAACGTCATCGAAGGTTTCGTGCTGGCCGGAGACACCACCCAGGCCGACACGCTCCTCGCCGCCGTGCGGGCACGCGAACCGTGGCGCGGTTCGCGCCTCGGCGCATTTTCGGCGCACCTGGCCGGAAAGACCGCCAGCGCGCCGCGTGAGCGCATCGTCTGCAGTTGCATGCAGGTCGGCGCAACGCAGATCCGGGAGGCGCTTGCGCGCGGCGCATCCGTGCCGGGCCTGCAAGCGTCGCTCGGTTGCGGCACGGTTTGCGGATCGTGCATGCCCGAATTGCGGCGCATGTACGAAGCGGCCGCCATCGCAGGATAGAAATTCGCCACCTTACATGCGCGTCTTGCTCGTCACCGACACCGGCAAACCTATCGGCGATCTGCGCGAGGCGCTCGCGCAGCTCGGCTACGACATGCTGCCCGATCCGGCCACGCCGCAGGAGCTGCATCGCGTGGTCGAGCACGCTCGCCCGGACGTCGTCATCATCGACACCGAATCGCCCTCGTGCGACACGCTCGAACAGCTCGCGGTGATGAACGCCACGGCGCCGCGTCCCGTGCTGATGTTCAGCAACGACGCGAATCCGCAGCTGATCCGGGCCGCCGTGCACGCGGGCGTGACGGCCTATCTCGTGGAAGGGCTCGCGAGCGGGCGGATCGCGCCGATCCTCGAAGTCGCGCTCGCGCGATTCGCGCAGGAAGCGCAGTTGCGCGAACGACTCGCGCAAGCCGAGAACGAACTCGCCGAACGCAAGCTGATCGACCGCGCCAAGCGGCTGCTGATGGAGCGCCAGAAGATATCCGAGCCCGCCGCCTACGCCGCGTTGCGCAAGCGCGCGATGAACCAGAGCGTAAAGCTCGCCGAGGCCGCACGGCAGATCGTCGAGGCGGCCAAACCGGACGAATGAAGCACGCGTGATTCCGCCGCCGCAGAGGGAGACGGCACTCGCACAGGAGCGGCGGCGATCCGCACGCCTATGTGGATCGATTCGCGATCAAGGGCGCGCACGCCTGAGACGTTGCGCACGTCGCAAACGTTGCAAACGTTGCGTACGGGAGGATTTCGGGCGCTTCGGCGGTCAACCGTCGACGCTTGCGGATCGTTGACTGTCGAGTGCGCTGGCGTGCCCGACGGCATGCCGCGCCGTCACGCAATCAAAAAGGCAGATATAGAACGATGCGAGCAAATCTCCCTGGTCACGGTTTGACCACGGCGCAGCGCGGCGTCTGCGCCATGGCGCTCTGCGTGCTGTCGGCCTGCGCCACGCGGCTTGACCCTGCACCTATCACGGACCTGAGCGCCCACGCGAACGCACCCGCGCCCGCGCCGGTCAACGCCGCCCCCGTCGCACCCCCGCCTGTTGCAATCGAGCCTGCGCGGCCCGGCTACTATCGCGTCCAGCCCGGCGACACGCTCTTGCGTATCGCACGCTCGAACGGGCGAAGCGATCACGATCTCGTCGCCTGGAACAACCTCGCCGACGCGAACCATATCGAAGTGAACCAGTTGCTCCGCGTTGCCCCGCCGGCGTCGGCCAACGCAGCTCCGGCAGACGAACCCGCTCCGGCACCGGCACCGGCACCCGCCTCCGCCTCCGTCCCCGACAACGGCGTGATCGCGCTGAGCTGGCCCGTGCACGGCCCGCTGCTCCGACGCTTCGACGACACGCGCAACAAGGGCATCGACATCGGCGGCAATCCCGGCGAACCGGTGCGCGCAGCCGCCAGCGGCCGGGTGGTGTACGCAGGCAATGGCCTGCGCGGCTACGGCAATCTGGTCATCGTGAAGAGCGATGCGGCCTTTCTCACAGCCTACGCGCACAACCGCGACCTGAAAGTGAAGGAAGGCGATTCGGTGACGAAGGGCGAAGAGATCGCCGAGATGGGCAAGACGGATGCGGATCGCGTCATGCTGCATTTCGAAGTGCGGCACGACGGCAAGCCCGTCGATCCGCTGCGGTATTTGCCGCCGCGGTAAACGCGAGCGCCGCACTCGCGGCGCGCTGCTGCCTGAGCGCGTGCCCGCATGGGGCACGCGCGAATCGCGTGCCCCGGCTCGCTCGCCCCGCCTGTCGCGTGTTACTTGACGACGACTTGCGTGTGCCCCACCACCGGCGGCTTCTCGAAGTACGGGCCAACAAGCTCGCGCCACACCTGGAAGTCGGCGGACTCGCGAAAGTGCACCATATGATCTTCGACGGTGTCCCACTGCACGACGAGCACGTACTGGTTCGGCTCCTCGATGGAGCGCTGCAACTCGACGTGACGGCAACCGCGCGCGCGGTTGAACAAGGGGATCGCCTGCTTCACCCCTGCTTCGAATTCGGCGTTTTTGCCTGCCTGCACGGTGATGTGTGCCATTTCGTAAACCACGAGATTTCCCTCCTGAATGAGACGTGTGGTGCACAAAGCGCTCGCCGCGCCGCTAAAAGCACGCGGTGCGGCAGCCGGGCGCAACGTTAGCACGGCGCGTTGAAAGCCGCGCAACGCGCGACATTCCCCAACGCCTGCACCGATATCGATCGCACCAGCGTCAGCACGAATTCGTGCGTTTCTGTTCCGCCACATCGTATTGCGGCATAGCCGCACACGTCCGATTGCGCAAACCGCACATGGCATAATCGATCAATTCGTTAGCGTGCTTTTCCGCGCCACATAGAGGCCGCATAGGCCACGCAGCACTGAACGCATCGCACGGCATCTGCCGTGCACCTCAACCGCGCTTTCAACGCGCCTGCACCACGCGAAGCATGTCACGCATTCGTCTACGGAAACTCGGCAGCCTGCTCGGATTGCTTGCGATCCTGATGAGCGTGCTCGCGCCGGCCATTTCGCAGACGCTGGTCGAACATCATCGCGCGGGCGAAATGCATGGGTCGTTCTGCGCGATGGGAGACGAAGCCGCTGCCGACTCGCACGGCTCGCCGCATCATTCGCAAGCGCAGCACGGCGACGCCTGCCCGTATTGCACGCTGTTCGCCAACGTGCCTGTTCTACCGGGCACGGTCGTGGAGTTCCCGGTTACGTTCGCCGTCACGCGCACGAACGTAGACTACGCGGACCACGAAGTCCTCACCCTCACTATCTACACGGCAGCGCAGCCGCGCGCGCCGCCCGCCTTCTCCTGATCTGATCCGCTTCGCCTCGTCCCGTGTCGTATCGCCTCGCACGGGCACAGGCAAGCAACCACAACAACGCCGCCGCACGCACCGTCGCGGCGCGCCGTCACGCCTGCGCGTGACGGGAATAACACACGTCAAGATTCAGGAGAATGACCTTATGCGTACGCTTTTCGCACGCTACGTCGCGCCTGCGCGCGCCGCCTTGCTCGTTTCGGGCGCCCTCGCCTGCATGGCCGCTTCCCCCGCTGCGCACGCGCACGCGGTGGTCGGCGACCGCGTCTTTCCCGCCACGATGGCGGTCGACGATCCCGGCGTCGGCGACGAATTCAACATGCAGTTCGGCCACATCAAGACGCCGGACAGCAACGGCGACGATATGAACGTGAACACCGTGTCCTACGAGTGGGACAAGCTGATCACGAAGAACCTCGCGGTCAGCATCGCCGGCAACTACGCGAGCCAGAACTCCCCCGACGGCTCGGCGAAGGGCTGGGACAATCTCACGCTCGGCGCGAAGTACGTCGCCTACGCGAATGCGCGGCATGAGTTCATGGCGTCAGTCGGGCTCCTCGCAACCGTTGGTGGCACGGGCTCGAAGGCGATCGCGACTTCGTATTCGACGTTCACCCCGACCGTCTACGTCGGCAAGGGCTTCGGAGACTTGCCGAACTCTCTCGCCTATCTGCGACCGTTCGCGATCACCGGCACGATCGGCCCGAACATCACGACGGCATCGTCCGACAACGGGCCGAATTCGCTCGGCTGGGGCGTGACGGTGCAGTACAGCATTCCCTACCTGCAGAACCAGGTGAAGGATCTGGGCCTGCCGCAGCCATTTGCGAATCTGGTTCCGGTGGTCGAGTTCCCGATGAGCACCTGCACCGCGGGCGACTGTGCGGGCCATACGACGGGTACGATCAACCCCGGCCTGATCTGGCTTAACCGCTATGGCCAATTCGGCATCGAAGCGCAGATTCCGGTGAACCGCGCAACGGGCACTCATGTGGGCGTGCTGGTCCAGGCACATCTGTACTTCGACGACATGTTCCCGAATTCGCTCGGCAAACCCCTCTTTTAAGCGCAGGACACAACAAATGAAACTGCAAACCACCGCACGCGCTGCCGCTGCAGCACTCCTGATCGCCGCCTGCCAGCTTGCCCATGCGCACGCCTATCCGACTCACGAGGCGCCCGCTGCGGGCGCAACCGTCACGACGACGCAAAAGGACGTGGCGATCGACTTCGACGACGCACTCGAACCCGTATTCAGTTCGATCACCGTGACCGACGCGCAAGGCAAGGCCGTCACGAGCGGCAAGGCCGTGGTCGATGCGTCGAGCAGGAAGCACATGTCCGTGGGCTTGAATCCGCTTACGCCGGGCGTCTATAACGTTGCATGGGCGGCCGTCGCGGCGGATGGGCACCGCACGCAAGGACACTTCACATTCACAGTGAAGTAACGCGGCGAGGGCCGCCGCGCCATCAAAGGTGTTCTGCGTAGACCGATCGCCCGATCGGCATGCAGGTGAGCGCGCGGCCCGTCGGCTCGACATGGCGCTGCGCGCGTGTTTCGGGCGCTGGCGCTTCGATCACGCACCAACCGTAGGGCACAAGAAACGCGGACGCGTCCTCGGGATCGAGACCGAACCGCCAGATCCCATCCTTCATCACAAAACGGCGATAGCAAGACGCTGTTCGAGCGCCGCCATCGCCATGGGGGCCACGCTGGTCCGGGCGGCTTCGCGTGTCATTGCGGCCCGCTTTAATCAGATGTCCATATGACCCGGCTGATGACTGCGCCCCTGCACGCGGATCGCCGAATCGAACAGCGCCTCGGCCCGTGCGAGTTCGTCGAGCGCGCGCTCCAGACGGGACTGTGCGGCCCCGCGGGTCATCACCGATGCTTTTGCGACTTGCTCACCGCGAACGGCACGAAAGGCCAGATCGACGTTGCGGCTCGCCTCAACGAAGCGCCGCGCGGCCTCGGCTTCTTGTGAACGTGTGATGATCGCCATGGAAAAGTTCCATCGTTAATTGCGTCCAGTCCGCGATGCGCGCAACGCTGCGGCTGTGCGGACGTGCGCCGCCGCGCCGGACCGGCGCCACGGTATCCGCGGGCGGCATATCGAAGAGATCGCGCGTCACGCCGCGCGCCTGCTGCGCGGCCGACTGGCTGCGCAGACGTTGCGTGAGCGCGGCATACGCCTCGAAGTCGCCATCGCGCACGGCCTCGTGTATCGCGGCAAGCTCGCGTGCCTTCACGAGTGTGGGCTGTGTGAGTCGCACGGCATACGGTGCTTCGAGTTCGACCGCCAGTGCAATCGGATAGCTCTTACCGGCCAGCTCGCCGACAGGCTCCACGCGGTCCACCACGACGGTGGCCTGCGAAGCGCTCGGCACCTTGCCCGTGCTCACGCTGCGCAGGCGCTCGGGATGCGCCTTCAGGCTGCTGCCGATGCTGAGTTCCGTGGGCGACGCGCACACCAGCGCGTAATGCTGCTCGCGCGCGCGGCCTGAAGGATAAGTTGCGCGGCTCGCGACAAACACATGCGGCGGCAACTGCCGCACCTGTCCGTTCACATCGACCCAGGCGTTCCACACCAGCGCATCTTCGCGCTTGCGCTCCGGCGCGCGCGCACGGCTGGCCGCGGGCGAAAACAGCGCGAGCAGCGAGCCGGTGCGCAGCGCCGCGATCTGTGCGCTATTGCCAAGCGACTGACTGATGCCCCACAGGAAACGCCCGCCGCCCAGACGCCGCTCCCACTCCTTGCGAACAATGAGCGTAGCGAGATCTTCGCCGGATTCCGCCCCGATTCGGGACCAGCAAAACGCGGGCGGTAGGTGTTTCAGTGCCATCGACTTCCTCGGAATGCTTCTATCTGTTCATTTCGACAGATAATTCAATAAACGTTACTGTATAGATATAATGCATGACATGGAAGCCCCGGACACACATTTTCCCGTGCATGAGCTATTGATGCAGCTGACGGCGGATACCCGCTCATCCAGCGAAATAGCGCGGCTTTCCGGCGTCAGCCAGCCCACCGTATCGAGACTTCGGCTCTCGAACGGCCGACGGCTGCGCCGGAGCGCGTCATTCAATAAGCTATGCAGTTTCTACGGCGTGAAGTCACCGTCCGCCGCAAGGCACGCCGTTGCCTATAACGAATTGCTGCGCAACGCGATCGTCGAGGCGTGGGACGGCTCAGAAGAGCATGGCCGCGCGTTGCTCGTCGTGATCGAGGGGCTGAAGGAGATGAGCGGACGCCCGCGATGAGCGTCGTGCGCCCGAAGATGGGCGCGGTGGGCACGCGTTGAACAGACAGGTCGCCTGCTGCGCAGTGGCGCACCACGCAAAGGTAACGCACTATGGGAGCAATACACGCTGCGCGACACCTGGCTGGTACGTAAATCCTGCAGGAAGCGCGTATTGCGGCCGATAAAACCCTGCGCAGCGCGCCGCGAAACGGCCAGCAGGAGCGCAATCTCCCAAATCCCGTTACCTTAGGCACTCGCGACTCACGTCACGTGAGCGCACGGTCGAGTGCCAATCCTGTCCGGGAGCAACGATGACAACCGCCCCATCCGGAAACGTTGCAACGCGGCTGCGCGGACGATGCCTGTGCGGCGCGGTTCATTACGCCGTGGACGACGCGTTCGTCTATGCGCTCAATTGCCACTGCTCGAAATGCCGGCGAGCCACGGGGTCTGCATTCAAGCCCTTTGGCGGTATCGAGCGCCAGAAACTGGCCGTCACGCAAGGCGCAGAACACGTGCTGACGTTTGGCGATGCGCATGCCTGCCACGACGTCCACTGCGCGCAATGCGGGTCGCTGCTCTTCTCCGTCGTGCGTGAAAGCGCCTGGGTTCACGTGACGCTGGGCACGCTGGTCGACAGCCCGGCGATCCGTCCGGGCGCGCACATTTTTGTCGGCTCGAAGGCGCCCTGGTACGAGATCACCGATTCCTTGCCGCAGTTCGACGAACTGCCGTAACCCTCGCTTATCCTTCTTGCCGCTGCGGTGATCGACTGTTCTCACGCGCACCGCGTGCACGCCACCGGAATTTGTTCTAGCGCAACGCAACGTTACGCAGACGAATGAGCGAATCCGGCTCAAGCCGGCCAGTTCCACGCGGGCCGAAGCGCCGTTCCGGGTTGACGTGAGCTGCGCGAATATCGGCTGCGATACTGCGCCCGATGCCATCCGGCTGGACAGTTATCGCTCTATCGCAATGCCCTAAGGGGTTTCCGAGGGACCGATCGCGCAGGCGCGCGGCGCACGCTTCGTATGACGCATTCGATCAGCCAGCACTCGCCGGTATCGCAAGCGCCGTATTCGACGCATCACAGATGACAAACACGCTGCGCTTGACTGCATGGCGCTCCAGGAACCGGCGGTCAACCAGTCCGCGGACAAACGCGTTCATCATATGTTCGCCATTCGCTATCGAGCGACGAAAGGCAACCTTATGCGGGAAGGTTTCGACGGCAGGTCACCATGCCGCGCCGGATTCCCGGAATAAGCCGCAGCGCAAATTGGTTCGACGATTCAGACTCGCCACTCCAATTAATTGCGCCATTCGAGTCGGAAATCGCTCGTGGTGCGACGCCATCAAGCAGGCGTTGTAATTTGACCCTGTCACGGCACGCAACTGTGCATTACTGACGACGATTCAGGTTGCCTCGCATGGCGTAACGCACTACCATACGCGATCTTTCTGCATTGCACGAATATTCAGGCTGCCATTCGTACGCGCTTAACGCGCGCGCGTCTGGCACGCGCGTTTGGCGCTCCCTCGGCGGAACGGCATTCGCCCCCGCCCATTTCCCCTGCAAGTTCGTCATCGCCAGAACTTCACAACGCTGGCGCGTGACTCTTTTGCCCTTGTCAGGCCCCGCTTCAAGGAGAACGTATTGACAAGCCATGACCGGGACGACGTGCTGACCGCGTCTGCCCGCCCTGCTCGCCGTGGATCGAAAGACAAGACCGGCGATACGACTCAACTGGACGCCGGCTCGCAACTCGAAAAGCGTCAGCATCAAATGCGGGCGCTGATCAAGCTCGGCCGCGAACGCGGCTACCTCACGCACGCCGACATCAACGACCATCTGCCCGATAACTTCGCGCAGACGGCCGCGCTCGAAACGATCGTTGCCACGTTCAACGACATGGGCGTGCAGGTCTACGAGCAGGCGCCGGACGCCGACACGCTGCTGCTGAACGAAGAAACCCGCGCCGATGCGCAAATCGACGACGAAGCAGACGAGGAAGTCGAAGTCGCGCTCTCGACCGTCGATTCGGAATTCGGCCGCACGACCGACCCGGTGCGCATGTACATGCGCGAAATGGGCTCGAGCGAACTGCTGACGCGCGCTGGCGAAATCGAAGTCGCTAAGCGAATCGAAGATGGCCTCCAGGAGATGATCCAGGCGATTGCGGCGTGCCCGTCGATCGTCGCGACGATTCTGGCTGACGCCGATCGCGTCGCCGCCGAAGAGCTGCGCATCGACGAACTGGTCGATGGCATCGGCAGCGACGAGCCGCCGCAGGAGGCCGCGATGGCCGACGCCGACGACAGCGACGAGATCGAGGCGCAAGCCGACGACGCCGACGAAAGCGACAGCGACGATGAAGACGAAAGTGAAGCCGATGCGAGCAAGGCGAACGAAGCGCAACTCGAACTGCTGAAGGCGAACAGCCTCGCGATTTTCGCGCGCGTGCGTGCACTCTTCGAGCAGATGGCCTGCACGACCGATTCGGACGCGCGTGCCTCGGCTGCCGAAATGGCGATCTGTGAAGAGATCCAGCGCGAACTCGCGCCGATCCGCTTCACGGCCCGCACGATCGATCGCCTGTGCACGCTGCTCCAGGCGCAGGTCGCGCAGATCCGCGCAATCGAGCGCAATGTGCTGACGATCGTCGTCGACCGCTGCGGCATGCCGCGCGAGGCATTCGTCGAACAGTTCCCAGGCAACGAAACCGATTTCGACTGGGCTGTCCGCACGGCTGCGAAGTCGAGCAAGTACGGCGCCGCGATGACGCGCAGCCTGCCGGCCATTCAAGCCGAACAGGCGAAGCTCGCCGAAATCGAAGCGAGTGCATCGCTCTCGCTGCAGCAGATCAAGGCGATCAATCGCCGTATGACGGTTGCCGAATCGAAGATGCGTCAGGCAAAGGGCGAGATGGTGAAAGCCAATCTGCGCCTTGTGATCTCGATTGCGAAGAAATACGTGAATCGCGGGATGCAGTTCCTCGACTTGATCCAGGAAGGCAACATCGGCCTCATGAAGGCCGTGGACAAGTTCGAATATCGCCGTGGCTGGAAGTTCTCGACGTACGCGACGTGGTGGGTGCGCCAGGCCGTGACACGTGCGCTCGCCGACCAGGCGCGCACGATCCGCGTGCCGGTTCACATGATCGAAACGATCAACAAACTGAACCGCATTTCGCGCGAGATCCTGCAGCAAACGGGCCTGGAAGCGCATCCGGCGGATCTCGCCGCGCGCATGGGCATGACCGAAGAGAAGGTGCGCGGCATCCTCAAGATCGCAAAGCAGCCGGTTTCGCTGGAAAGCCCGGTGGGCGACGACGGCGACGCGACACTCGGCGACATGATCGAGGACGCAGCGTCGAGCTCGCCGGCCGATGCGGCGATTCACGCGAACATGCGTGCCGCCATCGACGAGGCGCTCAAGGCGCTGTCGCCGCGCGAAGCGAAGGTGCTGCGTATGCGTTACGGCATCGATACGACGTCGGATCACACGCTCGAAGAAGTGGGCAAGCAGTTCGACGTGACGCGCGAGCGTATTCGTCAGATCGAAAGCAAAGCGATGCGCAAGCTGATGCACCCGAGCCGGGCCGACAAGCTTCGGCCTTTCCTCGATCGTTGAGTTGCACGAAGCTTCAGGCCGCTGGTTTTTGCTGCGGTCTGAAGCTTGAATACGCAAAAGCCGTCCTGTGAACTGCACCCCAAAAGTTGGACGCCGATCCAGCCTTTGGGGTGTTTTTCATGACGAAGTACGATGAGCGGTTCAAACAGAAGCTGGTCGACAGGCACCTGCGTGATGGGGTTGG
>NZ_SCRP01000017.1 GCF_004298475.1 Paraburkholderia sp. | reverse complement strand
CAGCCAAAGAAGGAGAGAAAGAAGACCCAGATACCCACCGAATAACCCGTAAAGCTGGTCCAACGGGTGGGTCAGAATTCAATGCAATTCGTGGGTCAGGATTCCGTGCAAATCAACACCATTGCCTTCTTCAAACGCTTGAGCTAGCCGGGCCCAAAATCTATCGCTGCCATATTGGCTGGCCGCATACAGAAATCTTGCGCGACGCGCGAAGGGGATAGTCAGCGCGCGTACCTCCGCGCTTCGGCGCTCGATTTTCTTCCGTGCTGCCGCCGGTGTGATGCCAAGCCAGCTCGCGAGGCCAAGTGCAACGCTCCCACTGAGCTGGGGGCCTTCTTTCACCAAGAAGTCGTGCAAGTCGTCGGTCATGCTCGGAGTGTCCCTGTCACACAGCGCTATTTATAATAGTAGGACCATGTGACTGTGTCGCGCAAATTTTACTTTGGGCTGCAAAGAAACCATTTAAAAACAGACGCTTACAGCATTGGAAAATTTCGTACTTGGCTGGAACTTCTGTCACAGTCACGAAAGTGCGAGATTGTTCAGCTCTTCAAAACGCGTTTGGGCGGGACGGCGAGGGACGTATTTTCGGACTCCAGCCGGAAGCTTCAGGATTCAAATCGCATATTTCGACACCTCCCAGCCGCACGGAATACGTTCTGCACAGCTCGCGACGAGCGGTTCAATATCACGGCGCGGCCCTTCTAATCAGAGATGCGTATCGATGATGCTGCATACGCTGGTTATAATGGGGCAACTAAAAAGCGCCGCCCTTAGACGTGAGAGACCTAAAATCGACCGGGTCGCAATCCCCGCTGGCTCCTTCGGGAGCTAAATCTCCGAACCCGCTTTTTTCACCACAGCGTGAGACGGCGGGGGCGGTGACTGCGGACCGATTCAGCTATCAGTATGACTGGGCGCTGCATGAGTTCCTTGAACTCCATCATCGAGGTGAGGCGAGCATTGTCTTCGTCGAGCTACATGAGGACGTGGTTTTCGGGACGTCATTAGATGCAGAGGAAACGAGTTTTATCTTCTGTCAGGTCAAGGCCGGTGGGAAGAGCGGATACAGTTCACAGGCTTTAATTAAGCGGTCGGGAGCCAAGAACTCCATTCTCGGCAAAATGCTGTCCAGTATCGCGGCGAAGGATATTGCCGAGCGCGTCCAAAAATTGGGCTTAGTGGCGACTCGTGGTTTTTCGCTTAAGTTGAAGACCTCCGGATTTCGCCTAGAAGAGATACCTTTCAGCGAACTGGAAGAAAAGACCGCCACCGTTATCCGCGAGTCTTTGCAGACAGAGCTGAACGCTAGCGTTCCTCTCGAGAAGCTGCATTTCCGCGAACCTTCGCTCGACACGCGTTCCACGCGCCACGCTGTCATAGGTCTAATCTCCGACCTGCTCACTGAGCGCAATCCAAACCAGCACAGCAACAGCACTCAGATATATGTCGTGCTCACCGACGAGTTACGGCGCAAGGGCGAGATTGCTTGGGACTATTCCGACTGGGACCAGCTTGTCATGCGGAAGGGCCTAACGGCCGACCGCGTTGAAGCACTGTTCGCGCAATACTCGTCGACGGCGTCCACCGACGAACTCATCAACGACTTTGATTCACAGGTCCGCGAGCTGGGGTTTCTGACGCGTGACGTAAAAAGGCTTCGGGAGCGCGCTCGTACCTACTTGCTCAACACGCTGGCCGGAGGAGCGCTGGTTCAGGTGCAAGTCCGAGACTCAATACGCGAGCACCTGTCGACGCTCGAAGCGGTACTGTGCCGACAGACGCTGGATAGCTTGGTCAACACCTGCGCGCCTGTCGTCACCGAGCATCTCAGAGACCGAGAGAGCCGCGCCGCCGCCTACATAATCGAGTATCTCAGGTCATAGTGATATGGGATTACCCAACTACAAACTGCTCGTAAGAAATTTGCGTACGAAAGCCCATGAGCGCATTGATATTCAGGACCCTCTACGTGCAGTCGACTACCCGAAAGCTCGCCGGACGATTCGGGTTCGAAGCCGGCTTAAACCTGATAACGGGCGCGGATAACTCTATCGGCAAATCTACGCTCGCACGCCTACCGCTATGGACACTAGGGTGCGATATGGCGTTCGACACGGACTGGAAGAATTTCGATGTTCGTGCGCTGCTGAAGTTCGAGCTCGGCGGGCGTGAACACTACGTAACTCGGCACCGCGACGAGTGGCGGATACGAGCGGACGATGGTTTGTGGACGTCCTACGAGGTGGGCAGCGACGAGTTCGAGAAGAAGTTCGCCTCGTTGGTCGGGTTTGGCGCGAAGCTGCCGCGGAGGAAGGAACCGTGGATTCACGAAGTGCCCTCGCCGGAGCACTACTTTGTGGCTTTCTACGTTGACCAGATGCGCGGATGGGTCGAGCCGCTGAACAGTTTCGAGATTTACAAATACGAGAACTGGAAGGGTACGGTTCTATCGTTTCACGTCGGGTATCGCTCAGCCGAATATTTCAATCTCGATGCCGAGATTGCGAAGGGAAAACAGGCCGTTCTCGATGACGCGGACCTAATTGACCGCTATACGAAGGCTGTGGACGTCTTGAATGTTGATTTGCACTGAATCCTGACCCACCCTGCGCAGTAATTTGCATCGAATATTGACCCACGTAGAACACTGACCTGCTCGGCAACGGGCGGGGGAACGGAGTGATCGACGTGGCTATATTGAGCATCATCCGACGCTGGCACTTTCGCGATCGTGTCTCGTTACGCGAGATTGCCAAACGACTGGGCGTGTCCAGAAACACGGTCAGGCGTTACATACGGGCCGGCACCGTGCTACCCGCCTATCCCGTGCGCCACAGCCCCAGCAAGCTCGATGGGTTTGCTGCAAAGCTCGCAGGCTGGCTCAAGACCGAAGCAAACCGGCCCCGCAAACAGCGCAGAACCCTCAGGCAGATCCACGCGGACCTGTGCGCACTGGGCTTCACCGGCTCCTATGACCGTGTGGCGGCGTTTGCCCGGCGCTGGCGACAGGAACAGCACGAACAGGCGAAGACGACCGGGCGCGGGACGTTTGTTCCACTCCGGTTTGCCGCTGGCGAGGCGTTCCAGTTCGACTGGAGCGAAGACTGGGCCGTCATCAACGGCGAGCGCACCAAGCTGCAGGTCGCGCAGCTCAAGCTCAGCCACAGCCGCGCCTTCTTCCTGCGTGCCTACCTGCTGCAGACCCACGAGATGCTGTTCGACGCGCATCATCACGCGTTCGTGACCTGGGGCGGCATTCCACGCCGCGGCATCTATGACAACATGAAGACCGCCGTGGACAGGGTGCGCCCGGGCAAGGTGCGCGAGGTCAACGCACGGTTCAGCGCGATGGTGAGCCACTACCTGTTTGACGCCGAGTTCTGCAATGTCGCTTCCGGCTGGGAGAAGGGGCAGATCGAGAAGAACGTCCAGGACAGTCGTCGCCGGCTCTGGCAGAAGGCACCGACGTTCGGTTCGCTCGCCGCGCTCAACGACTGGCTGGCCGACCAGTGCGTGCTGCTGTGGCAGCAGACACGTCACCCGGAGCAGGACACAACGATATGGGATGCGTGGTCTGCCGAGCGACCGCACCTGATGCCGGTGGGCCAGCCGTTCGATGGCTTCGTTGAACACACCAAACGCGTCTCGCCAACCTGTCTCGTGAACTTCGAGCGCAACCGCTACAGCGTGCCGGCGTCGTTCGCCAACCGGCCCATCAGCCTGCGCGTCTACGCTGCAAAGCTCGTCTTCGTCGCCGAAGGCCAGGTGAAGGGTGCGCCATTGCGAAGCGCCCCCGGTTTGCGCTGCAGGACGCTTCCCGGCGTATCGCGACATCGGCGGCTTCGACTTCAGTTGCAGCGACGCCAACGAAGCGCTGGTGCGGCAGCTGTATCAGTGCGAGTTTATCGACTCAGCGCACAACATCGTTCTGGTGGGCGGGCCCGGCACAGGAAAGACTCATCTGGCAACCGCGATCGGTGTGCAGGCCCTCGAACACCATCGTCGTCGCGTGCGCTTCTTCTCCACCATCGAGCTGGTCAATGCACTTGAACAGGAGAAGCTGGTGGGCAAGCCAGGACAACTCGCAACACGGCTCGTGTATGCCGATCTCGTTGTGCTCGACGAACTCGGCTATCTGCCCTTCAGCCAGACCGGCGGTGTGCTGCTGTTCCACCTGCTCAGCAAGCTCTATGAACGAACCAGCATCATCATCACCACCAATCTGAGCTTCGCCGAGTGGGCCAGTGTGTTTGGCGATGCAAAGATGACGACCGCGCTGCTCGACCGGCTCACGCATCACTGCCACATTGTAGAAACAGGCAACGACAGCTACCGTTTCAGAAACAGCACAACGCAGTCAAAAAAGGAGAGAAAGAAGACCCAGATACCCACCGAATAACCCGCAAAGCTGGTCCAACGAGTGGGTCAGAATTCGACGCAAATCGTGGGTCAGGATTCAGTGCAAATTAACAGCAATCAAGTCAGCCATCGAAAGTCTGCGAAGCCAAGCGCGCATTTGATGTGCTTAAAAAACAAGCGAGCCGAGCGGGCTCCACGGCGTACGTCCGACTGAGCCCGGCCAGATAGCCATATCGCGGCAGTTGCGTTGCAGCAATCGAAATGACAGCTTGGGACGTAATTCTGTCAGACAGGCTGGAGCTGATGGATGTGCCAATCCGGCACGGCTATGAACTGCTACAGTGCGGAGCCTGCTCGCGGAAATTTTCGCGAAATATGAGAATATTGTGGGAAATTTTCACGTTTTGTGCAAACGTGAGCGCGCTTGCGTTTGCACAAACGTGCAAAATGCCTTGATTTTCAACGGACTAGATTTTCACTTTCTTTGAAAACGTACATGAGGGGTGGTGTAGATAAACGCATGACCCGAGAAAAACGGACCCATAAGTTGAGAAACTTATGGGTCTTTTCTATTGGCACAGATCACCAGAATAAGAGCAACCGTGCGACCCGGATAACTGACCTCAATGCACTGGCGTCAAAACAGGCTCGCCGCGACTCTTCAACAGGAACACCAAAAACTTTGCGGGTTCGGTAAGACTGGCGTTGCGTCCAACCGTGTGTACATCGTCAGGGCCTTCGTAAAAGGTCTGGCCTGGCGTCAGCGTAACGGGTTTGCCGCCGCGCACGCCCATCACAATCGATCCCTGCAGCACATAGACGAATGCGTGCGCATTGTGCCGATGCACGGGATCCGATCCGCCCGGCGGGTACTCCACCGTGAGAACCACCGCTTCCTTGCCGGGATAGTCCGCGAGCGCCCTGGTCATCAGCGGTGTTACCTGTGTCACGGGTGTCGAGGGCGGCGCCTGCTGTGCGCCAACAGTCCCGGCGCCCAACAGCAGCAGCATGGCAAAGGCTCTGGAAAAGGTCATGACATGTTCCTCGTTGTCGATCCGCGCAGGGCGGCCGTGAATGAATTTCGGCGACGCAGCGCGTTGCGCGGCTGCGTCGCCGCCTGATCAGGCCAGGCCGGATTTGTCGATGCCGAATGCCTTGTCATAGGTGCCGGGCGCAACCCGGAAACCCACGTTGACGCGATTCCAGGCGTTAATCGACATCACCTGGAAAGTCAGATCGGACAATTCCTTCCCGGACAGTTGCGTGCGCACCCGATCATAGATTTCGTCCGGCACGCCGTGCTCCGGAATCCTTGTCAGCGCCTCGGTCCACGCCAGCGCCGCGCGCTCGCGCGGGCTGAACAGCGTCGACTCGCGCCAGATCGCGACATGATGCAAGCGCAACGGCCGTTCGCCATGAATCGTGGCTTCCTTGACGTGCATATCCACACAGAAAGCGCAGCCGTTGATCTGCGATGCGCGAATATCGACAAGATGACGAATCGACTCCTCGACGGCGGAATGCTTGAGCGCAAGGCTGAATTCGACGAACTTCTTGAACAGCTCGGGGGATTGCTTCTGGTAATCGATGCGTTGGGTCATCACAGATCCTCAGTGTGAAAAAAAGAGAAGTGAATAGGCGCAGTTCACGGGCCGACGGGATCACCCGCGTCCCAGCGACCCGTTCAGCCAGTTCAGGAAACGCGTGGGCCCGATGCGGGCGTTGTCGTGCGCAACGAGCGACGAATCGTCCAGCTCGGTGCCGAAGTAGCGCGCGTGCACATCGGCGACCACAGGCCGCTTGTCGCCATGCGCGGCAAGAAACTTGCGCGCCAGTTCGTCGAGCGGAAAGCGATCGGGTCCGCCTATCTCGACATAACCATTGGTCGGCGCCCCGACCGCGAGATCGGCCAGCAAGGCAGAGACGTCGTCCGATGCGACGGGCTGAATCAGCGCGGGCGACAGGTGGATCGTGCCGTTGTCGTCACCCGCGTCGATAATGCCGCCGACGAATTCGAAGAACTGCGTCGCGCGCAAGATCGTGTATGGAATCTTCGATGCCGTGATCAACTTCTCCTGAGCGACTTTGGCCCGGAGATAGCCGCTTTCGGGGAGACGATCGCTGCCAGCGATAGAAAGCGCGAGGTGATGCTCCACGCCCGCGGCCGCTTCGGCGGCAAGCAGATTCCGGCCGGACGTCTCGAAGAATTCCAGCACCGCGCGGTCTTCGAACGACGGCGAATTCGCCACGTCGACAACGGCGTGCGCACCAGCCAGTGCTTCGGCCAGCCCCTGCCCGGTGAGGGTGTTCACGCCCGTGCTCGGCGATGCCGCCACAACCTCATGACCGTTCACGCGTAGCCGCTTTACAATGTTCGATCCGATCAGACCGCTACCGCCGATAACAACGATTTTCATGTTCCGCTCCTTGAAGCCGGGTTGAGGGTCACTGCTGCAATCGATGTGTGCAGTGTGCCGGTCAGGCGGTGCGGAGACATTGCCGAGCCTTTGGGTTTTCCTTGGATTTGGCCTGGTTATTCGTCCAGAAATACGCGGGCACGAAGCGAGGAGCAATGCATGCGATTGGTGTTCGAGGACTGCGAGCTCGACCTGGATCGACGCGAACTCACGCGAGCTTCACAGCTGGTGGCAACCGCGCCGCGGGTCTTCGATCTGCTGGTCTACCTCGCGCAGAACCGCGAGCGTGTCGTCAGTCGGGACGATCTGATCGACGCGGTGTGGGGCGGCCGGATCGTTTCGGAATCGACACTGGCCAGCCATATCAACGTCGTGCGCAAGGCCGTCGGCGATAGCGGTGAGGAGCAACGTCTGATTCGAACGGTCCCGCGCAAGGGCTTCCGGTTTGTCGCCGACTTGCGGGAAACGGGATCCGTGGATGGCGACTGCCTTTCCAGTGACGGGTCTGACGCGCCGCCGCAAGCCTGCGCACTCGCGCCGGTCCTCCCCGCGAAACCATCGGTTGCCGTCTTGCCGTTCGTAAACTTGAGCGGGGACCGGGAGCAGGACTATCTGGTCGACGGCGTGGTCGAGGACATCATCACGGCGTTGTCGCAGTACCGCTGGCTGTTCGTCGTCTCGCGCAACTCGAGCTTTACCTACAAGTCACGCGCGGTGGACGCGAAGCAGGTTGGCCGCGAGTTGGGCGTTCGTTACGTGCTGGAAGGTAGTTGGCGCAACGTGAACAAGCGTGTGCGCATTACCGGACAGCTGATCGATGCGACAACCGGGACGCTTCACTGGGCAGGCCGCTTCGAAGGTGTGCTGGGAGACATCTTCGAACTGCAGGACCACATTGCGGAGAGCGTGGTCGGTGCAATCGTTCCGCAACTGGAGCAAGCGGAAATTCAACGCGCGCGGAACAAACCGACCGAAAGCCTCGACGCCTATGACTACTATCTGCGCGGCATGGCCAGGTTGCATCACGGCACCCACGAGACTATCGACCAGGCGCTAGCGCTTTTTCAGAAAGCCATCGAGTTCGACGAGGATTTTGCGTCGGCCTATGCGATGGCGGCGTGGTGTTATTGCTGGCGCAAGGTCAATGACTGGATGGCGGATCGCCCGCACGAGGCGGCAGAGGGTGCACGGCTGGCGCGCAGGGCGGCGGAATTGGGCAAGGGCGATGCAGTCGCGCTCACGAGAAGCGGCCATACGCTCGCCCATCTTGCCGGCGACCTCCAGGGCGGCATCACCTTGCTGGACAAGGCACTCGCGCTCAACCCGAACCTGGCGGCAGCGTGGTTTCTCGGCGCATTCCTCATGCTCTGGCACGGCGAAACCGATGTCGCAATCGAGCGCTTTACGCACGCGATGCGCCTGAGCCCCCTCGACCCGGAGCTATACAGAATGCAGGCCGGAATGGCGACCGCGCATCTTTTCATGGGGCAGTTCGATACGGCGTCGTCATTGGCGGAGAAGGCGTTTCGGGAGTTGCCGAGTTTCCTGCTGGTCGCCGCCGTCCTCGCGTCGAGCCATGCGCTTGCCGGACGGATGACCGAAGCGCAGCACGCGATGGATCATTTGCGCCAGTTGTCCCCGGAGTTGCGTCTCTCGAACATCACGGATTGGTTTCCGATCCATCGGCCGGAGAATCTCGCCACCATGGCCGACGGTCTACGCAAAGCGGGACTGCCGGAATAACGGCACGGCAAGGCCGGTTACTTGACGCCGCGATTGGAGCACTCACTCTATCGTGCAACGATATGTATTTTAATATAATATGCGTGCATGAATTGATCGTGCCGCACCCGACGGTTCACTCTGTTTTCGTTTTCGGCGCGGGCTTTAAAACCTTTGATAATTGGGGAAACAAAGATGAGCGGCACTTCCAGTTTTAAAGACATCACGCATGCAGTCTCCAGCCAGATGCGAGCGATGCGTCAAACGCAGCCGGACCTGATGAACGCATTTAGCCAGTTGGCGGTTGCCGGTACGAAGGATAGTGCGCTGGACAAGAAAACGCGCGAATACGTGGCGCTCGGCATTGCGATTGCCGGCCGGTGCGACGATTGCATCGGTTTCCATGTTCAGGCGCTGGTCAAGCTCGGCATGACGAGAGCGGAACTCGAAGACGTGCTGGCGACGGCGGTCTATATGGGCGGTGGCCCGTCGATGATGTACGCCACCCATGCGCTGAATGCATTCGAAGAGTTTTCTGTCTGAAATCGAAGCAACGAGCAAAGCAAGAAGCGAGGCAAGCCGAGGCGCGTGGCCGGCGGTGGTGCCGGCCAGCCTACGGCGCAAGGAATACCGGCAAAGGACGGCTGCCGGCGTCGCCCGAAAGACTGATCAGGGTACGCACTTCCTGCACCATCGGAAGGGGCGACAGCCGGTCCGCCAGAAGCCGGCTGTACGCATTGAGGTCAATCGTGACGATCCGCAGGAGAAAGTCATATTCGCCCAGCACGGTGTGGATCTCTAGGACTTCGGGATATTGCTCGACGGCCGCCCTGAATTTCTCCCCGGCGCGCTCGCTATGTTTGTTCAGCTTTACCTCGGTGAACGTCTGCACACTGAGTCCAAGCTTTGCCCGGTCCAGGACCGCAACTCTGCGTACGATCACCCCGTCTCTTTCGAGTTTCTCGACGCGCCGCCATGCCTGCGACTGCGAGAGGCCGACGCGCTCGCCCAACTCGCCCATGGAAAGCGCCGCATCAACCTGAAGCGTTGCAAGGATTTTTCGGTCGAATTGATCAAGAGACATATTTTTCGCGTCAGATTAATGTCGTGCGAAACAGAATAACGTAGAAGCGCCGATTCAGCGCGAAAGATGCATGAATTGCGCGAATTATTGGAGATAGCATAGACGCTCCAAGACCTGAAGCCGAGCCATCCCATGACAGCCCAGACACAGACGCGAGCGACCATCCCGGCGTTCGGGATCAGGAGTGTGCTTCAGGCAGGCGGGCTGATTGCCGCATTCGTCGGCTTGACGTTCGCGGGCAAGTGGCTTGGCGTGCCCGTGAACCCCGCGCTGACCGGCTTTGTCGTCGTTCTCGCGGCGCTGTTCGTGAGGCTTGTTCCCGTGTCTGCCGTCGAGAGCGGCGCACGTCTTCTCATCTCCCAAAGCGCGCTGTTCCTCATTCCGCCCGTGGTTGCCGTCGCGCGCCAGCGCGACTTGCTCGAAGCGAACTGGTGGCCACTCGTTGTGATCGTCGTCGGCGGCACGGTGATTTGCACCGCCGCGACGTCGTTTACGGTGGAGCTTGCCACGCGCGCACTTCAGAGGCGCCGGACATGATGGCGCTCATTGCGGGCATCGCCGTCACGTTGGCCGTCTATGCGCTGAATCTCCGCATTCATCGGGCCTGGCGCAATGTTTTGACTTCGCCGCTGATTCTCGCGCCTGCCGTTCTCATCGCCGGTCTTTCGCTGCTACACGTGCCGTTCGACGCCTACCTGCAGTCGACGCATGTGCTCGTCTGGATGATCGGCCCGCTGACTTTGGCGCTCGCAGTTCCCGTCTACCAGCACCGTCACTACATTCGGCATTGGTGGCCCGTGCTGCTCGTAGGCACCATCGTGTCCGGAACGACTGCGATGGTTTCCGCCGTGGTACTCGCGCGAATGTTCGACTTGCCTGCAATCGTCGAGCACAGCCTCGTGGCACGTTCGATCTCGATGCCGTTTGCTTTCGCCGTTTCAGATGAGCTTTCCGGAACACGCGATCTGACCACCTTGTTTGTGGTCGCGAGCGGCACGGCGGGGATCGTGCTGGGAGACGCGTTGCTCGTGCTTTTCAGAGTGAAATCGGCGCAGGCGCACGGCGCTACGTTGGGCGCCATCGCGCAGGTGGCTGGCGCCGTGCGCGCACACGACCGTGGTGTTCCAAACGGCGTGATGGCGAGTTTAACGATGGTGCTTGGCGGCGCCTTCACCGTGCTTGCGGCGCCGCTTGTCGTGCGGCTTATCTAGCGCCCGCTCTGCGACTGCGCAACCCACGCATGCGATAACGCGCGGATGAACCGCGCGCGGCGCTTGCGCATCAGAATTTGTGCATCACGCCGACATAGGTCGTGACCTGTGACTGGCCGATGAGCGGATTGGTGGTCGGCGTCGCACTACGCGGCGTGGCGAACACCGAGAAGTCCGAGCGGCTCGCGTTGCGCACGTAGCCCACGGTGCCGTACAGGAAGGTGCGCGCGCTCAGGTTGTAGGTCGTGCCGAGCGCATACAGCGTGGCGTGACCGGCAGGATCGTGCGTTGTGCTGCCCTCTCCGCCGCGCACCCGAACGTAGTAGCCCGCGCCCGTCACCGCCCAGCGCGGCGTGGCCTGCCAGGTTGCGCCGAGCCAGAAGTGATCCGCGATGTCGGCAAGGCCTGCCGGGGTATCGGGCGCTGAATAGTGCGTCCACGCTGTCTGGATCGTGAACGGCGAAAGACGCAGATTGCCGCCGACGAAGTATTCGCGCGAACTCGTGAAGATGTTGCTGAATTGGCCATTCGAATCGCGCAATTCGTCGTAGAAGCCGCGCAGATCGAAATACGGGGAGTGGTACGTCAGCATGACGCCGTTCGAGCGGCCGAAATCACCCGCTGCCCCGTAGTTGAATCCGCTCGCCTGGTTGCCGAATGCGTATTGCGCCTGCACGTCGAAGCCGCGCCATACCGGGCTGTGATATTCGACGTTATTGCTGGTCTGCTGCCAGTTGCGCCCGCGCACGAGCGACGCCGACGACACCGCCTGCTGCACGAACGGATCGAATTCCCACACGCCATCGCTGTCGATGAACAGGTTGCGGCCAGCCTGCAACTGACCCCACCGGTCGTCCTTCAGGCCAACGTAGGCGCGGCGTGAAAAGAGCCGCCCGCCGCCGGTCGTACCGTTCATCACCTGAAAAGCGGTTTCCAGCGTGAACAGCGTCGCGAGTCCGCCACCCAGATCCTCCGTGCCACGCAGGCCGAGCATGCTCGTGCCCCAGTTGCCGCCCTGTGCTCTCCAGCGCGTGCGGGACTCGCCCGGCGACGGCGTCGTGTTGTTCAGGTACTCGAAACCGGCGTCGATGCGGCCGTAAAGCGCCACGCTCGTTTGCGCCGACGCGAAAGGGGCCATCGCCCCCAGCAACACAGCAACAGGAATGACCTTTCTCATCGTGCTCTCCGATGACAGTTGCTCCAGTGGCCGTTGGGTCGTCCAGTATGTTCGACAGCCCCGACAGCATCGAGCCAACAATTAACGTTCCGGCCAACAACCGGTCGATCCATATCGATGGGTATCGCTACGGATTCGATCTGCCTCGGAGGGGAATTGATTGAACTGGCGCACCGGAACCGGTTTGCAGCTTTATGATTTGTGTTGTCGCAACTGCCATTGTCTCCATCATTTTCTCCATACCTGAGGAATGCGAATTTATTCGGGGAATCACGCAGAATCGCAGGGCGCGCATCGAGCCCGCTGGTTGCCTTGTTTGAGGAAATGTCCTGTGGTGTACAGCGTCGGCTTTTGATCGCGCCCGCTAGCCGGTAAAGGCTGAAATACCGTCGAATGGACGCTCGATCTGCGAGCCGCCGTGTTCATCGAAGGCGATCAGTCCGCTCGGTGACGCGTCGCCGTGTGGCAGCGCGCCCGCTTGCGATCGTGTTCGTCTCGCCGAAGCGGCGCGTAAGGCCGGGGAGTCATGATCGCGCTCGTCAATGTGCGCGTGATTGCCCATCGCAGAATCTGGAGTTTCCGTTTGCACGATCCATCTCCTCTACACGTTCGATAGAAATGACGCGCGTGCAATTGCTGTTGCACAGGAATCCTGATTTAAACGCGCGCACTGAACATTCCAAAGCGTTGCAAGTGCGAGTGATTTAATCACCGATCGATATACCAATAAAGGCCCTCCCGCGCACCCGGCCACGTAGCGCTGAACAGTCGTCAGCCCACTTCAGCTCACGTCAGTTCACTTCAGCTCGCTTCAACGCCCGGCATGCCGCGAAGCCGGCTGGACCGAGTCAAGCCATGCCGCGACCTTTTGCGAATCCGCCACGCCGCGAATCGTCGTCACCGTGCCGTCCGGCGCGATGAGCAGCGTTCTCGGCATGTCGCCGAACCAGTTCGACTGCACGCTGGCGCGCAGATACTCGTCCGGCTCGGACAGGACGCCCCAGCTTTCGACACCGCTCAGGCCCGCCTGGGCGAGCCGCGCTTCGGTCGCATCGGACGGCGCCTGATCGAAGCGTACGAGTACGACATTGGCGCCGCGATGCGCGTGCACGAACTCGCCCCACTTCGGCAACTCGCCTACGCAGGGGCTGCACGTCATCCCCCAGATATGAACGATGAGCGGCTTGCCCGCATGATGCGTGCGAATGTCGGCGAAGCTTTGCGCCGTGAACGGGCGCGGCGGCGCTGCGAACGCGCCAGGCGACGAACATGCCAGCATGAACGCGGCAGCCGTCGTGCCGAACAATGTGCGCAGAGAGTGCTTCAACTTCATGATGGATCCAGTGCGATCAATTGATAGCCATGCTCGCGGGTGAGCCATGACAGGTAGACGTGCTTCGCATCGGCGACGAGAACCGGCCGGTCGCTCTGGCCATCCGCCGTTTCGACCGTGCGGTCGGCGGACCACGTCGCGCCGCCGTCGCTCGAATGACGCACCTTCGCCAGAATGTGCTGGCCATCGAACTCCTTCCACGCAAGCCATACCGACTTGTCCTGCGCGAGCAGCGACGGCCGCCCGGGCTGGTGCGCCGCGTCGCCCACGCTCTGCGGCGCCGAAAAGTTCTGCCCTTCGTCGGTCGAACGCGCGTAGAAAAGGCCCTGGCGCGCTTCGCCCGCCGTGAGCCATGCGGCATGCCACGTTCCGTCAGCCGATACGGCCAACGCGGGGCCGTGATGCGGACAACCGTCTATCGCCCAGTGATCGAACGCAACGCGGTGCGCGACCGTGGGTTTGCGCGCGGCGTCGAACGACATCACCGCGTGATCGCGCTCGTTCGTTCCGTAGATCTTGCGAAAGAGGACGACCGGATGCTGCTCCCGGTCGAGCCCGAAATCGATCCGGCAGCATTCGCACATATGATCCTCGGCAATCGCTTCTCCCGTGAAGGTCGCGCCCGCGTCGTCGGACCACGCATACGCGAGCGCCGCGCCGGGCTGCTGCGTGCCGTGCTCGCGCGCAGCAGCTACCGTGCGCTTGTCGAGCCACGCCGCGAAGAGCGTATCGTTCGCGTCGAATCCGATGACCGGGAATCGCTGGCTCGCCGGGTTCGACGAGATCGGGCGCGGCGGCGAGAACGTCTTGCCGTCGTCCGAGTGCGACACCATCACCTCGGCGTTCCAGTTGTCGTCCTTGAACACGCCGTAGGCCACGACGATGCGTCCGTTGCGGTCGATGGCGATCCGCGGATGCGACTCGACGCCCGCATCGAGCCGCGCGCCATGCTGGCCGATCACGACGGGCGCGCCGAAGTGCTTGCCCGCGTCGTCGGAGGCGGCGATGGAGACCGCGCCGTCCGCCGACCAGACAACCCAGAGCTTGCCGTGCGCGTCGACGAACGGCGTCGCGACGCTCGCGCACTCCAGCGCGTGGTTCGCACATTGCGGCGCTGACGAAGCGTCCTGATGCTGCATCGTCGGCATCGTGCTCGCGTCATGCGCCGATGCCGCAACGCATCCGAGCGTCAACACAAGCCCTGCAAACAGGGTGCGCAGTGAAAAATTCGGCATGGTCGGTCGTCTCAATGCGAGGGAACGGGATCGGTGACGAAGCCGACTTTGGCAACGCCCGCCGCGCTCGCCTGCGAGAGCAGCCTGGCGACCTCGCCGTAGCGCGCCATATGGTCCGCGATGATGCGAAGTTCGGGCTGCGGCCTCTGTTTCGCCGCTGCTTCGAGCGCCGCTTCGAGCGACGGCCCGGTCGTGGCCCGGCCATCCCAGCGAACGTGCCCGCCTGCATCGACCATGATGTCCACGTGCGGCACGCGCAGGTTTTCGCGCTGGCTGCTCGCTTGCGGCAGCGCGATCTTCGCCGCGTGATGAACGGCCGGCAGCGTCACCATGAACACGACGAGCAAAACGAGCATGACGTCGATGAGCGGCGTCATGTTGATTTCCGCAGCGAGCCCGCCATCCATGTCGCCATTCGAGTGATCGCCGATCATGCCTGCTTCTCCGCCGATGAAGTATCGAGACGCGTGACCGACGCCGAAGGGCCGGTCAGCAGCACGGTGTGAACGTTGTGTCCGAAACGGTTCAGCCTGGCGACGATGCCGCGCATCATGCGCGTGAGCGCGTTGTAACCGACCACGGCGGGAATCGCGACGAACAGGCCGAACGCGGTCATGACGAGCGTTTCGCCGATCGGACCGGCCACCTGGTCGAGGCTCGCATCGCCGCTCGCGCCAATCGCGACGAGTGCGTGATAAATGCCCCACACCGTGCCGAACAGGCCGACGAACGGCGCAATCGCACCAATCGACGCAAGCAGTGCGAGCCCGCGCTGCAGCGATGCCGACGCATCGTCGGTTGCGGCCTTCAGGCAGCGGGTCAGCCAGTCGCTCACGTCGGCACGATCGCCCCGGCGATGCCGGCTCGCCTCGTGACGGGCCAGCGCGAGCCGCCCGGCTTCCGCAACGTCGTGAAACGGCGAACCCGGTTCGCCGAGGACCGGCACGCCGGAACCGCTCAGGTCGGCGTCCCAGATCTGCTGCTCGGCGCGTGCTGCACGCCGCGCCATCTGACGCAACTCGATCGATTTGAGCAGAATCACCGTCCAGGTCGCGATCGACATGAACGCAAGCAGCAGCGCAGTCGCGCGCGTGACGGGATCGCCTTGTTGCCACACATGATGCAAGCCATAAGTCTGCATGCTGGAACTCCTTTATTCGGAAAGATTGAAGACGACCGGCACTTTGGCGGTCGCTGGCACGGCCTTGCCGTGCTCTCTATAAGGTGCGCACGCGCTGGCCAGTACGGCGTCGAGCGCGGCGGCATCGAGTCTCGGGTAGCCGCTTGAAGCGACGACATGCGCCGCATCGACATGCCCCTTCACGTCGACGCGCAACTGGACGAGCGCCGTGCCCGACTCTCGACTGCGGCGCGACAGCATCGGATAGGCGGGTTTCGCAATCGTGCAATCGAGTTGCGCAACGGCGCGCGGCGTCGGGTCGCCGTCCGCAGCGGCTTGCGCCGCCGCTGGCGAAGCATCGGCTTGCTGAGCGGATGAAGCCGATGAAGCCGACGAAGTTGGCGGTGCGGGCGCGACGGCAGGTGCAGCCGGTGCTGCAGCAGGCAACGGCTGCTGCTGCGGTTCGGTAACGCGCTGGTGCACGACGGGCGCGGCAGCATGCGCAACCGGCTGCACAACCGGACGCGGCGCGCTCGTCTGCCGCGCAGGCGCGGGTGGTTGCGGGCGCAACGGAACGGCCGGCGCAGGCATCGCGGATGCGGCGGGCGCGGACGTGATGAGCTCCGCCGCGACGACGCGCACCGGCATCGCTTCTCGTTGCGGTTCGCGCGCCGACATGACGAGGCCGAGCAGGGCAACGTGCAGCGCGCCGACGAACACGGCAGCGCCCACGATATGCCGCTTTTGCCGCGGGCGTTGATTTAGCTGCGCGTATTGCTTCTGCCCGTCATGCCGCACCTGCACCGGCAAGCCGGGCGATGTGAGGGAGAGTGGCTTGCTCACGATCAGATCCCGATCCTGGCCTGGACGTAGTACGTGCGTCCCGGATACGGGTGATAGACGAAGTACCGCGCATCGAAGAGGTTGTCGATACCAACGGCAAGCTGAGTCGATCGGGTCGGCTTGAACGTGTACTTCGCGTCGGCCACCGTATAGGTGCTCGTGCCGCCGAACACGTTCGGATTCGAATCGGTATTGGTCAGCGTGTTGTACTGGCGGCCCGAATAACGCACGCCGAGCATCATCGTTGAGCGCTCATCGATGTGGTAACTCGCCGCGAGATCGGCGCGGAACAGCGGAATCCGGTAGAAGTATTTGCCGACGCTGGCGGGGTTCTGCGCATTGGCCAGAATCTTCGATTGCGTGTAGGCGACGCTCGCGATCAGGTCGAGCCCGTGAATGCCGACGTCCTGGCCTTGATAGCTCACCTCCACGCCGCGCGAGCGCACCTTGCCGATGTTCTGGAAATTGGTGACGTTCGGGATCACCGTCGTATCGGTCTGGCTGAAGATCGCGTTCTTCACGTCGTCCTGGAACAACGACAGGCGCCACAGACCGTTCCAGTGCGCCCATTCAGCGCTCAACTCCTTCGACAGATCGTTTTCCGGCTGAAGGTTCGGATTGTTGTTGACGATCGTGAAGCCGTTGATCGTCCCCTGGAAAAGCTCACTGACGGTCGGGAAACGGTACGCGCGCCCGACCGACGCGCGCAGCGTGAGGTCCTGGGTCACGTCGAAGGAGATCGAGGCCTTCGGCGACACGTGCTGCTGGTTCGATTCGGGATAAGCCAGTCCAGTCGCACCGATCGACTGCTGGCCGCGATACGCGTTCCAGTCCTCGTAGCGCAGGCCGGCAACGACCTTCCAGCGCGGCAGGAAGCGCCAGGCATCCTGCGCGTACAGCGCCTGGGTCTGCGTTTTGCCGCTGAACGAGTTGGCGAATGAACCCGCTGCGCCGTCGCGCCAGTTCGCCGTGCTGTAGGTGCGGTTGTCAACGAAATAGTTGTCGTAGTGATAGCCGAAAGTCAGCGCGTGATTGAGCAACCCGGCTGCGGGCGATGGCGGCGTCCACGTCGCCTTCAGGTCGAGCGTCTTCCAGCCGGTGCCGTCGCCGAAAGTCACGACGCCCGCGCCATTGTTCGGGCCGCCCACGTTGGCCGTGCGTGCGACGCTGTTGGACACGTCGTAGTAAGACGCTATCGCTTCCGCGTTCCAGCCGGTCGCTTGATGCGTGCGCAACGACAGGCCGTACAGCCAGTTCTCGCTGTAGCCGAGACTCGGCGCAAAGGTCGGGTCCTTGATCGTGTAGCGGTTGCCGCCGATATTGACCGTGCCGCTGTACACGGGATTGCCGTTCTCGTCGGTGAGAAACGACGCGGTCTGGCTGTTGTAGGTCTGGTGCCAGTAGCCGAGCGTGAACGCGCCCTGCACGGTCGGCGTGAAATCGTATTGCGTTTTCAGGGTGAACTGGTCCTGAACCGTGTGCTCGATGCCTTCGCCGCTCACGCCGAGCACCGCGGTCGGCGCATTGTTCTGGTTGTTGTAGAAGTACGCGCCGTTGACCACCTTGTCGCCCGGTCGCGCGGGCGTCGACGATTTCGCCGTCGTCGCGAAGTTCAGCGGCTGGCTGGTGTTATCGAGGTGATTGACGCCGAGCCGGTACGAGAACTTGCCGATCTTGTCGCCGATCGTCGCGGTGGCCTGACTGCCGTTGAAGTTCTGATTCACGCCATAAAGGCTGAAGTGCTGCGTGAACGCTTTCACGTCCGCGGTGGCTTCGAACTTCGTCGGCATGCGCGTCGAAATGAGGACCGTCGCGCCGAGCGAATTGCCGGGATAGAGCGCCGAGAACGGCCCATAGATCACGTCGACCTGCTGGATCTCCTCGGGATACACCATCGACCAGCGCGGCGGAAACGAATAGCTGTTGCCGAGCAGGTTGCTGAGCAAGAGGCCGTCGGCATACACGAGGCCGCGCGCGCTTTGCGTATTGCTCGTGCCGCGCACCGCGATGATGGAGTTCTGGTCGCCGGTGAAGCGCTTGCGTACCGCGAGATTGGGCAGGTACTTCAGCGTGTCTTCGCTGTTGACGACGCTCCAGTTGTTGAACTGCTCGCGCGTGACGGTCTCGACGGACGCGGGCAGGTTGGGATCGACGGCGGGCTGGGTAACGCTCGAGGCGCTGGACGAATCGCTCGTCGCGTTCACGGTGACGGCCGGCAGGGTCATTTCGCTCGCCGGATTGTCTGCGTGCGCGTACGGCGCGAGCAGCGAAAAGGGAAGGATACCGAGCGTGGCGCACCACACGGTTTTGCGTGGGCGAGCGCATGCGCTTCGCAGTGCGAAGTAAGACATATTAATTCCTGAAATCGATGGACGAGCGAAATCGCATGCGTCGTCGTTTGCATCAACGACGCACGTTTATCGCGGTTGTCTCAAACAGATGAAATCAGGAAACGACGGGAGGTGCGCGCGGGCGTCCGCTCGGAAACGCGCCGATCGGCGTGAATCGTGTGGAAAGGACCGGTGCTGCGGCGAAGGTGAGGAGCACGTACGCCGCCTCGGCGGCGGGCGCCAGCGCGGGCATGGCCGCGTGGGAGCCGAGCAGGTCGCAGTAGCCGCATGCCGCCATGGTCGTCGCGCTCGAAGCGTGATGGCCGGTATCGGCGGCATGGCTCGCTGCGGAGCACATGTGCATGTCGCCCATCTGCATGTTGGACATGTGCATGTCGTCCATGTTCATTTCCGTGCACGCAACGACAGCGTCCTGGTGCAAACGGGTCTGTTCGATCAACTGACTCGCGATCGGCGCGAACACGACGAGCCACATGGCGATCAAGCCAAGCCATGCGGTCAGATGTGTACGGGATCGATTAGTCACGAGATGGGCCAGGAAAATGCGACTTGAGTCTAACATTTGCCCCACAAAGGCTACAACGCCGTACTTCATATTGGGGCGCTTTGCCACACTTTGCGACGCTTCGTTTGACTGGTAACGGGTCGGCAGTGTAGGCCGCAGCGGATGTGCGGCGACGAATCCTCAGGATGACCAATTTTTAAACCGTCCTTTTTAAGCCCGGCCTTCAAGAACGGCGCCTTCAAAAGTTCATCGGCAGCACACGTCGCGATTCCGGTTCAGGCAAAGCTCGGCCCTCAAGTTGCGCTATCCACAACCTCATGCGGATAACTCGCGGAAAACCCCATGGAATGTCTGTGTGCGAATTGGGGATAAGTGCGGAGGCGTCGCGCAGACCAAAAAGTTATCAGACGCTGTGCGACGTTATTCACGCCCGCAAAGCGCAGTTATAAAGCGGGCATAGTTTTGATTTATCTGGGGTTTTCCCCGCTTATCCACAGGAAGTGCCAGGGCTTGTTAACTATTACTACGTTTACATACAGGTAAACAAGAAAACCTAAAGACCCGGCCATCGCAGCCGCAGCGCTTCCCCGGAACAGTCCCGGATTTCTCAAACCAGCGGCAGATAAAGCTCAGTGAGCAGCTCATCTGGAGCCACTTCTTCGGGCGTATTCAGATACAGCTCGAAAGAAGGTGCGTCGGCATCGGCTTTGCGGCCCGACTTTGGCAGCCAGTCGGCGTAAAACCAGGTCCAGACCGCGCTGAGGCCTTCATACGGCCCCTTATGCACGAGCATCGCGTGCGCGCCGCCGCGCAGTTGCATCTTCTCGACCGGCGATCCGGGCGTGAGGTTCGACGTATCCGGTAGATGAATCGCCGCCTTGGAGCGCAGTTTCGACGCTTCGACCTGATTTGGATCGTCGTAGAAAATGCCGACGAGTTTCGCCCGCGACGTCGGCACGCGGCGTGCGCCGAGCCACTGCGCCAGCGTGAAGAACGCGTCGCCGATCTTCGTGTACGGGCCGACATGCCCGACTGCAAGCAGGTTCATCGGCTGCAGGGTGACTATCTTGACGTCGCTGCGTTGCATGATGCGTCTCCGTGATGGTGAGCGGCAAAAGACGCCCGGCTCCATCGATTCACGATAGCACCGTCGCGCCTGCGGTGCCGGTGCCCAGGCCGGTGGGCGTGACGCTGCTTCCGGTTGGCGCTATCGTGGCACTATCGTTTCGCTACATGGCGGCGCGTCCGCCTGCACGGGAGCGCCCCCGATGAGCCCTGCCTCCACGCATGTCCAGACCTTGGGGAGCCGCGTCTACCGCTTCGACGGCCTGCGCACGCTGCTGGCGAAGGCGAGTCCCCAGCGCTCCGGCGATGAGCTTGCGGGGCTCGCCGCCGAAACCGAGGAAGAACGCGTCGCGGCAAAGCTTGCGCTGGCCGACCTGCCGCTGCGCGCGTTCCTCGACGAAGCCTTGATTCCGTACGAAACCGACGAGGTGACGCGGCTCATCGTCGACAGCCATTCGCCGCAGGCCTTCGCGCCCATCGCGTCGTTGACCGTGGGCGAGTTTCGCGAGTGGCTGCTGGCGGACACGACCGATGCCGCTGCGCTTGCTGCCGTCGCAGACGGCCTGACGCCGGAGATGGCCGCCGCCGTATCGAAGCTGATGCGCAACCAGGATCTCATCGCGGTGGCGAAGAAGCGGCCGGTCGTGACGCGCTTTCGCAATACGATCGGCTTGCCCGGCCATCTTTCGGTGCGCCTGCAACCTAATCATCCAACCGACGACGTCAAAGGCATCGCCGCCTCGATGCTCGATGGCCTGATGTACGGCTGCGGCGACGCCGTGATCGGCGTGAATCCCGCTTCCGACAATCTCGCCGCGATCATCCGGCTGCTCGCCATGATCGATAGCTTTCGCGAGCGCTATGCGGTGCCGACGCAATCGTGCGTGCTCACGCATGTGACGAACACACTGGCCGCCATCGAACGCGGCGCGAGCGTCGATCTCGTGTTTCAGTCGATTGCGGGTACGCAGGCGGCGAACGCGAGCTTCGGCGTCACGCTCGCACTGCTCGACGAGGCGCATGAGGCTGCGCTGTCGCTCGGGCGCGGCACGGTCGGCGACAACGTCATGTACTTCGAGACCGGGCAGGGCAGCGCGCTCTCCGCGAATGCGCATCACGGCGTCGACCAGCAGACGTGCGAAGCGCGCGCCTACGCCGTGGCGCGCCGGTATCGGCCATTGCTCGTCAATACCGTCGTGGGTTTTATCGGACCGGAGTATCTGTACGACGGCAAGCAGATCGTTCGCGCGGGGCTCGAAGATCATTTCTGCGGCAAGCTGCTCGGCGTGCCGATGGGCTGCGATATCTGCTACACGAACCATGCGCAGGCCGATCAGAACGACATGGACACGCTGCTGACGCTGCTTGGCGTCGCGGGCGTGAACTTCATCATGGGCGTGCCCGGCGCCGACGATGTGATGCTCAACTACCAGAGCACGTCGTTTCACGATGCGCTGTATCTGCGCGACGTGCTTGGCCTGCGCCGCGCGCCGGAATTCGAGGCGTGGCTCGCGCAGATGCAGATCGCCGACGCGCGCGGCACGTTGTTGAGGGTGTCGCCGGGGCAGCCGTTGCTCGCCTCGGCGAAAAACTGGGTGGAGGATGCATGAGCGGACCGGTCGAAGCGAACCCGTGGGCCGCGCTGCGCCGCTTTACCAGCGCGCGCATCGCGCTGGGCCGTGCGGGCAGCGGCCTGCCGACCGCGCCATTACTCGCATTCGAACGCGCGCATGCGCAGGCGCGCGATGCCGTGCATCAGCCGCTCGACGCGGACGCGCTGCACGCGGCGCTGAAAACACGCGCCCTGGCGTCGATCGACGTCCACAGCGCGGCGCCCGATCGCGATCATTACCTGCGCCGGCCCGATCTTGGCCGACGGCTGAACGAAGCGAGCGTGCGCGTTTTGTGCGACGCAGTGAGCGACGCTGTGTGCAACGAAGCTGCTGCGCCTGCCGATGTCGTTTTCGTGATTGCGGACGGGCTCTCTGCGCGCGCCGCCGCCGCGCATGCACTGCCGGTGCTCGATGCTGCGCTGCCGAGGCTGGATGGCTGGCAAGTGGGGCCGGTCGTCGTCGCACGGCAGGCGCGCGTCGCACTCGGCGACGAGATCGGCGAACGCCTGCGGGCGCGGTACGTGGTGATGCTGATTGGCGAGCGGCCCGGCCTCAGTTCGCCGGACAGCCTCGGCCTCTATCTGACCGCTGCGCCGCGCGTTGGCCGCACCGATGCCGAGCGCAACTGCATCTCGAACGTTCGCCCCGAAGGTCTGGGCTACGAGGCGGCAGCCGCGAAGCTGTGCTATTTGCTGACGCGCTCGCGCGCGCTCGGCATGACCGGCATCGGTCTCAAAGACGATAGCGATGACGCGCGCGGCCACGCCGACGCCACTGCAACCGCGGCTTCGGCGCCTTTGTCCGCGCCGCGCGAGCGAAGCCGCTGACGTGGCTCATGCTTGCACGCGCGCCACGGGATGGGCGTCGAGCCAGGCGTTTTCCGCATCGTCGAAGAGCCGCGAGCGCGTGATGAAGCGCAGCCCCGTGGGCCGTTCGAGAGAGAACATGCCGCCGTTGCCGGGCACGGCATCGATGACGAGTTGCGTATGCTGCCAGTACGCGAATTGCGCCTCAGTCATGTAAAACGGCATGCCGCCGATTTCACCGAGTTGCACGTCCGACGTGCCGACCAGGAATTCACCGGCCGGAAAGCACATCGGCGCGCTGCCGTCGCAGCAGCCGCCGGACTGATGAAAAAGGAGCGGCCCGTGTTCGTTCGCGAGGCGCTCGATAAGCGCGAGTGCCTCGGGTGTGGCCGTGACACGTAGCACCATTTCCCGGTTGCTCCCTGCGTGGATTGATCGATAAAAAAGGGCGTGCGGCGAAAGAATCGGGGATGCACTGCCGCACGCCAAACCGCCAACCCACTCAGAAAAACCCGAGCGGCTGATCGCTATAGCTGACAAGCAGGTTCTTCGTCTGCTGATAGTGATCGAGCATCATCTTGTGATTCTCGCGTCCGATGCCTGACTGCTTGTATCCGCCGAATGCCGAGTGCGCGGGATACGCGTGATAGCAGTTGGTCCACACGCGCCCGGCCTGGATGGCACGGCCGAAGCGGTACGCGCGCGCGCCGTCGCGCGTCCAGACGCCTGCGCCGAGGCCGTAAAGCGTGTCGTTCGCGATTTCGAGCGCTTCCTCTTCGGTCTTGAAGGTCGTCACCGACACGACCGGCCCGAAAATCTCTTCCTGGAAGATGCGCATCTTGTTGTGGCCGCGGAACACCGTGGGCTTCACGTAGTAGCCGTCGCTGAGTTCGCCGGACAGCTTGCTGCGCTCGCCGCCGATCAGGCATTGCGCGCCTTCCTGCTTGCCGAGATCGATGTACGAGAGGATCTTTTCGAGCTGCTCCTGCGAGGCCTGTGCGCCGATCATCGTCCGCGTGTCGAGCGGATGGCCCTGCTGGATCGCGGCGACGCGCTTGAGCGCGCGCGCCATGAAGCGGTCGTAGATTTTTTCGTCGATCAGCACGCGCGACGGGCAGGTGCACACTTCGCCCTGATTGAGCGCGAACATCGCAAAGCCTTCGAGCGCCTTGTCGAAGTAGCTGTCGTCGTGTTCGACGACATCGGCGAAGAAGATGTTCGGGCTCTTGCCGCCCAGCTCCAGCGTGACCGGAATGATGTTCTGGCTCGCATACTGCATGATCAGGCGGCCCGTCGTGGTTTCGCCGGTAAAGGCGATCTTCGCGATTCGGCGGCTCGACGCGAGCGGCTTGCCTGCTTCGAGGCCGAAGCCGTTCACGACGTTCAGCACGCCCGGCGGCAGCAGATCCTGGATCAGTTCGAGCAGCACGAGCATCGACGCCGGGGTTTGCTCGGCGGGCTTGAGCACGACGCAGTTGCCGGCCGCGAGCGCGGGTGCGAGCTTCCACGCGGCCATCAGGATCGGGAAATTCCACGGAATGATCTGGCCGATCACGCCGAGCGGCTCGTGAAAGTGATAGCCGACCGTATCGTGATCGATCTCGGAGATGCCGCCTTCCTGCGCGCGCACGCAGCCGGCGAAATAGCGGAAGTGATCGGCGGCGAGCGGGATATCGGCAGCGAGCGTCTCGCGCAGCGGCTTGCCGTTGTCGATCGTTTCGGCGACGGCCAGCTTGTGCAGGTTCTGTTCGATGCGCTCGGCGATGCGGATCAGGACGTTCGCGCGGTCGGTGGCCGAGGTTCTGGCCCACGCTTCTTTCGCGCCGTGCGCGGCGTCGAGTGCGAGTTCGACGTCGGCTTCGCGCGAGCGCGGGATCGACGTGAACGGATGACCGGTGATCGGCGAAATGTCGTCGAAGTACTCGCCGCCGAGCGGCGCGACCCATTTGCCGCCGATGAAATTGCCGTATTGTTTCTTGTACGGGAATTCCGTGTTCAGAAACTGCATTTCTGCACGATTCATGGTTGTGCTCCTCTATGTTCTCTGTATTGATATGAACAGGCGTGGTTCGCCAATCTGTCGGGAGCCGATTACGCCAGAACCGTGCCAGCCCGCGATTGGCATCGGCGAGCGCACCTGGGGCCGTGCGTGGGCAGCGCTTGAGTTAGCGCTTGGGGCAGTGCTTGAGGCAGCGCAAGGGCCGCGTTTGCGGGGGGGAGGACCAGCGGCGGGCGCGCAGGGGATATGCGGTTCAGGCGGGATTGCGCCGTGGTGGAACAGTGTCCGGCGCAAAAGTGCTCAAAAAACGAACAGTGGAGCGAAGAATTTCGTCGCTAAGGTCGCGCATGCTGTAGTCTTGCGGCCGTAACCGTCAGGAGAATCTGCATGTCCGAAACTTTTGTCTGCCGCAACCAGTCGTGCGGCACCCCGTGGGAACAGAGCGAAGTGGTCATCAAGAACGAAGGCCAGGGGCCGCTCTTCCGCTGCCCGCTTTGCGGCGCGCGCAACTACCTCGAACGGTTCGAGGACGACGAAGGCAACGTCGTCTATGAGCAGGTGGACGGCAAGCCGTTTCTGTGAAGGCGCGCTCCGCAGGCGCTCAGCATTGAGTTGTTCTGGATAGCGAAAGAAATGTCGGCATGAAAAAGCCTGCGAACGTCGACCGTTCGCAGGCTTTTTCATTGCCCCCGCAACTTCGCGGGAACGTTGCGCGATCAACTCATCGTGTGCAGGTACAGATAGAGGCGCGCCGCAGCCGTGCCGCCCAGCAGCGGGCCGATCACCGGAACCCATGCGTAGCGCCAGTCGCTGTCGCGTTTGCCGGGGATCGGCAGCAGCGCATGCATGATGCGCGGCGACAGGTCGCGTGCAGGGCTCATCGCGTAGCCCGTCGGGCCGCCGAGCGAAATGCCGATGCCGAGCACGAGCAGGCCGACCGGCAGCGCGTCGAGTGCGCCGAGGCCGACTTGCGGCGCGGCCAGATACAGCACGCCGAGAATCAGCACGAAGGTACAGATCGCTTCGGTAATCACGTTGTGCGTGGTGTTGCGGATGGCCGGCGCCGTGCAGAACACCGCGAGCTTGAGATCGGGGTCGGCTTCGCTCGCGAAGTGCTGGCGGTACGCGAGCCAGACGAGGCATGCACCGGCCATCCCGCCGAGCATCTGCGCAACGATATAGCCGCCGACCTTGGACCATGCGAATTTGCCCGCGAGCGCGAGACTGATCGTGACGATCGGGTTCAGGTGCGCGCCGCTGAACGACGCCGTCACGTAGACCGCAACGAACACGGCCATCGCCCAGCCCATCACGATGACGATGAGGTCCGCGCCCCGGCCTTTGGTTTTGGCCAGAAGCACGTTGGCCACTGCGCCGTTGCCGAGCAGCACGACGATTGCCGTGCCGATGAATTCCGCTATGTAGGGTGACATGGTTGTCTCTCCGCCCCGCACGGCAGCCGCGTGCAATGCACGCGAAGCGCCGTGCGGGGCATGTGGTTTTATTGTGGGGGTGCTACGGCAGGCAGGCGGCTCAGTGCGAGTCGTCGGCCCACGCAATCGCGGCGCGCACGGCGCGCTGCCAGCCGGCCTGGCACTTGTCGACTTCTGCCGCTGGCTTCGTGCGCGAGAAGCGCCGGTCGAGCTGCCACTGGCTTTGCAGATCGCCGATGCTGCTCCAGTAGCCGATGGCAAGACCCGCGAGATACGCCGCGCCGAGCGCCGTTGTCTCGGTGATCTGCGGGCGCACGACATCGACGCCGAGCAGGTCGGCCTGGAACTGCATCAGGAGGTTGTTCGCGCTCGCGCCGCCGTCGACACGCAGCTCGCCGATACGAATGCCCGAGTCGGCCTCCATCGCGCGCAGCACATCGGACGATTGATACGCGATCGAGTCGAGCGCAGCCCGCGAAAGATGCGCGGAGGTCGTGCCGCGCGTGACGCCGAACAGCGAGCCGCGTGCGTGGGCCTTCCAGTGCGGCGCGCCGAGGCCGGCGAAGGCGGGTACGAGATACACGCCGTCGCTGTGCGGCACGCTGGCCGCGAGCGCCTCGACTTCCGGCGCGCTGCGGATCACGCCAAGACCGTCGCGCAGCCACTGCACGACCGCGCCCGCGATGAAGATGCTGCCTTCGAGCGCGTAGTTGATCTCGTTGCCGATCTGCCAGGCCACCGTCGTCACGAGATTGTTCTTCGATTCGATCGGCTTGGCGCCGGTGTTCATCATCAGGAAGCAGCCGGTGCCGTAAGTGTTCTTCACCATGCCGGACGTCGTGCACATCTGGCCGAACAGCGCCGCCTGCTGATCGCCCGCGATGCCCGCGAGCGGAATTTTCGACGCAAACACCGTGGTTTTCGTGTGGCCGTAGATTTCCGACGACGCTTTCACTTCGGGCAGCATGCTGCGCGGAATGTCGAGCGCTTCGAGCAGCGCGTCGTCCCACTGGAGCGTGTGGATGTTGAAGAGCATCGTGCGCGACGCGTTCGTCACATCCGTCACGTGCAGTTCGTGCCGCGTGAAATTCCAGACGAGCCAGCTATCGACCGTGCCGAACGCGAGCTTGCCCTGACGTGCTTTCTCGCGTGCGCCTTCGACGTTGTCGAGGATCCAGCGGATCTTCGTGGCGGAGAAGTAAGAATCGATCGGCAGGCCGGTCTTTGCGCGCACCATGGCTTCCAGCCCTTGCGCTTTCAACTGGTCGCAGAAGTCGGCGGTGCGGTGGTCCTGCCACACGATGGCGTTGTAGATCGGATGGCCGGTTTCGCGATCCCAGACGATGGTCGTTTCGCGCTGGTTCGTAATGCCGATCGCCGCAATCGACGCGCCGTTCAGGCCCGCGCGCGTGACCGCTTCCGCCGCGACGCCGGCCTGCGACGACCAGATTTCCTGCGGATCGTGCTCGACCCAGCCCGGACGCGGATAGATCTGCTCGAACTCCTTCTGGGCGCTCGACACGATATTGCCCTGGCGGTCGAACAGCATCGCCCGGGAGCTGGTGGTTCCCTGGTCAAGCGCGAGGATGTACTGGTCCGGCATGTCGCTTATCTCCATCTATTGGTTTATTGGTCGTTGTGATTGGCGCGGCGAAAGACGCGCCTTTTGCTGCAAATCGGACTGCAATTAAGGCTGCAAATCGGGCTGCAAATCGAGCTGTAAATCGCTCAATGTGCGGCCGAGGCCGCGGGTGCTGCTGGTGCTGTGGCGAACCATCGGTCGAGACCGGCTGCGACTGCGTCGAGCGAGCCCGGCGTGACGTGCAGACCGAGCTTCGAGCGGCGCCACAGGACATCTTCCGCGCACGTCGCCCATTCGGTGTCGCGCAGGTAGCGCAGCTCTCTTTCGTAGATTCCGGGGACGATTTCCGCACCCAGTCCGTCAAGCGATCGGGCATCGCCGATCATGTGTTCCGCACGCGTGCCGTATGCGTGCGCGTAGCGTCGCGCGAGCGCGGCGGGCAACCACGGATGGCGTGATGCGAATGCCTTGGCGAACGACTCGAAATTCGCGTTTGCGATGTCCCCGCCCGGCAGCGGCTTGCCGGCCGTCCACGCCCCGGCGGACGAGCCCAGCGCGCGGCACAGCAGATCGGATGCTTCCTCCGCGAGCTTGCGAAACGTCGTGATCTTGCCGCCGAATACAGACAGGAGCGGCGCGGCGTCGGTGTCATCCATCTCCAGACGATAGTCGCGCGTGACGGCGGACGGATTGTCGGCGCCTTCCTCTTCGAGCAGCGGGCGCACGCCGGAGTAGGTCCAGCACACGTCGGCGGGCGTTATCTTGCGCTTGAAATAGCGGTTGATCGAATCGCACAGGTAGCGCGTTTCGTCGGCGTCGATTGCGACGTGAGCGGGATCGGCGCGGTACGCGACGTCGGTCGTGCCGATCAGCGTGAAATCGTGCTCGTATGGAATCGCGAAGATGATCCGCTTGTCCGGATTCTGGAAAATGTATGCGTGATCGTGTTCGAACAGGCGCTTCGTGACGATGTGGCTGCCCTTCACGAGACGCACGCTGTGATTGGCGTCCGCGCCGAGCGCCCCATGCAGCACGCTGCCGACCCACGGGCCCGCAGCGTTCGCAATCGCGCGGGCGCACACGGTGACGGTCGAACCGTCCGCGCGCTGCAGTTGCGCATGCCATTCACCGTTGGCGCGCTGCGCGGACACGAGCTTTGTGTGCGTGAGGATCGTCGCGCCGCGTTCCTTCGCATCGAGCGCGTTCAGGACGACGAGACGCGCGTCGTCGACCCAGCCGTCCGAGTAGACAAAACCGTGCCGGATCGAATCGGCGAGCGGCGCGCCCGCCGGGTGGCGGCGCATGTCGATAGCGCGCGAGCCCGGCAGCAGTTCGCGTTTCGCGAGATGGTCGTAGAGGAACAGGCCGATGCGGATCAGCCACGCCGGGCGCAGATTCGGCATGTGCGGCATGACGAAACGCAGCGGCCGCATGATGTGCGGCGCCGCGCGCAGCAGCGTTTCGCGCTCCAGCAGCGCCTTGCGCACGAGCCCGAACTCGCGGTACTCGAGATAGCGCAGCCCGCCGTGAATCAGCTTGGTGCTGGCCGACGACGTGTGCGACGCGAGGTCGTCCTGCTCGCAAAGGAGCACGGACAGCCCGCGCCCAGCCGCGTCGCGCGCAATGCCCGCGCCGTTGATGCCGCCTCCGACGACGAGCAGATCGTACCGGTTCTGTCGAGTCACCCGCAGTTCCTGAAAAGGGTTAAACGAACCTCAAATTTTCGAATTCGAACTTTAGCGAGCGAAATCGAAAAAGTAAAGCTCGTTTCTTGACGGAACAGGCGTGCCCGGCGCGCGGGCCGGGGAAGACGGGTGGGGGATATTGCCGCCGCTGCTGCTGCTGTCGTTGCAGCCGCCGCCGTTGCAGCCGCGGTAATGGCAGACGGGCCGGGAAGGTGCCCGCCGGGTGGATTACCGCGCTGGCTGGTCGGCGACGTAGACCTGGGTGGCGGCCGCCGTGATGGTTTCGCTCATTTCGGCGGGCGGCGCCTTGTCGGTGAAGAGTGCGTGGACCTGGTTCAGATGCCCCTGGCGGGCGAGCGCCGGACGGCCGAACTTCGAATGATCCGCGACCAGATAGACCGTGCGCGCGTGCTGAATGATCGCCTGTGCGACGCGGACTTCGCGCGTATCGAAGTCGCGCAGCGTGCCGTCCGTTTCGATCGACGACGTGCCGATGATCGCGTAATCGACTTTGAACTGGCGAATGAAATCGATCGTGAGTTCGCCGACGATCCCCTTGTCCCATGGCCGCACGACGCCGCCCGTGATCATCACCTCGCACTCCTGGTAGCCGCTCATCATGCTCGCGACGTTCAGATTATTGGTGATCACGTGCAGACCGCGATGGCGGTGAAGCGCGCGCGCAACTTCCTCGGTGGTCGTGCCGAGGTTGATGAAGAGCGACGCCTGGTCGGGGATGTGCATGGCCGCGAGCGCCGCGATGCGCCGCTTTTCATCATGGAACATCGACTGGCGCGCGGTGTACGAGACGTTTTCCGAACTCGTCGGCAGGCTCGCGCCGCCGTGATAGCGGCGCAGGAGATTCAGGTCGGCCAGCATGTTCACGTCGCGGCGGGTCGTCTGCGGCGTGACGTTGAAGTGCGACGCGAGATCCTCGACGGTGACGAAGCCGTCGCGCTGCACCCATTCAAGCAGTTCCTGCTGGCGCGCATTGAGGGTCAGGCGAGGGTCTCGGGTCATGGTTCTGGTTGGGAGGCTCGTGGAGAAGCGGACACTATTCTACTGAAGTTCGAACGAACATTTTGTCGGGGCTTTGGAGGCGGGGAGAATGTGGCAGGTTGGGCGTACTGTCAGCCGGATGGGGGCATTCGAGCTAACGATAAAGGAGCTTCCGAAGGGTAAGCAAAAAGGAAGTTTCATTGGTCCCGACGATGCTGCGGACGCGCAGAGCTTCACGAAAACTGTCGATTTACTTCCCAACGACGGTTACGTCTTTGCGCCGGGCTCGGATTTTTATGATGCTACGGCCGTCGTGCTCCCGATTGGGGCGAGGGTTTGGATAACTGCGAGGCTCGACTATGGCGGCGACTACGTGTCGACGAGCAATATTGCTGTTGTGTCGCCTATTGCGGGCAAGTCCAACGACGCGGGCGAAGTGCAAGAGGTGCAGCCGTCGCATTGACCCGAAATGCCTGCACAGAACCCAGAAAGCAAAAAGCCCAGTCGTGGCGACTGGGCTTTTTGTTGAATACTTGGTGGGGCGTGAGTGGCTCGAACACTCGACCTACGGATTAAGAGTCCGCTGCTCTACCAACTGAGCTAACGCCCCAACAGAAGCGGAATTATGCAGTAGGTTTCCCGTCTTGCCAAGCTCTTTTCGCAAAATCCCTCAAAAATTTCGCAGCGGGGCTGGTGAAAGGCGTCGGGCACAGCTCCAGTCGGGCACTGTCGGCGCGATACCGCGCCACGGTGAGCCTACCCCGCAAGATGTGGCGGAACCGCGGCCATATCCACCCGTCACCGCACGGGAACTGCCCACGGGCTGCAATCCGCCGCCTAACGAAGTGGAACTCTACAACGAAAACAACCAGATGGCCGCCCACACCATCTCCACCCACGCGCTGCTCGACTAAGATCGTGCATCCAGCCGACAGAAGGCAGAAGGCAGAAGGAGGCAGTCCGCATGTTCGATCAGGTAGTTTTCGCCGGGGGCGGCAACCGCTGCTGGTGGCAGGCCGGTTTCTGGGATGTCGTGCAGCCCGAGCTGAATATCCGTCCGCGCGTGATCGCGGGCATTTCTGCGGGTGCCGCCACCGCGTGCATGCTCTACACGCGCGAAGCCGACTGGGTCATGCGCTACTACGAGCACGCGCTGCGCCACAACACGCGCAATGCCTATTGGGGCAACCTGCTGCGCGGCGAATCGGTGTTTCCGCATTACCGCATCTACCGCAAGGCGCTGCTCGACATCTACGGCGAGCATTTCAGCAACCTCAAGAACGCGCCGGAGATTCGCATCGGCGTATCGCACATGCCGCGCTGGCTCGGCGCGCGCAGTGCGGTCGCCGCAGGGCTCATCGCTTACAACATCGAGAAGTACGTCCGCAAGACGCTGCACCCCACGCTCGGCCGCAAGCTCGGCTTTCACCCTGAGTTCGTCACGGCTCAGGCATGCGAAAGCGTCGAGGATCTCGCCGATCTGATTCTGCAATCGTCATGCACGCCGCCGTTCACGCCGGTTCTGCGGCGCAATGGGCGGCCCGTGCTCGATGGCGGGATGGTCGACAACGTGCCGGTCGATGCGCTCGATGCCGCGCCCGGCACCGTGCTTGTGATGGTGACGCGTCTCTATCCGCGTCCGCAGATGTTCGTCGTGTCGCACGGCGTGCAGCAGCGCGTGTACGTGCAGCCATCGGCCAAGGTGCCGATTTCGAGCTGGGACTATACGAGCCCGCGTCAGATGCAGCAAGCCTACGACCTCGGCCGCTTCGACGGCGAGCGTTTCCTCGCGCGCCTGCCCGAAGTGCTAGGAACCGCGGCACGCGCGTAAGCGGCGCATTCACGCATTAGCGCTTTCACACCGAATCGGCCCACCCATGGATTAAAACGTGGACGGCATGTGCGCCGTCCACCCGCCGCTTACTTGCGACGTCCGCCTTGCAGCGCTTGCGGATTGGTAACGCTCGACATATCGCCGGCATCGAACGCGAGGATATTGCGGAACGCCGCGCTGAAGTAAAGCTCGTAGCTCTCGCGCTCCACGTAGCCGATATGCGGCGTGCAGATCACGTTCTCCATGCGCAGCAGGCTGTAGCCCTGCAGGATCGGCTCGCTCTCGAACACGTCAATTGCCACCATGCCCGGCCGATTGTGCGAGAGCGCGCCGAGGAGGGCATTCTCTTCGAGCAGTTCCGCGCGGCTCGTGTTGACGAGCAGCGCCGTCGGCTTCATGCGCAGCAGATCTTCCTGTTTCACGATGCCGCGCGTGTCGTCGTGCAGGCGCAGATGCAGCGAAAGGATGTCGCTCTCTTCGAACAGCGCTTCGCGGCTCGCGGCGATTTCGAAGCCATCGGCGAGCGCGGCTTCGATCGAATGCTCGCGGCCCCAGACGACCACGCGCATGCCGAATGCCTTGCCGTAGCCCGCCACGATCCGGCCGATCTTGCCGTAGCTCCAGATGCCGAGCGTCTGTCCGCGCAGCACCTGGCCAAGCCCGAAGTTCTGCGGCATCGCCGACGTTTTCAGGCCCGACTGCTGCCACGCACCTTGCTTGAGGTTCGCGACGTACTGCGGAATCCGGCGCTGCGCCGCCATGATGAGCGCCCAGGTGAGTTCTGCGGGCGCAACGGGAGATCCGGTGCCTTCGAGCACGGCGATGCCGCGTTCGCTGCACGCCGCGAGATCGATGTGCGTGCCGGCGCGACCCGTCTGGCTGATCATGCGCAGGTGCGGAAGCTTGTCGAGCAATTGCGAGCTGATGCGCGTGCGCTCGCGAATCAGCACGAGGGCGTCGACTTCGGAAAGGCGGCTGGCCAGTTGGCCGAGTCCGCGCACGGTATTGTTGAAAACCTTGACCTCATGATCGGCGAGCAGTTGAAAGCAGTCGAGCTTGCGGACAGCGTCCTGGTAGTCGTCAAGGATGGCAATTTTCATGGCACGGGGTTGTTGTGTGTCGCACCGTTTGAGGGCGACAGGGTGTTCATCTGGTGGTTGTCCCACTATGCAGCGCGCGGCAGGCTGGTTTGAATATAAAAATAGAAAGCCATCGCGGCAGGGACGGCTTGCGAATAACCGGTTTTGAACTCCAGAGGTTTTTACCCCCGATCGTTGCAGGCACCACAGTTGCTGCGCAGTTGCTGTTGTGGTGGTGGGATGCCGTCCGGTATTTGCGTTGCCGCGAATTTTTCAATTTTTAACAGCTTGTCGGGTTTTGATGCAAGCCGCTTTACAGACGGTTTCGATCCCCACGTTAAAAAACCCTTGACGATCTGCCCGACTGCGCGAATCGGCGGTGCATCGATTGCCGCCATTTTGTTCGCGACCTTGCCGCGCGTCTTCTGCGTGAACTGGTTCCGCAAGGGACCGGACGGCAAATTCACGTTACCGGGCTTCGGCGAGAACATGCGGGTGCTGGAGTGGATGGTGTGCCGTATCGAGGGCGAGGCGGGCGGCGGCACGCACGCGTTCGGCATTTCGCCGCGCTATGAGGATATCGACTGGAGCGGCCTCGACTTTACGCCCGCCCAGTTCGACCAGGTGATTTCGGTCGAAGCCGATGCCTGGCGAGCCGAACTCGATCTTCACTCGGATCTGTTCAAGAAGCTTTCCCACGGCTTGCCCGAAGCGCTGCAAAGCATGCGTGAAAAGCTGGAGGCGTGCTTCGATGCTTGATATGTGAGCGTTCACTCACTGCCGGGCCGCCTTCGGGCGGCCCTTTCATTTTGGGCGCCGGGATGCCGGGATGCCGTGTTTCAGGCCATGCAGGAGCTGTTCGCCGCTTGCGGAGCTAATTCGCTGCGGTGCGGGAATTGTTGTGCGTGAAGAAACAATGAACTATTTGGTTACACATTTTTTGTCATAGTCGAAGAAACCCATAAGAAAAGTACGTACTTTCGAGCAACTTCTGCACGAATTCACGAGTCGTAGGAGAATTCGCAGCTCGCCTGGCTGGATGGCGCGAGCAGTCATTGGGCAGGAGTCGTCTCATGGATCATCTGCAGTCGATGCGAGTGTTCGTCAAAGTGGCCGACCTTGGCAGTTTTGCCCGGGCCGCCGCCGCGATGGATATCTCCAACGCAGTCGTCACGCGCCACGTCGCCGACCTCGAAAGCCGGCTCGGCACGCGGCTGCTTAACCGTACGACCCGCAGCCTCTCGCTGACCGAATCGGGTCAGGTTTATCTCGAGCGCACGCGCCAGATTCTCGACGAACTCGAAGACGTCGAGCAGATGGTGGTCGCGCGCAATCACGAACCCGTCGGGACGCTGCGCATCGTCGCGCCGGTCGTGTTCGGACTGCACAATCTCGCGCCGGTGCTGCAAACCTACACGCAGCGCTTTCCGCAGGTCGTTCCCGACGTGTCGCTCGTCGACCGCCAGGTCGATCTCGTCGAAGAGGGCTTCGACCTCGGCATCGTCGCCGCACGGCAGATGCGCAGCGCGAGCATCGTCACGCGGCGTCTCACGACCGGCCGCATGACCGTCTGCGCGACGCCCGCGTATCTGGAAAAGCACGGCACGCCCACGCGCCCCGAGCAGTTGATGGACCACCCGTCGCTGTCGTTGCCGTCGGAATACTGGGGCGACGAACGCGTCTTCACGGGGCCGGAGGGCGAAATCCGCGTGCGCCCGACCAACGTGATCATCGCCAACAACACCGAGATGCTGCGCCAGTTCGCGCTGCTCGGCATGGGCATCGCGGTCCTGCCGAGCTATCTGATCGGCAGCGACATGGCGCGCGGCCGTTTCGTGCGGCTCCTGAGCGAGTATCGTCTGCCGCAGATCGAGATCAACATCGCCTACCCGAGCCGCCGCCATCTGCCCGCCAAGGTGCGCACGTTCATCGATCACCTGGTCGAGCACTTCAGCCAGACGCCGAACGGTCAGCTCAGTGAGCAGCCGGCGACGGACGGGCAGGCACAGCCTGCGGCTGCATCTGCATCTGCATCTGCATCTGCATCTGCATCTGCAACGTCCGCAACGGCGCGCCATGGCGCGCAGTATCCGGCTTCGTCGGACGCGTTCGATGGTTCGGAGCCGCTGCCAGATCTGCTCGACGGCGAGCGCGAGCCGAAGGCCGTGCGCCCGGGAGTACGATCGCGGACCTCGGTGCTTTCGTCGCTATAAAGCGCTATAAAGCCGATATCTCCGCGCATCGGGCGATAAAAAGGCGCAACCTCGTGAGAGGTTGCGCCTTTTGTCTTGGGCTGGCGGTGCAGCGCGCTCGGCGTTGCCGCCGGACGTCGCACGCCGCGCGATCAGGAGCCCGTCTTGCGGGTGGGCGTCTTGCGCGCGGCAGTCTTGCGCGCCGTTGTCGTCGACTTTGCTGCCGCAGTTTTGCGAGCGGGCTTCGCGACGTCCTGCGCTTCGTCGTTAGCCGCTTGCGTCTCGGGCGCCGCCTCAGCGGCCGCGGTCGATTTCTTCGCCGCGCCCTTTGCTGCCGTCTTTGTGCTGGGTTCCTTCTTCTCGAACTCGAAGCCGATCTTGCCGTCGCTCTGCTTCACGAGGAACGCCTTGAAGTTGCGGCCCGTACGCGACGACTTGAAGTTCGTGAGCAGATCCGTGCGGCCCTCGGCGAGCAGTTTCGCCATCTGCTCGCGCGTGATTTCCTGCTGGAGGATCACCTTGCCCGAGCGGAAGTCGCACGTCTTCGGGTTCGCGACCGAATGCTCGCAGACGTAGCTCATGCCGTGTTCGAACACGCGCCCGCCGCATTTCGGGCACGCGCCCACGGCTTCCTGCGCCGAGAAATCGGGCGCTTCGCCGTCTTCGCCGCCCTGATCCTGGCCGAAGTCGAATTCGAGCTTGTAGTTCTTCGTTTCGTCGTCGAACGAGAGCTTGAGGATCGCCGAGAACGGACGGCCCATCTTGCTGCGGAAGCCGGAAAGCGGGCCGATCGTCTTGTTCTGCAGCAGTTCCTCGACCTCGGGGATCTCGAACTGACGGCCGCCCGGAATCTTGGAAATCGAGAACTCGCACTTCGTGCAGGCGAAGCGCCGATAGTTTTCCTTCACCTGAGCGCCGCAATTCGGACACGGCGTTTCGAGCGTCGCGTAGTCGCCCGGGATCGTGTCGGAGTCGTATTCCTTCGCGCGCTTCACGATGGTCTGCGTCATGCGGGCGATTTCCTGCATGAACGCGTCGCGCGGCAGCTTGCCGCGCTCCATTTGCGAGAGCTTGTATTCCCACTCGCCCGTGAGTTCCGGCGCCGTGAGTTCCTTGACGTCAAGGCCGCGCAGCAGCGTCATGAGCTGGAAGGCCTTCGCGGTCGGGATCAGGTCGCGCCCTTCGCGCACGAGATACTTTTCACCGAGCAGACCTTCGATGATCGCCGCACGCGTGGCCGGCGTACCCAGGCCCTTCGCGGCCATCGCCTCGCGCAGTTCGTCGTCCTCGACGAGCTTGCCCGCGCCTTCCATGGCCGAGAGCAGCGTCGCTTCGTTGTAGCGTGCGGGCGGCTTCGTGACCAGTTGATGCGCGGCGACCTTGTCGGTCTTGACCAACTCGTTCTTCTGCACCGGCACGAGGTTGGCGTCGTCGCCGCCCGTGTCTCGGCCATACACCTGCAGCCAGCCTGCCTCGACCAGCACCTTGCCTTCGGTCTTGAAGTGATGCCCCGCGACTTCGGTGATGCGAGTCGTGACGCGATATTCGGCGGCCGGGAAGAACACGGCGAGGAAGCGCTTCACGACGAGGTCGTAGAGCTTCTGCTCCGGCTCGGACAGCGATTTCGGCGCCTGCAGCGTCGGGATGATGGCGAAGTGGTCGCTGATCTTCGAATTGTCGAAAATGCGCTTGTTCGGCTTCACCCAGCCCTTGTCGAGCACCTGCTTCGCATGCGGCAGGTAGTTGTTGCTCTCCTTGAGCATGTCGAGCGTCTGCTTGACGGTATCGAGGTAGTCCTCGGGCAGCGCGCGCGCATCGGTACGCGGGTAGGTGAGCACCTTGTGCTTTTCGTACAGCGCCTGGGCGAGGCCGAGCGTGTTCTTGGCCGAAAAGCCGAAGCGGCTGTTGGCCTCGCGCTGCAGGCTCGTCAGGTCGAAGAGCGCGGGCGAGAGCTGCGTGGAAGGCTTCGATTCCTCGGTGACGGTGCCTTCGCGGCCGTGGCAGGCGGCGACGATCGTTTCGGCGGCCGGCAGGCTCCAGAGGCGCGAGTCGCGCTTTTCCGGGTCGAATTCATCGCGCTTGAATTTCGGGTCGAACCAGCGGCCTTCGTAGAAACCGGCGGCGCAGACGAACTCGGCGCGCACTTCCCAGTAGTCGCGCGGCACGAAACGGCGGATTTTCTCTTCGCGTTCGACGACGATCGACAACGTTGGCGTCTGAACGCGACCGATGGTGGTCAGGAAGAAGCCGCCGCCCTTGCTGTTGAAGGCGGTCATGGCCCGCGTGCCGTTGATGCCGACGAGCCAGTCGGCTTCCGAGCGGCAGCGTGCGGCATCGGCGAGCGGCTGCATATCGGAGTCGCTGCGCAGATGCGTGAAGCCGTCACGAATGGCGGCGGGCGTCATCGACTGGAGCCAGAGGCGCTGGACCGGCTGCTTCGCCTTCGCGTGCTGCGCGATCAGGCGGAAAATCAGCTCGCCCTCGCGCCCCGCGTCGCATGCGTTGATGAGGCGGTCGACGTCCTTGCGCTTCATCAGCTTCGTGAGCACCTTGAGGCGCGATTCGCTTTTTGCGATCGGGTTGAGGTCGAAATGCGGCGGGATGACGGGGAGATGCGCGAAGCTCCACTTGCCTCGCTTGACTTCATATTCTTCCGGTGCGGCGATTTCGAGCAAATGGCCGACCGCCGAGGACAAGACGAAATCGTCGTTCTCGTAATACTCGTCATGCTTCGTAAACCCGCCCAAAGCGCGTGCGATGTCGTTCGCGACGGATGGCTTCTCGGCGATGATCAGAGCTTTGGACATGACTTTTATAAGTGGGTGAATCCGGGTTAGTGCGCCTGTGGCCGACGCCTGAGCGGGTCGGTTCTCGGGCCGGTCCTGTAACGACCGCTTTATAGCACAAGGTGCGGCGGCGGCGATTTTCGCATCTTCTCGTTGGCCGCCATCGACGCTGTTGTTGCTACTGCCGTTGCAGTCGCTGCTGCAGTTGACAACGCAGTTGTCGCCGCCGCTGCTGACGCGGTTGGCACCGCAGTTGTCACATAAAGCGCCCAATCATAATGGCGCGACGAGCCAGCGGGCAAGCGAGGGACTGATCGGAATCGGGTCATTGTGCGCACGGGCGGCCTGCGGCTCGTGCTCCTGCTGCGGCTCCTGCCCCTGCTTCATGCCTCGGCAAGCGCGGGGCGCAGCTTCGGCGCGTCTGTCACGCCCGGCAGCGCCGTGAGATCGGCGAGCATGCGCTCGACCACGGCGCCATGGGGCAGCACGGTGCCGAAAAAGCGCGTTGCAGAGGCATCTTCGATCAGGATCGTCGGGAAGTTCTCCACATCGAGGTCGTCAAAGCGGTCGGCGTGCGTTTCGATATCGATCCAGGCGAAACAGATGTCCGGGTGCGCGTCGGCGATGCGATCGAACGTCGCCCGATAATCACGACAGGTGCCGCACCAATCGGCGCACAGGCACGCGACGAACAGCGTATCGCGGTCGGCGACGCGGCCGGCGATCCGGTCGGCATCGGTGTCGAGGTCAAGCGCTGGCATGGTCGTTCCTTGCGTTCTCTTCTATATAGAGGCGGTACATTTGGCGCGAATGTAACATGCCGGGGCTAGCGAAGTGTCGCCCTGACGAACCATCCGCCGGGCAGCGAATTCAATTGCCCGGAAAGTTCGAGCTGCAGCAATGCGGCTTGCAACGCCGCTTCGCTCAGTTCGGTACGCGCTGCGAGGATTTCAAGCGTGGCGGGCGCATGGCCGAGCGCGTCGAGCACGCGTAGCGCCTCGGGATCGGGGTTGCCCGGCGATCGTGCGTGGCCGCTTTGCCGGGGCGGTTCGTGCCTGGCCGCGCGCGCTGGTTGCGCGACGCTTTCGCCATCGCTGTGCGCCGTGGATGCTGCGGGCGCGGCGGACAGCTGAATACCGAGCGCTTCGAGCACTTCCTCCGGCGACTCGACGAGTTGCGCGCCTTCCTTGATCAACCGATGGCAGCCGCGCGCAAGCGGCGCGTGAATCGAGCCGGGCAGCGCAAAGACATCGCGTCCCATTTCATTGGCGAGCCGTGCCGTGATCAGCGAGCCGGAGCGCATGGCGGCTTCCACGATGACGACGCCCTCTACGAGTGCCGCGATCAGGCGATTGCGCTGCGGAAAATTCGCCGAGCGCGCGGGCGTGCCAAGCGGCCACTCGGAGAGGATCGCGCCGCGCTGCGCGATCTGCGCGGCGAGCGCGCGATGCGTGCGCGGGTAGACGAGATCGGCTCCCGTGCCGACAACAGCGGCCGTTCCGCCGCGTTCGTCGAGGGCGCCCCGATGCGCAGCGCCGTCCACGCCGAGCGCGAGCCCGGAGACGACCGTGGCGCCCGCGGCTGCGAATGCGCGGGCAAACCGTGCGGCGTCTTCGAATGCCTGCGGCGTCGCGCTGCGGCTGCCGACGACCGCGATGCTGCGCGCGTGCAGCAAGGCGAGCCGGCCTTGTACGTAGAGCAGCGGCGGCGGGTCCGGCATCGCGAGGAGCCGTGGCGGATAGGCAGGATCGGCGAGCGTAACCAGCGCGTTTCCCGGCGTTGCGCACCAGGCGTTCAGCGTTTCGAGCCGCTCCGCAAAGCCGGGCGTGGGCGCAGCGACTGCGGCGCGCGCGGCTTCGCTGCCGGCTGCGGCGGCAAGCGTCGCGAACGGCTGGGCCAGCACGTTCTGCGGCAGCCCGAAGGCGGCGAGCAGCGTGCGCAGCGCGGCGGGTTTCAGGCCGCGCGCAGTGGCAAGGCGCAGCCAGGCGGACCGTTCCTCGTCGCCGATCGGCAAGGGTGCGAGCATGGAGAAAACCCCGGTGCCAGGTGGGTTGCAACCCGGCGTGATAAAATTTTCACTATCCGAAATCCAGTGCGGCGCGTCCCTCGACACGTCGCGCACCTGTGCGGCGGCCTGCGGACTGTGGCGTGGGCAGCGGCCCGTTGAATCCGGCCGTTTTGTCCGTATATCCTCTGCGTCCTGCAACGTGCGGACAAGCTGGCCGAACGGCCAGTCCGCGCGATGCCGCAAGAACCCGGCCCCTCATAGAAACTCCGTAAAACCATGGCTCTACTGAACATCCTTCATTACCCGGACAAGCGCCTGCACAAGATTGCCAGGCGGGTCGAGGTCTTCGACGACCGCATCCGCAAGCTCGTCGCCGATATGGCGGAGACGATGTACGCCGCACCCGGCGTCGGTCTCGCGGCGACGCAGGTGGATGTGCACGAGCGTGTCGTGGTGATCGACGTCTCCGAAACGCACAGTGAACTGCGCGTGTTCATCAATCCGGAAATCATCTGGTCGAGCAAGGAGCACGTGGTCCACGAAGAGGGCTGCCTCTCGGTGCCGGGCATCTACGACGAAGTCGAGCGCGCCGAAAGCGTGCGCGTTCGTGCGCAAAACGAGAAGGGCGAAACCTACGAAATGGACTGCGAAGATCTGCTCGCCGTGTGCATCCAGCACGAGATGGATCATCTGATGGGCCGCGTGTTCGTCGAGTACCTCTCGCCGCTCAAGCAGACGCGCATCAGGAACAAGATGAAGAAGCTCGAGCGCGCGATGTGAGGTATTTTCGCCACGCGGTTCTTTCGTTGTTCCTCCTTCAGCCCGACTTCGAGCGCACATGAGTCACTCCCTTCGCGTCATCTTTGCCGGCACGCCGGAATTCGCCGCCGCGGCGCTCGCAGCGATCCACGAAGCGGGCTTCGCCGTGCCGCTCGTGCTGACACAGCCCGACCGCCCGGCCGGGCGCGGGATGAAGCTGCAAGCGAGTCCGGTCAAGCGCTACGCGCAGGATCACGGCCTCGCGGTTGCCCAGCCCACTTCGCTGCGGCGCGCGGGCAAGTATCCGGAAGAGGCCGCCGCCGCGCTGGACCTGCTGCATGCGACGCCGCACGACGTCATGGTGGTCGCCGCGTACGGGCTGATCCTGCCGCAGGAAGTGCTGGATATTGCACCGCACGGCTGCATCAACATCCATGCATCGCTCTTGCCGCGCTGGCGCGGCGCCGCGCCGATCCACCGCGCGATCGAAGCGGGCGACGCCGAAACCGGCATCACGCTCATGCAGATGGACGCGGGCCTCGACACCGGCGCGATGATCTCCGAGGCGCGTACGCCGATCACCTCCGCCGATACAACCGCAACGCTGCACGACCGGCTTGCGCAACAGGGCGCGAAGCTGATTGTCGAGGCGCTCGTGGAACTGGAGCGCAGCGGCAATCTGTCGAACACGCCGCAGCCGGCCGAGGGCGCGAACTACGCCGAAAAGATCGGCAAGCAGGAAGCCGCGCTCGACTGGCGGCGTCCGGCCGACACGCTCGTGCGCCAGATCCGCGCATTCGACCCGTTTCCCGGCGGCGCAGCGACGCTGGACGGTGCGCAGGTGAAGCTCTGGGCCGCCGAACCGGCCGATGGCGCCGGGGTTCCCGCAGACGCTGCGCCGGGCCAGATCCTCGACGTCACGCCCGCTGGCGTGGTGGTGGCGTGCGGCGAAGGTGCGCTGCGCGTGACGCAACTGCAGAAACCGGGCGGCAAGCGCCTTCCCGCGCGCGAATTTCTGGCGGGCATGCCGCTCGTCGCGGGACAGCGTTTTCAACTGCCGCATACGTCCGATACGTCCTCCGATACACCGAACACGCCTGCAGTCTGAGCGACGAAGCACTGGCGCGCCAGTCGTCCATTCGGCCAGGTGCCGCGCATGATCTGATGCGCGTTAGAATCGGGCCAGCCTGATTCGTATTTCCTGAGGACGCCATGTTCGGCATTACCCACTTTGGTTTTTTCGTCGTCGCCGTCTTTTTGCTCAACGTGACGCCGGGCCCGGATACCGCTTACATCGTCGGCCGCAGCGTCGCGCAAGGGCGCAGCGCCGGGCTCGTCTCGGCGCTCGGCATTTCCGTCGGGTGCTGCGTGCATTCGCTCGCATGCGCGTTCGGCCTGACCGCGCTGCTTGCCGCGTCGGCTACCGCGTTCACCGTGGTCAAGTTCGTCGGCGCCGTGTATCTCGTCTATCTCGGCGTGCGGCTGATTTTCACGAAGGCCGCCCCCGCGACTGCGGAAGCCGATGCCGCGCCGCGCGCGAGCGCGCCGCGTCCGCTGCGCCAGCTCTTTCTGCAGGGCTTCTGGACCAACGTCCTCAACCCCAAGGTGGTGCTGTTCTTCGTTTCGTTCTTCCCCCAGTTCGTGACCGCCACCAGCTCGCACAAGGCGCTTGCATTCCTTGCGCTCGGCGTCGTGTTCGTGTTGATGAGCACGGTCTGGAACAGCTTTGTCGCCTGGATTGCGGGCAGCGTCACGCGGCGCTTCTCCGGCAAGCCGGGCATGAAGCGGTGGCTGGACCGCACGGTCGGCTCGGCGTTCGTCGGGCTTGGCGTGAAGCTCGCCACCGCTTCCCGGTAACGTTGAATTTTTCGCATCCGCTCATATATTACAAATCGCATACAATGCGTTCGCTGCCGGTGAGCGGCGCGCGTTCAACGATTTGATTTCCCTCTTGGGTGAAGGAGCACAGCAATGTTCAACTGGGTCAAAACCGCGATGTTGATGGCTGCGATTACGGCCCTCTTTATCGCGATCGGCGGCATGGTCGGCGGTCAGCGCGGGATGATGTTCGCGTTCGTCGTGGCGCTCGGCATGAACTTCTTCTCGTACTGGTTCTCGGACAAGATGGTCCTGCGCATGTACAACGCGCAGGAAGTGGACGAGACCACGGCGCCGCAGTTCTACCGCATGGTTCGCGATCTTTCCACGCGCGCCGGGCTGCCGATGCCGCGCGTCTACCTGATCAACGAAAACGCGCCGAACGCATTTGCCACAGGCCGCAATCCGGAGCACGCGGCGGTCGCGGCGACCACCGGCATCCTGCGTGTGCTCTCCGAGCGCGAGATGCGCGGCGTGATGGCGCACGAACTCGCGCACGTGAAGCATCGCGACATTCTCATCTCGACGATTTCCGCCACGATGGCCGGTGCGATTTCAGCGCTCGCGAACTTTGCGATGTTCTTCGGCGGCCGCGACGAAAACGGCCGCCCGGCGAATCCGGTCGCGAGCATCGCCGTCGCGCTGCTCGCGCCTATCGCGGGCGCACTGATCCAGATGGCGATTTCGCGTGCACGCGAATTCGAGGCCGACCGTGGCGGCGCGCAAATTTCGGGCGATCCGCAAGCGCTTGCATCCGCCCTCGACAAGATCCATCGCTACGCGCAAGGCGTTCCGTTCCCGGTAGCGGAGGAACATCCCGCAACCGCGCAGATGATGATCATGAATCCGCTCTCGGGCGGCGGCGTCGCGAGCCTGTTCTCAACGCACCCGCCCACCGAGGAGCGCATCCGCAGATTGATGGACATGGCGGCGGGCAAGACCTGACCGAAATCCGCTGCTTCGAAAAACGCCTTTCTGAAGGCGTTGATGTGATGGTCAGCCCGATCCCTACTCAGCGAACTACGCCGAGTAGGGATTGTTCTTTTTGGGGACCATCATGGACACGGCTTCGTTGACCGGCGTCGATTTGGGCCAGCACTGCTTCCACCTGCACGCGCAGGGCCCATGTCGGGCCGCGTCCTCGGGCGTAGCGCTCACGCCACGCTACAATGCGTCGTTTGCGCCGCGCGTCTCTCGCGGCCCGCTTCCGGTTTTTCCATGACATCCAGCTCGTCCCGGCGGTCCGCCGCTCCGTCCCGCAATCCACGTCCTGGCGCTCAGGCACACAGGCCTCGCGCCGCGACCGGCCCTCAGGCCGTGCATCTGGCACCGGATTCGCTCGGCTTCGCGCTCGATCAGGCCGCACAGGCCGTCGGCGCGGTGCGCGCGGGCGCGGCGTTGCCCGCTGCACTTACGAGCGTGTTCGCCGCCTTGCCCGCCGATTCGGCGACGCTCGCGCGCGGAGCCGTGCAGGACATCGCCTACCGGACGATGCGGCGTCTGGGCCTCGTCGACTGGCTGCTGCGGCAGCGCGTGAGCAAGGCGCCGCCGCAGCCGGTCGCGAACCTGATGGCGTGCGCGCTGGCGCTGCTCGTCGACGACGAAGCGAACGCGGCCTACGCGCCGTTTACGGTCGTCGACCAGGCGGTTCGCGCGGTGGGCGCGCGCCGCGAAATGGCTTTCGCGAAGGGGCTCGTCAACGCCGTGCTGCGCGGTTTTCTGCGCGAACGCGAGGCATTGCTGGCCGCGGCGCGCGCCGACGAGGTCGCGCACTGGAACTATCCGCAATGGTGGATCGATGCGACGCGCGCTGCGTGGCCGGGCGAATGGCAGTCCATTCTTGCCGCGGGCAACACGCACGGCCCGCTCACGCTGCGCGTGAACGCGCGCCGCACGACTGCCGCCGATTACCTCGTGCGCCTTCGGGCGGCGGACATCGACGCCGTGCAGATCGGCGACCATGCCGTGCGCCTTGCTGCGCCGCTGCCGGTCGATCGCATTCCGGGTTTCATGGCGGGCGACGTTTCGGTGCAGGACGCGGGCGCGCAAGTCGCGGCGCAACACCTGGGCGTGCGCGACGGCATGCGCGTGCTCGACGCCTGCGCGGCGCCTGGCGGCAAGAGCGGCCATCTGCTCGAACTTGCCGACATCGATCTGATCGCGCTCGAAAGCGACGCCGCACGCGCTGCGCGCATCGGCGAAAATTTCGAGCGGCTCGGTTTCACCCAGGACGATCCCGCGCACCCGCTGCGGCGCGCGCGGGTCGTGATCGGCGATGCGGGCGCTGCGGGCGATAGCGCCGCCTGGTACGACGGCCAGCCCTTCGACCGCATTCTGGCCGACGTGCCGTGTTCGGCGTCGGGCATCGTCCGGCGTCACCCCGATATCCGCTGGTTGCGTCGCCAGGGCGACATCGCGGCGCTCGCCAAAGAGCAGCGTCGCATCGTCGCGGCGCTGTGGCCGCTCCTGAAGCCGGGCGGCGAACTGCTCTACGTGACCTGCTCGATCTTCCCCGAGGAAGGCGAAGCCGCGGCGCGCTGGTTTGAAAGCAGCCACCCGGATGCGGTACGATTGGGCGCGCCGGGGCAGCTGTTGCCGACGGCCGGGCATGCGCCGTCCGGGGAGGCTGGCGGTGACGCTGACTGCGAGGCTGACAACGGCGCAGCCAGCAAGGCGCAGCCCGACGCGAGCGGAAACGATGCGGATCACGCCGCCGTTCCCCGCCGCACCGCCGATCACGACGGATTCTTCTACGCGCGCTTTCAGAAACGGTGATCATTAAACGCTTCTTCCCGCTGCGGCTCGCGGCTCTGATCTGGTTCGTGCTGGTCGCCGGCTTTATCGCCGCGACGCCGGCGCGCGCCGATTCGATCTCGGTGCAGCGCGCGTCGCTGCAGGCCGACGGCAACGGCTGGAACCTCGACGCCCGTTTCGACTTCGACCTGAACAGCAGTCTGGAAGACGTGGTCAACAAAGGCACTCCGCTCTACTTCACGACCGATTTCGAACTCTCTCGCGCGCGCTGGTACTGGTTCGACGAGAAGCCCGTGAGCGTGTCGCAGAGCATCCGGCTGTCGTTCCAGCCGCTCACGCGCGAATACCGCGTCTCGACCGGCGGCCTGCAGCTCGGCTTTCCGACGCTCGCCGAGGCGCTCGCCGTCGTCAAGCACGTGACCTCGTGGCATGTGTTCGACCGCAGCGACGTGAGCGCGGACGAAACCTACATCGCGTCGGTGCGCATGCAACTCGACGTGGCGCTCATGCCCAAGCCGTTCCAGATCAACGCGGTCAACAACCGCGACTGGGATCTCGCCTCCGACTGGAAGCGCTTTAACTTCACGGTGACCGAACGTGCTAGGTAAAGTGCGCCGCGCCACCAGCGTCAGCAGCATTGTCCTCAGGCTGCTCGTCTCCACCGTCGCGTTCACCGCGACGCTGCTGCTCGTGCTGCTCGCCGCCGCGAGCGCGAACACCGAATTCTTCGATCGCTATTACGGCTGGCTCTACGCGGCCAACTTCGTCGTCGCGCTGATTTTCATGTCGGTGGTGACGGCGCTCGTGATCGTGATCGTCGTGCGCCTGAGGCGCGGCAAATTCGGCACACGGCTGCTCGCGAAGCTCGCGTTCTTCTTCGCGCTCGTCGGCGTCGTGCCGGGCGGCATCATCTACATCGTTTCGTATCAGTTCGTGTCGCGCTCGATTGAATCGTGGTTCGACGTGAACGTCGAAACCGCGCTCACAGCGGGCCTGAACCTCGGGCGCGGCATGCTCGATGCGTCGCTCTCCGATCTGCAGACCAAGGCGCGTCTCATGGCCGAGCAGATAGCGAGCGCCGACTCCGCAGGCACGACGCTCACGCTTTTGCGCACGCGCGACCAGTTCGGCGTGCAGGACGCGACGATCGTCACGCCGGTGCGCAGCATGTCGGGCGCGGCGCCGGACTTGCGGGTCGTCGCGCAGGCGTCGAGCAACCTGTCGTCGCTGGTGCCCGCCGGCCTGCCCACGCAGCTCATGATCGATCAGGCGCGCGAGAGCGGCTACGCGGCGATCGAAGGCGAAGTGGATGGCGATCCGCAAGAGCGCGGTTCGAAGGGCCCGCTGCGGCTGCGCGTCGTGACGCGCATTCCCGACGCGAACACCATGGACCTGCAGCCCACCGAACGCTTCCTGCAACTCGAACAGCCCGTGCCCGCCGCGCTCGCGCGCAACGCCGACGCCGTGCAGCGCGCGTATCGCGAGTACCAGGAGAAGGCGCTCGGGCGCACGGGCTTGCGTAAGATGTACATCGGCACGCTGACGCTCGCGCTCTTTCTCGCCACGTTCGTCGCGATGATGCTCGCGCTCGCGCTCGGCAACCAGCTTGCGCGGCCGCTTTTCCTGCTCGCACAGGGCACGAAGGAAGTGACCGAGGGCGACTACACGCCGAAGCGCGAAATCAAGTCGCGCGACGAACTGGGCTTCCTCACGCAATCGTTCAACGCGATGACGCGCCAGCTATCGGAAGCGCGCGCGGCCGTCGAGAAGAACCGCGTCGCGCTCGAACATTCGAAGGCGTACCTCGAAAGCATCCTCGCGAACCTCACGGCGGGCGTGTTCGTGTTCGACCGCCAGTTCCGGCTGACCACGGCGAATCCGGGCGCGGAGCGCATCTTCCGCCAGCCGTTCGAGACGCAGCTGGGCGTGCCGCTCGAACACATCGGCGTGCTGGCCGAATTCGGCGCCATGGCGCGCAAGGCGTTCGCCGATCAGGAAGCCGCGAGCAGCGACGGCGACCGGGCGCGCGGCCACTGGCAGCAGCAGTTCTCCGTGCCGATCACGGGCGAAACCGATCCGCTCACGCTGCTCGTGCGCGGCGCGCGCCTCGTTGCGGGAACGGGCACGGGCGCCGAGGCGGGCAACCCGCAGACGGCGGGCTACGTGGTCGTGTTCGACGATATCTCGGACGTGATCTCGGCGCAGCGTTCGGTCGCGTGGGGCGAAGTCGCGCGGCGTCTCGCGCACGAGATCAAGAACCCGCTCACGCCGATCCAGCTGTCGGCGGAGCGCCTGCAGATGAAGCTCTCCGACAAGCTTTCGCCGACCGACGCCGACGTGCTCAAGCGTGGCGCGACGACGATCGTGAACCAGGTTGCGGCGATGAAGCAGATGGTCGACGATTTCCGCGACTACGCGCGCACGCCGCCGGCGGTGCTGTCGAGCCTGCAGCTCAACGATCTGGTGAGCGAAGTGCTGACGCTCTACGGCGTGGAGGAAGGCAAGAGCGCGCTGAAGGTGGAGTTGTCGGCGCTGCCGGTGATCCGCGGCGACGCGACGCAATTGCGCCAGGTGATCCACAACCTGTTGCAGAATGCGCAGGACGCGGTCGCCGACACACCGAACCCGCATGTGACGCTCGAAACACGGGCCGTAGAATACGGGGATCCGGATGCGGAGGGCCGCTCGCGCATCGCCGTGCGCCTCACGATATCGGACAACGGAGCGGGATTCCCGGCGCGCATCCTCACGCGCGCGTTCGAACCCTATGTGACGACCAAAGCCAAAGGAACAGGACTCGGGCTTGCGATGGTCAAGAAGATCGTCGATGAGCACGGCGCGCGCATCGACATCCGCAACCGCATGAAGACGGGCGACGTGATCGAAGGCGCGCAGATCTCGATTCTCTTTCTCCAGCTGGCGGACGACGCCGCAACGCCGGAATCCGGCGCGCGGAGTTCGCGTGCCGCAGCCGGGCAGGGAACAAAAGCAACAGTGCAGACAAGGGCAGCGTAAATGGCAACCATCCTGGTGGTAGACGATGAAATGGGGATCCGGGAACTGCTCTCGGAGATCCTGAGCGACGAGGGACACGTCGTGGAGCTGGCGGAGAACGCGCAGGAGGCGCGCGAATTCCGCCTGCGCCAGGTGCCTGACCTGGTTCTGCTCGATATCTGGATGCCGGACACCGATGGCGTCACGCTGCTCAAGGAATGGGCGGCGCAGATGCTCCTGACGATGCCGGTCATCATGATGTCGGGACACGCGACGATCGACACCGCCGTCGAGGCGACGAAGATCGGCGCGCTGAATTTCCTCGAAAAGCCGATCGCGCTGCAAAAACTGCTGAAGGCTGTCGAGCAGGGACTCGCGCGCGGCACGGCGGCGCCCGTGCTTGCGCAGGCGAGCGGCAAGCCCGCGGCGGGCGGCTCGGCTGCGGTGGCATCGGCGGCGGCGCTGCCGATGTTCGTGGCCGACGGCGTGCAGGGCATGGCGCCTGTCGCGCAGACGGCGTCGATTTCGTTCGACATCCCGCTGCGCGACGCGCGCGACGCCTTCGAGCGCGCCTACTTCGAGTACCACCTCGCGCGCGAGAACGGCAGCATGACGCGCGTGGCGGAAAAAACCGGGCTCGAGCGCACGCACCTGTACCGCAAGCTCAAGCAGCTCGGCGTGGATCTCGGCAAGAGCAAAGGCGAATGAACGTCATCGCCTGGTTTTGAGAGGGGCTTGCGTTGGGCTGCGAGCCTCGCTATAATCTGCGTTCTTCGTTGGCCCGGTAGCTCAGTTGGTAGAGCAGCGGATTGAAAATCCGCGTGTCGATGGTTCGATTCCGTCCCAGGCCACCAGAATTGCAGCCCCAGGAGATCGCACGATTCCTGGGGCTTTTTCGTTGTTCTGTTGTTCTGTCGCGCCGAAGCGGCAGCCAGCCGTATGCGCCGGGCGCCGATCCTCCCGCGAAGGGCCTGGGCCTATACTGCATTAGCTGCATGAGCCGGCGCCGCATGAGCCGGCACGGCCCCGGGCAGCCGAAAGCGGCTACCTGAAATGGCTACCGAAAGTGGCCACCTGAAGCGGCCACCTGCGGCATGGCGGCGGCGTTCGCGACGCAGTGCGGGAGCCTCACACACGGAGTTTCACGGTGACTCGAACAGACGCCAAGACCGGCGCACTCGTGCTGTTTTCCGGCGGCCAGGACTCGGCCACGTGCCTCGCCTGGGCGCTCGACCGCTACGACACCGTCGAGACGCTCGGCTTCGATTACGGCCAGCGCCATCGCGTCGAGCTGGCGTGCCGCGAAGGCTTTCGCTCGGCGATTGCGCGTGCGTTCCCCGCGTGGGCCGGGCGGCTTGGCGAAGATCACATGGTCGACCTCTCGGTGCTCGGTTCGATCAGCGACACCGCCATGACGCGCGAGATCGAGATCGAGACCGCCGCGAGCGGCCTGCCGAACACGTTCGTACCGGGCCGCAACCTGATGTTCATGACGATCGCCGCGGCAATTGCCTATCGGCGCGGGCTCAAGGTGCTGGTCGGCGGCATGTGCGAAACCGATTTTTCGGGCTATCCCGACTGCCGCGACGACACCATGAAGGCGCTGCAGGTCGCGCTGAACCTCGGCATGGACAGCCGCTTCGTGCTCGAAACGCCGCTGATGTGGCTCGACAAGGCCGACACCTGGCGTCTTGCGGAGCAACTGGGCGGCAAGGAACTCGTCGAGCTGGTGCGCGTCGAGACACATACGTGCTATCTCGGCGAGCGCGCCGAACTGAACGCATGGGGCTTCGGCTGCGGCGAATGCCCCGCCTGCAAGCTGCGCAAGCGCGGCTACGAAGCGTATCTCGCGGGCGGGAAGGTCACTGAAGCGCCGCTCTGAGGCCCTCGGCGCAACGGTTACCGGTTACCCCACGGCGCACGATGCAGGCAGCAGACTCGGGCCGCCGACTCAACCCGATCCAGGATCAGGCAGCAGCATGACTTACGCGGTAAAGGAAATTTTCTACACGTTGCAGGGCGAAGGCGCGAACGCCGGGCGCTCGGCCGTGTTTTGCCGGTTCGCCGGCTGCAACCTGTGGTCGGGCCGCGAAGAGGACCGGGCCACTGCCGTGTGCCGGTTCTGCGATACGGACTTCGTCGGCACCGACGGCGAGAACGGCGGCAAGTACCCGCGCGCCGAAGAACTGGCCGCGAAAATCGCGTCGCTGTGGCCCGAGGGCGAAGGCAACCGCTTCGTCGTCTGCACGGGGGGCGAGCCGATGCTGCAGATCGACCCGCCGTTCGTCGACGCGCTGCACGCCGCCGGCTTCGAAATCGCCATCGAAACGAACGGTTCGCTGCCGGTGCTCGATACGATCGACTGGGTGTGCGTGAGCCCGAAGGCCGATGCGCCGCTCGTCGTCACGAAGGGCAACGAGCTGAAGGTCGTGGTGCCGCAGGACAATCAGCGCCTCGCCGACTACGCAAAGCTCGACTTCGAGTATTTTCTCGTCCAGCCGATGGACGGCCCATCACGCGACCTGAATACGAAACTGGCCATCGACTGGTGCAAGCGCCATCCGCAGTGGCGCCTCTCGATGCAGACTCACAAGTACCTGAACATTCCCTGACGCGCCGTGCTGACGATCACCCGAAAACTCGAATTCGATGCGGGCCACCGCATCCCCGACCACCGCAGCCAGTGCCGCAACCTGCACGGCCATCGCTATGTGCTTGAAGTCACGCTGCAGGGCGACACGGTCGAGGCCGAAGGCGCGCCCGACCGCGGCATGGTGATGGACTTCGCGGACGTGAAGTCGCTCGCGAACCAGCATCTCGTCGACCGCTGGGATCACGCGTTTCTCGTCTACGAAGGCGACACGCAGGTGCGCGCGTTCCTCGACACGCTGCCGGGCCACAAGACCGTCGTGATCGACCGCATTCCGACCGTCGAGAATCTCGCCGCGCTTGCGTTCGAGATCCTTGCGAACGTCTACGACGCCCACTACGGCGTGAATCTCCAGCTCCATAAAGTGCGCCTCTACGAAACGCCGAACTGCTGGGCCGAAGTGGTCCGCGACTAAGTTCCCCATCAGGCCCGACACCAGGCCCACCACCAGGCCCACCACCAGTCCGCGCGCACGCGCAGCCCGCTTCCAGGCAGCCTGCTCCTGCGCGCGCCGTCACCGGCGCGCGCCCGTCCTTCCCCTGGCCTGTCGATGCCTCTCCGCACCGGGTTTTCCGCCCGATGGCGGCGTTTATTGTCGCTGTATCATCAATGCAGCAAGGCCGCGCACCTTCCGCGCGGACGGACAACATAAACATAGCGAGACATGCCGGTTGCGGCGTCGCCGGGCCACACGCCCGGGCACGACGCGCGCGGCGCGCGGCCTCGCCGGGAGCACGGCGATGAGCACCTTCACCAATCCCCTGAAAGAACGTTTGAGAGAGGCCGGGCCGCTCTACGGCCTGTGGCTGTCGATGGGCAGCGAAACCGCCGCCGAGGCGCTCGCCCACGCCGGATTCGACTGGCTGCTGATCGACATGGAGCACGCGCCCAACGACAGCGCGGATACGGTCGCCCAGCTGCGTGCGATTGCCGCCGCCCATCTGCCGACCGAGCCGGTCGTGCGCCTGCCGACCAGCGAGCCGTGGCTCGTCAAACGCGTGCTCGACGCGGGCGCGCGCACGGTGATGTTTCCCAACATCGGCAGCGCTGAGGAAGCCGCGCATGCCGTGCGCCTCACGCAGTATCCAGACGAGCGCACGCCCGATGGGCGGCGCGGCGTGGCGGGCGTCGTGCGCGCGGCTGCGTACGGCATGCGGCGCGATTACCTGCACACTGCAAACGCGCAGATTGCTTGCATCGTGCAGATCGAATCGGCGCAGGCGCTGGGCGAGGTGGAGAAGATCGCGGCGACGCCGGGCGTCGACTGCCTGTTTGTCGGCCCCGCCGATCTTGCCGCGAGCCTCGGCCATCTGGGCGACTCCAGGCATCCCGACGTCAACGCAGCGATGCTGCGCATCGTCGCTGCGGCGCGGGATGCGGGCGTGGCTGCGGGCATCTTCGCGATGGATGCGGCGCAGGCGAAGCAGTACCGCGACATGGGCTTCAGCTTCATTGCGCTCGCCGCCGATGTGATCTGGCTCGTGCGCGCGACGCGGCAGGCGCTCCAGGAGGCGAGATCATGAGGCGCTATACAGGGACGGCGGCGAGGATGGCGGCGCGCGCGGCAGCCGGGTTTTTCGCCGCGACCGTTGCGGCGGCGTGCCTTGCCGCCGGACCCGCAGTTCGACCCGCAGCCGGACCCACCATCAGCGCGGCCGATGCCACGGGCGCGGGCGCTCAATCGGATCCGCAGACGGCCAACGCCGTCGCCGACTACAACGCAGGCAACCTGAGCGCCGCGCTGACCGAGTTTCGCGCGGCGGCTGAGCGCGGCAACCGTCTCGCGGAATTCGACTACGCGATGATGCTGCTGAACGGCGAAGGCGGCGCGACGGATGTCGGCGAGGGCCGCCGGTGGCTGCGCAAGGCCGCCGACGCGAACATGTCGCATGCCCAGTACGTCTACGGGAAGATGTACGACGACGGCGACTTCGTCGAGCGCGATCCTGCTCAGGCGCACCCGTGGTTCCTGAAGGCGGCGAAGCAGGGCCACGTGCAGGCCGAGCTTGCGCTGGCGAACCAGTACCTCGACGGACGCGGCACGACCCGCAACAACAAGCAGGCGTTCTACTGGTACAAGAAGGCGGCTGAAGGCGGCGACATGACGGCGCAATACGTGACCGGCTCGTTCTACGAGCACGGCGGCGACGGTGTGCCGAAAAACCTCAACGTCGCGCGCGCGTACTACGCTGCCGCCGCGGCGCAGGGCGACCGGGTAGCGTTGCTCAAGTACCGGCAGTTGAGTTCGCAGTTGATGAAGTCGGCGCCTGGCGCGACGCCGCAGTAGTCGAAAAGCAGGTAAAAAGCAGGCACAGCGCGGCGCGCCGGGTTTCGCGCAGGCTAGCTCTGCATGAGCCGCTTCTGGCGGCCGACGCTCATGATCAGTCCGATCGCGATGCCGAGCGTCGTGAGTGCGGTCCCGCCGTAGCTCATGAACGGCAGCGGCACGCCCACCACGGGCAGGATGCCGCTCACCATCCCGATGTTCACGAATGCGTAGGTGAAGAAGGCCATCGTCAGCGATCCGGCCAATAATCGCCCGAACAGCGTGGCGCCGTTCGCGGCGATATACAGCCCGCGCGCAATCAGGCACATATAGAGCGTGAGCAGCACGAGTCCGCCCGCCATGCCGAATTCCTCGGAGAACACCGCGAAAATGAAGTCGGTGTGCTTTTCGGGGATGAACTCGAGGTGCGACTGCGTGCCCTTCAGCCAGCCCTTGCCGAGCGGCCCGCCGGAGCCGATCGCGATCACGGCCTGAATCGTGTGGAAGCCCTTGCCGAGCGGATCGGATGTCGGGTCGAGCAGCGTGCAGACGCGGTGCTTCTGATAGTCGTGCAGGAGCGGCCAGTTCACCTGCGGCTGGCAGATCTTGTCCTGGAAGACGGCAATCGACGCGACCGCGATCACGCACGCGATCAGCACCGGCACGATCAGCTTGAACGACAGCCCCGCGAAGTAGATCACGAAGAAGCCTGCCGCGAACACGAGCACGGCGGTGCCGAGATCGGGCTGCTTGGCGATCAGGCCGACCGGCACGAGCAGGATGATGAAGCCGACGAGAAAGTCGTACCAGCGCGTCACGCCTTCGCGGCGCTGGTAATACCACGCGAGCATGAGCGGCGTGGCGATCTTGAGGATTTCCGACGGCTGGATCACGACGCCCACGTTGATCCAGCGTTTCGCGCCCTTGCGCGTGAGGCCGAACATCGCCACCGCTATCAGCATCGCGATGCCGAATGTGTACATGGGCACGGCGAAGCGCATCAGCGTCGTGGGCGGCACGTTCGCGAGCACCCACATCACGACGAAGGTCAGCATGATGTTGCGCAACTGGTCCTCGACGCGGCCCGGCACGTCGAGGCTCGCGCTGTACAGCGTCACGATGCCCACGCACAGCAGCAGGAACACGGTGAGCGCCAGCGGCCGGTCGAAGCCGATGAACATCTTGCGGATCGTGTCGAACACCGCGCGCTTGTCGATCTTGTCGAACTGGAACATGGGCATGGCGGGCTCCTTACTCGTCGATGCCGGCGGCGGGGGATGGCCGCTCCGGCTGGCCGTCGTTGCGCGAGGGCGCGAGGGCGGCCGTGTCCGGTTCGCTCGCGGGGCCGGAGGGGTGCGATGGCTGCCGAGAGGGGGGGTGCGGCTCGCCCCGGCGCGGCGCGGATGCGGCGTCCGCGCCCGTGGCTTTCGCGATGCCCGTCGCGCGCGCAGCGGGCGCTGAAGCCGCCGTTGACCCCAAAGCAGCACCCAAAGCGGCACCCGAAGCAGCGCTGGCGGGTGTCGCCGCAGCCGCAGCCGAAGCCGCCGCCGCCGCTGAGGCCGCAGCAGCTGCCGAAGCCGCGCCGGGAATCGGCAGCGGCTTGAACCCGGCGGCGACTTTCACCGTATGGTTGTCGGACGTGTCCTGCGGCGCGCCGATCACGGGCTCGGACGCATCCTGCGCCGCGGACGCCGCAGCGGCCACTGCGGCTTGCAGGACGCCCGGCTTCTGGCGGTCGAGGAGGTAGTAATCGAGCACGCGGCGCGCGATCGGGCCTGCGGCCTGCGCGCCCCAGCCGCCGTTCTCGACGATCAGCGCAACCGCGATCTTCGGCTTGTCGGCCGGCGCGAACGCGATGAAGAGCGCGTGGTCGCGCAGATGCTCGGCGAGCGCATGCGCCTGATATTTCGCGCCCTGCAGCGAGAACACCTGCGCCGTGCCGGTCTTGCCCGCCGACGTGTACGGCGCGTTCGCGAAGATCTGGTACGCGGTGCCCGACGGGTTCATCGTCACGCCTTCCATGCCGCGCTTCACGACGTCGATGTCCGCTTGCGACACGTTCAGGCGTCCGCTTTCGTGCGGCACCGTGAGGTGCACTTCGCGCGTGATCGGATTCTCGATTTCCTTCACGAGGTGCGGCTTCATGACGATGCCGTTGTCGGCGAGCGTCGCGGTCGCGTGCGCGATCTGCAGGATCGTGAACGAGTTGTAGCCCTGGCCGATGCCGAGGCTGACCGTCTCGCCCTCGTACCAGCGTTGCTGCTCGGGCTTGCGGTAGGCCTTGCGCTTCCACTCGGTCGACGGCAGGATGCCGCGCGCCTCGCCCGCAATGTCGATGCCCGTGATCTGGCCAAAGCCGAGCGGCTTCATGAAGCTGGCGATGTTGTCGACGCCGAGATCGTGCGCGAGCATGAAGAAGTAGGTGTCGTTCGACACCATGATCGCGCGGTTCATGTCGATCCAGCCCTGGCCGGATCGCACGTCGTTGTTGAAGCGGTGGCCGCCGAACATGTAGTAGCCCGGATCCTGGAAGCCCCATTGCGGCGTGCGCTTGTGCAGCGTGAGCGCGGCGAGCGCCATGAACGGCTTGTAGGTCGAGCCGGGCGGATAGGTGCCGTGCAGCGGCCGGTTGAGCAGCGGGTGATCGGGGGAGTTGTTGAGCTCGTCCCAGGTCTGCTGGTCGATGCCGTCGACAAACGCGTTCGGATCGAAGCTCGGCGCGGAAACGAACGCGAGGATGTCGCCGGTCGCCGGCTCGATCGCCACGAGCGCGCCGCGCCGGCCCGCGAACGACTGCTCGGCGATCTGTTGCAGGCCGATGTCGATCGACAGCCGCAGGTTGTTGCCCGGCGTCGACTGGGTGCGCGAGAGCGTGCGCACGGGCCGTCCGCCCGCCGTGACTTCGACTTCCTCGAAACCGGTCAGTCCGTGCAGTTCGGTTTCGTAGCTCTGCTCGACGCCGATCTTGCCGATGTAGTCGGTGCCGTTGTAGTTGTTCGCGTCGCGGCGCGGATCGTAGTGCTCCGGATCGCTGTTGTTCTGGTCGCTGGCGTCGTCGATGCGCTCCTGGTCGCGCTGCGAGATGCGGCCGATATAGCCGATCACGTGCGCAGCCGTCTGGCCGAGCGGGTACTGGCGGAACAGCCGCGCGCGCACTTCCACGCCGGGGAAGCGGAAGCGCTGCGCGGTGAAGCGCGCGACTTCGTCGTCGGTGAGGCGGGTGCGGATCGGCAGGCTTTCGAAGTTCTTCGAGTCTTCGAGCAGCTTCTTGAAGCGGCGGCGGTCGCGCTGGTCGATCGGGATCACCGTCGAGAGCTGATCGATCGTGTTGTCGAGCGTGTCGGTCAGCTTCGAGGGCGTGATTTCGAGCGTGTACGCCGAGTAGTTCCTGGCGAGCACGACGCCGTTGCGGTCGGTGATGATGCCGCGGTTCGGCACGATCGGCGCGACGGAGATGCGGTTTTCGTCGGCCTGCAGCGAATACTTGCCGTGGTTCCAGACCTGCAGCCAGAGGAAGCGCGACGCGATCAGCCCGAAGCAGACGAACACGAACAGCCCCGCCGCGGCGACGCGCAGGCGGAACTTCAGAATCTGTCTCTGGGTGTCCTTGAATTCGGTCATGCGATGCGTCCGGCCCGCGTGCGCGGCTTAGATAGGCCGCGTGTCGTCGGGATCGACGGGGCGGCGCTGCGGCAAGAGGAGCACGATGCTCGCAACGGGCCACAGCACGGCGGCGACGAAACCGCTCAAGAGGTAATCCCAGCCGGGAAACGATGCGCCCATCAAGAGGCGGATCACGAACGGCACGATCTGCGTGCCGACCAGCATCGGCATTACGGCGAAAACCTGCACGCCGAGCGACATCCACAGGACGCGGCGATGAATCGTGATCGCGCCGTACGACAGCAGCGTGTACGCAAGCGCGTGTTCGCCGAGCAGGCTGGCGTTATGCACGTCCATCATGAGGCCGAGGCAGAACGCGAGGCCCATGCCGACCTTGCGCGGCTGGTGGATGTTCCAGAACAGCAGCACGAGCGCGACGAAGTCGGGCACGCCCGGCAGCTTGCCCCACGGCAGCAGGTTCAACAGGAACGCGGCGGCGAGGCTGAACGCGATGAAATACGGGTTGACCGGCTGCAGGATGTATTGCGGACGCGGCATCACGGATGCTCCGGCGCGGCGGCGGGCGCCGCGCTGTGCTGCGCGGACCGGGCCGCTGGTTTGGCTGCCGGAGTGGCCGCTGGTGTGGTCACTGCGGCGTGCTCGGGCTTCGCTGCGGATCGGGGTGCGGCCTCGGCCGGCTTCTGCTTTGCGGCGGCGGTCGCGGCTGCCGCTGCCGCTGCCGCTGTGGCGGCCGGGGTTGCCTGGGTTGCTGCCGGGGTCGGCGCGGCCGTTGCCGCGGCGGCGGGCTGCGTCTTGCCGTCCGCTGCCTTCTCTGCTGCCTTTTTATCGGCGGCTTTCTTCGCATCGGCCTTCTTTTTCGCGTCCTTGGGGGCGACGGGCTCGGTCTCGGCCGGACGCGGCGGCTCCTGCGAAACATAGTGCAGCACGAGCACCTGGCGCGCGCCGCGCACGGTTGCAATCGGCACGCAGACCACGCGCGCGAACGCGGTGTCGGCCTGGCGGTCCACGCGCAGCACCTTCGCGACCGGCAGTCCTTGCGGATACACGCCGTCGAGGCCGCTCGTCACGAGTTCGTCGCCGACCTGCACGTCGGCGCTGATCGGCACGAAACGCAGGTCGAGCAGCGCACCCTGCGCGGTGCCGTAAATCACGCTGCGCAGGCCCGTGCGCACGATTTCGACCGGGACGGCCTGGTCCTTGTCCGTGAGCAGCGTGACTTCGGACTGCATCGCGAATACGCGCGTGACCTGACCGACCACGCCGTCCTCGTCCACGACGGGCGAGCCGGTCTGGATGTCCTGCTGCGAGCCGCGCCCGATCACGACCTTCTGCGTGAACGGGTCGCGCGTGTCGTACTGGATTTCGGCGGGAGTCGACTGCGCGCCGATACGCTGCGACAACTGCAGCACCGCGCGCAGGTGCGCGTTTTCGGCGCTGAGCGCGCTGGCGGTATTGGCTTCCTGCGAAAGCTGGAGATTGCGCGCGTGGAGTTGCGCGTTCTCGGCGCGCAGCGTGGCGCCCGTCACCGCGAGGTCGGCGGCGCCCATGATGAGATCGCGCGGCACGAGCGCCGCGCGTTGCAACGGGTAGAGGCCTGCCCCGAGCACGCCGCGCACGACTTCGAGCGTCTTGAAGCGGGCGTCGGAGACAAGCAGGGCCAGCGACAGCGCGACAAAGAGGATGAGCCGCGCAAGTGCCGAAGGGCCTTGCTTGAACAGAGGCGGCGGACTGTATTCCATGGTCGGCGCCGGGGGCGTGTGCGGATGGACGAAACGGTGGCGCTACGAGCGGCGCCTGTTAGCGGGCGACGAGGCCGCAACCAGGCAGCGAACCGGCTGCCTCTCCAGGAGGAGCTGGATGTGCGGGATGTGCCGCGCCGCGCGCATGGGATGCGTGTGCTTACTCGTACGAGAAGATGCTGCCGAGCTTGTCCATGCGTTCGAGCGCCATGCCCGACCCGCGCACGACGCAGGTGAGCGGGTCTTCGGCGACGAGCACGGGCAGGCCGGTTTCTTCTGCGAGCAGGCGGTCGAGGTCGCGCAGCAGCGCGCCGCCGCCCGTGAGCATCATGCCGCGTTCGGCGATGTCGGCGCCGAGTTCCGGCGGCGTCTGCTCGAGCGCGATTTTCACGGACGAGACGATCTGGTTCAGCGGATCGGTCAGCGCTTCGAGGATTTCGTTGCTGGAGATCGTGAAGCTGCGCGGGATGCCTTCCGAGAGATTGCGGCCCTTCACTTCCATTTCCTTGACTTCGGAGCCGGGGAAGGCGGAACCGATTTCCTTTTTGATGGCTTCGGCGGTTTGCTCGCCGATCAGCATGCCGTAGTTGCGGCGGATGTAGTTGACGATGGCTTCGTCGAACTTGTCGCCGCCCACGCGCACCGAGCCCTTGTAGACGATGCCGCCGAGCGAGATCACGCCGACTTCGGTCGTGCCGCCGCCGATGTCGACGACCATCGAGCCCGTGGCTTCCGAAACCGGCAGGCCCGCGCCGATCGCAGCGGCCATCGGCTCTTCGATGAGGTAGACCTGCGAGGCGCCCGCGCCGTGCGCGGCTTCCTTGATCGCGCGGCGCTCGACCTGGGTCGAGCCGCACGGCACGCAGATGATGATGCGCGGCGACGGCGAGAACATGCGCGATTCGTGAGCCGACTTGATGAACTGCTTGATCATCTGCTCGGTGACGGTGAAGTCGGCGATCACGCCGTCCTTCATCGGGCGGATCGCCTCGATGTTGCCAGGCACCTTGCCAAGCATCTGCTTGGCTTCCTTGCCGACGGCCTGAATGGTCTTCTTTCCGTTCGGGCCGCCTTCCTGACGGATCGACACGACGGACGGCTCGTCGAGGACGATGCCTTTGCCGCGCATGTAGATCAGCGTGTTGGCGGTGCCGAGGTCGATCGCGAGGTCGTTTGAGAAATAGCTACGCAGAAAACCGAACATTCAAAAATCCTGTCTCGCTTGTGGCCGACCTTCCAGACGGGCGGGTCAAGGACGGCAGCGGAAAAAATAACAGCCCCAGGCCGGGCGCGAAGCGCGCCGCGAGGAACCTGAAACTGCGGGAATGATTACCGGGGGCAAACTGGTGGCGTTCTGAGTCTGCCGCGAGCCTGCCCCTTGCATGCCCCGTAGCCCCTTCGTGCCTTTATGTGCCTTTGCGTGCCTGTTGCGCACCTTTCACGTGCCATTTGCGCACCGCTTTGCGTGCGCTGGTTGCCTGCGCGTGTTTGTCAGCGCTTCGCCAGTACTTTGGCCGCGAAGTGTTGCACAGGCGTTGCACAAGCGCTGCCGAAGTGCCGTGATCGGCGATCAAAGACAGACGAAAGGCAGATGCAAGGCTATCCGGGTTTGGGTCGAACGCGTAATGATACCTTATAATTTTGCCTGTTTTGCAGGATCCGAAAGGGAGTTTTTGACGACGTCGAAGCTTTCCTCCAGAGCCGGATCCGGCGCGATAAATCGCTGTTGCAGCACTGTTTTTTCGAACCTGGCGCAACGGCTGGAGCTACAGCCCATTTTTTCCGGTGACCGCATGGCCCTGACCCTCAACGATGTGAAGCGAATCGCGCATCTCGCGCGTCTCGAACTGGCCGACGCCGAAGCCGGCAATACGCTCGAACGCCTGAACAACTTCTTCGGCCTCGTCGAGCAGATGCAGGCCGTCGACACCACCGGCATCGCGCCGCTCGCGCACCCGATCGAGCAGATCGAGGACGTCGCGCTGCGCCTGCGCGAGGATGCCGTGACCGAAACCGTCGACCGCGACGCGTTTCAGCGTCCGGCGCCCGCGGTGCAGGACGGCCTGTACCTCGTGCCGCGCGTGATCGAATAAGCCTCGGGCACCCGGTTTTCCCGTCGCTGGCGCATGAAAGCGCCGCGACGGCTCCCCGATCTCACGGGGCGCGGCCTGCCGGCCGGGCACGAAGCCCCGATGACGGCGCACGCAGCACGCAGTACGCAGCAAGCGGCGCCGCCGCCACGTTCTTCCAGGAACCTCGCAATGCATGAAAAAAGCTTGACCGAACTGCGCGCCTCGCTGGCTGCCAGGGAATACTCGGCAGTCGAGCTGGCGCAGCACTATCTGGCGCGAATCGACCGGTATAAGGCGCTGAACGCGTTCGTCGACGTCAATCCGGAGCTGACGCTCGCCCAGGCCAGGGCCGCCGACGCGCGCCTCGCCGCCGGCGACACCGGCGCGCTGCTCGGCCTGCCGCTCGCGCACAAGGACGTGTTCGTCACGCGCGGCTGGCGCTCGACGGCCGGCTCGAAGATGCTCGAAAACTACGTGAGCCCGTTCGACGCCACCGTCGTCGCGCGGCTCGAGCGCGCGGGCATGGTGTGCCTCGGCAAGACCAACATGGACGAATTCGCGATGGGCTCGTCCAACGAGAACTCGCACTTCGGCGCCGTGAAGAACCCGTGGGACGAGCGGGCGGTGCCGGGCGGCTCGTCGGGCGGCTCGGCTGCGGCCGTGGCTGCGCGCCTCGCGCCCGCCGCGACCGGCACGGACACGGGCGGCTCGATCCGCCAGCCCGCGTCGTTCTCGGGCGTCACGGGCATCAAGCCGACCTACGGCCGCGTGTCGCGCTACGGCATGATCGCGTTTGCCTCGTCGCTCGACCAGGGCGGCCCGTTCGCGCACAGCGCCGCTGACTGCGGCCTGCTGCTCAACGCCATGGCGGGCTTCGACGAGCGCGACTCGACGAGCCTGCAGCGCGACGACGAGGACTACACGCGCCATCTCGGCACACGCTGGAGCGCCGACGCTTCCGCCGACAAGCCGCTCGCGGGCCTGCGCATCGGCCTGCCGAAGGAATACTTCGGCGCGGGTCTCGCCGAAGACGTCCGCGCGGCCATCGACGCCGCACTCAAGGTCTACGAATCGCTCGGCGCCACGCTCGTCGAGGTGTCGCTGCCGAAGACCGAACTGTCGATCCCCGTCTACTACGTCATCGCCCCCGCCGAAGCCTCGTCGAACCTCTCGCGCTTCGATGGCGTGCGCTACGGCCATCGCGCAGCCGACTACCGCGATCTGCTCGACATGTACAAGAAGTCGCGCGCCGAGGGCTTCGGCCCGGAAGTGAAGCGCCGCATTCTGGTCGGCACCTACGTGCTCTCGCACGGCTACTACGACGCGTACTACCTGCAGGCGCAGAAGATCCGCCGCATCATCGCGCAGGACTTCCAGGAAGCGTTCAGGCAGTGCGACGTCATCATGGGCCCGGTCGCGCCGAGCGTGGCGTGGGACCTCGGCGCGAAGGGCGACGATCCGCTGCAGATGTACCTCGCGGACATCTACACGCTCTCCACGAGCCTCGCGGGCCTGCCCGGCATGAGCGTGCCGTGCGGCTTCGGCGCGGGAGCGAATGCGCAGCGTCCGGTCGGTCTGCAGATCGTCGGCAACTATTTCAACGAGGCCCGCATGCTGCAGGTCGCCGACGCCTTCCAGCGCGCGACCGACTGGCATCGCAAAGCTCCGGCAGAGGTGTGATCATGGCAGCAACACAATGGGAAGTCGTCATCGGTCTTGAGACGCACGCGCAGTTGTCGACGGCGTCGAAGATTTTCTCGGGCGCTTCGACGCAGTTCGGCGCCGATGCCAACACGCAGGCCTGTCCCGTCGATCTCGCGCTGCCGGGCGTGCTGCCGGTGATGAACCGCGGCGCCGTCGAGCGCGCGATCCGCTTCGGTCTCGCGATTGGCGCGACGGTCGCGCCGCGCAGCATCTTCGCGCGCAAGAACTACTTCTATCCGGACCTGCCGAAGGGCTATCAGATCAGCCAGTACGAGATCCCGGTCGTGCAGGGCGGGCAGATCACGATCCAGGTCCCCGCCAACGAGAAGACCGGCAAGGAAGCCTACGAGAAAACCGTCAATCTCACGCGCGCCCACCTCGAAGAGGACGCCGGCAAGTCGCTGCACGAAGACTTCGCGGGCATGACGGGCATCGACCTGAACCGCGCGGGCACGCCGCTGCTCGAAATCGTCACCGAGCCGGAAATGCGCAGCGCCGCCGAAGCGGTGGCCTACGCGAAGTCGCTGCACAGCCTCGTCATGTGGCTCGGCATCTGCGACGGCAACATGCAGGAAGGCTCGTTCCGCTGCGACGCGAACGTCTCCGTGCGTCCGGTCGGCCAGCAGGAATTCGGCACGCGCGCCGAAATCAAGAACCTGAACTCGTTCCGCTTCCTCGAAGAAGCGATCCAGTACGAAGTGCGCCGCCAGATCGAACTGATCGAGGATGGCGGCACCGTCGTGCAGGAAACGCGCCTCTACGACCCGGACAAGCGCGAAACGCGCTCGATGCGCAGCAAGGAAGACGCGCACGATTACCGCTATTTCCCCGATCCCGATCTGATGCCGCTCGTGATCGATGCGGCGTGGATCGAGCGCGTGAAGGGCGCGATGCCCGAACTGCCCGCGACGATGCAGACACGCTTTGTCGAGCAGTACGGCGTGACGCCTTACGATGCGGGCGTGCTCACGGCGGCCAAGTCGATGGCTGTGTACTTCGAGGCCGTGGTCGCGACCACAGGCGCCGCCCAGGCGAAGGTTGCCGCGAACTGGCTGATGGGCGAAGTGTCGTCGCAGTTGAACCGCGAAGGCCTCGATATCGACGCGTCGCCGGTCTCGGCTGCGCAGCTCGGGCTGTTGCTGCAACGCATCGCCGACGGCACGATCTCGAACAAGATCGCGAAGGAAGTGTTCCTCGCGATGTGGGACGAGAAGGCCGAGGGCGCGGATGCCGCCGATCGCATCATCGAAGCGAAGGGCCTCAAGCAGATTTCGGATACCGGCGCGCTCGAAGCGATCATCGACGAGGTGCTCGCCGCGAACCAGAAGTCGGTCGAGGAATTCCGCGCGGGCAAGGAGAAGGCGTTCAACGCGCTGATCGGCCAGGCGATGAAGGCAACGAAGGGTAAGGCGAATCCGCAGCAGGTGAACGAGCTGCTGAAGAAAAAGCTATCCTGAGCGCTTTCCGGCAATTGCCACCGCAGGGCGGCGTCGCGCAAGACGCGCGACGCCGCCCTGCCGTTTGATGCGCCGCCGAAGTATGCGCTGTGGGACCGGAGTGAGCGCGTTGGAACAAGAGGAGAACCCCGAATGACGAAGCCCCCGAGTCTCGATGACTACCGCGTGCCGTACTTCGACGACAAGCGGGCGGCGAAATTCTCACTCGACGCGCTCGATCCGTCGGCCAAGCCGTTCAGCACGGGAACCAAGGAAGGCGACCGCGACCGCCTGGCCGTTGTCAGCGAGCGCATCGACGTGCAGCAGGAGCGCTTGCACGCGCAACGGTACGAGCGCGTGCTGCTCGTGCTCCAGGGCATGGATACGAGCGGCAAGGACGGCACGATCCGCAGCGTCTTTCACGAGGTCGATCCGCTCGGCCTGCGCATCGTGCCGTTCCGCGCGCCGAGCGCCATCGAGGCGTCGCACGATTTTCTCTGGCGCGTGCACCGGCGAGTGCCCGCAGCGGGCGAGCTGACCATCTTCAACCGCAGCCACTACGAAGACGTGCTCGTGCCGCGCGTGATGGGCCAGATCGACGCGACCGGGTGGGAGCGCCGCTACCGCCAGATCCGCGAGTTCGAGGCGATGCTCACGGAAACCGGCACGACCATCATCAAGTGCCTGCTGCACATCTCCAAAGACGAGCAGAAGGCGCGCATTCAGGCGCGCATCGACGACCCGACCAAGCACTGGAAGTTCGACCTCTCCGACCTCGAAGCGCGCAAGCGCTGGGACGTCTATCAGGCGGCCTATCGCGACGCGCTCGCGGCCACCTCCACGGAGTACGCGCCGTGGTACGTGATTCCGGCGAATTCGAAGTCGCATCGCAACCTGATGGTGGCCGAGCTGCTGCTGCGCCTGCTCGAAGGCCTCAAGCTCGAATTCCCGCCCGCCAGGGAAGAACTGAAGGGCGTCAAGGTCGACTAGCCCGGCTCGCTTGATTGGCGACATCACGCCTCGCGCAGCGGCACAGAGCGGACGCAAGGCGCGGGCGCAAACCACAAGGAAACAAGACATGTTGCGAGTGATCACCGCGAACCTCAACGGCATTCGTTCGGCGGCGAAGAAGGGCTTCTTCGAGTGGTTCGGGGAACAGAAGGCCGACGTGCTCTGCGTGCAGGAAATCAAATGCTCGCAGGACGACATGACGCCCGAATTTCTCGCACCGCACGATTTCACGGGCTATTTCCAGCACGCGGTGAAGAAGGGCTACAGCGGCGCGGGCCTCTACACGCGCCATGAACCGGACGAGGTGATCATCGGCTTCGGCAGCGAAGAGTTCGATCCCGAAGGCCGCTACGTCGAGGCGCGCTTCGGCAAGCTGTCGATCGTGTCGGTGTACGTGCCCTCGGGTTCGAGCGGCGATGAGCGCCAGGCCGCGAAATACCGCTTCATGGACGCGTTCATGCCGCATCTCGCCGAACTCGCGCGCGAGCGCGAAGTGATCGTGTGCGGCGACGTGAACATCGTCCACAAGGAAATCGACATCAAGAACTGGAAGGGCAACCAGAAGAACTCGGGCTGCCTGCCCGAAGAGCGTGCGTGGCTCACGAAACTCTTCGACGAAGTCGGTTATGTCGACGTGTTCCGCACGCTTGACTCACGGCCCGAGCAGTACACCTGGTGGAGCAACCGCGGCCAGGCGTACGCGAAGAACGTGGGGTGGCGCATCGACTACGAGATCGCCACGCCCGGCATCGCGGCCACCGCGAAGCGCACGTCGATTTTCAGGGACATCAAGTTCAGCGACCACGCGCCGCTCACCATCGACTACGACTACGAGGTCGCGTGCATTGGGTGACGTTGCGTGACGCCGGGCTGCGCCCGCATCAGGGCGCCGCGATCTTGCGCCGTTGCGGCACGATAATGCCCGCGTAGTCGGGCAGCGCATCGACCGGCACGCCGATCGCCTTCGCATAGAGCGGCATCATGTCGGGCAGGCGCTTGACGACGTCGGCGCGGCGCGCGCTCGTGTACGGATGCACGTAGATGAAGCCCTGATCCCGGTCGTTCTTCGTCGCCGCGGCGAGCTTGTCCCAGAGCGTCACCGCTGCGCGCGGATCGAAGCCCGCGCGCGACGCTATGTCGCTGCCGATCACGTCGGCTTCGGTTTCGTCGGCGTGGCCGTAGTGCATTTCGACGAGCTGCGAGCCGATGCCGAGCGGAAACACGCCCAGATCGGCGAGCCCGAAGAGCTGCGGCACGCTGCCGGACTCGATCTGCGCCGCCTGCTGTTCGCCGAGGCGCTCGCGCACGTGCTCGCGCACCGCATGCGCGATCTCGTGGCCGAGCAGCATGCCGAATTCGTTGTCGTTGAGCTTCACGCGGTCGAGCAGGCCGCCATACACGACGATCTTGCCGCCCGGCAGGCAGTACATGCGGATATCCGGCGACCGGATCACCGCCACCTCCCATTTCCAGTTCTTCACGCGCTCGCCCCACTTCTGCGTGAAGGGCGCAAGGCGGTTCACGAAGAAGCGCACGCGCTCCACATGCGGGTCGCTGTCGGGATAGAGCCGGTCGGAGTGGGCCGCGCCGCGCACGATCTCGGCATATTCGGCGGCGGCCTGCGCCTCCAGCATCGGCGAGGGGATCAGGTTGCGGTACACCGCGCCATTGCCGAAGCGCACCTGGCGGCCCGTGCTCATGCTCGGGGCGGGCGCGCGGGCGGCCAGATCGGAGGCGTTTTGCACCGTGGATGCGGTGGGCCCGGTCGCAGCGACAGCGTTCGCGGCCTGCGCGCTGCCCGCGTGCAATGCCATAAACGCCGCCATAAACGCCAACAGCGGCGCCGCCGCGAGTGTCAGTGTGCGTGCACCGTGCCGACGCGGGCGGCGGGGCGCCGGTTGCGTTGCGGGCACGGCAATGTGCTGCGGGGTCACGACCTGATTCTCCACGGGGCGATGCGAACCAGCAGGAGCATACCCGGTACAGCGAGCGCCGTGCAGAGGATGAAGTAGTCGAACCAGCCGATCTTTGCGACCAGATAACCGCTCGCTGCGGATGCAAGCGTGCGCGGCACGGCGGCGAGACTCGTGAAGAGCGCGAACTGGGTGGCCGTATAGCGCGGATCGGTGGTGCTCGCGATATAGGCGGTGAACGCGGCGAGCGTGAGACCGGTCGCGAACGTCTCGAAGCCGTAGACGAGCGCGAGCGCCACGGCGCGCGGATCGAGCGAGAGCTGCAGGTTCAGGCCCAATACGCTTGCGACCTGCGACACGGCATGGCTCGTGGCGACGACAGCGTCGTAGATCGCCGCGAGCGACGGCGAGCCGGGCCCGAGTTGCGCGAGCCATGCGAAGCCGAGCGTCGAGACCATCTGCAGGAAACCGAAGATCCACAGGCCGCGCCCGATGCCGATCTTCACGAGCGCCACGCCGCCGACGATGCCGCCCGCGAGGCTCGCGCCGAACGCCGTCATCTTCGCGATCACGCCGATTTCCGTGCGCGAGTAGCCGATGTCGAGGAAGAACGACGTCGAGAGCGTGGTGGCCATCGTGTCGCCGAGCTTGTAGAGGAAGATGAACGCGAGCACGAAGAGCGCGCCCTTCCAGCCGTCGCGGCGCACGAATTCGACGAACGGCTGCACGGCCGCTGCACGCAGGCTCTTCGGCGGCGTGCCGTGCACCTCGGGCTCGCTCACCACGAGCGCCATGATCATGCCGGGAATCATGAACGCGGCCGTGACGACGAACACGGTCTGCCACGGCAGGTGATCGGAGAGGATCAGCGCGAGCGAGCCGGGCACGAGCGCGGCGATCTTGTACGCATTCACGTGCACCGCATTGCCGAGGCCCTGCTGCGTGTCGGTCAGCAGCTCGCGCCGGTAGGCGTCGATGGCGATGTCCTGGCTCGCGCCGAAGAACGCGACGAGCGCCGTGAGCGCGGCCACCGTCCAGATCGCGTCCTTCGGCGAGACGAAGCCGAGTGCCGCGATGGCGAGCGCCACGAGAATCTGCGTGACGAGCATCCAGCCGCGCCGGCGGCCCGGACGCCAGCCCGGCAGGCGCGGCACGTAGCGGTCCATCAGCGGCGCCCAGACGAACTTCCAGGTGTAAGGGAACTGGATCAGCGCGAAGAGGCCGATCTCCTTGAGGTTGACGCCCTCGGAGCGCAGCCACGCCTGCACGAGATAGACGAGCGTGAAAAGCGGCAGCCCGGAGGTGAAGCCGAGAAACACGCAGATCAGCATGTGCGTGTTCAGATACGCCCGCCAGCCGGGATGTTCTTCGTGCGCGTCTACGTGAATGTTGCGGGCGGGTGCCTCGTGGGGCGGATTCGGCATGTCGTCGTCAGCGGCGGCGGCGGTTTTTGTGGATCTGAGTCGAAAAAACACGCCGCGCTGCCGGCGACGTTATTTTTTCCGTACGCGATAGACCGCAAGACTACCACGCCAGTTCACGCCCCATCGAACGGTCTGGCCGCCGTGCAGTACGGCGCGGTCAAGAATTTCGACACCCGCTTCGGGGGCGAGCGCCTCGAAATCCTTCACGGTGAGCACGCGCACGTTCGGCGTGTTGTGCCACTGGTAGGGCAGCGACTTCGAAACCGGCATGCGTCCGCGCAGTACCGAAAGCCGGTGCGGCCAGTAGCCGAAGTTCGGGAACGAGACGATGCATTCCTTGCCCACGCGCGCGGTCTCGCGCAGGATCGCGGCCGTCTGGTGGATGGTCTGCAGCGTCTGCGAGAGGATCGCGAAGTCGAAACTCGCGTCCTCGAAAAGACGCAGGCCGTCTTCCAGGTTCTGCTGGATCACGTTGATGCCGTTCGTCACCGAAGCGAGCACGCCCGCATCGTTGATCTCGATGCCGTAGCCCGTGCATTCCAGCTCTTCGCCGAGCAGCGCGAGCAGCGAGCCGTCGCCGCAGCCGAGGTCGAGCACCGTCGAGCGCGGCTCGATCCAGCGTGCGATCGTGCGGAAGTCGGGACGGGCGGAAAGACGGTCGAAAGCGCTCGGGTTCATGCGCCCACCTCGCTGGCAATACGTTCGTAGTAAGCGCGCACGACGTTGTGATAGCGCGCGTCGTCGAGCAGGAATGCGTCGTGGCCGTGCGGCGCGTCGATTTCCGCGTAGGTCACCTGGCGCTTGTGGTCGAGCAGCGCCTTCACGAGTTCGCGCGAGCGCGCGGGCGCGAAACGCCAGTCGGTCGAGAAGCTCGCCACGAGGTACTTCGCTTTGGTATGCGCGAGCGCGCGGGTGAGATCGCCGTCGAACGCCTTGGCCGGGTCGAAGTAATCGAGCGCGCGCGTGATGAGCAGGTACGTGTTCGCATCGAAGTAGTCGGCGAACTTGTCGCCCTGGTAGCGCAGATACGACTCCACCTCGAATTCGACGTCGAAGTTGAAGTTGTATTCGTCGACGGCGCCTTCCGCGCGGCGCAGCGCACGGCCGAATTTCTCGGCCATGTCGTCGTCGGAGAGATAGGTGATGTGGCCGATCATGCGCGCCACGCGCAGGCCGCGCTTCGGCTTCACGCCGTGCGCGTAGTAGTCGCCGCCGTGGAACTCGGGGTCGGAAAGAATCGATGAGCGCGCAACTTCGTTGAACGCGATGTTCTGCGCGGAGAGCTTGGGCGTCGACGCGATCACGATGCAGTGGCCGACCCGGTCGGGATAGCGCGTGCTCCAGGCGAGCGCCTGCATGCCGCCGAGGCTGCCGCCCATCACGGCGGCGAATTTGTCGATGCCGAAGCGGTCGGCCACGCGCGCCTGGGCGTCCACCCAGTCCTCGACGGTGACGACCGGGAACTTCGCGCCGTAGGGCTGGCCGGTCGCCGGATCGACGCTCATCGGACCGGTCGAGCCGAAGCACGAGCCGAGGTTGTTCACGCCGATCACGAAGAAGCGGTTGGTGTCGAGCGGCTTGCCGGGCCCGACCATGTTGTCCCACCAGCCGACGTTTTTCGGGTCGCCTTCGTAGACGCCCGCGACGTGATGCGACGCGTTGAGCGCGTGACAGACGAGCACGGCGTTGCTGCGTGCGGCGTTGAGCGTGCCGTAGGTTTCGACGACGAGGTCGTACCCGGCGAGCGACGTGCCGTTCTGCAGGCGCAGGGGTTCGTTGAAATGCAGTGTGTGTGGAGCGACGATGCCGATCGATTCCATTCGTTCCGCCTTGGTTTTTCGGGGCGGCTAGACGGTGTCGGCGGGCGGGAATGCGGTGGGTTGGCTCGGCTGACGACCTCTTTAGCCGCATTTGTAATGAACCCGGCAGCCGTGGCTTTCGGGTTCGCGCGCCCGCAATCGAGTCAGCAAATCGGCGCGTCGATGTCCAAAGACAAGCGCAGAGTATAGCGGAAATTGCGCCCCGGCAATGCGGTGAATCGACCGGGGCGGCGAATCAATGCGCGCGCGTGCCGTCGTGCCGACGCGAGCGCGTTACTGCAGGATCACGCGAATCTGCTCGTCGGCGTGCTCGACCGGCGAGCGCGTGAAGCCGCTTTGCGCGTAGCGATGCCAGCAGCCGATCACGTAGCGCACGACCAGGTTGGCGCGCATGGCCGGATCGTACCCCTCCGGTAGCGCCGTTGCGCCGGGGTTGTGCGCGCGCTCGTTGCCTTCGGCGACGCCCACGCGCAGGCACTGGCGCAGCGACGCCTCGATGCGGTCGAGCATCTGGTTCACGCGCTCGGCCAGCCGCTCGTGCTCGCCCACGAGCGCTTCGCAGGTCAGCACGCGCGTCATCCCGGCGTTCTTGGTGGCGAAGTTGATGAGCATGAGCGCGATGGCGCGCGCCTGCAGCACGCCGCTCGGCTCCTTCGCGACGATCTGGTTGATGAGCGCGAACAGTGTCTGTTCGATGAAATCGATGAGCCCCTCGTACATCTGGGCCTTGCTCGCGAAATGGCGGTAGAGCGCGGCCTCGGAAACGCCGAGCCGCGCGGCCAGCGCCGCCGTCGTGATCTTTTCGCCGCGCGGCGTTTCGAGCATCGACGCGAGCGTCTGCAAAATGTGAATGCGGCGCTCGCCCGGCTTCGGGCGGCCGGTGCGGTGCACTACGCCCGAGGGCGCTGGTGTTACGACTGCGTCACGCGTGTCTGTCGGCTGCATGGATGTCGCCCCTGATCTAGCCGCCGAAGTCCTTACCCAGCGGTTACGTCCTCACCCCGTCTGCCGCAGTCGTCCCGACCGCAGGCCAGCGTGTAGCGATTTTAACGAACGAACGCGATGATCGACATAGTGCGGTCTGCCGCTGTTGCCTGCGCCGCTGCCTGCACGACTGCCCGCGCGCATCGCCGGTGCGCGCTCGGGCAGGTGGCCGGTGATCCACACCGTCTGGATGCCGAGCTGCCGGTAGCGCTTCAGATGGCTGCGCGTGTCCTCGATCAGGATGGCATCGGCGAGCGATGCCCCGGCGCGGCGCAGCATCGCGCGCAACATGGCCCGGTCGGGCTTCGCGCGCCAGCCGCGGCGCGTGCGCATGTGCTCGATGGCGACGACGCGTTCGAACAGCCGCGCGATGCCGAGTTCTGCGAGCACCGCGCGCGCATAGGCTTCGGGCGCGTTGGTCAGCACGATCTTGCGGCCCGGCAGCGCGGCGAGGATGCGCGCGAGGCCGCGTTCGGCGACGAGCATCGCGCGCAGGTCGGGGAAGGTGTGGACGACCTTGAGGAAGTCGTGCGGATCGACGGGATGGTGGCGCGTGAGGCCGAGCAGCGCCGCGCCGTAGCGGTGCGTGTAGCTCGTGCGCAGATGGTTCGCGACGTCGTGGCTCACGCCGAGCGTATCGACGATGTATTGCGTCATCGCCTGGTTGATCGCCGGGAAGATCGCGTGCGATGCGCCGTGCAGCGTGTTGTCGAGGTCGAAGAGCCAGACCGGCGTGCGCGCAGCGCGCTGTGGCCGGTGTTGGCGCGCTCGTGCGATGGTCATGGCGGCCCTCAGGGAGCGGTGCCGGAGCGGCGCGTTGCGTGAAACGGCGCGCAACGGCTGCGCCGCGACGGACTGCGGGATGAACGGCGGGATGAACGGCGCGGGCCGGACATCGCGCATGGCGGCGCGAAGATGCGCCGCCGCCAGCTTCAATGCGAGCGGATCATCGTGCCGAACGGCTGCTCGGTCAGGATTTCGAGCAGCACCGAATGCTCGATCCGCCCGTCGATGATGTGCACGGAGCGCACGCCGCTCTTGGCCGCGTCGAGCGCCGACGCGATCTTCGGCAGCATGCCGCCCGAGATCGTGCCGTCTTCGAAGAGCGCGTCGATCTCGCGCGCCGACAAATCCGTGAGCAGATTGCCCGCCTTGTCCATCACGCCCGGGATATTGGTCATCATCACGAGCTTTTCGGCGTTGAGCACGACCGCGAGCTTGCCCGCCACGAGATCGGCGTTGATGTTGTACGAGTAGCCGTCTTCGCCGAAACCGATCGGCGAGATGACCGGAATGAACGCATCGTCCTGGAGCGCCCGCACGACCGCCGGATTGATCGACTCGACTTCGCCCACCTGGCCGATATCGACGTACTGGCCCGGCTGGTCGCGGTCCGGCATCATCAGCTTGCGCGCGCGGATCAGGCCGCCGTCCTTGCCGGTCAGGCCCACGGCGTGGCCGCCGAAGTGGTTGATCAGCGTGACGATGTCCTGCTGCACCTCGCCGCCGAGCACCCACTCGACGACTTCCATCGTTTCCTCGTCCGTGACGCGCATGCCCTGGATGAAGGTGCCTTGCTTGCCGATCTTCTTGAGCGCCTGGTCGATCTGCGGGCCGCCGCCGTGCACGATGACCGGATTGATGCCCACGAGCTTCAGCAGGATCACGTCGCGGGCGAAGCCCTGCTTCAGACGTTCTTCGGTCATGGCGTTGCCGCCGTATTTGATCACGATGGTCTTGCCGTGATACTGGCGGATGTAGGGCAGCGCTTCAGCCAGAATTTCGGCTTTCAGGGTGGGCGCGATCTGCGAGAGGTCGATAGGCTCGGACATGGCGGCGGGAGTGGGCAAAAAGACGGTTGAAACAGGCCGGATTGTACAGGACTGGCGCGCTGCAACAGCGTTTTCGAGACGGTGCGCGGGCGTGCGCGCAACACGGCGCAAAACGGCGCAACGCGCGCCAGGAAGGCGTTCCGGCGTGTACTACGTGCTGCCCAAACGGACTACCAACGCGCGTGCAGGCGTGTTCGAGCCGCCGAGCGAATCCGGGCGTGGCGCTGTGGCATCATCTCCGTACTGCCGACCCCGGCTTCACGATGAGCGCGCCGCCATGACCGCCTCCGTCACTTCCGCCGCCAGTCTCAAATGCGCGCGCTGCCCGCGCTGCGGCCGGGCCTTCGACTGCGGCCGGAACACCGAACCGTTCGATTGCTGGTGCCGCACGCTTCCTGCGCTTGCCGCGAACCAGCTCGATCCGCGCGGACGCTGCCTGTGCCCCGAATGTCTGGCCGACGCGGCAGCGGCCTCCGCCGCCGCCGCCGGGCCGGTCGATGGCGCGGACAGCGGCTCTCGCGTGAGTTGACTGGCGCAACGCGCTGCGTGCGCCCGGCTTGCGATCAGGTCAGCGCACCGGTTCGCGCTTGGGTCAAGACTCAATCAGGCCGCGCCCGCGCAAGCGCCCAGAGATCGGCGGCGACTTCGTCGAGCACCGGCTCCCACTGTCTGAACGCCTTTTGCCGGTACAGCGTCGTGTGCGCGTACCACGGGCTGTCGCGCCGTTCGAGCTGCCAGACCCAATGCGGATTCACGTCGAGCAGCACCCACGTGCGCTGGCCGAGCGCCCCGGCGAGGTGGGCGCTCGACGTGCACACCGAAATCACGAGATCGAGCGCATCGACGAACGCGGCGGTGTCGTCGAAGGTTTGCCACTGGGCGCTGAAATCGGCGATATCGAAGCCCGCGGCGCGCGCGGCGGCGACATCGTCGGTTGCGCCCGGCTGCAGCGAGTAGAACGCGACATCGTTGGTCAGCCCGGCAAAGTGCGCTGCGAAGCGCGCCAGCCCGATGTGCCGGTACGGATTGCGCTGATGTCCGGTGCTGCCCGTCCACGCAAGGCCGACCTTCAGGCGGCGTTCGCCGGCGAGCTGCTTGTGCCAGTGCGCCGCCGCCGCCGGGTCGGACGCGAGGTAGCGCAGCGGGGCAGGGATCGTGTCTTCGCGCGTGCCGAAGTGAAACGGCAGGCTCATCAGCGACACTTCGCAGTCGTGCGGCGGCAGGCTTTCGATGCCGCCGCCCGCGCTGTAGCCGTCGCAGTGGCCGCCGAGGCTGCGTTCGAGCAGCGCGCCCATCTGCGGAAACGAATTCCAGAGCAGGCGGCCGCCTTCGCGATGCACGCGCTCGGCGAGCAGCGGCACGTAGCGGCAGAACTGCAGCAGATCGCCCATGCCCTGCTCGCCCCACAACAGCAGCGTGCGGCCCGCAATCGGCTCGCCTTGCCATTGCGGCTGCGCGAACACCGGCCGTCCGCGCTTCAGCTCCAATGCACCTTGCCAGCGCAGCTCGTGCCCAGGCCAGCCTTCGACGAAACGGCCGCGGACGAGGTCAATCAGGGACAGGTTGAAGCGCGATAAGGGGTCGTCCGGCGCGCAGAGGCAGGCGGTGCGCGCCGCGCGCTCGGCCTCGTCCCAGTTCTGGGCTTCCTTTTGGGCGATTGAGTAATTGTTGAGCGCGAGCGGATCGTGTGGCGCGATTGCGAGCGCGCGCCGGTTGGCTTCGATTGCACGCGCAACGCCCGTGTCGTCCGGCCGTAGCCGCCCGAGGTTGATCCAGGCGAGCTTGTCGCCGGGATTATCGGCAATGCAATCTTCAAGAAGCCGGGCGATTTCCTCACTTTTGCCATTGACGTGAATCAATGCTGCTGCGAGATTATTGCGAAGATTGGGAAATGCGGGGGCGACGGCTAATGCGCGACGGTAAATCTCCACCGCTTCGGCATGTCGATCGGCGACCTGCAGCGCGAGCCCGGCAGCGAAGCTCGGGCCGGCGCGCCCAGGGGTGAGCCGGGCGGCGGCGGTCGTGATGCGGATGACTTCGTCGAGCCTGCCGGCCTCGCGCGCCATATTGACGGCTTGAAGCAGGGATTCGTCGTCGAGCGCGCGCAGCGCGTCGGCAGTCCGGTCGAGCAGTGCGCGGGCGCTGGCGTCCGATGCGGGGTGCGAAGCGCAGTCGAGATAATCGAGAAAGAGCTGCCAGATCGGCTGCAAGACAGGCTGCAAGACGGGCTGTATGGACTGAAATGGGCCGCGGGGGGCGTTGGGCATCGTTTCTCCAGCCGTAATACCGAAGTACTGCCAAGGTGGCTTAGTTTGACAAGCCTTATTGGATCAAATTTTTTCAAGATAATTAATCGGATTCGTCCGAACATGTAAACTCACGCCATGCATCGCATTACCCTTAGTGCTCGCGTCAATCTGGGCCATCTCTTCTGGCTGCGCAGCCTCGCTATCATCGGCCAGCTCTGCACGATCGCCGTCGTGCAGCTGTTCTTTGGCGTTCATCTGCCGCTGCCGGCCATGCTGTTCGTGATCTCGATGGAGGTCGCGTTCAACGGCATCACCTGGATGCGCGTCGCGCAGGATCGTCCCGAGTCCAATCTCGAACTGTTCGGCCAGATCTGGGTCGACCTCGGCGCGCTGTCCGCACTGCTCTTTCTCTCGGGCGGCACGACCAATCCGTTCGTCTCGCTCTACCTGCCTTCGCTCGCTATCGCGGCAGCCGTGCTGCCGTGGTATCTCACGGCCTGGCTCGCCATGTTCGCGGTGGCCTGTTACGTGCTGCTCGGCTTCGACAACGTGCCGCTCAACATGGACAACCCCGCGAACCTGTTCGATTACTACCGCGCGGGCATGTGGGTGAACTTCATGGTGAGCGTCGGGCTGATCGTGTGGTTCGTCGCGCGCATGTCGCGTGCGCTGCGCGAGCGCGAAAACGCGCTGGCCGACGCGCAGCAGAGCCTGTTGCGCGACGAGCGCGCCGTGGCGCTGGGCGTGCAGGCGGCGACCGTTGCGCACGAAATCGGCACGCCGCTGTCGACCATCGCGATGCTCACCGAGGAACTGCGCGACGTGGCGCGCACCGACAAGGCGCTCGCCTCGTACACCGCCGACCTCGATCTGCTCGACCGCCAGATCACACTGTGCACGTCGGCGCTGGCGCGCCTGCGCAGCCGCGCGTCGGCCGAGGACAGCCGCCAGGCGGTGAGCGAGTGGCTCGGCCCGTTCGTCGAGCAGTGGCGGCTGCGTCATCCGCACGTCAAATTCGAGCAGCTCGGCGACGCGCCGACGGATCTGTATCTCGACGACTGCGTGGCGGTCGGCCAGATCCTGACCATCCTGCTCGACAACGCCGCGCGTGCAAGCCGCGATTACGTGACGCTGTGCGCGTACCCTTCCACGCGCTCGGGCTACATCGATTTTGAAGTCCGCGACGCGGGGCCGGGCATTCCGGCGTCGCTGCGCAATACGCTCGGCGCGGTACCCGTGGAAAGCACGCAAGGCGGCCACGGGGTCGGGCTATATCTGGCGTTTTCGTCGGCGGAGCGGCTCGGCGGGTCGATCGACCTGTCGGATGTCGCGACGCTTGCCGCAGACGAAGGTTTCGGCCAGGCGGCTGGCGGCGGAAATGCCGGCGGGAGCGCAGGCCGCGAGTACAAGACGCGCGGCACGCGCGCGGAATTGCGCGTACCGGTGAGTACCGGCGCGTCCGCAACGGCGCACGGCGCGCGTGCGGAAGGCGCGGCTGCAGCGGGTTCAGATTCAGGTGCGGGCCGGCCCGGTTCGGCGCCGCCTAACAACACGGAGAAGCAGGCATGAGCGAGATGAATTTTCTGGTGATCGACGATGACGAGGTTTTCTCCGATATCCTCACGCGCGGCCTGACGCGGCGCGGTTACCAGGTGCAGCAGGCGCACAACGCGGAAGAAGCGCTCCGCTTGGCCAACCAGCAGCGGTTTGGGCAGATCACGGTCGACCTGCATCTGGGCAGCGACTCGGGTCTCGCGCTCGTCGCGCCGCTGCGCGAGCTTCAGCCCGACGCGCGCATGCTCGTGCTGACCGGCTACGCGAGCATCGCGACGGCGGTGCAGGCCGTGAAAGACGGCGCCGACAACTACCTCGCGAAGCCTGCGAACGTCGAGATGATTCTCTCGGCGCTGCAAAACGACGCGAGCGCATCGCAGGCCGATGCGGCCATCGAAAACCCTGCGCCGCTTTCGGTCGCGCGCCTCGAATGGGAACACATCCAGCGCGTGCTGGCCGAGCACGGCGGCAACATTTCGGCGACCGCGCGCGCGCTCAACATGCATCGCCGCACGCTGCAGCGCAAGCTCGCGAAGCGTCCGGTACGCCAGTAAGCGCATTCGTCATTCGCTTCGTCATTCGCGCTGCGGCGCGAGTGCGGCAAATCAGAAGGCAAACAGCAAGGGGCCCCGTGGGGCCCCTTTGCGTGTTGCCTGTGCGGCGCAGCGCTTACAGCACGTAGCGCGACAGATCCTCGTCCTGCGCGACTTCGCCGAGCGCGCGGTCGACATACGCGGCGTCGATGGCCACGGTCGTCCCCGAGTGATTGCCCGCTGCGAACGACACCTCTTCGAGCAGCTTTTCGATGACGGTGTACAGGCGGCGTGCGCCGATGTTCTCGGTTTTTTCGTTGACGGAATACGCGATCTCCGCGAGACGGCGAATGCCGTCATCGGCGAAATCGAGCTGCACGTCTTCGGTTGCGAGCAGCGCCTGATATTGCTTGACGAGGCTCGCATCGGTCGCGACGAGAATTGCTTCGAAGTCCTTCACAGACAGCGAATCGAGTTCCACGCGGATCGGGAAGCGGCCCTGCAGTTCCGGAATCAGATCGCTCGGCTTCGCAAGATGGAACGCGCCGCTCGCGATGAACAGGATGTGATCGGTCTTCACCATCCCGTACTTCGTATTGATGGTTGTGCCTTCAACGAGCGGCAGCAGATCGCGCTGCACGCCCTGGCGCGAGACTTCGCCGCCGCCGCCTTCGGCATTGCGCGACGTGATCTTGTCGATTTCGTCGAGGAACACGATGCCGTTCTGCTCGACGTTCTGCACGGCCTTCGTCTTGACCTCTTCGTCGTTGAGCATCTTGCCCGCTTCTTCGTCCGTGAGGACCTTCAGCGCTTCCTTCACCTTGAGCTTGCGGCGCGTCTTCTTGCCGCCGCCCAGGTTCGCGAACATCGAGCGGATCTGGTCGGTCATGTCCTCCATTCCGGGTGGGCCCATGATGTCCATGCCGACTTGCGGCAGTTCGACGTCGAGTTCGATTTCCTTGTCGTCGAGCTGGCCTTCGCGCAGGCGCTTGCGAAACGTCTGCCGCGTGGCGTTGTCGCCTTCGCCGTGGCTCGCCGTGTCCACCGCCGAGCCGAAGCCGACCGGACGCGCGCTCGGCAGCAGGATGTCGAGGATGCGGTCTTCGGCCTGATCGGTGGCCTTGCTGCGCACCTTGCGCATTTCCGATTCGCGCGTCTGCTTGACCGAAATCTCGATCAGGTCGCGCACGATGCTGTCCACGTCGCGGCCCACGTAGCCCACTTCCGTGAACTTGGTCGCTTCGATCTTGATGAAAGGCGCGTCGGCGAGTTTCGCGAGGCGGCGTGCAATCTCGGTCTTGCCGACGCCGGTCGGCCCGATCATGAGGATGTTCTTCGGCGTGATTTCCTGACGCAGCGGATCGGCGACCTGCTGGCGGCGCCAGCGGTTGCGCAGCGCGACGGCGACGGCCTTCTTCGCGCGCGCCTGGCCGATGATGTGCTTGTCGAGTTCCGAGACGATCTCGGCGGGGGTCATGGTGCTCATCCTGATTCCTTCTCGTCTGTTCGGTCTGCGAGTCCGGTTACTCGATGGTTTCGATCACGCGGTTGTGGTTCGTGTAGATACACATGTCGCCCGCGATTTCGAGCGACTTTTCGACGATCTCACGCGGGCTCAGCTCGGTGTTCTCGACGAGCGCGCGCGCCGCGGCCTGCGCATAGGCGCCGCCCGAGCCGATTGCGCAGATCCCGCCTTCCGGATCGAGCACGTCGCCGTTGCCGGTAATGACGAGGGTGGTTTGCCCGTCGGCGGCGATCAGCATCGCTTCGAGGCGGCGCAGCATGCGGTCGGTGCGCCAGTCTTTCGCGAGTTCGACGGCCGCGCGCGTGAGGTTGCCCTGATGCTTTTCGAGCTTGGCTTCGAAGCGGTCGAGGAGCGAGAACGCGTCGGCCGTGCCGCCCGCGAAGCCGACCATGACCTTGCCGCCATAGATGCGCCGAACCTTCTTCGCGCCGCCCTTCATGACGATGTTGCCGAGCGTGACCTGGCCGTCGCCGCCGAGCGCGACCTTGTCGCCGCGCCGCACGGAGACGATCGTCGTGCCGTGAAATTGCTCCATGTGGGTTCCTCTTTTGACCGTTTGTGCCACGTTTATGCCACGTTAGTGCCGGTGACTGTTTGGGGGATGCGGCCGCTGACCGGGCCGCCGCCGCTGAATTCCGGGGTGCGCCGCGCGCGCTTTCAGGCGCGCTGCGAGGCACATTTCATTCAAGTTTAGGGCGGCGATGGGCAGTTCAAGAGCGCGCGCGGGGGAAAACGCGCCGCACGCGAGGTCAGGATACGCGCGAGCAGGCCGCAAAAACAAAAAGCGCACGGGACTCCGTGCGCTTCTTTGGGGAAGGCGGATTGTGCGGCGCGCACCCGCGGCGGCGCACCAGCTAATCGATCAATCGCCGAACAGCTTCTGGCGCAGTTCGCGGCGCTCCTGCGCCTCGAGCGACAGCGTGGCCGTGGGCCGCGCGAGCAGACGCGGGATGCCGATCGGCTCGCCCGTTTCCTCGCACCAGCCATACTCGCCCGACTCGATGCGCGCGAGCGACTGCTGCACTTTCTTCAGCAGCTTGCGCTCACGGTCACGCGTGCGCAGCTCGAGTGCATGCTCTTCTTCGATCGTTGCGCGGTCGGCCGGATCCGGCACGATTACGGTTTCGCGCAGGTTCTCGGTGGTTTGGCCCGCATTGCGGAGAATTTCCGCCTGCAGCTGTTCGAGCCGGTTTTTGAAGAAAGCGAGCTGATCCTCATTCATGTAATCCTTATCGCTCATCTTCAGGATTTCGGCTTCGGTCAAGAGTCGTTTCGTGGTCATCTGGCTTGCTTCTTCAATGAGTGAGGCAAAACTTGCGCTTGTGCCCGCACTTTTGTGTTGCCCGCAATGGCTTTGTACCACGCGCCATTCGGGCTGACGCGTTGTCGCGCGCGAACGATGCGCTCTCGTGGACGCCGAAGCGCCGCTGCGGGGCCGAACTCCTCTGGAAACCGCTCTTCAGATACTCCTGAGGCATTTTCCGTACCGGCTACGCGCTGCCACGCCGCGTGCCGCCGGTGGGGCTGTACCGTCCGGTGCACATGCGCCGGGGGCCGCCATTCTACTCATACTTGTTGTACTTGCCGCACTGTCGGCACGGCCAGTTTTACGAGGCCGCCTCGCTTGGCGCATGCAGCGCGCATGGCGGCCTTTATTTGCCTCTCTGCTTACCTTGCCCGCTTATCTGCCTGCTTACTTGCCCGCGTTCTTTCGCGCCTTCTTTCCCGCATTTTTTCCAACACGGTCGCGCAGCGGGGCCACAAAGTCGGGCCGTATTGTAACTGAATCGCAAGCGCGTGCTGTGAGGGGGAAATCCCTGCTCCGGGCGCATTCGTATTCGGCACGTTATCAGGAAAATATAACGCGCCAAACGTGAAAAAGCGATGGTCGGGTACGTTATTTGGAGGGCAGGGCCACGCAAAGACGGGACGGTGCGGGCCTTTCCCGGCGCGCAGGACGCACGCCGGGGCCGGACAACGCTCAGCTCAAACGCCGTTCAGATGCAGCTCAGACGAGGCAGGCGTCGAGGCCGTCGGTGATGAGGTCTTGCGGCAGCTCGATGCCGATGAACACCATCTTGTTGCTCTTCTTTTCGCTCGGCAGCCATTTTTGGGCAAGGTCGCTGCCCATCATCTGATGGACGCCCTGGAACACCACCTTGCGATCCACGCCCTTCATGTACAGCACGCCCTTGTAGCGCAGCAGGCGCTCGCCGTAGATCTGCAGGATGCCGCCCAGGAAGTCTTCGAGACGGTTCGCATCGAATGCGCGGTCGCTTCGGTACACGAACGATTTGATCTTGTCGTCGTGGTGCGCGTGGTGATGATGGTGGTGGCCGTGATCGTGGCCTTCGTGGTTACAGTGGCCGTGATCGTGATCGCACTGCGCGTGTTCGTGATCATGGTCATGATCGTGCGCGTGATCGTCTTCCTCGAGGAAATCCGGGTCGATCTCGAGCTTCGCGTTGAGGTTGAAGCCGCGCAGGTCGAACACTTCCTTGATGTCGGCTTCGCCGAAATTCACCTGGCGGATCTGCGCCTTCGGATTCATGTGCATCAGGCGGTGGCGCAGGTCGGCGAGTTCCGCTTCGTCGACGAGATCGGACTTCGTGATGAACAGGCGGTCGCCGAAACCGACCTGGCGCTGCACCACTTCGTGCTCGTCGAGCTGATGGTTGCCGTGCTTCGCGTCGACGAGCGTGATGATCGCGTCGAGCAGGAACTGGTCGGCGATGTCGTTATCCATGAAGAACGTCTGCGCGACCGGGCCCGGATTCGCGAGGCCCGTGGTTTCGATCACGACGCGGTCGAAATCGAGCTTGCCGTCGCGCTTTTGCTGGGCGAGGTCGCCGAGCACGCGCGCAAGGTCGCCGCGGATCGTGCAGCAGATGCAGCCGTTGCTCATCTGGATGATCTGCTCGCCGCTGTCCTGCACGAGGATCTCGTTGTCGATGTTCTCTTCGCCGAACTCGTTTTCGATCACGGCAATCTTCATGCCGTGCTGCTCGTTGAGGATGCGCTTGAGCAGCGTCGTTTTGCCGCTGCCGAGAAAGCCGGTCAGGATGGTTACGGGAATCATGGTTGCCATGCTGGATGCCTGTTCTGTGCTGTGCGTGAATCGAAGCGCCGACCGTCCGGCGCGCCTGGGCGTGCTCTGGCGCGCGTGGAAAAGGGTGTCGCTGTCCGGTGTTACAACATAACTGCGTATTGGAACATAACTGCGGGAACATAACTTCGGAAACGCAACTGCGGAAACGCAACTGCGGAAACATATCCGCGCCGCCGCTGTATCGCGCGGCCGAAGCCCGCGCCGGAGGGTGCGCCGCCGGTTACGTCAATGCCGGTTACGCCGGATAAGGGGCGCGAGCGCGGACGTTCCGGTCCGCGCACTAGCCGGGCAGATGGGGCCGTTCAGGCGATCTGCAACAGCAGGCCCTTGAGATACTCGCCTTCCGGGAACGCCGTGAGCAGCGGATGATCGACGCCCGCGCCGAGGCGCTTGAGGATGCGCGCGTCGACTTTCGCGTCGGCGGCTGCGCCCGCGACGATCTTCTGGAACAGATCCGCATCGATCGCGCCTGAGCACGAATACGTGAAGAGCAGGCCGCCCGGGCGCAGCAGCTTGAACCCGGTGAGGTTGATGTCCTTGTACGCGCGCGCCGCGCGGTCGACGTGCTCGCGCGAAGCGGCGAACTTCGGCGGATCGAGCACGACGAGATCGAAACGCTCGCCTTCGTCGTGCAGGCGGCGCAGCGTCTTGAAGGCGTCGGCGTCGAGCCAGGCGGCGCGGGCCGCATCGAAGCCGTTCGCCTCGACGTTCTTCTGCGCGGTCGCGAGCGCTTCGCCCGACGAGTCGATCGACACCACGCGCTTTGCGCCGCCCTTCATCGCCGCGAGCGAAAAGCCGCCGGTGTAGCAGAAGCAGTTGAGCACCTCGCGCTCGCGCGCGAAAGTCTGCACGAGCGCGCGGTTGTCGCGCTGATCGACGTAGAACCCGGTCTTGTGGCCGTTGCGCACGTCGACGTGATAGCGCACGCCGTTCTCGCTCGTCACGATGGTTGCGGGCGGCTCGTCGCCCGCAAGCAGCCCGGTGATCTGCTCAAGCCCTTCTTTTTCGCGGATCGATACGTCCGAGCGCTCGTAGACGTTCGGACAGCCGGTCGCGCTCGTGAGCGCGGCGACGATGGCGTCCTTCCACGCCTCGACGCCGGCCGCCATGAACTGGCAGACGAGCTGGCCGCGTCCGTTTGCGCCGTCTTCGACGTAGTGATCGACGATCAGGCCCGGCAGGCCGTCCGCTTCGCCGAAGATCAGGCGCACGGCGCCGGTGCCGGTCACCATCGCCTGGCGGTGCGCGACGGCGCGCTGCACGCGGCGCTTGAAGAACGCGTGATCGATGGGTTCGTTCTCGTCGAAGCTCCAGACGCGCACGCGGATCTGCGAGTGCGGGCTGTAGGCGGCGCGCGCGAGAAAGCGCCCGTCGTGCGCGCGCACGATCACGGTTGCGCCCGCAGCGGGCTTGCCTTCGACGCGGTCGATTGCATTCGCGTAGACCCACGGATGGCGGCGCAGCAGGGATTTTTGTTTCGACGGTTTGAGCGTGACGATATTCATGATGTGTTCAATACAGAAAGCCGGCGCGCACGGCGGCTGGCTCAGGCCGCCAGGCCGCCGCGCGGATGTGCCGTAGCGCCGTAGCGCGTCAGCCGCGCTTTTTCGCGCGTGGATGCGCGGTGTCGTAGACCCGCGCGAGATGCTGGAAATCGAGCGACGTATAGACCTGGGTGGCCGCGATGCTCGCGTGGCCGAGCAGTTCCTGCACCGCGCGCAAGTCGCCGCTCGATTGCAGGAGGTGGGTCGCGAACGAGTGCCGCAGCACGTGCGGGTGGACGTTGGCCGGAATGCCGGCTGCGAGCGCGGCGCGCTTCACGCGCTCGCGTACGACGCCGGGCGACATGCGGTTGCCGCGCACGGAGAGAAAGAGCGGGGCGTCGTCATGCTTGACGAGCGTGTCGCGCACGGCGAGCCAGGCGTCGATGGCTTCGAGCGCCTTGCGCCCGACCGGCACGACGCGATGCCGGTTGCCCTTGCCGAGCACTTCGACTTCGGCGGCGTCGCGCTTGAGCCAGCCCGCCGATTCGTAACCGTCGCGCTTCGCGTAGCGCACGTCGAGGCCCACGAGTTCGGCGAGCCGCAGCCCGGACGAGTAGAACAGTTCGAGGATCGCGTGATCGCGCAGCGCTTCGGGGTCGTTGCTGCCGGTCGCGGCCGGGCCGCGGGCCTCCATCAGACGTTGCGCGTCGTCGACGGAGAGCGCCTTCGGCAGCGTCTTCGCGCGCTTGGGCGCGCGCACGGCGGCTACGGGGTTCGCGTCGAGTTCGATGCGCCCCGCCAGCCAGCGATAAAACGCGCGCCACGCCGACAGCCGGTGCGCGATCGAGCGCGCGGAGAGCCCGCCCGCGTGTGCGCGCGCAACGGCGACGCGCACGTCGGCCGGTGTGATCTTTTCGAGCGGGCGCGCGCCCGCGAGCTTCTTCAGCTCGTCGAGTTCGTGCGTGTAGCCGCGCAGCGTGTGCGTCGACAGCCGCCGCTCGTGTTCGAGGCTGGCGAGGTAGTCGGCGATCGGATCGGTCGAGGTCACGATGGGCGGCGTTTCAGGCGTTCAGTGCGGCAGCAGGCGCGTGAGCGCCGCGCTCGCGAGTGCGCCGATCTGCGTGAGGAAATCGGTGGCCATGCCCTCGTGGAAGCGGCGCGGATCCGGTGAGCCCATCACCAGCAGGCCGAACGCGTTGCCTTCGGTTTCGGCATGGCCGCTGGCGCCGGGCGCGCGCAGCGCCACCAATGCGACCGATTGCGTTTCGCCGTCAGCCGCGTCGAGCCACTGCGCGGCTTCGAAACCCGAATTCGCGCCGCAGTACGGCACCGTGAGGCTGTTCGCGAAGAGCCGCACTTCTTCGCCGGTCTGGCGCGCGAAATCGGACTGACCGTAGGCTTCGGCCACGTCCCAGATGCGCAGCGCGGCCTGCGGCACCTCGAACACGTCGCGCAGGTTCTCCGAGATGGCGCGCGGCAGGGCGTACGGATCGCGCTCGGCGATCACGCGCGTCGTCCAGCGGCCGAATTTCGACGCGATGCTGTCGTTTTCGTGGCCGTAGCGCAGCAATTCGGAAAGACGGCGCTCGAGATGCTTGTTCTTCTCGCGCAGCATTTCCATCTGCCGCTCCTGGAGCGACACGGCGGCCTTGCCGTGAGGATTGCCGAGCTTGATCGTCGTGAGCAGTTCGGCATGCTCGACGAAGAACTCGGGGTTGGCGAGCAGGTAGTCGGCGACTTCTCGATCGTTCATGTTGTCGGTGCGTGGTTGACCGTGGTTGGCGTAAGGCGCGCCGGGCGCGCAATCGATGAAGCGTGTAATCGTGCAGTCGAGCGGTGAGGGCGAGCTGCGATTCGATGGCCTGGGGCAATGGCCTGGTGCCGCGCGGCGAACCGCTCGGGGCCTGCGCTCAGGGCGCTCAGTCCGCCAGTTCGATTTCACCCTCGAAAACGGTCGTGGCGGGACCCGCCATCATGAGCGCCGCGGATTCGTCGCGCGCGCCGTCCCAGGCAATCGTGAGCATGCCGCCGTGCGTGTGCACCTTGACCGGCGAGTCGAGCAGTCCGCGCCGGATGCCCGCGGCCACGGCCGCGCAGGCGCCCGTGCCGCACGCGAGCGTTTCGCCCGCGCCGCGCTCGTAGACGCGCAGACGAACCTCGTTGCGCGAGACGATCTGCATGAAGCCCGCGTTGACCTTCTTCGGAAAGCGCGCGTGCGCCTCGATCACGGGGCCTTCGACGCGCACCGGCCAGGCTTCGGCGTCGTCGACCACCTGCACCGCGTGCGGGTTACCCATCGAAACAGCTGAAATCCAGCGGGTTTTGCCATCGACGTCGAGCGGCCAGAGCGTGTCGTTGCCCTCGCGCTGTCCTTCCAGCCCGCTTGCGTCGAACGGCACGCGCGCGGGTTCGAACACCGGGCTGCCCATATCGACGACGACTTCGCCGTTTTCCTGCATGGCGAGCGTGATCGTGCCGTTTTGCACCTGCACGCGTACGCGGCTCGCATCTGTGAGCTTGCGCTCGCGCACGAACTTCACGAAGCAGCGCGCGCCGTTGCCGCAATGCTCCACTTCGCCGCCGTCGCAGTTGAAGATGCGGTAGCGGAAATCGACACCTTCGATAGTCGGCTTCTCGACCAGCAGCAACTGGTCGGCGCCGACGCCGAAATGGCGGTCGGCGAGCGCGCGCACGTGCTCGGGCGTGAGCGCGAGCGGCTGGCTGTAGCCATCGAGCACGACGAAGTCGTTACCCGCGCCGTGCATTTTGGTGAATTTGAGTTTCATGGCGCTATTGTAAGTGAGGCCCGTGCGTTCGCCACGCAACCCGCATGCGCCCCGCATGTCCCCTGCAAGGCGGGCGCACCCCGCTCAATACACGCCCGGCTCGCCGGGCGGGCGCGTCTTGAAGCGCTTGTGGACCCAGTAATACTGCTCGGGAAGGTACGGAATCTGCTCTTCGAGAAAGGCGTTCATGCGGCGCGCGTCGAGGTCGTCGTCGCCGGTCGGGTAGTTGTCCCACGGCTTGAAGATCTTCAGGCGATAGCCCTTGTAGTCCGGCAGCACCTCGCCGATGAACGGCACCACCTGCGCGCGCCCCACCTGCGCGAGGCGCCCCACGGCGGTCAGCGTGCACGTGGGCACGCCGAAGAACGGCACGAACGTCGAATTGCGCGTGCCGTAGTCCATGTCCGCGCCGAGCATCACGGGTTTTCTGTCGCGCAGCCAGCGCAGCACGACGCGCGCGCTGTCCGCGCGGCTCACCATTTCCGCGCCGAAACGGCTGCGGCCCGCTTTCGCCGCCGCTTCGAATTCGGGGTTCGAGAACGGCTGATAAAGCGAGCCGCAGGGCCGGTGCAGCGAATAGTTGAGGAACATCGAGCCGGCCTCGATGCCGACGAAGTGCAGGCCGAGGAATAGCGTGGGCGGCAGGTCGGGATCGGTGAGATCGACTTCGCTGTCGAGCACGAAGAGCTTTTCGAGCTTCTTCGCCGAGGCGAACCACTGCACGCTGCGCTCCATATAGCTGCGGATCGCGTGGCGAAAGTGCAATCCCGCGACTTCCTCGCGCTTTTCCGCGCTCCACTCGGGAAAGCACAGCCGGAGATTGGTATGGACGACGCGCTTGCGCCGGCTCGGGATCTTGTAGAGCAGCCAGCCGAGGCCGTCGCCGAGACGGGCGACGAGCCCGTAGGGCAGGATCGCGAACAGCTTGAGCAGGCCGATCGCGAAGCGGGAGCCGAGCTTGCCTAGCATGCGACGGCTCCCCGGATGGCCGCGAACGCGGGAACGGAACCGAAAGCTGGCGGTAATGCGGCGGCGGATGCCGGGGTGGAAGCAATAGGTGACACGCGAAGGGGGACTCTGTGACAAATTAGGGAAGACGCTATAATACGGGCTTCGCCGAGTTAATAGACAACTTGCGGGGCGAAGACGGTTCGTGCCGGATTGTCGTCGTTTGATCGACGCCAGGCGCGCCCCGGGCAGGTATCCGCTAAAGCGTCGCCGCTTCAAGGCTCCCGAAGCTGGCTACGTGAAATCAACCGTCACCAGCTTAAAGAAAGGAGTTCAGAGCGTGGCAAACGACTATTTCTTCACTTCCGAATCGGTTTCGGAAGGCCATCCGGACAAGGTCGCTGACCAGATCTCGGACGCGATCCTCGACGCCATCCTCGCCCAGGACAAATACTCCCGCGTTGCAGCAGAAACGCTGTGCAACACGGGCCTCGTCGTCCTCGCCGGTGAAATCACCACGACCGCGAACGTCGATTACATCCAGGTCGCGCGCGACACGATCAAGCGCATCGGCTACGACAACACCGATTACGGCATCGACTACCGCGGCTGCGCGGTGCTCGTCGCTTACGACAAGCAGTCGCCGGACATCGCCCAGGGCGTGGACCGCGCGCACGACAACAACCTCGATCAGGGCGCGGGCGACCAGGGCCTGATGTTCGGTTACGCGTGCGACGAAACGACCGAGCTGATGCCGCTGCCGATCCACCTCTCGCACCGCCTCGTCGAGCGCCAGTCGAACCTGCGCCGTGACGGCCGCCTGCCCTGGCTGCGCCCGGACGCGAAGTCGCAGGTGACAATCCGCTACGTCGACGGCAAGCCGCACGCGATCGACACGGTCGTGCTCTCCACGCAGCATTCGCCGGACATCGACCTCGCCACGCTGCGCGAAGCCGTGATCGAGGAAGTCATCAAGCCGGTGCTCCCGGCCGAACTCATCAAGGGCGAGATCAAGTACCTCGTGAACCCGACCGGCCGGTTCGTGATCGGCGGCCCGCAAGGCGACTGCGGTCTCACGGGCCGCAAGATCATCGTCGATACGTACGGCGGCGCAGCGCCGCACGGCGGCGGCGCGTTCTCGGGCAAGGATCCGTCGAAGGTGGACCGCTCGGCGGCCTACGCCGGCCGTTATGTCGCGAAGAACATCGTGGCCGCGGGCCTCGCATCGCGCTGCCTGATCCAGGTGTCGTACGCGATCGGCGTCGCGCAGCCCACGTCGGTGATGGTCAACACGTTCGGCACGGGCAAGGTTTCGGACGCGACGATCACGCAACTCGTGCGCGAGCATTTCGACCTGCGTCCGAAGGGCATCATCCAGATGCTCGACCTGCTGCGCCCGATCTACGAAAAGACCGCCGCTTACGGCCACTTTGGCCGCGAAGAGCCGGAATTCTCGTGGGAAACGACCGACAAGGCGCTCGCGCTGGCCGAAGCCGCCGGCACGGAGCCGGTGGGCGCGCTCGCGTAACAGGACGCAATCGCGCAGTGGTCGTGTCCGGATCGCAGGGTCGGCGAAGCGCCGGCCTACGACTGAAAAACCGATAAAAAACCCCGCACGGCGTAATGCCTTGCGGGGTTTTTTCGTTTCTGCGCCGGGTGGGGCAATTTATCGCATCGCGAACGCAAACCATCCCATGCTGCTTGCCGACGTGCGGCGCGGACGGCGTGCGTTATGCGGCGCCGGGCCGGCCGCCGTCGTGCCGACGGCGCTGAATGCGCGCAGCGGCGTTTTCGGCCGATAGAGCAGCGTGCGCAGCGAGAAATGCCGTGTGCCCGATCGCATGCGCAGCACCGAGAAGAACGAGTGGAACCAGGCGCGCATGCCGTCGACGGGCCTGGCTTCGCGCACGTGCCCCGCGAGTGCGCGCGTGCGTGCTGCGTGATGCCGCAGCGCGCGCGTCACGTGACGGCGTGCGGGACGCGCCGCCTTCAGCGCGGCGCGGGTAATGCTGCTGGTGAAACGGCGGGTAAGGCTGCTGGTGAAACGACGGGTATCGAAAACGGTGTGCATGGTGTTGAGCGAAATCGGAGTCGAGATGCGCCTTGCATGGCGCTTCATCTGCAGCAGCAAACGTGCCTGCGCCGAAGAAATCTAAAAACAGTGTGCGCCCCGCGGCTTACGCGCGGAGCAAAGATCGAAGCGACGCAACATACCTGCGCAAAACCTGCGCGAACCTGTGTCATGCGGCGGACCATGCAGCGGTTGCTGGCCGCCCGTGCGTGCGAGAAAGGGGCTGCTGACTGAAACAACATGCCCGCGAGGCTACACGCGATTCGTGTCGCGCTGAAGTCGGTTAAACCCCCGCTTCGGCACGGCCGCAATTGCTTTACCCCAGTCGCTCTACAATCGAACCAGTCGAACGGTCGGCACGCACATGCGCGCCGGATGCCAAAGACATCGAATCACGGGCGTCTCATGTCAGTTCAATCAAAGAAAGAACAGGTGCAGGCGCTGCGCGATCACGGCTTCGTCGTGGTGCCGAGGCTCGTCTCGTCCGAGCGTTGCGAAGAACTCAAGCGCATCGGGCAAACGCAACTGCGCGAAGCTGCCGCGCCGCTCGAATTCGAAGCCGATTTGCGCTATCCCGGCGCGCCGTCGTCGAAGGACGCGCCCGGCGGGCATACCGTGCGGCGTCTGCTCGATGCGTACGCGCGCCACGCGCGCTTTCGCGAATGGGCGATTTCGCCCGACATCGTCGGCTGGATGGAGCTGTATTTCGGCGAAATGCCGGTGCTGTCGCGCGCGCATCACAACTGCACGATGACGAAGCATCCGGCGTACGGCAGCCTTACCGGCTGGCATCGCGACGTGCGCTACTGGTCGTTCGAACGCGACGATCTTGTCTCGGTCTGGCTCGCGCTCGGGCCCGAGACGGTCGAGAACGGCGGGCTGTGGTTCGTGCCGGGTTCGCACGAGCAGGCGTTCACGTCGGACCGGTTCGACGCCGCGAAATTCTTCCGCGCCGATGTGCCCGAAAACCGCGCGTGGATCGACCGCGCGGTGTCGCCGCCGCTGCAAACCGGCGACGTCGTGTTCTTTCACTGCAACACGCTGCATTCGGCCGGACAGAATCAGAGCGATCAGGTGAAGTTCTCGCTCGTGTTCACGTATCACGGCGCGAGCAACGTGCCGCTGCCGGGCACGCGCTCGGCGGGTATGCCGGAAGTGCGGCTCTGAGCGACGCGGCGGGCAGGGCGCTTACGGCGTGCGCCGGTGCGTTGTCCGGTGCGTCGTGCGGTGCGTCGTGCGGTGTGTTGACCGGTGCGTTGTGCGCCCTGGCGGCGTCAGCGCCGCCGCCCTGAAGCCGCGAGACCCGTGAGCCCGGCGATGGTTGCGGCCACGCCACCCACGATCAGCAGGATCGTGCGGTTGGTCGGCGCGCCCGTGAAAAGCCGCGACATGTCGTTCGAAAACGAATGGAACGACTCGCCGGCGAAATAAAGCAGCACCACGCCGCAGGCGATCAGCGCAAACGAAATCGCTTTGACCATGGAAATCCTCCCGGATAAGACGGACCTCGCAGTGTAGGCGAGCGGCGACGCTCCCGTCCATTGCGCCGCCGCCGACACAATCCCGAAGAATGGGCATCTGCGCAAAGCAGGCGGATTCGCTACCATGTCAGCCTCTGCTGCGCGCCGCCGCGCGCGCTTGTTCCGCTTTCCCCCCGCTTTTTTCGTTTTTCCCGCTTTCATCGAGGACGATTCCATGGCCTACGAAGCCGCTTCTGAACGCTATTCGGAGATGCAATATCGCTTTTGCGGCAAGTCGGGGCTCAAGCTGCCTGCGCTGTCGCTCGGCCTGTGGCACAACTTCGGCGACACCACGCCGATCTCGACGCAGCGCGAGATTCTGCGCACCGCTTTCGACCTCGGCATCACGCACTTCGATCTGGCCAACAACTACGGGCCGCCGTACGGCAGCGCCGAAATCAACTTCGGCCGCATCTTCAAGGACGACTTCCGTCCGTACCGCGACGAACTGCTGATTTCATCGAAGGCCGGCTGGGACATGTGGCCAGGTCCCTACGGACAGGGCGGCGGCTCGCGCAAATACGTGCTCGCGAGCCTCGACCAGAGCCTGCAGCGCATGGGGCTCGACTATGTCGACATCTTCTATTCGCACCGCTTCGATGTGGAAACGCCGCTCGAAGAGACTGCTGGCGCGCTCGCGAGCGCCGTGCAGCAGGGCAAGGCGCTCTATGTCGGCATCTCGTCGTATTCGCCCGAGAAGACGCGCGAAATGGCGAAGCTGCTCGCCGGATACAAGGTGCCGCTCCTGATCCATCAGCCGTCGTACAACCTGCTCAACCGCTGGATCGAGCGCGGTCTGCTCGATACGCTCGACGATCTGGGCGTGGGCAGCATCGCGTTCACGCCGCTCGCGCAAGGCCTCTTGACCAGCAAGTATCTGAACGGCGTGCCCGAAGACGCGCGCGTGAACCGCCCGGGCGGCGGCTCGCTTCTCGCCGGGCACCTGAGCGCGGAGAACATCGAACACGTGCGCAAGCTCGACGAGATCGCGAAGCGCCGCGGCCAGAGCCTCGCGCAGATGGCGATTGCATGGACGCTGCGTGGCGGGCGCGTGACTTCGGCCCTGATCGGCGCGAGCCGCGCGCAACAGGTGCGCGAGAACGTCGCCGCGCTGAAGAATCTCGAATTCTCGGTGGAAGAACTCGCCGAAATCGACCGCTACGCCACCGAAGGCGGCGTCAACCTGTGGGAAAAGCCGTCCACGGATCAGCACATCTGATCGTCTGATTCACCTCGCGGCGCGGTTGCGCCGGAACGCCTCGCAAAAAAGCGAGGCGTTTTTTTTCGTCTCTTCCCGTCGGCGGACCGGGAGCTGCGGCGTCCGTTGTTCTTCGTTGCCCTGTCACACGCCGCTGCTAACTTCGCGGCTGTCTTTGCCGCGAGGAGCGCCGATGGAGTCCGCAGTCGAGCCCACGATTGAGCCCGCAGTCGCTGACCGGATCGACAACCGAAGGGCCCACCGTCCTGGCACCCGGTCCGGGCACAAAATCCCGTTGCCTGCGCCTGACGCGCGCGCGAACGCCGCGATGCTCGCGCTCGCCGGGCTGGCGCTGGCCTGGCAGCTAATCGGGCTGCCGCTCGCGTTGCGCGCAGCGGGCGGGCCGTCGCTCGCGCTGTTGGCGACACTCGTGCCCGTCGTGCTCGCCACGCCGATCCACTGGGGCTTGATCCACGAGGGCATCCACGGCCAGCTGCTCTCCAGCCGGCGCGCCAACGAGCGGCTCGCGCGGCTGCTCGCGGTCGGCATTGCCATGCCGTTCAACGCCGTGCGCTTCGGACACCTGATGCATCACCGCTTCACGCGCGAGCCGTTCGACCGGCCCGACGTCGACGACGCAACCGAGCCGCGCTGGCGCAGGCGCCTCTGGTATTACGCGCGGCTCCTGGGCGGGCTCTACGTCGCCGAACTGCTGCTGCCGCTCCTCGCCTTCTTGCCCGTGCGCGTGGCGCGCGCGCTGATTGCGCGCGGCGTGGGCGCGCACGGCCCGGAAGGCGCGCAGGTGCAGCGGCACTTCGCGAACCACGCGGGCGATGCGCAAAACCGCCGCCGCGCGCGCCGCGACTGGCTCGCTTCGTGCGCGCTCTATGCGCTTTCGTTTTCGCTTTACGGACCAGCCTGGCCGGTTCTGCTGGCTGCGATGCTGCTGCGCGGCCTGTGGCTGTCGATGGCCGACAACCTGCCTCACTACGGCGTTGCACTCGAAGAACCCGGCCGCTCGCGCGACCTCCGCGTGCCGCGCGTTATTGGCGTGATGCTGATGAATCATCATCTGCACCGGCAGCATCACCTGCATCCGACGCTGCCGTGGACCGCCTTGCCTGCGCTCGCACGCGAGGAAGCGATGCGCGGGCAAGCAAAGGGAGTAGACGCACAACGCTCGCGCCCCGCGTATTTCCGCGCGGCGCTTGCGCAGCTAAGAGGATTGCAGCCCGGCAACCGGGTGCATTGAAGCGGGCTTTCGCGCCGCCGCCTCGCGCTACGGCAGCGCGGTTTCCTGAGGTTTTGTTACAGCAGCGTCGGCAGGGTTTCGACGAGCGCCACGGCGAGCATCGCGCCGATCAGCGCGCCTATCACGCGCAGTGTGTTGTGCCGGAATTCGGTCGCGCACGGAAACGCACCCAGACAAAGCGCGCCGGCGAGGGCCATCGGGATGATCATCACGAAATCGCCAACCGTGAAATAACCTTGCATGCTCGTCTCCTTATCATGTCGGCGGCGGAAACGGACGGTTGTTGTGCACGTTGTTGTGCTCGTCATGGCGCGACGGCTTCCGGCCTTTTCCGAGTATAGGTGAGGGCCGAAAACGCGGCGTGTGCTTTGCGCGCCGCTCGCGCGCGCCCGCCGTGCGGCGGGGGCACGCCCGGCGCTGCTTTGCGGCAGCGCGGCACGTGCGGCGCGGCATGCGCGCGCAGATCCCGGTTATTACAAATTGCCGACGATTGAGGGCGCGAGCGGGTACAAGCAGGGACAAGCGGGTGCTAGCGCGTACAAGCAGATACAAGCGCGCGCGTCAGGCTGTCCCGGCGCGCTCTTTCGCGCGCAGCGCGGCGGCGAGCGCGAGCCCTGCAATCAGCAGCACGCCGACGAGCGCCGCGACGCCGCCCCAGCCGCCGACCACCCAGAAGTGCCCGCCAAGGGAGCCCATGATGCTCGACCCGAGGTAGTACGCGAGCAGGTAGAGTGCGGCGGCCTGACCCTTGGCTTCGCGCGCGAGGCGGCCAACCCAGCCGCTGGCGACGGAGTGGCCCGTGAAGAATCCGATCGTCAGGCAGCAGATGCCTGCGGCGATCATGCCGAGCGACGGGAACAGCGTGAGCACGACGCCCGCGAGCATGGTCGCGAGACCGGCGATGAGGACGCGCCCGCGCCCAAAGGTGTCGGCCATGCGGCCCGACCACGGCGAGGCGATCACGCCGGTCAGATAGACGATGAAGATCACGCTGATGGCCGACTGGCTCATGTTGTACGGCGGCGCGATGAGCCGGTAGCCGATGTAGTTGTAGAGCGTGACGAAGCTGCCCATCAGCACGAAGCCCATCGCGAACAGCGCGGCGAGGCCGGGCCGCGCGAAGTGACTCAGGAGCGCGGCGCGGTGATGGGCGAAGCCGAGCCCCTTTTTCGGCACGAAGCGGCGCGAGGGCGGCAGGAGCGTGCGAAAGGCCAGCATCGAGCCGATGCCGAGCACGCCGATGACGCCGATCGACACGCGCCAGCCGAACAGATCGGCGAGCACGCCCGCGATGACGCGCCCCGACATGCCGCCGACGGCCGTGCCGCCGACATAGAGCCCCATCGCGAGGCCGAGGCCGTCCGGGTGCATTTCCTCGGCGAGCCAGGCCATGGCGACGGCGGGCACGCCGCCGAGCGCGAGCCCCTGGAGCGTGCGCAGCACCAGCAACTGGTGCCAGTGCGGCACGAACGCGGTGGCGAGCGTGAGCAGCGACGACACGCTGAGCGACGCGGTCATCATCGTGCGGCGGCTCCAGCCTTCGGAGACGAAGCCCGCGACGAAGATCGCGATTGCGAGCGCGGCGGTCGTCAGCGAGAGCGAGAGACTGCTCTGCGCGGGGCTCACGCCGAATGCCTGCGAAAACGCAGGCAGGATCGGCTGCACGCAGTAGAGCAGCGAGAACGTCGCGTAGCCCGCGAACAGCAGCGCAAGACAGGCGTGCCAGTAGGCGCGCGAGCCGCGTTCGAGCCAGGTCTGGCTCGACGGCGAAGACCCCGCGGCGTTGCGATCGGCGCCCGATGAAACGGTCACGACACCTTCTCCTGCGGATGACAGAGCCGCAACGATACCGCGGTTGTGCGAATCGGGTCGCCGAGCCCGCAACGAAGCCGGCTCATCCGCCGTGAGCAGCCGCGCCAGGCGCCGCCCGGCCGGGATGCACGAGCTGATCGTCGCCGGGCAGTTCCGCCGTGCTCCAGCCGCCGCCCAGCGCCTTCACGAGCGCGACGCTCGCGGCCATGCGATGGCGTGCTCGAATTGCGCGCGCTCCACGCCGAGGTCGATGGCCTGCGCCCGGGTGGTTTCGAGCTGTGTCTGCGCCTGGCCGACATCGGCATCCGTGGCGATGCCGCCGTCGTAGCGATGCTGCGTGAGGCCCAGCGATTCCTGGTACGCCTTGATCGTGTGTGCAGGCGTAAGCGGCGGCGTCAGGAAGATTACAGTCCGTTACCGTCAGCTTTCCGTAAGCAGTAGGGGCGGCCGATTTTACCGGCTGCACGGACGCAAACCCGGGCCGGGCGGCCGGTTCACCCCCCTAATATTTCACTTTGCGTACCGGCCCAAACACGCAACAATGCGGAAACCGGTGAGCTTTTTTCGTGCACGGTGCGCAAAGAAGGCGGGTTCGCCGGAACGCAGGTATCAAGCAAGGTAGCAAGCAGGTTTCAAGCAAGGTATGGATGCACGCACAACCGTTGGTGCGCGCGGCTTCGATCAGCTCACTGACCGGCGCTTCACACAAGGAAGCCGGCATCGATAACGGGGAAATCCTATGCAAGTCGGTTCTATCGTTCGCTCCGTGCATATCGCCGTGCCGCAAGGCGCGCGTGGCATCGTGATGCGCATTCTCGGCGACATGGCCATGGTGACGTGGTACGACGGCGAGCCTGGCGCATCGAAACAGCTCAATACCGAGCCCTTTTTTCTGGAAGATCTGATCGATACGGGCGAGCAGGTTCGTCCGGTCGGCTCGCTCATCCATTGAGTCGCGCGGCGGCGCGGCGCGCACGGAACGCCACGCGCCGCGTTCGCGCATCCGGCGCCCGGCCGGGGCGGCGCGCCGCGCCAGCCGCCGAATTTGCCCCCGAATTCGCCACCTACGTCGCTCCCGCAGCCCGCAAGAGGCACAATTGCGGGTATGAATCACGACACTCCTCATGCCACCCCCTTTCCGCCGTCCGACTCCCCGGACGACGCCTCATCCGAGGCGCCCTACGCGCGCCTCACGCCCGAGTGCGTGCTCGACGCGCTCGACAGCGTGCTGATTCCCGCCGGCCGCCGCACCGATGGCCGCATGCTCGCGCTCAACAGCTACGAAAACCGCGTCTATCAGGTGGGCGTCGAGGACGGCGCGCCGCTCGTCGTGAAGTTCTACCGGCCCGAACGCTGGTCCGATGAAGCGATCCTCGAAGAGCATGCGTTCGTCGCCGAACTCGTCGCGCGCGAGATTCCCGCCGTGCCCGCGCTCGCGTTCGAGCATCGCACGCTGCATAGCTTCGACGGTTTCCGCTTCGCCGTATTCGAGCGGCGCGGCGGGCGCGCGCCCGATCTGGACCGCCGCGACACGCTCGAATGGATCGGCCGCTTCATCGGCCGCATTCATGCGGTAGGCGCGATGGAGCCCTATCGCGCGCGTCCCACGCTCGACATCCAGACGTTCGGCTACGAGCCGCGCGCGTATCTGATCGAGCACGGTTTTGTGCCCGCCGACGTGCGGGACGCGTGGGAAACGGCCGTGGATCTCGCCCTGGAAGGCGTCGAAGCCGCGTTTGAGCGCGCGGGCGACGTGCGCACGCTGCGCACCCACGGCGACTGCCACTCGAGCAACCTGCTGTGGACGGATGCGGGGCCGCATTACGTCGATTTCGACGACAGCCGCATGGCTCCCGCGATCCAGGATCTGTGGCTGCTGCTGCCGGGCGACCGGGCGGATGCGGTGCGTGCGCTCGGCGATCTGCTCGCGGGCTACGAGGATTTCTGCGAATTCGAGCCGCGCGAACTGCATCTGATCGAAGCGCTGCGCACGCTGCGGCTCATTCACTACTGCGCGTGGCTCGCGCGGCGCTGGAACGATCCCGCGTTTCCGGCAGCGTTTCCGTGGTTCAACACGCAGCGCTACTGGGAAGACCGCATTCTCGAACTGCGCGAGCAGATCGGCGCGATGCAGGAAGGGCCGCTCTGGCCCGTGTGAGTTGCGCACGCGCGGCGTGCGCGTTCGTTGCACGCCCGGCGCGCGTTCGCCGCATCGGCAACGCGCGGCGCACATGGCGCATCGCGCACATCGAGCGTTTTAAACGTGGCAATCCGAGCCCGCGCCCGCCGCGATTTCGCGCGCGGCTTTGGCGCCTTCGACCTGAAGCAGCGTCGGTAGCGAGACGCCGTTTTTCGCCGCGGTCACTTCGGCGAGAATCGACACCGCGATTTCGGGCGGCGTGCGGCTGCCGATGTAAATCCCGACCGGTCCGTGCAGCCGCGCGAGCTCCGTCTCGTTCAGATCGAACTCCTTGAGCCGCTCGCGCCGCGCCGCGTTGTTGCGCCGCGAGCCGAGCGCGCCCACGTAAAACGCGTGGGTTTTGAGCGCTTCCATCAGCGCGAGATCATCGAGTTTCGGATCGTGCGTGAGCGCGATCACGGCGCACCGTTCGTCCAGTTTCATGTCGAGCACGGTGTCGTCGGGCATGGTGCGCACGAGCGTCGTGCCGGGCACGTCCCATGTATCGGTGTATTCCTCGCGCGGATCGCACACCGTCACCTGATAATCGAGCCCCACCGCAATCTGGCACAGATAGCGCGAAAGCTGTCCCGCGCCGATCACGAGCATGCGATAGCGCGGCCCGTGGATCGTGAGCAGACGCGCGCCGTCGAAAAAGACGCCATCGGTGGCGCTGGCGGGTCCGAGCGTGGCCTCGCCGCTCGCCATGTCGAGTGTGCGCGCAACGAGTTCTCCGCGCTCCACGGCGTCGAGCAGCGCGCGAATGCCACTGGCGTTCGCGAGCGGTTCCAGCACGAGCTGGATCGTGCCGCCGCACGGCAGGCCGAAGCGATGCGCTTCTTCAGCCGTAATGCCGTACTTCACGGTCTCGGGCTTGTCGATGTCGATGCCGTCGCGGCGCACGCGGTCGATCAGATCGTTTTCGATGCAGCCGCCCGACACGGAGCCTGCGACCAGCCCGTCGTCGCGCACGACGAGCATGGCGCCTTCAGGACGCGGCGACGAGCCCCACGTCTTCACCACCGTCACCAGCAGGATGCGGTGGCCTTCGTCGAGCCAGCGCACGCTGGATTTCAGGACCTCGATATCCACGCTGTCCATGATCGTTTCCCTTTCGTCGTGAGCGCGACGGCCCAGGCGTGCTCGCCGTCGGCTTCGATACTCTCGCAGCCGGGAATGCAGGCTTTCAGGACGGTTGCGTCGTTGAGCGCTTCCCAGGCCTGCTGTTGCGGCACCGGCAGCGAGCGGCTTTCGGTCAGCGCCATCGTGCTCCCTCTTCAAGTGGTGTGCGCAGCGATGTGCGGCCCGCGCGCGCGGCGAGCGGTGTCACGCTCAGGCTGTGCCCGAAGGCCTCGAGACTTTCGAGGTTATGGACGGGGTAGTGGGCGTCCACATGCGGCAGCATGGCTTGCACGCCGCGCGCCTTCGGTGTGAAGCCGCGATAGCGCAGCAGCGGATTGAGCCACACGACGCGGTGCGCAAAGCGGTGCAGGCGCGCCATTTCGGCTGCGAGCGTGGCCGTGGCTTCCTGATCGAGTCCATCGGTGACGAGCAGCACGGTTGCACGACCGCTCAGCATGCGGCGTGCCCAGCGGCGGTTGAATTCGCCGAGCGTCGCGCCGATGCGCGTGCCGCCCGACCAGTCCGCGACCTGCGCGCAAAGTTGTGCGAGCGCGATGTCGGGATCGCGTTCGCGCAGTGCGCGCGTTGCGTGCGTGAGGCGCGTACCGAACAGGAAGACCTGTAACCGCTCGCGCGATTGCAGCAGCGCGTGGCAGTAATAGAGCACCGCGCGCGAATAGCTGCTCATGGACCCGGAGATGTCGAGCAGCAGGACGACGGGCGGCTTGCGCTCGACGGGCGCGCGATATTTCCACACGGTCCAGTCGCCGCCTGCGTGCACCGCATGGCGCGCGCTCGCGCGCAGGTCGGCGTGGGTGCCGTGCGACGCGGCTTTGAGCCTGCGCGTGCGCTCGGTCGCGAGCGGCAGCCGCCGCGCGCGGATCAGGTGGCGCAGCGTGCGCCATTCGTCGGCGCTGAGCGTGTCGAAGTCGCGGTGGCGCAGGCGCTCTTCCGCGCTGAACGTTGCATGTGCGCGCAACTCGTACGCTTCGCGCGGCGCAGGCGGCTGTGTGCCGCGCTGCACATCCGCGCGCGCAGCGAGCGCATCGGCGAGCCGGTTGTTGCGGCGCGGCGGCGGCAAGCCGCCTTGCACCTTCGGCAGCAGCAGCGCGCGCAGCTTGCCTTCCCAGTCGGGATCGCGCCAGAAGAGATCGAATGCGGCGTAGAAGATGTCGCGCTCGTCGGGCGCAGAGGTGAGCAGCGCGGCCAGCGCCGCGCCAACGTCGTCGCGGCGGGCGAGATCGACGAGGCACAGCGCGTCGAGCGCATCGACGGCCTGCGCGGGCGACATCGGCAGACCCGCGCCGCGCAGCACGCGGATGAAATGCACGACATTGCGCGCGAGCATCGGCGGCGCAGCAACTGTTTCGGAAACGGACGGCGGCGCGGCGTTCATCGGCTCACTCCGCGAGCGCGAGCGTGTCGGCGATCCGCTGCGTGTCGAGCTGCGCGAGATCGTCCTGATACTTGAGCAGCACGCCGAGCGTGTCCTGCACCGATTGCGGATCGAGTTCGGTCACCGCGAGCGCGGCGAGCGCGCGGCACCAGTCGATGGTTTCGGCGATGCCCGGCGCCTTGAAGAGATCCATCGTGCGAAGCTGGTGCACGAAGGCGACGGCGCGGCGCTGCAACGCCGCCGAGCTTTCGGGCGCGCGTGCGGCCACGATCGCGAGTTCACGCTCGCGGCCAGGGTAGCCGAGCCATTGATAGAGACAGCGGCGCTTGAGTGCATCGTGCACTTCGCGCGTGCGGTTCGAGGTGATGACGACGAGCGGCGGTTCGTCGGCGCGCACCGTGCCGTACTCGGGGATGGATACCTGGAAGTCCGAAAGAAGCTCCAGCAGGAAGGCTTCGAACGGTTCGTCGGCGCGGTCGATTTCGTCGATCAGAAGCACGCGTCGCGCGGCCGGATTCTGCGGATCGGGCTGCAACGCCTGCAGCAACGGGCGCTTGAGCAGGAATTCGTCGCGATACAGCGTGCCGCCGCCCGGCTTCTCTCCGGCTGCTTCGGCAAGGCGCAGCGCCATGATCTGGCGCGGGTAATCCCATTCGTAGAGCGCGCTCGCGGTGTCGAGCCCTTCGTAGCATTGCAGCCGCAGGAGCGTGGTGCCGAGCATCGCGGCGGCGGCTTTCGCGAGTTCGGTCTTGCCGACGCCGGGCTCGCCTTCGAGAAAAAGCGGCCGCTGCATGCGCAGCGCGAGAAAGAGCGCGGTCGCGAGTTCTCGGCTCGCGAAATAGCCGCGCGACTGGAGTTGTGCGAGGGTGTCGTCGATCGAGGCCGGTTGCATGGCGCGCCTGAAAAAGCAAAACCACCGGGCGGTCGCTCGCGCGCCCGGAAAATGGTTGCGCGAGAAACCGTCCGGCGTCGGACCTAACCGTTCGCACGCGTCACCGCACGCGCCGCGAGCACCGGAATCAGGTGCGCGCGATACGCGGCGCTCGCGTGCAGGTCGGTGTTGAGGTCGTCGGCGGCAATCGTCACGGCGCGCGCAGCGGTGGGCGTGAAGCTCGCCGTGAGCGCCTGCTCCAGCGGCGCCGAGCGGAACACCGAGGCCGCCGCGCCCGTCACCGCCACGCGCACGCCGTCCGCGAACTTCGCGACGAACACGCCGGTCAGCGCAAAGCGCGACGCCGGGTTCGCGAACTTCTCGTAGGCGGCGCGCTCGGGCACCGGAAACTCGACCGCCACGATCAGCTCGTCGGGGGCGAGCGCGGTCTCGTACATGCCGAGGAAGAACGCGTCGGCCGCGATGCGCCGCCGGTCGGTGACGACCGTCGCGTTCAGCGCGAGCACGGCAGCGGGATAGTCGGCAGCCGGATCGTTGTTGGCGAGCGAGCCGCCAAGCGTGCCGAGCGCACGCACCTGGCGGTCGCCGATCTGCGCGGCGAGCTGTGAGAGCGCCGGCAGCACGTTCTGGATCTGCGCGTTTTCGGCGACGTCCGCATGGCACACGGCCGCGCCCAACTTCACTAGTTTGCTGTCCACCATGACTGCCTGGAGATCGGGAATGCGCGTCACGTCCACGAGCGTCGAAGGCTGCGCAAGCCGCAGCTTCATCGCTGCGAGCAGGCTCTGGCCGCCCGCGAGAAATTTCGCGTCCGGCGCGTTCGAGAGCGTTTTCACGGCGCTTTGCGCGTCGGTGGCGCGCTGGTAATCGAATGAATACATGGTTCGCCTCCGCTCAAGGGTGTGACGACGGGTTGGATGTCTGAGCTGCCTGAATCGCCGACCACACGCGATGCGGCGAAGCCGGCATCTGCAGGTCTTTCACACCGAGCGGCGCGAGCGCGTCGAGGACCGCGTTGATGACCGCGGGCGGCGAGCCGATTGCGCCCGCCTCGCCGCAGCCCTTTACGCCGAGCGGATTGTGCGTGCATGGCGTGCCCTTCGTAGTCTCGACGTCGAAGTTCGGCAGATCCGAGGCGCGCGGCATCGCGTAGTCCATGTACGAGCCGGAGAGCAACTGGCCGCTTTCGGCGTCGTAGACGCAGCGTTCGAGCAACGCCTGGCCGATGCCCTGGCCGATGCCGCCGTGCACCTGCCCCTCGACGATCATCGGATTGATGACGTTGCCGAAGTCGTCGACGGCGCTGAAGCGCTCGACGCGTGTCTCGCCCGTATCGGGATCGACTTCCACTTCGCACACGTACGCGCCCGACGGGTAGGTGAAGTTGGTCGGGTCGTAGAACGCGCTTTCGTCGAGGCCCGGTTCGAGCGTTTCGAGCGGATAGTTGTGCGGCACGTAGGCCGCGAGCGCGATTTCGGCGAACGCTTTGGTGCGGTCGGTGCCCGCGACGCGGAACACGCCGTTGGCGAACTCGATGTCCTCCACGCCTGCTTCGAGCAGATGCGCCGCGATCTTCTTCGCCTTCGACTCGATCTTGTCGAGCGCCTTCATGATCGCCGAGCCGCCCACGGCAATCGAGCGCGAGCCGTACGTGCCCATGCCGAACGGCACGCGGCCCGTGTCGCCGTGCACGATCTCGATCTGCTCGATCGGCACGCCGAGGCGGTCGGACACCACCTGCGCGAAGGTCGTCTCATGGCCCTGGCCGTGACTGTGCGAGCCGGTGAATACCGTGACCGAGCCGGTCGGGTTCACGCGCACTTCGCCCGCTTCGAAGAGCCCCGCGCGCGCGCCGAGCGCGCCCGCGATGTTCGACGGCGCGAGGCCGCACGCCTCGATGTAGCACGAGTGCCCGAGGCCGCGCAGCTTGCCGCGCGCCTTTGAGGCGTCGCGGCGTGCGGCAAAGCCTTTCACGTCGGCGAGTTCGAGCGCGCGCGACAGGCACGCCTCGTAGTCGCCGATGTCGTAGGTGAGGCCGACCGGCGTCGCGTACGGGAACGACGTGATGAAGTTGCGGCGGCGGATTTCGGCCGGGTCGATATTCATCTCGCGCGCCGCCGTTTCCACGATCCGCTCGACGACGTAGGTCGCCTCGGGGCGGCCCGCGCCGCGATAGGCATCGACGGGCACCGTGTTCGTGAACACGGCCTTCACCTCGGCGTAGATCGCAGGCGTCTTGTACTGGCCTGCGAGCAGCGTGGCGTAGAGGATCGTCGGCACGGCGGAGGCGAACGTCGAGAGATACGCACCCATGTTCGCAATCGTGTGCACGCGCATCGCGAGGAAGGTGCCGTCCTTGTCCATCGCGAGTTCGGCTTTCGTCACGTGGTCGCGGCCGTGCGCGTCGGAGACGAACGACTCGCTGCGCTCGGCCGTCCACTTCACCGGGCGGCGGATCTTCTTCGAGGCCCACGTGAGCGCCACGTCTTCCGCGTAGAGGAAGATCTTCGAGCCGAAGCCGCCGCCCACATCCGGCGCGACGATGCGCAGCTTCGTTTCGGGCAGCGAAAGCACGAACGCGGCCATCAGCAGGCGCTCGACGTGCGGGTTCTGGTTCGCGACGTAGACCGTGTAGCTGTCGTCGTGCAGCGAGTAGCTCGCGTTCACGGCGCGCGGCTCGATCGCGTTCGGCACGAGCCGGTTGTTCACGATGTCGAGCGTCGTGACGTGCGCGGCCTGGGCGAAGGCGGCGTCGGTTGCGGCCTTGTCGCCGTGGCCCCACGTGTAGCAGGTGTTGTTGGGCACGTCGTCGTGGACGAGCGGCTGGCCCGCGTCGGCGGCGTGCGCCGTATCGGCGACGGCGGGCAATTCCTCGTAATCGACTTCGACGCGTTCGGCGGCGTCTTTTGCCTCTTTCAGCGATTCGGCGATGACGAGCGCCACCTGGTCGCCCACGTGGCAGGCCTTCCTGTGTGCGATCACGGGATGCGGCGGCTCGTGCATCGGCGTGCCGTCGATGCTGTGGATCAGCCAGCCGCACGGCAGGCCGCCCACGTTTTCGGCGGCCATGTCGGCGCCGGTGAAGACGGCGACGACGCCGGGCGAGGCTTTCGCCGCGGCGGTATCGATGCGCTTGATGCGCGCGTGCGCGTACGGCGAGCGCACGAATACGGCCCAGGTTTGAGCCGGAAGGACGACGTCGTCGGTGTACTGACCGGCACCGGTGAGGAAGCGATAGTCTTCCTTGCGCTTTACCGCCGCGCCGATCATGCGCCTGGGTTCGGGTGCGTTCATGGCGGCCTCCCGGTCAGGCTGCCGTCGCGGCGGCCGGCGCGCCTGCGCGCATGCCTGCTGCGCCCGCGACCACGGCCTTCACGATGTTGTGATAACCCGTGCAGCGGCACAGGTTGCCTTCGAGGTTCGCGCGCACGTCGGCCTCGGTGAGATCCGGGTGAGCCGCCGCCAGCGCGGTCGCGCTCATGACCATGCCGGGCGTGCAGAAGCCGCACTGCAGGCCGTGGCATTCGCGGAACGCGGCCTGCATCGGATGCAGTTCGCCGTTCTTCGCCAGCCCTTCGATCGTGGTGACGTCCATGCCGTCGCACTGGACGGCGAGCCGGTTGCACGACTTGATCGCGCGGCCGTTCAGATGGACGGTGCAGGCGCCGCACTGCGCGGTGTCGCAGCCGACGTGCGTGCCCGTGAGGCGTAGCTGCTCGCGCAGGAACTGGACCAGAAGTGTGTGAGGTTCGACTTCGGCGGTCACGGGCTCGCCGTTGACCGTGAGGCGGATACTGATCGCCATAGACTGTCTCCTGTCGACCAGGGCACGCGTGCCGGCCGGAGCATGCACCTGTTCCGGCGCTTGTTCCGACGCTTGTTCCAACGACGCGTCTTGCACTGGTCCCATGCAACGTTATGGGAAAGAGACCGGCCTGGGCCCGCGTACGCCGAGTTGCCCCGAATTGCCGTCTGCTGGACTGCCATCCGTCGCGTGTGAAACGCACGGCTGCCGCGCGAGGTGCGCAGCCTGGATGGAGTGGGGGCGAGGGTCCGGCTGGTGCTTAGCTTTTCAGTGATGCCAGGGGGTGTTGCTCGGGACAGTAAAGCACAAATCGCCCGTTTGCGCTGCACGGGGTTTTTACGGTCGGGCAGATGAAAAACGGCCCGTTCCAACTGATGGGACGGGCCGTTTGTGCGACGCAGCGTGTTTTGCGCGAGCTTTGTGCGCCCGCTCGTTCGCTGCGTTCAGCGCGTTGTTTGGTGTGCGCTGAAGTGTGCCTGGGAGCGTGCCTGAAAGCGCGGCTTTTTAGTGCACGTCGTGCGGCTGCGCTTCGTGCGGTGCATGCGCGAGGCGCGAATGGCGGCGCGAGTAGCCGAAGTAAATGAACATGCCGATCACGAGCCAGACGACGAACGCGATCCAGGTAATCGGTTGAAGGTTCACCATCAGGAACAGGCACGAGGCGACCGCGAGGACCGGCACGACCGGCACGCCGGGGCAGCGGAACGCGCGCGGCAGATGCGGGTGCGTCTTGCGCAGGATGAGCACGGCGATCGACACCATCGAGAACGCCGCGAGCGTGCCGATGTTGATGAGTTCGGCGAGCACGTTGAGCGGCACGAGCGCGCCGATCAGGCCGAAGAACAGGCCGACGAGCCAGGTCGTGAGGAACGGCGTCGCGAAGCGCGGATGCAGGCGCGAGAGCGCGGCGGGCAGCAGTCCGTCACGCGACATCGCGAAGATGACGCGGGTCTGGCCGTAGCTCATCACGAGGATCACGGTCAGCATGCCGAGCACGGCGCCGAGGTCGATGAAGCCTGCGACCCACTTTTCGTTCGCCATCTGGAGCGCGAACGAAACCGGGTGCGCGATGTTCGCGAACTGCGCGGACGGCACGATGCCGGTGACCACTGCGGCGACGGCGACGTAGAGCACCGCGCACACCGCGAGCGACGCGATGATGCCGATCGGCAGGTCGCGCTTCGGATTTTTCACTTCTTCCGCTGCGGACGACACCGAATCGAAGCCGATGAACGCGAAGAACATCACGGCTGCCGCGCCGAACACGCCGTTCCAGCCGTTGGGCATGAACGGATGCCAGTTGGCGGGCGTGACGTGGAACGCGCCGACGGCGATCACGAGCAGCACGACCGTCACCTTGATGGCGACCATGATGTTGTTGATGCGGGTGGATTCGCGCACGCCGAAGGAGAGGAGCGCCGTGATCGCCATCATCACGAGGAACGCGGGCAGGTTGAAGAACGTGGTGACGCCCGGCAACGCGCCCGGCGCGGCCGAAATCGCGGCGGGCAGGCTGATGCCGAAGCCCGCGAGCAGCGACTGCAGATAACCCGACCAGCCGACCGACACCGCCGAGGTGGCGAGCCCGTATTCGAGCATCAGGTCCCAGCCGATCACCCACGCGGCCAGCTCGCCGAGCGTGGCATACGAGTAGGTGTAGATCGAGCCCGCGACGGGAATGGTCGAGGCGAATTCGGCATAGGCGAGCGCGGCGAAACAGCAGGCCACGGCGGCAATGAGGAACGCGATCATCAGCGCCGGGCCGGCCTGCACGGCGCCGGTGCCGGTCAGCACGAAAATGCCGGTGCCGATGATTGCGCCGATGCCGAGAAACGTGAGGTCCAGGGCGCCGAGTGCTTTCTTGAGACCGGCGCTCTCGGCGCTCGCCTTCAACATGTGCTCGACGTTCTTCTTGCGAAAGAGGGACATTTGGCGGGGAACTCCAGGTTCGTGCGCGGGGAACAGGGCTGGTTCGGAATGCTCAGTGGCCGCGCGCCGTATAAATCGGGAAAACTTTCGATTTTAACGGATATCGCCTGCCGCCCTGGCGAGAACCGGTTGCGAAGTCGATCCGGGTGCGTGCTTTTTTGCCGCAAACGGGCGTGACGGCGCGCGATTCTTGCCTGTGCGGCGGGGATCGGCGCGATCCATTCCCCGATTGCGGGGTGATGGCGGGAAGCCCGCCTCCTGGCGTCGCACCCGCCGCGAATGCCCTTGCGTCCCGCCCGAGGCCTGGCTGCCCGGGTTGGCCTGGTTGGCTTAGTTGCCCGGCGCGGGAGCGAGATCGACGAGCCGGTTGCTCATCACGTAGAACGTCAGCTCGGCGTTGTTGGTGAGCTTCATCTTTTCGAGCAGACGGGTGCGGTAGACGCTCACCGTCTTCACCGAGAGCGAGAGCACGCGCGCGATATCGGTGAGGCGCTGGCCCGTGGCGAGCATGCACAGCGTCTGGTATTCGCGGTCCGAGAGCTTTTCGTGCGGCAGTTGCTCTTCTTCGACGAGCACGTAGTCGGCGAGCGCCTGGGCCATCGCCGGGCTCACGTATTTGCGCCCGGCCGCGACCTGCTGGATGGCCGTGATCATCTGCGCGGCATCCACGGTTTTCGAGAGGTAACCCGCCGCGCCCGCCTTCAGCGCGCGCACCGCGTATTGATCCTCGCGATACATCGAGAACATCAGCACCGGCAGGCGCGGCGCCTTGCGCTTGGCGCGCCGGAGCACCTCGACGCCGTTCATGTCGGGCAGCGAGATGTCGAGCAGCACCACGTCGCACATGTGCTTGCCCATGGCCGCGAGCGCTTCGGCGCCCGTCTGGGCTTCGATGACTTCGCTCGCGACGCCGCGATCCAGCAGCAACTGGCGCACGCCCTGGCGGACGATCGCGTGGTCATCGACGAGCAGGATGCGATGGGTCATGAATGAGCGCCTTTCACGGCGGGCGTGGCGAGAGGGGAGGCCGGGGCGGCAAAGAGCGCGTCCCAGGCGAAGCGCGCGCGCACGACCGTTCCGGCGAGCGCGCCGCGCGTGCCGGCGCGCAGCGTGCCGCCGAAGGCGGCGCAACGCTCGCGCATGCCGGCGAGGCCGTAGCGGTTGCGACGCGCGCCCGTGCCCGTCCGGCTGGCGCCGCGCGGCAGGCCGATGCCGTCGTCGGCGATGGTGAGCGTGAGATGGCGCGCCGTGCATGCGAGCCGCACATCGACGCGCGCCGCGCAGGCGTGGCGCGCGACGTTGGCGAGCGCTTCCTGCGCCACGCGGAAGACGGCGAGCGTCGCGTCGGGGCAGAGGCGGGCGAGGCGTTCATCGGCCTCGCAGACGAAAATTATCGCAAGACCGGTTCGCGCGCCGAAGCAGCGCGTCCATTCGTCGAGCGCCGCAACGAGGCCCGCGTCGAGCTGTGGCGCGCTGAGTCCGTCGAGCACGTGGCGCACCGCTTCGGCCGCCGCGTTCAACGAGCGCGCGACCAGCGCGAGCGCTTCGGCGCACTGCGGCGACGCGTCGGCGGGCAGCGAGGCGTTGACGTTGGCAAGGGCGAAGTGCGTGGCGGCGAGTTCCGCGCCCACGCTATCGTGCAGCTCGCGCGCGAGACGCCGGCGCGCGGTTTCGTCGGCGTCGATGCGGGCCGCTTGAGCCGTCGCGATGGGGGCGACGGTGGCCACGGTGACGATGGGGCTGGGGCGCCGCACACGGGCGACCTGGCTGGGCGCGTCGGCGCCATGCGCTGCGCGCGCGCGCGCAGCAGCGCGGCGTGGCGTCTCCTCGCCCTGAGCGCACGTAGCGACCGCAACGATCTTCGACGTGTCCATTTATCCCCCGTTCTGAAACCGGCCCGTCACACCGTCGGCAGCCGGGGTGGTCGGAGTCCCGGTGACGGATAACAGTACGGCGCAGCGTAACGATATTTACATCCTGTAACGGTCTGATCTAACCCTTTTGGTGTCCCGGAAGGCTGATGCTGGGTCGCGATGGTATCGTAAAAAAAAAATAAATCAGCAGTCTGGATGTGCTTTAGCGGTCAATAGTTGAGAAATTAAGTGAGGTTTTGTCACAAATCTAATGTCAGAAAAATGCTGACATTGAAGGTAGCGACATTTTGTGACATTTGTAACTGCGTCACTGGGGCGCTGTTGTAGGAACGCCGCGTGAAGTGTGGCCAATACGCGGACGAAAAAAAACCGGAGCGCGACGCTCCGGTTTTCGTTGCTGCTGAACAGCGGGTCAATAAGGCGCGCGGCTTAGCCGACGAATGCCTTTTCGATCACGTAGTGGCCCGGTTCGTTGTTGCTGCCTTCCTTGAAGCCGAGCCCCTCGAGCAGTTCGCGCGTGTCGCGCAGCATGTGCGGGCTGCCGCAGAGCATGATGCGGTCGCGTTCGGGGGTAAACGACGGCAGATCGAGGTCTTCGAACAGCTTTTTCGACTCGATGAGGTCGGTGATGCGGCCGCGGTTGGCGAAGGTTTCGCGCGTGACGGTCGGGAAGTAGATCAGCTTTTCGCGGACGATGTCGCCGAGATACTCGTGGTTGCGCAGTTCTTCGCTGATGAACTCCTTGTACGCGAGTTCGTCGACGAAACGGCAGGTGTGCGTGAGGACGACCTTTTCGTAGCGGTCATAGACGTCCGGGTCCTTGATGACCGACATGAACGGCGCGAGGCCCGTGCCCGTCGAGAGCAGCCACAGCACCTTGCCCGGCAGCAGGTTGTCGGCCATCAGCGTGCCGGTGGGCTTCTTGCCGATCAGCACCTTGTCGCCGACCTTCAGATGCTGGAGACGCGACGTGAGCGGGCCGTCCTGCACCTTGATGCTCAGGAATTCCAGATGTTCTTCGTAGTTGGCGCTCGCCATCGAGTAGGCGCGCATCAGCGGCTTGCCGTCCACTTCGAGGCCGACCATGGTGAACTGGCCGTTCTCGAAACGCAGGGCGGGGTCGCGCGTGCAGGTGAAGCTGAAAAGCGTATCGGTCCAGTGGTGGACGCTCAGAACGGTTTCGGTGGTGATTTTGCTCATGGTTCCTGAAGATGCGAAACAAGGGCCGTCAGACCCCGGCCAGGTCTTGGCTCATTCCTGGCCAATTCTGGCCAACCCGCGGGCTGCCGATCGCTTACGGCGGCGCGGCGCGACGATGCCGGCGCTCGCCGGTCAACCCCGTTGCGAACGAAGCGCAAACCGCCATTTTACCGTGACCGCATCGTCTCGACGGCGATGCGCTGGAGGGAGGAATGGCTCGCGCTTCATGTCACAACGCCGGTGGTACTCCGGCGGCTGATCCACGTTGTGCGCGGCGGGACGCCGGCGCCCGCACGCGAACGTAACGGGCAAGGCAGGCATGGACATGGTGGCGGCGCATCGGCCGGTTTTGGGCCGGATCCCGCGGGAGCGGACTGTGTGCCGCCAGCCGGGGCGCCACCTGCGGCGCCCGGTCGGGATGGCCCGGGTGGGGTGTCTCGCAAAGAGCGCACGCAAGCGAATGTTCGGCAAGATGATACCGGAAGCCCTGTCGGACCGCACCATATTGCCCCTTTCGACAGAACAGGTACGGTGCGGCTTCCAGTCGCAGGCGGATTGAAGTTGGGTCGAAGCGGGATCGCCGGAGGACGGCATGAGGCGCCGCTTACCCGGCTTGCGCGAGGCGTCTAGCGGTCGGCCGCGAGCTTCAGGCCGAGGCCGACGAGCGCCGCGCCGCAGAACGCATCGATCGGGCGGCGCACGCGGCGGTAGCCGCGCTGCGTGCGGTCGTCGGCGAACAGGAACGCGATGCTGCAATGCCAGCCGAACGACATCGCCGCCACGGTCGCAAGCGCCACGCCGTAGAACCACAGCGGCGGGTGCGAGGGAAACATCGCGGCGAACACGCTCGTCCAGAACACGCACGACTTCGGGTTCGTGAGGCAGGTGAAGAGCCCGGCGCGCCAGGTGCGGAAGTACTCGCGGCGTCCGGCGGGCGGCAGCGGCTCGGCGACGGTTTTGACCTCGGGTGCGGCGCTGCGCCGCACGCCCGAGCGCAACAGCTTGAAGCCGAACCAGACGAGATACAGCGCGCCTGCCACGCGCACGCCGTTGTAGACCCAGTCGATGCGCTGCAGCACGGTGGCGAAGCCGAGCATCGCGAGCGCGGCCCAGAGGGAGGAGCCCACGCCCACGCCGAACGCCGATGCGACGCCGAGTCCGCGCCGTCCGGCAAGCGACAGTTGCGTGACCATGAAGAAGTTCGGGCCGGGGCTGATCAGCGCGAGCGAATAGACTGCGGCGATCTGGAGCAGCGTGGTGATGTAGTGCATGACTCGGACGGACAGCAGGACGCGCGGCGCGCAACGCGTCATGTTAGCGCGAGGCGAGCAAACTGCGGGGCGAAATGCGTGGCGAAATGCGGGACGAGACGCGGGGTGAGACACGTGTAAAACGCCAGCGTCGAGCGACGCCAGCGGCATCGGCTGGCGTCATGGATCGCGTCATTCCAGGCGCAGCCGCGCCATATACGGCAGGTGATCGGAAAGCCACGCGGTTTCCTGCGCGGGCCGGATCAGCTCGACGGGCTGCAGGCCGCGCACGAACATCTTGTCGAGCGCGAGCGTCGGTGAAAACGCGGGGAACGTGCGCGCGGGTTCGCCGAGCAGCGTCGCCACTTCGTGCATGCCGTGTTCGGCGAAGATCGGCACCGAGTCGTTGCGCCAGTCGTTGAAGTCGCCCGCGAGCACGAGCGGTCCTTGCGGCGCTTCTTTCGCGATCCAGTGCGCGATCCAGTTCATTTGCCGCAGGCGTGCGCTGCGCGTGAGCGCAAGGTGCGCGCACAGCAGCGTGACCGAGCGTGAGCCGACGCTCGCCCGCGCCACGAGCAGCCCGCGCCGCTCGAACCGGTGCGCGGAGATGTCCCAACGTCCGCCGAGATCGAGCGGATGCGGCGAAAGAATGGCGTTGCCGTGCCGCCAGGACGGCTTGAACACGTTGGTGCCCAGTGCGATCTGGAGTTCGAGCGAGCGGGCGATCTCGGTGGCCTGGCAATGCCAGACGTCTTCGAGCGGATCGCCGAGCGGCGCGCCGAACGTGGAAGCGAGCACGGGCTGCGGCAGCCGCCGCGCCATGGCTTCCTGAAGGAACCAGGCATCGGCGTGGGTGGACTGCACCCAGCGCCGCATGGCGTGCCAGGCCTCGAAGCCGAGCGGTGAGCGGCCCTTGTGCAGGTTCCAGCTCACCGCGACGAAATCGAGGTTGTGTGTAGTGTCTATCAGCGGTTCTTCGGGATTTCTCATACGAGGGTAGTTCTGTGATGCGCCGGGGGGCTCAGAGCGGCGGCGGCGCGAGGCTTGCGCTGATCCGGTACGCAAGCGCTGGATTCTGGTCGACGATCTGCCAGTTCACCGTTTCGCCCGCCGGCACGCGCAGCCCCGGATGGCTGGCGGCAACCCGGCGCGGCTGCGGCGGCAGCGCGCAGCCTTCGGGCGTTTGCGACGGGTGGGCGGATTCGAGCGTTTCCTGGGCGTCGATCGCGAGAATCGTCTCGCTCGCATTCGCCTGCAGCGGGGAGACGGTCAGCGTGCGCTGGAGGTCGATGCTGGCGTCCGGGTGATCCTTGCAGCCGACGTTGTGGGTGACGACATGATGGTGGGTGTCCGTGCGCGCCTGGCCGACCGTGGTCGTGCCCTCGAACGCATCGACCGGCTGGCCGTCCTGCAACACCTGCAGCGTCCATTTCACGACGAGCTGCGCCGCATCCTGCGCATGCGCGCTCAAGGCGGCCGTACTGGCGGCTGCGGCGAACAGCGTGGTGGTGAGGCAGTGTTTCCACAACGTCATATCGTTGACTCCGTGCACGCGCGCCGTCCGGGCGGCGACGGCGTGACCCTGGCTGCGTGGCAGGATGGTCGTGACATTCGATCCTATACCCGGTTCGCAAATGCCGGACCGTCGCAGTTCAATATGAGATGGGGATGTGCGCCGGAGGTTCAACCGCGACATTTGCGCCCATTGATGTTGCAGTGGCAACGAATGCATCTTGATTGGATGGATTCGGGGCGCGATGTTGCTCGTTGTTGCGTTATATGCAACGGTGACGCGGCCATCCGCTGACCCGCCTGGCGTAGGCGCTAACGCGTCCATGCGTTGCCGCGCATTGCCCGCCGGACAGCCGCACGGCATTGCGGATGCTGCACCGCGGCACGGCGTACAATTTTCTGCATCGCGGCGGCGCGGCTCGCGCCGTCACCCGGACTCAGCAGATCGCGGACGTCAGGCCGAAGTCCCGGCCCGCGCCGCAGGGACGGATGTGGAGACATGGATCAGATCGACTGTGTAGTGATCGGCGCAGGCGTCGTCGGGCTGGCGGTGGCGCGCGCGCTCGCGGCGCGCGGGCGCGAGGTGATCGTGCTGGAAGCCGCCAGCGCCATCGGCACCGGCACCAGTTCGCGCAACAGCGAGGTCATTCACGCCGGGCTCTACTACCCGCGCGGCTCGCTGAAAGCCACGCTCTGCGTGCGTGGCCGCGAGATGCTCTACGCGTACTGCGCGGCGCGCCACGTCGAACACGCGCGCTGCGGCAAGCTGCTCGTCGCCACGGCGACCAACCAGATCCCGCAGCTTGAAGCGATTCTGGCGCGCGGCAAGGAAAACGGCGTGTTCGATCTCACGCGCATCAGCGGCAGCGAGGCGCTCGCGCTCGAACCGGCGCTCGAATGCATCGCGGCCGTCTATTCGCCGCAAACCGGCATCGTCGACAGCCATCAGCTCATGCTTGCGTTACAGGGCGACGCCGAACGCGACGGCGCGGTGATCGCGCTCCAGTCGCCGGTCGAGTCGATCGATGTGGCGCCGAATGGCTTCGTCGTCCGGGTTGGCGGCGAGTCGCCGGCCGAAGTGCGCGCGGCCTGTGTCATCAACAGCGCCGGCCTGCAGGCGACCGCCGTGGCGCGGCGCATCCGTGGCCTCGACGCGCGCCACATCCCGCCGCTCTATCTCGCGCGCGGCAACTACTTCGGCGTAACGGGGCGCGTGCCGTTTTCGCGCCTCATCTATCCGATGCCGAACGAGGCCGGGCTGGGCGTTCATCTCACGCTCGACATGGGTGGCCAGGCGCGCTTCGGCCCAGACGTCGAGTGGATCGATGCCATCGACTACAACGTCAATCCGCAACGCGCCAATACGTTCTACGCGCAAATCCGCCACTACTGGCCCGCCTTGCCCGACGGCGCGCTGCAACCGGCTTACGCCGGCATCCGGCCGAAGCTCTCGGGCCCGGGCGAAGCCGCCGCCGATTTCATGATCCAGGGCGCCGCCGCGCACGGCGTGCACGGGCTCGTGAACCTGTTCGGGATCGAATCGCCGGGGCTGACGGCGTCGCTGGCGATTGCCCAGCGCGTGTGCGAACTGGCCGACGCGCGCTGAGCGGACCCCGCGAGGCCCAGCTCGCGGGGTGTGTTGCGTGTGGTTTAGCTCGAAGTGCTTACCACGAATGCCCGAGGCCGCCGTTGACCATCAGGCGCGAGCCATTGACCGTGCCCAAGCCCAGTTTGACCACGGTGTTCTGGGCAATTCGCACGCTGCCGCCGATTGCAACGGCCGTATAGCCGCCGTAGTTGCCGAAGCCGACACTGGCCGATGCGACCTTGCCCGGATCGACCTGTGGCATCCCCGCGAGCGCACCGGCGATTGCAATGCCGGAGTACGCGGTACGCGCGAGGTGATTCACGCCTTCCTGCATGGAATCCAGCCGCTGGTCGGTGTACCGGTTCGCCGTTTCGGTTGCTGCCGTGAGCTGGCGGACGTTGACGGCGTCCGTCGCCTCCGTGCCGTCCGCGACGTTGACGATCTGGCGCTGCTGGTCTGCACTGCCGACGGACACCACATTCGAGCGGCCGCCGTCGTTGGAGTTGGCGCCGAGCGCCACCGAGTTCGAGCCCGCCGTGACGGTCGGCTTGTCGTTGGTCGTGCCGTTCATGTCGGCCGCGATGCCGTTGGCGTTGACGACCGTCGTGTTGTTGATGATCGTCGACAGCGAGTTCAGCGTGTTGTTGATGTTCGCCACGCCCGTCGACAGCGAGGCCACGTTGCTGTTCGTCGTGCCGAGGCCGGTGGACAGCGAGTCGAGGCCAGCCGAGGTCGTTGTCGACAGCGAGTCGAAGTTGTTGTTCGCCGAGCTCAGGCCGGTCGACAGCGAGGAGACGTCGCTCTTCGTGTCGCCCAGACTCGTCGACAGCGACGACATGTTCGACGCAAGCGATGTCGACAGGCTGTTGAGAGCCTGGTTCGTCGCGTTGAGCTGGCTGCCGTTGATCGCGTCCGTGCTGGTGCCCGAGACACGGCCGGCTGCAACGTTCGTGATCTGGCGTTCCAGCCCTGCTGCGCCGACGCTGAAGACGCCCACCGGCGCGATGCCGGCGACCGCATACGAAGCGTTGCCGATCGTGATGGTCGGCACTGCGACTGCGTTGCCCGTGGTCGAATTTGCGCCCATCGCAATCGAGTTCGCGACGTTGGCCTGCGCGTTCGTGCCGAAGGCGAGCGCGTCGGTCGCCGTGGCGTTGGCGCCCGAGCCGTAGGCCTGTGCGCCGATGGCGCTTGCGACGGCCTGGTTGCCGAGCGCGATCGTGTAGTCCTGGGTGGCCTGGTTCGCGTTGCCGAGCGCCAGTGCGCCGGTGCCGGTTGCCGTGCTGTCCGCGCCGATCGCCACGGCGCCGGTACCGGTCGCGACGTTCGGGTCGCCGATTGCGACCGCGCCGTTGCCGCTTGCCGTGTTGCCGGAGCCGAGCGATACGGCCTGGCCGCCGGACGCCGATGCGTTCTGGCCGATGGCAACCGCACCGTCCGACTGGGCATTCGAGCCATCGCCGACCGCGACACTGCTCGTGCCTGCCGCTTTGGCTTTGACGCCTACCGCGAGGGAGTGGATGCCGGTTGCACCGCTGCCGTCGTGGTTGTCCTGCGGCGTGCCGTTGTCGTTCACGCTGTGATAGCGCGTCTGCGCATCGTTGATTGCGTTCGTGGTCGACAGGGACAGCGACAGGATCAGGTCTTTGGTATCGCGGATGCCCGTGGACAGCGAAAACATGCCGGTCGCGGTCGAGGTGGACAGCACCGCGAGGGAACTATCGGTCGAACTCAAGCTGGAAGTCAGCACACCGATCGAGCTGTTGGCCGTCGAGAGGCTGTTGAAAGTCGACGTCGATAGCGCAGCGAGGGAACTACCGGTCGAGCTCAAGCTGGAAGTCAGTACGCCGATCGAGCTGTTGGCTGTCGAGAGGCTGTTCGAAGTCGACGTCGATAGCGCAGTGAGGGAACTACCGGTCGAGCTCAAGCTGGAAGTCAGCACGCCGATCGAGCTGTTGGCCGTCGAGAGGCTGTTCAAAGTTGACGTCGACAGCGTCGCGAGGGAACTACCGGTCGAGCTCAAGCTGGAAGTCAGTACGCCGATCGAGCTATTGGCCGTCGAGAGGCTGGCCGAAGTCGACATGGACAATGAATTCAACTGCCCCACATTGACGGCATCGGTAGCTTGCGTACCGGCGTCCACATTGACGATTTTGCGCTGGTTTTTACTCGATCCGACCGAGACGACATTGTTTACGCCGTCATCGGATGAACCGTTTCCGAGCACCACGCTGCCCGTTCCGGATGCGCTTGCTTTCACACCCAGGGCGACACCTCCGCCAGTCGCCTTCGCGTACGAGCCAATTGCAGTATTCGCCTGATCATTCTTTCCACGCTCACCTGCAGTTGCACCCGTGCCAATTGCAGTGTCGAAATTAGCCGCCGCCGCCGCGTTTGCTCCAATCGCGATGGGATCTGCGTTATTCCCGCATACGGCTGCACCCGCCCCATCTCCTGCTATCGCACCCGAGCCGTAGGCTATCGGCGTGTTGCACGTTAGAGCCGGACCAATTGTGCCGCCGTCAAAGGCGCCAGCCAGTGCCTCGCCCGAACAACACAAACCGAGAATGGCCGGAAGGAGGACAGTGGAGGCGGTTTTTTTGCCGCGTGCGCGAGCATGCTCCGGGACGGCAATCCAGGAACCCAATGCTTCACTAAATATAGAGTGGTAAATCCTGTTCATTTCTGTATTGCGAGATCGTGTTGATGGTATGAGGGAAAATTGATAAACAAAACTAAACTTCTATAAAACCTACAAAACCCGAGACTTTTTGTTAAATGCAGTTGAAACTCTGATATCCCAGATAGCCCCCTGTATTCGCTCAAGTGCCGCTCCGATGTGGCGCTTCTGAATTGGTTTAGCCGATGCGCGGTTGCTAGCCGGATTGTCAATTCGCAATCCTGATCAATCATGTCGTGATGCCTGTTTGCGTTGCCTGATGCCTGCCAGGTCCGTGCGTTAGCGATATGTGTCTTTGCTAACCGCAGTGTCGTTGCCGTGCGCGGTGCGCGTGTTCGCCAGTCACTGGCGATACGTTTGAGCTGCAGCGTTTGCGCGACGTGGTGCCATCTGTGACACCGTCGTCCTTCGTCTTGTTATTGCGCCGTTTCCATCACCCGCTCTTGAGTCCGCGTCCGTCGGGGAAAAGCCGCCAACCTCTATCAATATGGCCGCTTCACATCGGTGCACACCGGCCATTTTTCAGGTGGCCGCTCACCTTTCAAAAAGCTTTCGGAGTGTAAACGTATGCGCGTTTCATGTGCAAGAGGAAAAATCGCGATCCTCGTTGAAGTGGTTGCGATTTATCTGACATTTACTGTGATATGGCCCTTGCGACCATGAGGAACTGCTTTGTGGAACGGCAAATTACGCGGTTGTTTGCTGGAGTTGAGGTTGGTATGACAGTCAGGAAAGGCGGGTGCCTGTCGGTCAATATCTACGCAGTTTGCTTGTCTCGGGAGAGCGCCTCTATATCCGATCCGGAACTTCATTGTTATGCTTGCGCCGCGCTGTCATAGAACCGCGTATTGCCCCACATATTGGATATTGGAGTGACTCTTTCATGAAATCGTCCCGCCGCAGCTTCCTGATCACGAGCATTGGTGTTGCAACGACCGTCGCGCTGTCGAAGCAGGCTTTCGCTGCCGACGCAACGAAGGTTAGCGAATCCGACGCCATGGCCGTGACGCTGGGCTACAAGATCGACGCGACCAAGGTCGACAAGGCGAAGTTCGCCAAGTACGTCGCAGGCGAGAAATGCGACAACTGCGCGCTGTTCCAAGGCAAGGCCGCTGACGCATGGGGCCCGTGCCCGATGTTCGGCGGCAAGCAGGTTTCGGGTAAGGGCTGGTGCAACGGCTACAACAAGAAGGCTTAAGCGCCGTTTGTCGTAGATCGACCGCTCCCGCAAACTCTGCACGGATGCGTCAATCAGACGCGGGGCATTGGTCCACGCGCCTGCAGTAAAGGCGGTCGCCGGCCAAACCACGGCCGCGCCGCCTCAAGCTGCGCCGCAAGGCGCAGCAGCAGTGCATCGTTGCCGTCGCGCGCGGCGAACTGCACGCCTATCGGCAGTCCACGCGCGCTCCACATCAGCGGCACCGACATCGACGGCTGGCCCGTCAGGTTGAACAACTCGGTACAGCCCGCCCAGGCGAACGCCTTGTTCGAAGCCTCCATCAGCAACTTTCGCATCAACGCTTCCATCGGCATGGCCGTGACTGCGCGCATCTGCAGGCGCTCGGTCTGTGACGGCTTAAGCTCGCCGATCTTTACCGGCGCCGCCGCGAGCGTCGCGCAGAGGATCACGTCGTAGCGCGTCATGAGATCGGCGAGTTGCGCCGTGATGTGCTGCTGCACGTCGAGCGCGCTGGACAGATTGCGCTCGCCGAACTTGCGGCCGATATGCGCCATCGCCCACGTCGCCACTTCGAAATCCTGGCGGCGCGGCGTCGTGCCGGTCACGTCGTCGGCCTTGAGCACGGACTGCTCCGCCACGATTGACCACAGCATCAGAAACGCGTCGCGCGCGGCGGCGAAATCGACCGGCAGCGCAACCGGCTCCACCCGATGGCCGAGCGACGCGACGAGCGCGGCCGCATCGTCGACGGCGGCAAGTACCTCGGGCGTGAGCGAAAAGGCGAACATCGGGTCGGTGATGAGCGCGACGTTGAGTGCGAATCTGGGTTGATTCGCGTGGTCGAACGGCTCGCGAACCGCCGCGAGGAACGTGCCCGGCGCGCCGGGTGCGAGTGCGGGGTCGCCCGCGATGAGGTCGAGCGTCAACGCGCTGTCGCGCACGCTGCGCGAGATGGCCAGATCGACACCGAGCGCGCCCGGTGGCGGAGCGAGGTTCGAAGCCGGCTGGCGCGAGCGTGACGGTTTCAGGCCGAACAGGCCGCAGCACGACGCGGGAATGCGGATCGAGCCGCCGCCGTCCGATGCGTGTGCGAGCGGGACAACGCCCGCGGCGACCGCTGCCGCCGCGCCGCCGCTTGATCCGCCGGGCGTGTGGTCGAGGCTCCACGGGTTGCGGCATGCGCCGAAGAGTTCGGGCTCCGTGTACGGCATCTGGCCCAGTTCCGAGGCGCTCGTCTTGCCGAAGATGTTGAGGCCCGCCGCGCGAAAGCGCGTGACGACCGGAGCGTCCTCGGCGGGCACGTAGTGGCGGTAATGTCGGCTGCCGAACGTCATGCGCAGTCCCGCCACCGCCGCGCCGAGATCCTTCACGAGGAACGGCACGCCGGCGAGCGGGCCGTCGGCGAGCGCATCGATGCCGTTCGCGCCCGCCTCGATCCGCGCTGCGCGGCGGCGTGCCGCGTCGTAGTCCTTGAGCACGATCGCGTTGATCGCGGGATTGGCCGCTTCTGCGTGCGCAATCGCCGTATCGAGCAGTTCGCGCGCGCTCACGTCGCCGCGCTTGACGAGTTCGGCGAGGCCGATGGCGTCATATTCCAGATAGTCGGACTGCAAGATGCGGCCTCCTGTGACTGGCGAACGGGCGATGCGTGAGCGCCTGGCTGACGGTGATTGTGGCGGTAAGCGTGACGGCGAAACCGAAACCGAAGCCGTCACCCGGCGCCTGTGATGCCGGTCAGCCGCCGTGGGCGTGCAGATGCCCGGCGAGGAACGTCAGCGTGCGGCCATGCGCGAGCGCCGAAGCGTGCTGGTTGTACGACGCGCGCGCCGAGCAGTTAAAGCCGTGCTCGGCGTTCGGGTACAGGTGAAATTCGGCGTTGTCGCGGCCTGCGAAGCGCTCTTTCACCTGGCCCACCGCGTCGGGCGGAATGGCGTGGTCGAGTTCGGCGTAGTGGAACTGGATCGGCACGGTCACCTTGTCGGCGACGCCGAGTGCGTTCTGGATGCCGCCGCCGTAGTAGGAGACCGCCGCGTCGAGCGTGTCGTTCGCCGCCGCCAGATAGGCGAGGCGGCCGCCGAAGCAGTAGCCGATGGCCGCGACCTTCCCGGTGCACTCGCGCATCTGGCGCAGCACCGTGGCCGCCGCGCCGATGTCCTGCGCGGCGAGTGCCGCATTGGTCTTTTGCAGCAGCTCGATCCCCTTGTCGCGGTCCGCGCCCACATATTCCAGTTCGACGCGCGGCTGCGTGCGCCAGAAAATATCCGGTGCGATGGCAACGAAACCGTCGAGCGCGTACTGCTCGACGACGTCGCGAATATGGCCGTTGACGCCGAAGATTTCCTGCACGATGACGATGCCCGGGCCCTTGCCGCCTTTCGGCAGCGCGAGGAAGCCGCAGAAGCTGTCGTTACCGGCCGGAATGTCGATCCATCGAGTCGATACGCTCACGTTGCTCTCCTTGCTGTTCGGGTTGCCTGTCTGCGAAATGCGGGACAGTTTGCCACACCCCGACGATGGCCTGCCGCGCCTGAAGCGCGTTCTACGTTCTGATGGGAGGATTCTGACGATTCCGATTATTCAATTTCTCATGGGCTTTCGCCACGGGCTTTCGCCACGGGCTTTCGCCACGTGCTTTCGCCACGTGCTTTTGCCACGGCATGGCGCCGCACAGCCAATGCACACGCGGCTCTGCGCGTTGACATAATTAATCGAATGTTTAATTGAACGAATAACAAACCCGGCGACTTCACTCGATGCAGGCGCCGATTTTCGTGACACGCCGTCGCACGATCAGCGCAATATCCTGAATTCAGTCGCCCGAAGCTTCCGGGAAGCTTTCTGGCCGATTGCGGCCTCTATTGAAAACCCCCTGTATTTAAGGCGTAAAAGCGTATCTTTAAGGGGCTGGAAGGGTGGGGGTAGAAAGCCTATTGGTACTCATACCAATATCTGAAAAAAATCCCCCCATTTAATTTGATCGCCTACACTTGCGCGCAAGTATGACCGGGCGGCCTGCAATGAACGGGCCCGCCGGCATGCTCGCCAGGTGCATCGACGATGCATCCTGCGTGGTCGTCCGCACGGGGAGCGACACGTTCGGTGCAGGGGAGCACGGGACGATTACGTTGCTTTTGGGTTCGAAACTGGAGACTTATATGACTATCAAGCTTCAAAAGCTGTTGCCGATCAGCGCCGCAGCCATGCTGTTCGCCGTGATTTCCACGGCAGCTAGCGCAGACGTAGTGGTCAAGATCGGCCACGTCGCCCCGCTGACGGGCGGCATCGCTCACCTCGGCAAGGACAACGAAAACGGCGCGCGTCTCGCGGTCGAAGAGATCAACGCAAAGGGCCTCGTGATCGGCGGCCAGAAGGTTACGCTGCAACTCGACGCGCAGGACGACGCAGCCGACCCGCGCACGGCCACGCAAGTTGCACAGAAGCTCGTCGACGACAAGGTCGTCGCGGTGGTGGGCCACCTGAACTCGGGCACCTCGATCCCGGCTTCGAAGATCTATAGCGATGCGGGCATCGTGCAGATCTCGCCGTCGGCAACCAACCCGGCCTACACGCAGCAAGGCTTCAAGACGACCTACCGCGTCGTCGCGACCGATGCGCAGCAAGGCCCGGCACTCGCCAACTACGCCGCCAAGACCCTGAACCTGAAGAGCGTCGCGATCGTCGACGACTCGACCGCTTACGGCCAGGGCCTCGCAAACGAGTTCGAGAAGACCGCCAAGTCGCTCGGCATGAAGGTGCTGTCGCATGACGCGACGAACGACAAGGCCGTGGACTTCCGCGCAATTCTCACGAAGATCAAGGGCGAAAACCCCGACGCGATCATGTACGGCGGCATGGACGCCACCGGCGGCCCGTTCGCCAAGCAGGCGAAGCAACTGGGCCTGCGCGCGAAGGTGCTCGCGGGCGACGGCGTCTGTACCGACAAGCTGTCCGATCTGGCCGGCGACGCGACCGACAACATCGTGTGCTCGGAAGCGGGCATGGCGCTCGAAAAGATGCCGCAAGGCAAGGAGTTCGAAGCGAAGTTCGAGAAGCGCTTCGGCCAGCCGATCCAGATCTACGCACCGTTCACGTATGACGCCGTGTACATCATCGTCGACGCGATGAAGCGTGCGAACTCGACCGAACCGGCGAAGATCCTCGCTGCGATGCCGACGACCGACTACAAGGGCGTGATCGGCGAGACGACCTTCGACTCGAAGGGCGACCTCAAGCACGGCGTGATCTCGCTGTACAACTACAAGTCAGGCAAGAAGACGCTGCTCGACGTCGTCAAGATGTAAGGCGACTGCCGCGCAAGCGGCATGAGAGCAGTATCAAAGTGGTATCAAGCGGCACGCGGACGAAAGTCCGCGTGCTTTTTTTTGCCCGTATATGGCGTGTCAGATTCCGAGCCGTTTGAGTACCTTCGGCGCGGCCCACGCGATGAGCGCGGCGCACAGCGCCACGACGGCCAGCCCGGTCGTGAGACTGGTCACCTGCGCGATGGCGCCGATCACGACCGGCCCGAACAGCAGGCCGAAATACGCAATGCCCGCGACATGCGCGAGCCCTTCGGCGGCATGGATGCCCTTCACGCGGGCGGCGGCGGTGAACAGCACCGGCATCATGTTTGCGAGGCCGAGGCCCATCAGCGTGAAACCCATGAGCGCGGTGAACGCAAACGGCAGCACGAGTACGCCGACCATCCCGGCACACGCGAGCGACGCGCTCGCCATGACGAGCTGCGGCGCGCCGAAGCGCTTGCGCACGGCGTCGCCCGCGAAACGCGCGGCGGCCATGCCGCCCGAGAACGCGGCATACGCGGCGCTCGCGAGCGCGGGCGTGGCGACGACCACGTCGCGCATATAGACCGTCGCCCAGTCGTACATCGCGCCTTCGGCGATCAGGGCGATCAGCGCGATGCCGCCGAGCGCCCAGAGCGCGGGCGTGCGCCAGCGGTTGCCGGTGCGCGCGTGCTCGCCGTGGGTGGGATGCGGCACGTGCGGCAGCACGACCGGGCACGACGCGAGCAGCACGAGCGTGGCGAGCGCGGACGCGAGCGCGAGATGGACCGCGGGCGCCATCCCGTGCGCGAGCAGCGCGCCGCCGATCGCCGCGCCCGCCATGCCGCCGAGGCTGAACATGCCGTGCAGCGCCGACATGATCGGACGGCCGAGCGACTCTTCTACCGCACTGGCTTCGGCGTTCATCGCGACATCGAGCGTCGCCATGCCGACGCCGAACAGCGCCAGCACGACGAGCAGCATCCAGAACGCCGGTACGGCGAGGATCAGCGCGCCGCACACGGACATCGTGAGGCCGCCCGCAAGACACGCGCGGCGCGTGCCGGCGCGGGCGATCCAGCCGCCGATCGTCGTCATCGCGGCGATCGAGCCGCCTGCGACCGCGAACAGCGCGCACGACAGCAGTGCGGGGCTTAAATGAAAGCGGTCGCGCACGGTCGGAACGTGCACGCCCCAGGACGCATACATCATGCCGGCGATGAAGAAGAGCGCCATCGTGGCAAGGCGCGCGCGCTGACGCGTCGTCTCGGGCAGGGCGCGGTGCGCGGCAGCGGGCGAGGGCCCGCCGACGGCGGATTCTGCGGTTCGATCGGACACGGGAAGTTCCGGATAAGAAAAAAGGAAGGTGTCTGAAAGTAAGTGCCGATTCTAACGAAGGTCGCGACGCCTTGCCGCACTGCGACAAGTGCGCTGCACTAATATGATTACGCGCCCGGCACGCCGCCGGTGCAGCGCCGCCGTCACTGTACGGCCGAAGCCGATTAGCCAGAGGACGCACCCATGAAGGTACCCGCTCAAGCTCCGCTCCATTTGCTGCACCAGGTTCCGGTCGGTACGCTCGCGACGCACGCGCGCGAGCCGCATGGTTTTCCGTATCCGAGCCTCTTGCCGTTCGCGCCGGACGCGTTGCACCGCCCGGTGATTCTCGTCAGCCGGCTTGCCGAGCACACCCGCAATCTGCAGGGCGATCCGCGCGCGGGCTTTCTTGTCGCGCATGTGCCGGACGGCGACGTGCTCAACGCGCCGCGCGAGACGCTGCTCGGTGTCTTCGCGCCGGTCGATGCCGACGACGAGGCAGACGTCGCGCGCCGCTATCTGCGCTATCACCCCGACGCGCAGCGCTATCTCGATCTCGGTGATTTCGCGTTCTGGGTGCTGCACGTCGAGCGGTTGCGCTATATCGCCGGATTTGGGGCGATGGGCTGGCTGGACGGCGCGGATCTCGACACGCTCGATCCGCTGTCAGCTCAGGACGAGGTAACGCTGGTCGCATTCTTCGAAGCGCATGCTGCGCGGCGGCCGGGGCTCGAACTGGTGGGCGTCGACCGCTACGGCGCCGATCTGCGGTTCGACGGCGTGCGCACGCGCTTTATCTTTGACGCCCCGCAACCGGATCTTCCGTCCTTGTACGCGGGGTTGGCGGATTGCATCGAGCGCCATCGGGTCTGAATTATTTCTTGACGTGATGCAGGCGCCGGCACACGACAATTGAATCTTGTCATCCTGCCTCGGATGATGCTACGACGGTATTCGCAAAAGTTCGCATGAAATGAAATGTTCGACGTTTCCAAACCAGAACATTTCCATAAATTGATAATTAAGTGGGGTGGAATAATCCATCAAACGCCCCATTAAGCGCGCGTGCTGATTTGTAGCGGATAAGAAAAGGATGAAAAACGGGTAAGCCGCGGACGAGAAGCACAGGATGTCACGTTGCGACCGGGCTATTCTGACTCCCGGTTTATAATAATTTTTATTCCTTACACTTTTACGGATATTCAATTTTGTGCTAATCTCGCCTCCACTTTCCGGGGCACAGAACCGTCATTCGGCATACCGGCACAAGACCGGTGGCCGTAAATGCCAAAACCACAAAGGTAACTATGTCTTCCTACAAGGAACTACTCGCCCAGCGTGAAAAGCTGGAGAAGCAGATTGAAGAGGCGAAGGCACGTGAATACGCCGAAGTTCTTGACGAAATCAAGCAAAAAATGGCCGATTACGGCATTACGCTTGCCGAACTCGGCGGTGGCCGCGCCGGCGGCAAGAACGCCAAGGCGAACCGCTCGCGGGCCAGCGTAGCCCCCAAATATCGCGACCCCGAAAGCGGTGCCACGTGGTCCGGCCGCGGCAAGCCGCCCCGCTGGATTGCTGGTCAAGACCGTGAAAGGTTTCTGATCGAGAAGTAATACCGGCGTAAATCATCGGGCGGGTCCTGGTCAGTCCCGAGGTTCAGCCTTATGGGGCAGCGCCAGGGGCCAGTCTTGAAGAAGTCCGATCCCAAGGGCCCGCCTGGTCGAAAGCCGCGCAAGTCGTCATGACGCGCGGCTTTTTTGCTGTCTGCGATCCGGCTGTCGGGCAGCCTCGATGCGAATGCTTCGCGTTTCTGTAGATATATGATTTAAAAGGAATTTTCGTAGTAGTCTCGAATTTACGAGGGCGCCGCGATTACAATCGTGGATATTCCTGCATTCGCCCTTTTTTCATCGTATGTCCACTCCAGCCGTCGCGTCGTTATCAGATAAACACCAGGTCGCGCGCATAACCACGCTCGTGAGCGTCGCCGTCAATTCGGTGCTCGTCGTGCTGCAAATCACGATTGGTGTGATTGCGCATTCACAGGCACTCGTTGCCGACGGTATTCACTCGCTTGCCGATCTTGTCTCCGATTTCGTCGTGCTACTGGCGAACCGGCACAGCGGCGCGAAACCGGATGCCGATCATAACTACGGCCATAGCCGCTACGAAACCGTCGCTTCGCTCTTTCTCGGCGCGTTGCTGATCGCCGTCGGCATGGGCATGCTGTGGCGTGCGGGCACGCGCATCGCGAATCTCGGTGACATTCCGCCCGTGCATATCAGCGCGCTCGTGGTCGCCGTTCTCGTGCTCGCCTCGAAGGAAGGGCTCTTTCGCTACATGCTGCGCGAGGCGCAGCGCGTGCGCTCGCAAATGCTGATCGCCAACGCCTGGCATGCGCGCTCGGACGCGGCGTCCTCGCTCGTCGTGGCGATCGGCATTGTCGGCAGCCTGGCGGGTGTGCGGCTGCTCGATCCGATTGCGGCGGCGATCGTCGGCTTCATGGTGGCGCGCATGGGCTGGGTGTTCGGCTGGGACGCGCTGCAGGATCTTTCCGACCGCGCACTCGACGAAACGGACACGGCCAACCTGCGCGCGCTGCTGCTCTCGACGCCGGGCGTGCTCGACGTCCACGAAATGCGCACGCGCAAGACCGGCGACCTCGCGCTGGTGGACGCGCACATCCTCGTCGATCCGTATATTTCGGTCTCCGAAGGCCACTACATCGCGGAGACGGCGCGCAAGCGCGTGCTGACCGATTCGCGCGTGCTCGATGCGCTCATTCACGTCGACCCCGAGGACGACATGCACGTGCGTTCGGTGGCGAACCTGCCGCCGCGCGAGGCGCTGGCCGGAACGCTGCGCGACGTGTTCGCCGAACATGGCGTACACGTCGAAGCGGTGACGCTGCACTATCTGAGCAGCGGGCTGGCCGTGCAGGTTGCACTGGCTGCCGGGGACGATGTCGCGCGCGTCGCAGGCGTCGATCTCGACGCGATCAAGAAGCGCATCGGCGCGGACCGGCTCGACGTCGTGCATGCCGTCGTGCAGGCGGCCGCTGCGGAGCCGGAGCCGGAGCCGCGCGACCACGCGAGCGTGCCGCCCGCGGCGGGTTGAGCGCGGCGGCGCCGCGCCGGGCGCGCTATTTCAGAGCGGCAATTGCGTATCGAACTTGATCTCGCGCAGCACGACGCTCGTGCGCACCTGCGCGACAGCGGGAATGCGGAAGATGCGCTCGTGCAGGAACGTGTCGTATGACTTGATGTCCGGCGCGACGATCTTGAGGATGTAGTCGGATTCCCCGGTCGTGCTGTAGCACTCGGTGACTTCGGGGCAGGTGGCGATCTCGCGCTCGAACTGCTCGACGCCGCCTTCGGTGTGACGCGTCAGATGGATATGCGCGAGCGCGCAGACGTGCAGCCCGAGCTTCTCGCGATCGAGCAGCGCCGTATAACGCTGGATCACGCCCGATTGTTCCATGTCCTTGATGCGGCGCCAGCACGGCGTGCTGGACAACCCCACCTGATCGGAAATCTCCTGCACCGACCGGCGCGCATCGAGTTGCAGCAGGCGCAGGATCTTTTGAGAGAACGAATCGAGAGTCAACTGCGCCTCCGTTTGTGTCGGTGTATTCCTGAATGTTAGAGGCCAGGAAAACGAAACGCAATGCGCGCAGCCATTGATGAGACGGATTGCCTAATTTGCCGGGTTACGCGCGGCGTTTTGCCCTGAGGCGTCCCTTTCACGGTCGGCGGCCTCGCGTTCGGCCTCCCGCGCGCGCAGTTCGGCGAGCATGTTGCAAAAAAGCGCGCCTTGCTCGATGGCGTCGTCGAGCGCGACGTGCGTGTGCGGATGCTCGTCGAACCAGTGCTTCGGCAAGCGCGGCTTGATGCACTTGCGGTAGGGCAGCCCGGTCATGGCGAACGCAAGCGTCTTGATGTCGAGCGCCGACCACGAAAACGGGCAGCGCCCCGCGAAACGCATCATGTACCAGAACATGAACGTGAAATCGAAACCGGCGGGCATCGCGACGAACACGGGCTTGCCGGGCAACGCCTCGACCCACTCCACGTAGGCGACGAGCGCCGCCGCCGGTTCCTGCAGATCCTTGCGGCAGGCAGCCCACGCCTCAGGCTGCGTTTCCCACCAGGCGGCCTGCACCGGATGCGCCGCCGCGCCTTCGAGCGTGGCGAGATTCGCGGAGAAGGTGGCGATCAGACGCTTGTCGGCGCTATAGGCCGCCGACGCGAAACTCAGCATCGAATGCGGGCCGGGGATCGGGCCGTCGGCCTCGACGTCGGTGCTGACGTAAATCTCTTCGATAGCGACGTTGTTCATCATCCGGGTACGCCGTCTGCTACGTAAGGGTTGGAGCGGCGCTCTTCACCGAAGGTCGAAACCGGGCCGTGACCGGGCACGAACGTGACGTCGTCGCCGAGCGGCCAGAGTTTTTCGCGGATCGAGCGGATCAGATCGGCGTGGTTGCCGCGCGGAAAATCGGTGCGGCCGATCGAACCCGCGAACAGCACGTCGCCGACGATTGCAAGACGGTGCGCACGGCTGGAGAAAATGACATGACCGGGCGTGTGGCCCGGGCAGTGATAGACCTCCAGTGCTTCGTCGCCGAAGCGCACGGTGTCGCCGTCGTTGAGCCAGCGGTCGGGCTCGAAAGCCTCCGCAGCCGGGAAGCCGAAGCGCGCGCTCTGCTCGGCGAGCTTGTCGATCCAGAAGCGCTCGTCCTCGTGCGGCCCCTCGATCGGCACGCCGAACTTCGTGGCGAGCGTTTTCGCGCCGGCGCAGTGATCGACGTGGCCGTGCGTGAGCAGCACTTTTTCGAGCTCAACCTCCTGACGCGCGAGTTCGGCCTCGATGCGCTCGAGATCGCCGCCGGGATCGACGACCGCTGCGCAGCGCGTCGCTTCGCAGACGAGCAGCGAGCAGTTTTGCTGGAACGGCGTGACGGGAATCAGCGTGACTTTCATGCGTGTGGGTGGTGCGGAAAAGGAGTGGCCCGGGGCGGCCCGAATGACGGGCCGAGGCCAAAGCCCCGATTGTACCGGCGCACGCGAGGGACCGCGTCAGGTGGTCGCGCAGTTGGCCGTACAGGCAAGGGCATTCGCCGGAAAGCCCCGCTGGACGGGGCTCGGCAACCGGCGTTGTTACACCGATAGATATAAATCATCGGGATTCGGGGCGAACTTGGATGACAGGAATTGATTTTCGGTATAATGCGTCCCTACGCGCACGTTTTTCGTGCTTTCACTGGGCGATGCAACCCGCTTGAAAAAGGGTTCCGATGCATCGCCGTCAAGCAGTGCCGTCGCCGGACGACCGCCTTTTTGCGGACTGAAGCGATGGCAAATCAGGTGCCGGTCCTTCCGGCACCGCACGTCTTGCCCAGCCAGGCGCCACGCGCCTGCTACGGCCTTGCTGCCGTGACGCTGGGTGGGGCCTACGCCGCCGTTCCTGCGCGCCATGTGTCACTGGCGCCCCTGAACGAGAAGTCACGTCGTGAAATCACGTTCGATGGCGGCACGTGGGGTCTGGTCAGGCTGCCGGGGACAGGTTGCGCCAGACGTGGAATAAAACCAGCGGTTGGCGACCCGATAGGGGTCGCATCCGGGTGCCTGCTCGAACTCGCCATTCGCGAGAGGAGCGTTGCCGCGCCTGGCGCCGCCGAAGCCTTTCAGCCGCGTGCTACGACGCCGCCGAAGGGTTTCGACTTGTGATGGCAAGCTTATGAAACTCAGACTTTCTCGAAGACTCGGGAGTCTCGCAGCCGTGTCCGTGCTGGCCGGTTGCGCCATGCCGCCCGGTCCGCAGAGTCCGTCCGATCAGGCGGCCCTCAGCACCACGGGCGCGCACGCCGCGTTCGGCTCACCGCCGGGCTATGGCTCGGCGCTCGCGGCACTGCCCGCATCGGGCACCGGCGGCGACAAGTCGCTGGCCGGCGCCCAGCCGATCGGCAACGGGCCGGACGTCTCGTCGTTTCACCAGACGGGCCGCGCGTCGTGGTACGGCCGTGCGTTCCACGGACGCCGCACCGCGAGCGGCGAGCGCTTCAATATGGGCAACCTGACCGCCGCGCACCGCACGCTGCCGCTCGGCGCGTACGTACGCGTGATCGTGCCTTCAACCGCGAAATCGGTCGTCGTGAAGATCAACGACCGTGGACCCTTCAAGCGCGGGCGCGTGATCGACCTCTCATATGCGGCTGCGAAGAGGCTCGGCCTGCAGCACGTGGGCACCGCGAACGTGAAGATCGAAGGTCTTTCGCGCGACGAGGCGAGGCTCGCGATGGCGCAGCAAGTCGCCGCAAACAGCGATCAGTGATCACCGATCGCCGCGCCTGATTCAGAAGGGCCGCCGTTTGAACGGCGGCCCTTTTTCATTTCAATCGTCTGCTTTTCCGTCGGCTTCTTTCTCGCCTTTCAGTTCGAGTGCGCGCGCGTAGAGCGCGTTGCGCGACGCCCCAGTCAGTGCCGCGGCGAGCTTCGCGGCGGTCTTCACGGGGACTTCCTGTAGCAGCACGCGCAATAGCGCATCTTGATCGCCGTCCGACGAAGCGGCGCCGCTCGCGCCCTCCACGACCAGCACGAACTCCCCGCGTTGACGATTGGCATCCTCGGCGAGCCACGCTGGCCCTTCGGCCAGGGTGCAGCAATGGAGCGACTCATGTAATTTCGTCAGTTCCCGGGCGATCAACAGGCGCCGCTCTGGCCCGAACGCGTCCGCAAGCGCCTGAACGGTCTCGACGATGCGATGCGGCGCCTCGTAGAACACCATCGCGTGCTCGTGCGCCGCGAGCGGCTGTAGTGCGCTCGCACGCTGCTTTGGCTTCGGAGGAAGAAAACCGATGAACGTGAACGTCGTCACCCAGTCGCCTGCTGCGCTCAACGCAGTTGCGAGCGCGCTCGCACCGGGCAGCGGCACGACCTGGAAACCGGCGTCGCGCACGGCCTCGACGAGCTTCGCGCCCGGATCGGAAATGCCGGGCGTGCCCGCGTCGGACACACAGGCCACGCGCTCGCCTGCGCGCAGGAAGTCGATCACGCGCTGCGCGGCCTCGCGCTCGTTGTGCTCGTGCACGGCGATGAGCGGCTTCGTCATGCCATAGCGGACGAGCAGCTGGCCGGTGTTGCGCGTGTCCTCGGCGGCGATGCGGTCGACAAGACCGAGCACGTGCAGCGCGCGCAAGGTGATGTCGGCGAGATTGCCGATGGGCGTCGCCACGACGTACAGCGTGGCGGCCGGGTATTGCTGGGCCTGTGCGAGTTCGAGGAGGGACGTCATGGCACGAAACGCGCGAACGCAAGAAAGGAGGCCGACATTGTGCCACGCGAAGGAACGTACAGCGGCAGGCGCGGATGCACGCGAAGCTGTTCCGCGCACAACGCAGACACTTTCGGATGGCGCACGCGAATCCGCGCATCGCGTATTGGCGACGGAGAGCGCAAGCGCGTCGCTTGTGGCGCAGCCGTCACGCGGCGACAACTTTTACGCGCGCCGCGAGTCCAACGCCGAATCGCGCGCGGCGGGCGCGCGTTTCGAAGCGCATGCGCTCGCGTTTCTGCGACGCCAGCGGCTCGTGCTTGTCGCGCGCAACGTGCATTGCCGCGGCGGCGAACTCGACCTCGTGATGCGCGAACGGGACGGCACGCTGGTCTTCGTCGAAGTGCGCGCGCGCTCGCGGCGCAGTTACGGCGGCGCGGCGGCGAGCGTCGGCTGGCACAAGCAGCAGCGCATTCTGCGCGCCGCGCGGTACTTTCTCGCGCGAGGCCGTGCCGCAGAAGGCGCGTGCGAACGTCGGCACGTCACGCCCGCGTGCCGCTTCGACGTGATCGCCTTCGAGTGCGGGCGTCTCGTGTGGCTGCGAGACGCTTTCCGCGCCGATGGCAGTTGAATGCGCGGAGAACGCGCGTGAGTGCGCTAAACTTGCGACAACCCGCACACAGGCACGCGGATTTTTCGCGATATACGCAGTACAGATTAGAGAGTCGATGTCCGTCGAACGCATTCAACAACACTTCCGCGACAGCGCAGCCGTCAAGCTCGCGGCCATGGAAACCCTCGCGGTGCCGATCGCGGCCGCCGTCGATACGATGTTCGCGGCGCTTGCGAACAGCAACAAGATTCTGGCTTGCGGCAACGGCGGATCGGCCGCTGACGCGCAGCATTTCGCGGCCGAACTGATCGGCCGCTTCGAGCGCGACCGCCCGGGACTTCCGGCGCTGGCCCTCACCACCGACGCCTCGGTGCTCACGGCACTCGCCAACGACTACGCCTACGACCAGGTATTCGCGAAGCAGGTGCGTGCGCTCGGCCAGCCGGGCGACGTGCTGCTGGCGATCACGACGTCCGGCAATTCGGCGAACGTGCTGGCGGCGATCGAAGAGGCGCACGAGCGCGAAATGATCGTGATCGCGCTGACGGGCAAGGGCGGCGGCCAGGTCAACGAAGCGCTCGCGGACACCGACATACACCTGTGCGTGCCGTCCGAGCGGACCGCGCGCATTCAGGAAGTGCATGTGCTGACCATCCACTGCCTGTGCGACGGCATCGACGCGATGCTGCTGGGCGACGACTGACATCGATGGACGAAGGAGAGTGACGTTGAAGAGCAGATACGGCATCCATAGCGCACTGGCGCGCACGACGCTGACGATTGGATTTGCGGCCGCACTCTCGGCGAGCCTGCAGGGCTGCTTCGTCGCGCTTGCAGGTGCGGCGGGCGGCACGGCGCTCGTGGCGACCGACCGGCGCACGGTGGGCTCGCAGACCGAGGACCGCGAGATCCAGGTGAAGGCGCTGTCCGACATCACCAAGAATTTGCCGGACACGGCGCACATCAACGTGGCGGTGTTCAACCAGCGCGTGCTGCTGACCGGCGAAGTACCGGACGAAGCATCGCGACAGAAGGCCGAGACGACGGCGCGGGCGATTGCGAACGTCGAGTCGGTCGTCAACGAACTGGCGGTGCAGCCGGCGAGTTCGTTCTCGTCGCGGGCGAACGACTCCTACCTCGAAGGACGCGTGAAGGCCGAGCTGATCGCGTACAAGGACATCTCTGCGAACAACTTCAAGGTGGTGAGCGAGCGCGGGACCGTCTACCTGATGGGCCTCGTGACGCAGCAGGAAGGCGCCACGGCCGCCGACGCGACGAGCAAGCTGATGGGCGTTGCGAAAGTCGTGAAGGTCTATCAGTACATCCGGCCTGGCCAGGCGGCGGCTCCGATTGCTGCGGCGCCGAGCGCGCCGGCGCCGGCCAATGCCGCCGAGGAGCCGACGGTAGGCGCGGTGCCGGACGCATCGGTGAGTTCGCGCCCGATCGATCAGCAGCCGCCTGCGCCGGTGATGGAATCGTCACCCGGGCAGCCGGGCAACGGGAAGGCGATGTGATGCGGGGTTCGTTGCGCGTGGTTTTTTGCCTGGTTTTTGCGGCGATGGGCGTTCTGATGGCTTCGCAGACGGTTTTTGCCGCCGCAGATGGGCAGGCTGTCGCTCGCACGAACGCCTGCATGGGATGTCATGCGGTGGATCGCAAGCTCGTCGGGCCTTCGTTTCAGCAGATCGCGGCGCGGTATAAGGGCGATGCGGGGGCGCAGGCCAGGCTCGAGAAGAAGGTGCGGGACGGAGGGGCCGGCGTTTGGGGGGCGATTCCGATGCCGTCGCATCCGGCGATGAACGCTGCGGACATTCATACTGTTGTCGCCTGGGTGCTTGTCGGCGCGCCTTCGAAGTGATTTGTGGGTGGGCGGTTTTGGTGGGGTGGCGATTTCGGTTTTCTGGTTTTCGCTGTGTTATACTCCTCGCTTCGTTGGGGCGGTAGCTCAGCTGGGAGAGCGTCGCGTTCGCAATGCGAAGGTCGTGAGTTCGATCCTCATCCGCTCCACCAAGAATTCAATCCGACGAAATTCGGCGACGTTCGGAAAGTGACAAAAAACCCCGTAAGATCAATGCTTACGGGGTTTTTTTTGCCGGTAAGGTTCGGCGCCGTCCGTTGACATTCGGACGCGAAGAGGGATAACTTTTGGGGCAACTGTCCAAACAGTCGCTCCAGTATTCCCCAAATGGCGTTGACCGAGACCATCATCAGGAACGCGAAGCCCGCCGACAAGCCTAGAAAGCTGTTCGACGGCGGCGGCCTTTATTTGCTCGTCGTTCCTAGCCGGGCCAAATACTGGCGGCTCAAGTACCGGTTCGGCGGCAAGGAGAATACCCTGTCGTTCGGTGTCTACCCGGCTGTGACGCTCGCAGTGGCCCGGAATCTAAGAGACGAGGCCCGCGCGCTACTGGTTGCCGGAATCGATCCCAGCGATGTGCGAAAGCAGGAGCGCGCAACCAAGCGAGACGAAACCGTTCGGCTGGAGGCACAGATGCGCTTTTCGGTGGACAACGACGGTGCGCTGTCGATTCGCCTCGGCGCGCGCCGCGTAAATCTAAATCCGTTGGAGACAGTCCAGCTTCGCGCCTTTCTGGATGCAACGCGGGCTGTGCTTCCCAAGGAGTAGTGTGCATGGCACTCACTGACGTAGGCGTTCGCAGTGCGAAGGCGACTGGCAAGCTCTATCGTTTATTCGATGAGCGCGGGATGTACTTGGAGGTTTCTGCTGCCGGCGGCAAGTGGTGGCGCTTCAAATACCGATTCGACGGCAAGGAGAAGAGGCTATCGCTTGGCGTCTATCCAGATGTCGGGCTCAAGGACGCACGTGAGCGCCGGGACGAGATGCGCAAGCTTCTCGCGCAGGGCGTCGACCCAGGTGAGAACAAGAAAGCGAAAAAAGCAGCGACGCTTGACCAGGCCTCCAACTCGTTCGAAGTTGTCGCTCGCGAGTGGTTTGCTCGCCAGTCGCCTGGATGGGCTCAAAGTCATGCAGATAAGATCATTCAGCGTCTCGAAAAGGACATCTTCCCGTGGCTAGGCATCCGGCCCATCTCGGAAATCACGGCTCCCGAGCTGTTGACGGTCATTCGGCGAATCGAGGAGCGCGGGGCGAAAGATACGGCGCATCGCGCCTTGCAGAATTGTGGACAGGTGTTTCGGTATGCCGTGGCGACAGGGCGAGCAGAACGTGATCCTTCGGCAGACTTGAGAGGCGCTCTCCCCCCCGTTCGACACGAGAACTTCGCGTCCATCACGGAGCCCGCGAAAGTCGCTGAGCTTTTGCGCGCGATCGATGGCTTTCGCGGTACGTTTGTAGTGAAGAGCGCATTGTTGTTGGCTCCTCTCCTATTTGTGCGCCCCGGCGAATTGCGCAAGGCTGAGTGGTCGGGCTTTGATCTTGAAAGGGCAGACTGGCGTTACCTGGTGACCAAGACAAAGACGGAGCATCTCGTACCACTGGCTGTGCAGGCCGTTGCGATTCTGAGAGAGCTGCATGCGCTCACCGGCCACGGCACCTATGTATTCCCCGGTCGAGACCCGAAGAAGCCGATGAGCGAGGCGGCAGTTAATGCTGCATTGCGGCGCATGGGCTATGACACCAAGACGGAGATCACCGGGCATGGATTCCGGGCTATGGCTCGCACGATCTTGCACGAGGAACTGCATGTCAAGCCGGAGGTAATTGAGCATCAACTCGCACACAAGGTGCCCGACGCTCTCGGTACCGCATACAACCGCACCAAATTCCTGAAAGAACGACGTGCCATGATGCAGCAGTGGGCGGACTATCTCGGCTCGCTCAAGGCGGCAACGTGATTCCGGCTTAGGAGCACACATGGAAAATCGGCCGGCCGGATTCTGGCAGGATTGCATCGTCGCCTTAATTAGGTAAAATCTTTGTCGCCATCAAGACTTTGCCGACAGCAAACTCAGCTCATGTCGCGGACACTAAGTGTCTATGCCCCAAGTGGGTTGGCTATGGGACGAACCATGCGCGTTCCAGAACACATTCCATGCTGCTGACGCTCCAGTAGAGCGGTGGCACTACGGCTCGGCACTTTATCGTGCAGGCGCGCTCCTTGCGTTCTTGATGTGTCTCCTGTCGCGGCAATCGGCAGGCATACCTTCAAGCGACTGACGTATGGAGACCCGGGTTATTCGACCCAAGACATCTGACGCCGATGTCAACGATCCCACACCAGAATGATCTGGTGTGGACGCTGACTCACATCTAAATCGGATCGTCATATGAGCCGCACATCTGAGGTCGACGCGCGTCCGCCGTCTAACTGCGCGAATTGCACGCCCATCGCATCGCATCTTGGCATTGCTCTCGCTAATGAGAGCGCGCCGCCTACCGACCGCATCCTCCGCCTGCCCGAAGTCCTCGAGATTGTTGGCATAGGGAGGACTTCCCTTTACGGCATGGTGAAAACGGGGAGGTTTCCAGCACCACTGCACCTGTCGGAGCGCATGCGGGGCTGGAAACTCTCAGCTATCCTGAAATACCTTGCATCGTTGGAGGCTGAACAATGACGCAAGTGCAAAAGTCGCTGGCCAGCATGCCAACCTCAGCCTCTATCCCGACAAAGTCGCTCGCCGATCACGTTCTGAATGACTTGGGTCCGGAATCGGACGCTTTGAGGGGCGCTCGCAAGCGCGCGGCTACCGAAATTGCGCAGACGATGAAGACCGCGTTCCGCGCCAACGTGAAACCGGCCGAAGGCGTTGTGCTCGTGACGTGCGCTGACCCGACCATCCTGACGGTCGCCGCTGCTGCCATCGCGGATGGCATCCTCGCCGACGATACGATTGCCGACCAGCCCGTGCGCGCCGTCTCGACGCTTACCTTCCTGCATTCGTCTGGCTCGCGTGAGGCTGAGTCGATGAAGTCGTATACGCGCTCGTGCAATCAAGCGGACAAGATGCGGGCGGAGGCGATTGAACATTGCCGTCGCTTCAACCCTTTGGCACCCGAAGGTGTTCCTCTCTTGATGGACCACGTGAAGCCGGATGCCTGCGTCTTCACTACGGTGGCGTACCGTGACCTGAAGCGCGACGAGGCGATTGCAGCCATCGCGCAACTCAACGCTGAGGCGCAAAGGCTCGGTGCACTTATTGTCCTCTTTATCGTTCATGCGAAAAAGCAGGACGTGACCGGACTTCGCGCATACTGCAACGCGTGCATGGAGGTTAGCACTTGTGAGCCGGGGCCGGGTGCGCAGATCGCAGTTTTGCTGGACAACGTGACGTTGACGAACTGGCACCAGCAGGGTATCGGTCGCGTAATGGTCGAAGCATTCCTCGAATCGAACGGCACCTGGACCTTCGCTCAGGAGCAGTTCATAGCTGCACGTGCGATTATCCGTGTGGCGTGGTACTTGCGTGCCAAGGGTGCGACGATCGAGAAGATCGCGGAGGTCATCGGCATCAACAAGTCGAACGTCTCGCGTGGCTTGGAATCGTCGCTGATTCCGCCCGAGAACACGGTGGGCCTCGTTCCACCGACGGGTTGGGCTAAACGCTGGGCTAGTCGCTACAACTTTGACGGCGTGTTGTCACGAAAGTCTTCGATCAAAAGCACGGATACCAGCCCCGAGGATGAGACGGCAAATGACCTGGTTACCACTAAGGCTGATGACGGTGGGGCCAATCGCCTAGGACACGCTTGCTCCTGACCGCACTTACCGTGTCGCACCTAACAGCGAGTAATAACTAGCAGTTGCGGTCGTTGCGCAAAATTCCAGCGGCTTCGAAATAAGCGCAACAACCGCAACACGGCACCAATGGCAGCCTCAGCTGCTGCCTTTCCGCTCGTTTTTCGAGGGCGACCCTAGCGAGGAAAGTCGACCATAGACACGACACCGCGCGCGCACTAGGACCTCAGAAAGGCCTTAAAAATTGCGCTTTCAAGGCAATTCAGCGCAATTTCGACGGTGGCAGGGTCTAGCGAGGAAAGTCGACGAAAAACAGCCGCGTGTGGGACGAGAAAAACGCCTCACTCTGGACGACAGCCCCGTTTTTAAGCGCGTTCGGCGTGATCGAAAGCGAAGAACCACGCGACTGTAATAACAGATACATATCCATATCAATACGGAAGACACCACGAACTCGGAGGACAATCTGACACACGAATCCGACACCGGATTCCCAAGGCTGTAAATGATCTGGTCCGGTATTCATCCGGATCGCACACTGTTATCAATCGAAGAGTTGGCATGAAAAAAATAAGCATGTCTAAATTATATTCCGGGCAGAACGGTGCCCTGTTCCCGCTCGATCATATCGTCGAGATCGGCGTCGACAAGTTCAAGTGTTGTATTCGGACCGAACATGTTGATGATTCCCTCGCGGCATATCTGCAGGCGCAATTCGATGTGATCGAGACTAGACCGGGTGCCAAGAAACTCTCATCCCAGCGCAAGGCGTTCCAGAGACGCCTGCACGTTCCGGTTGGTGGGAATTCAGTCTTGGTCGAAAGCCTGCCGAACAAGAAGACGTATCCGTGGGCGGTAACGATCGAGTTCAACCCGAACCCGTATCTCCGAAAGGGCGGTCAAGCAATCGCTAATCTCGGGAAATTCCTTCGCTTCCTGTTCGGGACCGATGCGCATCGCGTTCTACCGCAAGCGGTCGTTCCCATGCTGCATGCGAATGTTGACTACGATATCAATCCGCTGGAAGGTACGCTCGTCGAAGCGAAAGGAAAGCGCAGCGGCGCGAAGGTACTGTACGACTTTGGCGGTGACGGCGTTCTCGGCTCGCTTTACGTCGGCGCGCTTCATTCAGATCGTCGGCTCTGCATCTACGACAAGGCGGTAGAGGTTCTGCATCGCGAACTAGAGCCGCACGCCGACAAGATACTTGCTGCGCTGGCATCTGATGAGTGGGATATTGAGGTGGCAACGCTGAAGGAAAAGCTTGATGGTCCGCCGCGTTGGCGACTGGAGGTCCGCTGCGAGCCAACGGATGCTGTTCCGGTTTCGGATATTGCCAATTTCGCGTCGTGCTTTGACGGCATCCGCTTCCTTCATCTGCCGCACGACGTTGCCCCGTTCAACACGCCGGAGGGCCGCCTTTTCATCGCATGCGCTCGCAATGACGGCATCAACGCTGCGCTCAATGCACTCGACGCAAACCAGCGTCGCCGGTTTACGCGCAAGCTCGCTCAGCAGCAGGAGGTTGACTGGTTCAACGCCGAACTGCTGCGCGACGCGATCGGTCAGGTGATTGGCAGGCTCTCGCCGCTCTTCGTCCCGCCGCAACACCAAGTAAAGGTGGCAAAGGCGGTTGAGCGTCAGTCCCAGGCAACTTCATCCCGTCCGGCCAGCAGTGTGAAATTCCGGCGCACAAGCCCCGATCTCGCAAAGCCGGGTAGCGCGCGAACGCCGATTACATCCGAGGTGCCCGCCCGCGGCAAGGCTCATCGTAGTGGCTGACGGCACTTGCAGCGGAACGTTCTGCGTTCCGCTGCACCGCCTGTTGCGTTGAGTTGCTCACCACTTCGGGCGGGCGCGCGATTGAAGGCGTGCCCGATCGAAGTGGACAAATCGCAGGAGGAGTTGGCCTACGAAGCTTGTCTAGACCGAACCCGCATAAGTGCCATCGAGCGTGGCGTCGCCAATCCCACGGTTGAGACGCTGGCGACCATCTGCTACGTGCTAGGCATCACACTCTCCGACCTGTTTGAGCCGCTGACGCTTTCGCTCAAACCGTCCGGCGAGCATCGGTATGAAGCGCCGCGACCGAGACGCAGGCCGTTGCGGTAGCTACGGCGACTTTCCGCTTCGGATCGACATCCCGCCCGCGAGTACTACCTTGCGACGCTCGAACGCTGTCACGTATTGGGCATATTCGCCCTTCTTGCCGCGTCGTGTTGTCCACGTCAACCGTGCGTTGTAAACCGCGAGGATAGGCTCGGTCTCAGCAGAGTCAATCAGCAGCAGCGTGTGGCCTTCAAAGGTCCGGCCGGTTAGCCGCCCTTCGATGCCTACTGCGAGTACCGCATGCAAGGTCGCCCAATGTAATTCGCGCCACGTCACGATCACCGGTTGCCCGCGTAGCAATTCGCGCTCACTGAATCGGAGGACGTGCGCATGCGCTCCTTCGAAGACGGCAGGTCGCAATCCCCAGTTGAGCTCCCGGATAAGCGTTTGCAGTTCTTCTAGCGAAATTCCGGTATGCCAGAACGGTGTCGCTTTCCTGACATATTCGGCCTCACGACTACTTCGCCGCGACAGCGCACGTAGCGGGTTTGTCACGCACCCATGCATCGCTAACGCCATTGCTGCCGCATGCAAGGCACACGTCGAATCGAAACTGCCCTGGAAACTGAAGGTCGGAATGTTCGAACCAACGATCGTGAGGCGTCGTCCGGGCCGCAAGGCGGGATGAAGTTTCTGCACGGTGAACTCCATCAATATTCGTCCGGCAGCAGCAGAGTCGTCACGCGCCGATCAGCCTCGGTGATGATCCATACTCGCTCACGTCTATCGCCCAGGTCATAGGCCGAAAGAAGGCGCATTCCGTTCGTAACGGCCAGATCGTTTGAGCGAGCATCGGCGAGGCAGACGGCTCCCCAGTCCCCGCACTGATGCCTACGCAATAGTTCGGCCGCATTGGTGCCGGTTCGGTCGAGAAGGTCGAGCGCGCCGGGCGTCGCCACGGTTCGGCCGAGAGAGAAAAGCGGTGTAGGATTTTTCCTGTTCATGATCAGGTATCCTTAATTATCAATGCGAGCGTTATCGCCGGATGGATATCCGGTGAAAAGCTCAGCAGGTGGGAAAAGCTGAAACGCGAGGCTACTGCCGTGCGTTTCAGGAACGTGACAATGCTGCGGGTGTGATTTGCAAGGCGCGTCGGTGTGCAGCGCTCAGGCAGTGGAGAAAATCACGCAGGCAACGGCGAGGTCGACGTGTCAGGAGCGGAATATGATCCGAAAATGGGTAGGAATTACCCGAAAACGCTGGTCTGGTAGAAAAAAATGTAGCACAGATCGATCAGACGATACAAAGGGTCATATCAAAATCGTGCAAATCGGTAATTTCTACCCACTCGCCCATTTCAGTGACTTTCGCTCGCTCTCCCGACACCGGGAATCCCCCTCCTGCCCGTTTTCCTGCCCGCTGGCGGGTTCGTGCGATCCGGGCAGGGGCAATGGATGGCCCCGGCCCGTCGGCCGTTATCAGGGTCGCACGTCTCAAGAAGAAAGCTTTGTAATGTGTGTTGCATCGCAGCAATCGACATTTCCGGCACATTTTCGGGTCCTGATCGGCGCATTTTGCTCATTTTTTGAGCAAATTGGCCCATTTCAGGTGCTTGGCACTCCGAAACCTGTAGTTGCGGTATCCCTAAGGTTGGTCCCATTCGTACGATTCGCGATAAGTCGCTGCGCCAATTGTTGCCTCCGTCCAACTATCTCAGTGGTCGCATCAGAACCGACGAGCCCCGCGAGCATCCCGAGTGGCACTGGACGCAAAATGACCGACGCGGGTGCTCTATTCGACCACGACACTGGTTGACGAATTTCAACTTCTTCATCAAGTGCCGACTCGGACATCGACGCATATAGAAGTACGCTAACCTCGACGGGCGATGCGAGCGCATAGATGGTTAGCTGATAGAGCCATTCGACCGGGAGACTTTTACGCCACAAGTCGCGGTATTTCGCGTCGAGGAAACGATTTAGACGCCTCCCGTGGAATAGAGCATAGTCAGGGCGCGGTGAGGGTGCTCTGCGCTGCTTAATGTTCGAACCGGAAGCAAACGCAAACATACCCTGAATGGAGTGCTCGTCGACGATCCGAGCATCGACGAGGTTCTCGCGAAGGAACCGTGACAGCAGGCGCTGGAAAAACAGGTTCATGTCGAATAGGAACCCAGGCGTCCTACTCGCCCCGATGTCCGTCTCGAGTTCAACTCCCTGCATATCGTGCAGCAATCGAATCAGCGTGAGCGCAGGTCGGCAGGCTGTCGTGAGCCGGGTCAAGTTTCGTGCGACTAAATCGATATCGTCAGTGCGCAGCCTGGGCATTTCGCGGACGTCGCCAAACATCGCTGAAAGCTTATGCGCGTGTCGGCGCAACTCGCGGTCCTCAGTTAACCGTGCAGCGTGATCGAGCCCAGCGCGCAACACTTGGTTCAGGCTCCAGTCGGAGCGGCGTTCGTATTGCCGACACGGAAGCATCGGCTCAAGCACTCCTCCCCGTCGGATGATCTGGTCAATCAGAATCTGGCCGCGCGGGCTATCGAGCCTTCGGTCCCGTGCGACGTAGTGACGTGGTAGACCACGATGCAGCAACTCTTCGACCTCCCCGGCCAGCAATGCGATCAGCAAATCATGCATGCCGCGTTCGTCCGTTGGGGAGCGCGTTTCAGCCGTCGACGTCAAGTCACGCAACCCGTAGGCATAACGCAATAGCCGCGTAAGCGGCATGGCGGGCAACTTCGGCTGAACCACTATGCGCAACGGCCCGACATCGACGCGGCCGACAAATGACGAGGTTTCGATCGTAAGGCCATCGTAGCGCTCGTATATATCAATCCTTCCGCGAAGGCCATCGGCAAGCCGACGCCATGCGGTGTCGCCCGCAAGCGACATATCCTTCAGGCGTGGATCGCGCGAAGGGGCGGTCCAGTCCCATTCGGAGAGCCGGATAGTCAGGCGCGCCGAGTCTTCACTGGGAACGAACGGCATCGTCTTCATCCTCGGCGCTGTCGAGGGCGTCGTCGTTATCCTGATACAACACCAAGGGCTGCATTTCCTTGAACGAGACTGCCTCGATAAGATCGTTATCCCGGTTCGGTAGGAACATCTCCTCACGGATACGGCACGCATCCACGTCGACCAGTTCGCTGCCGAGGATGTCCCTTAGTGTCCCGAAGTCGTCGTAACAGTATTCTTCGAGAAGCGGAATGATGTCGTCACGTAGCACGCGAGCAAAATCGGCAACCGAGGTGATCGGTGTAGGCGGCATGAGATACGCATGCCCGATTTGCAGATTTCGGGCATCGCGCTTCAGGGACTGACGCAGCCGGGCATTAAGCGCATCGAGCCAAGCGCTCAGCGAGAGTCCGCCGACACGGCGGTTTGCCAATAGCGAACTGTCCGGCATCAGCTCAATAAATCCGAAGCGACGGCGTAGCGCCACATCCATCAGTGAAATCGAGCGGTCGGCCGTGTTCATGGTCCCGAGTATGAACACGTTGCGCGGCACGGCGAAAGGCGCACGGGTCACGGGCAACGTTACGGACGTATCCCGCTTGTCGATTTCGATTGTCGTGAGCAGTTCGCCGAAAATGCGAGGCAAATCTCCCCGATTGATTTCGTCGATGATGAGGAAAAATTGCCGCTCTGGTTTGTCAATTGCGCTCTGACAGAGGCGTTTGAATGTACCATCTTGCGGTTCGAACACCATCAGACCGTTGCCGTTAGTTTTCGGCCGTAGCCCTTCGACGAAGTCCTCGTAGCCCCATCCCGGATGGAATGTACAAATGCGCACGAGACCATCTGCCCCATTGACTTGGGCCAGTTCGGTCTCGCTCAGCGACGAGTAACTTTTGCGGAAGGTGTGGCGTGCCGCCAGTTCGCGGGCGACCTGCAATGCGCGATATGTTTTGCCAGTTCCCGGGGGGCCGTACAGCACAATTTGCCCCTTGCGACGAAGAATGTTGTCGACTCTAGACGCAAAGGGATCGAGAGGAAGCAACGCGTAGCTCTTGTCAACAGACTCTCCTTTAACCACCCGTGCCGCAATCTGAGCCTCGGGAAGCGAATGTCCGTCCAACACCTGCTCAATCGTGAGAATATTTCTTGCGCTCTTTCCAAGTTCGAAGACGGTTGTACGTGGACCTTCCGATTCCGGCATGCTCCACGTGGTAAGCGAGAGCCACTCGACAGGCCGTTTATGCGGAAACAAAAGCCCGGATTCGTATTCGTAAGACCCAGTGATCCGGCCGATGCCGAGCACTGATTGCCCCCCGCACGCAAGCACGATATCGTTCTCGGACATCTCACGTGCGAAGTTCGTTATTTCGCCCGCTTTGCGAGAGGCCATGCCAGAATTGTTCCCGTACGACGGCAACAGCCATTGCTTGATCTTGTCCTTTACTTCCGACTTGTCCTCGGCCAGCAGCCCCGACAGGTCCGGCACCTGTTCCGGCCATCCAATCGAAACGAAGTTGCCATCTCGCATCGTCGCCCATTCGCTGTCACCGTCACTGCCCGCTGTCGTACCGATCTTCCAATAGCGGTGAACGGTCCCGTTCCTCTGATTCAGCATCACACAGAGTGCTGCAACCGGCAGCGAGAGCTGACGCCCCATTTTCACGAAGCGGCCAGCGCAGACAAACGTCGGCGCGTTCGGATCGCGAACGCCTACGTTATCGGGCGGCAATTGCAACAGCTTGAGCAGGTGAAAACGCTGATAACGCGGATTGTGAAAACCGTCAAGTTTGTCAGGGAAGTTCAGAAACCAGTATTTGTGCGACCAGCCAAAACTGAAGAGCTTGGGTGCCGCGTTTTGCATCGCAGTTTGAAGTTGTGCATAGGCCGCGTCGGATGCCTCGGTTGGATCGAACGCGGCAAGAACATCTGCTCCGGCAACCAGTTCATCCCGCTGGCTTTGTGCGATCGCGATAGCACCGTCGAGCGAAAGGGCGACCTGCTGCTGCGGAGACCCCGCCATCCAAGCGCCGTCGCTCTCCCGCTGAAAAATGCCGAATTTGAGGGCGGAGCCACCACGAATTCCGCCGAACTGATTGCTGGAAAATTCATCGTCGTTCTTGAATTCGAGCCAGTATGCCAGGCAACGAGTATCGTTGCCCTGACGCCCGTGCATCAGTTGCAATAGCGCTGAGCCGTCGAGTTGCCGCAAGACGTCCGGCCCGAAGGTGTCGCGGAATAGTTTAGTCTGCTCGTCGATCCAGTTTTGTGCGGATAGCCGCCCGGACGCGACGCTTTCAGACGCTACTGCTTTTAACTCGTCGTGAATGCGCTGGTCGAATATTTCCTCAGTCATATGAGTTCCCGATTTTGTGTTTTCAGCTAGGTAGGTGCTATTCGTCGGTCCAGAGCGGTGCTCCTAGCATCACGTTAGCGTGGGGGTAATGGTGAGTTGATGCTGGCGGGTCGCTACTCCGACGGACTGGACAACGCTCAGCGTCCCGAGTCGAACGACCGATTGCTATGTCGGAGCCGTCGCCGGAACGTCTGAAAGACCATGGAGATGGATGGCCCTTCATGGCCGACTGATGCGCGACGCAGGCGATCGGCAGAACGCGACTCCAAGCGGTCGGTGGCGATTCACAAATACACGGTCGGGTAAATGATCACAGCGGTCAGTCGCAACCATAACAATACGAGACCTCGAATGCGGGCCTCCGTTTTCTTGCGCTAGAGTGTCAAGCGGCCCAACGGCGATGATGGTTTGCGTAATCAACTGCAAGATCGAAAACGTTGTCGCACTTCTGCTTAAACGTGGCTCGGTCATAGCTCTCTGGGAGTGCCTCATCGAGCACACGCTCGATTTCCGACCGTACCTGTTGCATGGACTGACGATCCTTGAACCAGTCCTGCACCAATAGCTTGGGATGCTCCTCGACCAAACGCTTCAACAAGCGCTTAGCCGACAGCTTCACGCGCTGCATTTCCTCCTGGGTCATCGTATCCTTCTTCAGCAGATCGAACAGTTCAAGCTCGTCCTCGCTGAGGCCTTCGCGAATGTGGCGCTCCGCCTCCTCCTTGAGCGCCTCGGCAAACGCCGACAGTTCCTCGTAGTAGTTCTCCGTTGCGGTCGCGCCGGAGTTGTACGCATCGATCACGCTCTGCAGTCGCTGCAAAAAATCGATACGTGTCGCGTTCTGCGCCAGCATCTCGGCCAGCTTTTTTTGAAGGAAAGCCCGCAGATCGGCGATGGCGATATGTTTAAAAGGCGCCTGCTTGAATTCCTCACGCAGTTTTTCCACATTAACCTTGCTCAAGTCCCAAGTCCTGCCGCGCTGGACGATCTGGTATTCCGCCTGGAACTGCTTGGCCTTGAACGCCTCGACGTTATCCACCACCACGCTCTCATCGAGCAAGGCAGAGAGTCGCAGTACCGCATTGTCTACGTCCGTCTGTTCGACAATGCTCTCCAATACGCCGCGTAAGTATTGGAAGGCCGAGATCAGCCGCCCCTTCCCCTGCCCCAGCACCTCCGGCTTACACGCCTCATAGAGGCTGCTTATAGTGTTTTCATAGACGTTGAAGGACTTGCGCAACTCATCCGTCGCCAACAACGTGTCGGCAAACACGTTAAATTGGCCCAGCTTCTCGAAGACATCGCCACGATCAAGCACACCCCGAAGATTGACCTCGTGTGTGTCGCAAAACACCAGTCCCTGGGCAATGGCCTCATCGAGCAATGCAAACAACTCCTGCTTGTTGCGGACGGGCATATCTTCCTCGTCGTCGCCCGGTCCGGCGGCATAGTCCTTCAACGCCCGCTTCATGCGACGGAACACGTTGTAGTAGTCCACGATCTCGCCGTTGTGCTTCGCAACCCCATTAATCTCATGGCTGGTCACGCGGTTGGCGCGGGCGATGGTCTGCATCAGCGTGTGGCCCTGCATGGGCTTGTCCAGATACAGGGTGCTGACCGTCGGCGCATCAAAGCCCGTCAGCCACATGGCGCAGACGAAGACCAACTGCAGTGGATGCTCCGGGTCCTTGAAGTTGAATTCGATGTCGTGGCCATGCTTATCGAGCCGGTTCATTCGTTCGCGATGCGGCTTGATGTTGAGGCCGAGCTTTTCGAACTTCTCGTTCTCGCCCGCCTCCTCGCTAACTACGACGGCCATCTCAACATCGCGCATCCAGTCCCGGATTCGCTTCAGGCGTAGGCGTTCGATGTCATTCTGCGTCCCGTTGATGATGCCCGTGAGCTTCTTGATCTCGTCTTTCCACAGCGCCTGCACCTTGTCGTACATAGTCACTGCGGTGAACTTGTCCACCGAGATCACGATTCCCTTGCCCAGATAGCCCCGGCGTGGGAAGTGATAGGCGATATCGCGGGCGATGGTATCCAGGCGGTCGTCTACCTTGATCACCGCCATTTCCTGGGCGAAGCGCTTTTCGAGCTTCTGTTGTGCGGCCTCGTCGAGGTTCTCCTCCTCGACGATTTCGGCGAACTCCTGATTGAGATCATCGTTCTGGATGAGCACTTCCGGCACGCGCTTTTCGTAGAACAATGGCACCGTAGCGCCGTCCTCCACGCTTTGCTGGAAGTTGTACTCCGAAACGTAATCGCCGAACCAGGCGTTGGTCTTGCGCTCTTGGCCCAGCAACGGCGTGCCGGTGAAGGCCAGGTAGGCGGCATTCGGCAGACCCACCCGCATGTTCTCGGCTAAGCCAGCATATTGCGTGCGGTGGGCTTCGTCGACAATCACCACGATGTCGTCGCGATCCGACAGCAGCGGGTAGTCCTTGCCCTTGTCGTAGCGGAACTTCTGGATCAGCGTAAACACCACACGCTTGTTCTTGCCCAGCATTTCGCGCAACTGGGCGCTATTGCGTGGCCGCACATCGTCCTTCGGGCCGATCACACCGGTGTGCAGGAAGTTGCGGTAGATTTGGCCATCCAGATCGTCCCGGTCGGTCACCACCACGAAGCTGAAATTGCCCGTGAGCTTGCGGAAAATCTTGCGGGTGTAGAACACCATTGAGAAGCTCTTGCCCGAACCCTGGGTGTGCCAGAAGACCCCCAGCTTGCCTCGCAGCTCACGGCGACGGATGAATTGGGCGAAGGCGTTGTTCACGCCGATGAACTGGTGGTTTTGCGCGATTACTTTCTGCGTTTCCCGATAGAACACGCAGAAGTTCTCGACGTAATCCAGCAAGCGTTGGGGCATAAGCAAACCCAGCACAGCTCGCTCCACGCTCAATCCCTGTTCGGCGATAGCCGTGCGGTCCAGCGCCTCCTTTTCATCCTCCACACGCAGCCAGGCAAAGAAATGCTCCCACCGGGCGGTCAGGCTACCTACCTTGGTCTCGATGCCGTTAGACAGCAGGCACAATGCATTCGCCACGAAGAGCTGCGGAATCTCGGCCTTGTAGGTGGTGACATTGTCGTCGAAGGCGGCCCTCAGCTTGACATTGCTGTTCTTAAGTTCGAGGAAGACCAGGGGCAGCCCGTTCACATAGAGCAGTACGTCCGGGCGGCGGTAGCCGAACTCACCCCGTATCCACAACTGACTAACGGCCAGATATTCGTTTCGACCGGCCTTCGGGTCGGATTGATCGAAGTCGATCACCTTCAGACGCTCAGTCACCGTCTGCCCCGCCTGGGGCCCGTGCTCGGGCTTGTAGGTGACGGGCACGCCATCGCGGATCAGACCATCCATCTCGCGGTTGGCGGCCACCAGACTCATGGCCGTGCGGGGCTGCAGCAACTGACCTATGGCCTGATCCACCGCATGGGCCGGGACTTGGGGATTGAGGCGCTCGACCGCTTCACGTAGCCGGTCGGCCAGAATCACCTCGCGCTTGTCGCCGCGCCCCGAGCCGTCGTTGAGGTCATCGGGCTGGGCGGTGTAGCAGTTCAACGCATCGAAGCCGCACAAGTGCTGCAGGCGCTGGATCAGCCCCTGCTCGATGTCATCTTCCGAGATGAAGTTCTTTGCCACCCGCTTCCCCTTATTCCGTCCTTAAGTAGCCTGTACCAACTCCGGCTTCATGCTAAGCGGATATGTTATATCGAGGTGATCGACGCGTAGCTTGCCGGAGATGAGGCGGGGTAATAACGATTTGGCTTGCTCAGTCAGTATCTCGCTTACCTGAATTAGGGTTGCCATCTCATCCAACATGGGCCTGACTACTTTGATGAACGCCCCCAAAAGGGCATCACTCGGCGTTGACACCTTCAGTTGCTTCAAGAAATCCCAATCCGCTCTAGAGCGTGTTAGGCACTTCCCGCCAGACCTGGTATCCTGGCGGAATGAAAAAGCGCAGAGCCTACCCAACGGATGTGTCGGATGAGGAATGGTACTTCGCCGCTCCGTACCTGACC